>NZ_KB899712.1 GCF_000378445.1 Deinococcus aquatilis DSM 23025 | reverse complement strand
TGGCGGTTGAAAAACCGCTCAATTCGGCGAATGACCGACGACGCCCCTGCGCTTCCCGGGAAACGCTCAGCCAGCTCCCCATGCCGGACGTCCTTGGCTTGAAGGAGTGCCAGGACAACGAGAGAAAGCAGTTCCACTTGGTTTTTGCGGTACTCCGGGAAATGAGCACAAAAGCAGCGCGTCAGATGGGTCAGCGTGGCAGGGGACGCGTTCTGTTTTGACGGATCAGACGGGAGATTTCAACCCCTCAACAAAGTGTCGGGTACTGAGCCAGGCAACATATCCAAGCAAAGGAAACGCCCCAGCCAATGCCGGGGCGTTCTTTGGTCGCGTTCGTGTTTAGCGGCTGCTGCTGAACAATCGCAGGATAAAGAGGAACATATTGATGAAGTTGAGGTACAGCGACAATGCGCCGTTGATGGCGGCCCGCTCGGCCATTTCGCCCGAGATACCGCTGAGGGCCATCTTGCGGAGCATCTGCGTGTCGTAGACGGTCAGGCCTGCGAACAGCAACACGCCGACCACGCTGATGATCAGGGAAAAGACGCTGCTGGCAAAGAAGATGTTGACCAGCATGGCGATGAAGAGGCCGATGATGGCGAACAGGAAGAACCGGGCAAATCCGCTCAGGTCACGCTTGACGGTAAAGCCGAGGATGCTCATGACGCCGAAGGTTCCGGCAGTGGTAGCGAAAGCACTGATGACGGCGGCGGGGCTGTAGGCGAACAGCAGGGCGCTGAAGGTCAGGCCCGTGAGGACGGCATAGACCATGAACAGCACGCCAGCCAGAGCGCTGCTCATGCGCTGTACGAGGCCCGCCAGCACAAAAACGATAGCCAACTGCGCCAGCAGCAGCGGCAGGCGCAGACCCATGACCTGCATCGCCAGGGTTTCGTTCTGGGCGGTGAAATAGGCGACTCCGGCAGTCAGGGCCAGTCCGGCAGTCATCCACGAGTACGTCCTTGCCATAAAGGTTCGGACAACATTTTCCGTCTGGACATTGGTGGTCGGGAAGGATTGCATACGCCCTAGCATACGGGGCGACGACTTAAAAAGTTCCCCAAGTGCGTGAAGTGCCCTTGAGTCTGACCGGGCAGTTTGTCCTTGCATTCAGACCGGGATGACTGGTGTTTGGCCGGCCCGCTCAGCGGCGCACCAGCAATGCCAGCGGGAAATCTTCCAGTACCTTGCCCAGCGCCACTTTATCGCCGCGCACGCGCACGGTCTGCCCGGTCAGCAGGTTGTCGTAGGTGCCGGGGCGGGGCATAGACAGTTGGCGGTTGCCCCAGACTTCCCCGGTGGCCCACGGCGTTTTTTCGCGGGTCAGGCTCAGGCTCAGGCGGGGGGCCACCGTCACGGCCACGCGGCCCCTGTCTGCCCCAGTCGAATCGACAGCGGCGCGTGCAAAGGCCAGCAGGTATTTTCCGGCCTCGATGGGGCGGTAGGTGCCGTGCCGGAACAGGTCGGGATGCTGGATTCTGGCCTGCAAGCCTGCCCATGTCACCAGCAGTTTCACGCCGCCGTCGGCGTAGTTGTCCAGCAGTTCGGAGGCCAGCCGCAGCCCGTCCGAGCTGTGCCGTTTTTCGATGCGCCCCAGCAATCTGCCGAGGCGGGCATAGTCCACCGGGCGGCGGTTGTCGGGGTCCACCAGACTCTGGTTCCAGCCCTCGGCCCCCTGATAGGTGTCGGGCACGCCGGGAGCGGTCAGGCGCACTAGCGCGGCGCTCAGGCCGTTTTGCGCCCCATACGGGCTGATGCGGGTGTGCAGCTCCCGGAGGCGCTCCATGTAGCGTTCATTGGCCAGCAGGCCGCGCACCATGCCTTCCAGCGCCGCCTCATATTCCTCGTTGGGGCTGGCCCAGCTCGTTCGCAGCTTGGCTTCCCGCGCCGCCTTTTGCAGGTAAGCCACGATCCGGTCAGGAAAATCGGTCAGGTGGCCGTCCAGCGGATAGGCTCCCAACACCGTTTGCAGCAGGGTGTAGGTGTCGGGCGCATTCGGAGCGCGGCCCAGATCGAGGTCGGTTTCCAGCGTCCTGAGCAGCGGCGACCACTCGCTGAGGTGCGCCGCCCACGTCTGGGGCATCTCAGACAGAACGCTGATGCGGGCGCGGGTATCTTCGCCTCGTTTGGTGTCGTGGGTGCTGAGGGCCAGCATCGCGGCGGGCCAGTGTTCGGCGCGGTCTCTGGCCGCCGCATGAAAAGACTTCGGCGGCGTGCCGAACAGCGCCGGGTCGCCGCCCACCTCGTTCAGAGACAGCAGGCGCGGGTAGCGGTAAAAGGCCGTATCTTCGGCCCCTTTGGCCGTCACCGGGCCAGTGAGCTGCTGAAAGCGCAGGGCAAAGTCGGCGTAGGCTTCACGGGTGGCCTCGTCGGGTGCGTCCAGCGTCAGGACAGTCCGCAAAAAATCGAAGACGCTGGCATCCACCGCCCCGCCCCCCTGCCGGGTATGCGCCTTGGCATCGCGGATGGCGTGGTCGATCTTGGCATTGTCGCCGGGTTCGCGCTCGCCGCCCGCCCGCACGTAGGTTCGGTACACCGGAAAAGTCGCAATCACTTCACGGATGGCGTCGCGCAGGGCACTCAGCGTAAAGTCGCGGTAGCGCAGGTCGGCCTCGGCCAGCAGCGCCAGATGCTCGGTCAGCACGTTCACTTCTCCGGCCAACGACACGCGCTGAATCAGGTGTTTGCCCCGGTACAGGTGATCGCCGTACTGGTCGCGGTCTCCGGTAAAACGGCGGTAGATGGCGGTCAGTTCCTCGGCGTTGGCTCCCTCCACGAAGACGCCGCCCAACTGGGCCAGAAAGTCGTAGCCGCTGGTGCCGTGCACCGCCCACGCCTCGGGCAACCGCTCGCCGGGTTCCAGAATTTTCTCGGCTACCACGTAAAGCGGAAGCGTCGATTCCTCCTCTGCTACCCCCAAGGCCCGCGCCGCCCCCGCCTGAAGCGCCCGGAAATAGCCCGCCGGATCGAATAGGCCGTCGGTGTGATCCAGCCGGACGCCCGTGAAGACCCCATCGGCAATGAGTTCAAACAGCTTGGCGTGCGCCCACTCGAACACGCGGGGATCTTCCATTCTTAGGGCCGCGAGATCATTGATGTCGAAGAAGCGGCGGTAATTGATCTGTTCGGAGGCCACGCGCCAGTTGGCGAGGCGGTAGTTCTGCTCCTGCATCAGCCGGTCCAGCCGCTCGGGGTCGGCGTTCACCTCCTGCACGGCGGCGTCCAGCACCTTGCGTACCGCGCCGGAAGCCTCGGCCAGCGCTGCCAGTCGCCGCTCCATCACTTCCACTTCTTGGGCGCGGCCCACCCGGTCTTCGTCGGTGAGGGCCGAATCGGTAGAGCGCGGCAGGTTGGACACGCTGCGGGCAATACTCGCCAGTTCGCCGCGAATGGCCGGGGCAGTGCTGGCGGGCAGATGTTCGGTCACGCGCTCCAGCAGGGCAGCCAGACTGCGCGGCGACATGGGCAGGCGGCGTTCGTAATAGGTGAAATAAAAGCGCCCGCCGTCGCGCTCCAGTTGCAGTTCCCGGCGCTCCAGCACCCGCCCGTAGGCGTCACCCAGCACGGGCAGCAGCACCTTGCCTTCCAGCGCCCGTTTCAGGGGCGACCAGGAAATATCGAAAAAGTGGGCGTAGCGGCTGGCCTGCCCGTGCGCCAACACGTCTTCCCAGTAGCGGTTGTGCCCGCCCTGAATACCCATGTGGTTGGGTACGAAATCCACCACCACGCCCATGCCCAGCGCCCGCGCCGCCGCCGACAGCTTCCGCAGCCCCGCCTCGCCGCCCAGTTCAGGGTTGATGCTGCCGTGGTCGGTCACGTCGTAGCCGTGGGTGCTACCGGGGGCACTCGTCCACACAGGCGAGAGATACAGGTCGGTGATGCCCAGCCGGGCGAGGTAGGGCAGGAGCCGCCGCGCCGCCGCAAAATTAAAATCTTTGTGGAATTGCAGGCGATAGGTGGAGGTGGGGATGTGGGCGGTGGGTTGCGGGGTGTGGGTGCTCAGTTCGGCCAGCGTCTGGGTCATGCCTGCCCGCCCAGCAACACGGCCTCACCGGGCTTCAATCCCTCAAACTCGCTGCGGCCCTCGCTGTGCCGGATCACCTCGGCGGGCAGGGCCAGATCCAGGGTTGCCAGTGCCGCGTCCTCGTGGCCCGTATTCCAGAGCAGCAGGCGCGTTCCGGCCCCCGTCTGGTGGCGTACCCACAGAACGTCGCCCACGTGCCCCGCCTCTATATTCCGGCGAGAACGCTGGGTCAGCACCGGGTCTTCTCGCCGCAGCCACAGCAGGTCGCGGTAGAGCGCCAGCGTGCGGGCGTGTTCGCCTTCCTGAGGCTCGGCCCAGTTCAGCTTGGCCTGAGTGAAGGTGTCTTCTTTTTGTGGATCGAGGATTTCCTGGTTGGAAAACGACTCGAAGGTGCCGAATTCGCGCTTGCGACCCTCAGAAACCGCCGCACCCAGTTCGCCGTGATGATCGCTGAAAAACGGAAACGGCGCACTGGAGGCCCATTCCTGACCCTGAAACAGCAGCGGCGTCATGGGCAGCGTCAGCAGCAGCATGGACGCGCCCCGGAACGCCTGATCCGATACACGGTCCAGATGATGGACCCGGTCTCCGATGGCGCGGTTGCCCACCTGGTCGTGATTCTGAATGAAATA
The DNA here is from genome assembly GCF_000378445.1 of Deinococcus aquatilis DSM 23025. Lineage (GTDB taxonomy): Bacteria > Deinococcota > Deinococci > Deinococcales > Deinococcaceae > Deinococcus > Deinococcus aquatilis. Next base: position 84,789 of record NZ_KB899712.1, on the reverse strand, counting down.
CACCAGATTGGGCGCTTCCAGGGCATCGGCGCTCTTGCCGCGCGGCCTGTTCTCTTCGGCCCAGAACTGTCCCTCATAGACCCAGCCCCGGTTGACGGCATTCGCCAGCGCCGCCGCGCCGCCCCGGTAGGCCGAGTAGTAGCCGTCCTGGTCGCCGGTCAGGGTCACGCGCACCTCATGGTGAAAATCGTCTACCCAGATGCCATCAAGGTGGTACTCGGTGACCAGGTCCGGCAAATTGCGGTAATCCTCGGCCAGCAGCAGGTGCGAGCCGCCCAGCCTGTGCACTTCCTGCGCCAGTTCCTGCAAGATGTGGATCTCGGAGTCGTCCTGCATGGCCTGGGTCGCGTCCAGCCGCAGGCCATCAAAGCGGTAGTCGCGCAGCCACATGCGGGCATTTCCGGTGATATAGCGGCGCATATGGGTTTCGGCATAGTCCAGACCCGCGCCCCACGGACTCGAAAACCGCTCGGTGAAGTAGGTGGGGGCGTAGGCGGCAAGATAAGAGCCGTCCGGCCCGAAGTGGTTGTACACCACGTCCAGAACCACGGCCAGCCCCAGCCCGTGCGCGGCGTCTATGAAAGCTTTCAGGTCTTCGGGCCGCCCATACGGTGCGTAGGGGGAATAGAGGGCCACGCCGTCATAGCCCCAACCGCGCTCGCCAGGAAAAGCCGCGATGGGCATGAGTTCGATGGCTGTGACGCCCAATTCTGCGAGGTAGGGGAGACGCTGCTGTGCGGCGCGGTAGGTGCCTTCGGGAGTGAAGGTGCCCACGTGCAACTCGTAGAACACGCAGTCTTCCAGCTTCAGGCCCTGCCACTGGGTGTTGACCCATTCATGCTGCTCGACATCGACGATTTCGGCCTCTCCGTGGACGCCGTCCGGCAGAAACCGGGCGTAGGGATCAGGCCGGGGAACTCCGTCCAGCAAAAAAATGTAGCGAGAGCCGACGCCCACAGGCAATTCAGTTTCAAAAAACCCGTTTCCCTGCGAGTGCATGGGGTGGATCTGGCTGTTCACGCGCACCTCGACCTGCTGGGCGGTGGTTGCCCAGACCCGGAAACGGGTACCACCGTTGGGCATGGGATGTGCGCCCAGGCGGGAGGCATGCGCGGCGGCTTCGGACAAATTGGATTTCAGATTTGAGTCAGAATTCGGGTTTGAATCCGGCTGCATCATTTGGGGAATGGTCATGGTCAGTCTCCTTGAACAGGCCCACCTCACGCCAGACAAAAAGACCCGGCGTGATCGGGCGACGAACCAGCGTAAGAATTGAACGCCTGACAACAGTGAGAGCAAGGTAAAGTGCGCTTCTCCGTTGAGCGGCCTATCAGACAGACTCCTGAAGATTCTGGAGCGATGTTGCGTCCAGCAGCACAAAAACAGAGTCAGGCCCACACCCGGCGGCCTGACTCCTCAAGGTTGAGTTTAAGTGCGCTTACAGCGGTAGAGCTTCACGCTCCGGCCTCTGAGCGTCGTTTCCTCGCCTGCTTTCACAGATTCCTCGGCGTGGTCGTCGCTGGTGTCCAGCACCAGTTCCCACTCGCCGCAACTGTCCAGGTCAGGCAGCTTGAAAGGCAGGTCGATGTACGTGCCCGACAACAGCAGCAGCAGGTCGTCGTCGCGTAGAGGGTTGCCCTGCGCGTCCACATCGTCCAGCCCGTCGCCGTCCAGGAACATTCCCAGCGACTGGGTCTGCGGGTTGTACCAGTCCTCGTCGCTCATGGTCTGACCGTCGAAGCGCAGCCACACGATGTCGCTGACATCTTCGCCGCGAATGGTGCGCCCGCTGAAGAACTTGCGGCGGTGCAGGGCCGGATGCGCTTTACGAAGGGCGATCAGCTTGCGCGTGAAGGCCAGGAGTTCCTCATCGATGTTGGCCCAGTCGTACCAACTGATTTCGTTGTCCTGACAGTAGGCGTTGTTGTTGCCGCCCTGGGTGCGTCCGAGTTCGTCGCCGCCCAGAATCATGGGCGTGCCCTGACATAGCAGCAGGGTCGCCAGCAGATTGCGCTGTTGCTGGCGGCGCAGGGCATTCACTGCGGGGTCGTCGGTTTCGCCCTCTGCGCCGCAATTCCAGCTCTTGTTGTCGTTGTGGCCGTCCTGGTTGCCCTCACCGTTGGCATCGTTGTGCTTGTCGTTATAAGACACCGTGTCGCGCAGGGTAAAGCCGTCGTGGGCGGTCACGAAGTTGATGCTGGCGTAAGGCTTGCGCCCGTCGTTCTGGTACAGGTCGCTGCTGCCGGTCAGGCGGTAGCCGATGTCGCGGGCCAGTCCACCTTCACCCTGCCAGAAGGCCCGCATATCGTCGCGGTAGATGCCGTTCCACTCGGCCCAGTTGACCGGGAAATTGCCCACCTGATAACCGCCCTCGCCCACGTCCCACGGCTCGGCGATCAGCTTGACCTGACCGATGATGGGGTCCTGATGGATGATGGTAAAGAAGCCCGACAACTGATCGACTTCGTGCAGGCCGCGTGCCAGCGTGCTGGCGAGGTCAAAGCGGAAGCCGTCCACATGCATATCCGTGACCCAGTAACGCAGGCTGTCCATGATCAGTTGCAGCGTTTGCGGGTGGCGCACGTTCAGGCTGTTGCCCGTGCCGGTGTAGTCGAAGTAAAAGCGCGGGTTTTCGGCCACCAGACGGTAATAGGTGGGGTTGTCGATGCCCTTGAAGCTGAGGGTCGGCCCCATGTGGTTGCCCTCGGCGGTGTGGTTGTACACCACGTCCAGAATCACCTCTATTCCGGCAGCGTGCAGCGCCCGCACCATGTTCTTGAACTCGGGGACGGCCCCGGCTGGGTCGCCCCGCCGCGCCGCTGCCGAGTAACGCACGTCGGGCGCGAAAAAGCTGAGGGTGGAATAGCCCCAGTAGTTGGTCAGGCCCTTATCGAGCAAAAAGGGGTCGTCGAGGTGCTGATGCACCGGCAAGAACTCGATGGCCGTGATGCCTAAATCTTTGAGGTACTTGATGACCGGCTCGGTGGCGACGCCCGCATAGGTGCCACGCAGGGCCTCGGGCACCTCGGGATGGGTCATGGTCAGCCCTTTGACGTGTGCCTCGTAGATCACCGATTGGTGGAAGGGCACATTGGGTTTGGCGTCTCCGACCCAGTTAAAGCCCGGATCGACCACGATGCCCAGCGGTGCGCCGCGCTGTTCGTCGGTTTGCATCACGTCGTCGGAACCGCCCGGCACATAGCCGAACACGCCCTTTTCAAAGCGTTCGGTGCCGTCCAGCGCCTTGGCATAGGGGTCGAGCAGCACCACGTTCGAATTAAAGCGCAGTCCCTCTTCGGGGGCATATTCGCCGTGTACGCGGTAGCCGTAACGTTGGCCGGGGTTCACGCTGGGCAGGTAGCCGTGCCACACGAAAGCGGTCTGTTCGCGCACCGGAACACGGGTTTCGTTGCCATCTTCGTCAAACAGACACAGCTCGACGCTGCTGGCGTTTTCGGAATACAGGGCGAAATTGGTGCCTTTGCCGTCCCAGGTCGCGCCCAACGGATAGGGCTTGCCAGGACGAATTTTGGGCAGCGCTGAAGCTGCATCGGACGGTTGTGTATGAGGTATCGCGGTCATCGTTTGGCTCTCTTTTCTGGGCTGGGCCTAGAGGTGATATGACAGTTTTGATCTGAATCTGTACCCGTGAAGAGGTGCTTCTGTGTGAGGAGGGGTCGGTGACCTATCGTTCACTTAAGAGGTCATCACCCACGCTATTGGAAACGTTACCAGAAAGCTTTTTTTCCCTCATGGGGAGACATTACAGAAAGTTGAATTCTCAAGAACATCTCAGGAGCCTGCCTAGACGCTTTGCGAGGTAGGCCGCAGGGAGTCTGCCAGAGAATTTCAGTGTGAAAGGCACGAGAAATATCCGCCGAGAAGTCCTTCCCCGGCGGCAAAGTTCGGAATCAGAACGGGTTTTAGAATCCCAGATTCCCGCGTGGCCCCATCAGGCGGGCCAGTTTTTCGGGCGTCCAGAGTTCATAGGTGTACATGGGGTACTGTCGCTTGAAGCGGCCCACCTTGTCCCACACTTCCCGCGACTCGAAGGGCACCACCAGCAGCAGCCTGATCACACTGTCTTCGGCGTCGTACACGTAAAAATCGAAGTAGAAGGACTGCTCGCCGCCGCGCTCTGTAAACAGCGGAAAGGCGAACGGACGGTAACGCCACGCCTTGTTCTTCTCGGTCAGGATCTGGGCAGCCACGCGTTTGAGATTGCTGTCTGGAAAAGAAAGCAGTTCGCCGTCGCGGTCCTTGAAGGTCTTGGTGGGGTCGGGTGTATCAAGCTGCACCCGCTTCAGCTCCGGCAACGCCTTTTTACCGTTGATCCGGGGGGCGGGGCGGCGGCCTGTCGCCTTGGAAAATCCACCCTGCGAGAAGCTGCGCCCACCTTCCGAGCGTTGTCCCCCCGTGCGTCCGGCGGGGGCGCGGTCATCGCTGCGTTCCTCGCCGCTTCGGGCTTCCGGGTCACGGCTGCTCGCTGCGCCTCTGTTGCCACCCGGTTTGGTGCCCGTGGGCCGTACCCAACCCGACTTGGTGCCGGTTTTGGTCGAACCCAGTTTGGAAGGCCGTGCGCCCGCTTTGGCTCCTCCGGCTTTGGCCTTGCCTGCCTTGGCTGCGTCTGACCTAGCGGCTCCGACCTTGACGATGTCGGTGCGGCCAGAACCGGAGCCGGGTTTGGCTGAATCTGGCCGTCCTGAATCAGACCGGGTCTCGGACTGAGAAGATCGGCCCTGAGTCCCGCCTCTAGCTGGGCCGGTCTTGGAGGAGCCTGCTTTAGAAAAGCTGCCCTTTGCGCCAAAGCGTGAAGCACCGGGACGGGCGCTGCCTGCTCTGCCCGTTCCAGTGCTCTTGCCGCTTCCGGCGCTGCTGATTTCACTGCCGCGTGCAGTGGTACGCTCGCGGACAGGGGTGGTGTTTTCGCGGGTTGCCCCGCCCCGCCCCTGTGCCACATTGCGTTTTGGGGCGCGTCCCCGAGATCCCTTCTTTGGCCCCGTCATCCGGCCAGCATAGCCCAAAGGCGGTCAGTAGTTGGTGGTGAGTGGTCAGTGGAAAAAGATCAGAGGCCAAGGCTTGCCCCTGACCTCTAACTTCTGTACTTAAATTAGGCGGCTTTTTGAGGGGATGGCTTAGGTTTTTGCCCTTCCCACTACCTGCTGACCACTCACCACTGACTGTTTTTCTTACTTCGTCAGGCTGCGCACCAGGCTCAGATCCACAAACTTATTCAGATCCGGCACATCCCGTGCAAATCCGGCTTCCTTGTTCAGTTGCGCGTATTCGGCCAGCGTTTTGAGGTTGATATCCCACGTGACGCGGGTACGCGACAGGGCTTTAAACAGTTCGGCGGTGTTGGGGCGTTTGCCCGTAAAGCTGTAAATCTGTTCGGCAATGGCCTTCTGTGCGCCCGCGTTGCTGCCCTTGATGAAGTTGATGGCGGAGAGGTGGCCCCGCAGCAGATCCTTGACCGTTTCGGGGTTCTGCGCGGCGTACTTGGTGTTCACGACCAGGACGGTGGTGGTGTAATTTCCGCCTTCCCAGATGGCTTTTTCGTTGGCGATGAGTTTCGCGCCCTGCGTTTCCATCACTGCACCCCAGGGTTCTTGTACCAGGGCGGCGTCTACCTGTTTGGCGGCAAAGGCAGCGGGCATGTTGGCCGGGTCGATGGGCACGATGGTCACGTTGCCGCCCTCATCGCTGGCTTTCAGGCCGTTTTCGTGCAGCAGGTGGCGCAGGCTGATGTCCTGCGTGCTGCCGCGTGTGGGCACGGCGACCTTCTTACCGCCCAGGCTCTTCACGCCCTTCCAGGTCACGTCGCCGCGCCCGACCAGTACGGCTCCGGCGTTGGCCGCGCCTGCCAGGACCTGAATCGGCACGCCGCGCATAAAGGCGTTCATGGCGGGGCCGGGACCCACATAGGCGGCGTCAATCGCGCCCGCTGCAAATGCCTCGTTGATCTGCGAACCGTTGGCAAATTCCTTGACCACCAGTTTGACGCCGCTGCCCAGTTCCTTCTGAAACAGGCCGCGCTGCACCGCCACTAACCCGGCAGCATGGGTCACGTTAGGGAAGACGCCGATTCGGAGTTCTTTGGCCTGCTGTGCGCTGGCCTGCGTTGCCAGCACAGGGACGATCAGCGAGAGGGTCAGGAGGGAGAGGGGTGCAAGCTTCATGACAAGGATAATAGCAGATAAGTTGAGTAATTTTGTCAACTAGTCTGGAAGGCGCTCGGGGGTCGGCCTGCCTTCATAGGTCATTTTGCTTCCCCTCCGTCCCGGTCTCTCCGCCTACAATCGGTGGGTGACGGTCGCCGCTCCCAACCTTTCCAAGCTCCTGCCCGCTGCCCCGGTGGGCAATCTCGTCTTGCTGCCTCAGGTGGCGCGGGCGGCCCTGTTCGCGGCCCACAGCGGCCCCGCCGTGCTGCTGACCACCCCAGACCGGGCGGCCCTCTACGGTTCGGCAGGCGTGCTGGGCGCACCCGTCAGCGTGAATCCCGGCCTGCGCGACTGGACGACCCGCGCTGACCATGTGGTGCTGGACGTGAATACGGCGCTGGACCTGTTCCCCGCCCACCCCGAAGACCACGCCCTGAGCCTGCGCGTGGGCGCAAATTATCCGCGTGAAGAATTGCTGGCCCGCCTGGAACGTCTGGGCTATGAGCGCGACGAAGAACCCGGCTATCAGTTGCGCGGCGATACCGTAGAACTGCGTCTGGAACCCGGTGCGGGCGTGCCCGAGGGCGACGAAGCCGTCTGGATTCGGGCTGAATTCTTTGGCGACGAACTCGATACCCTGCGCCGTCTGGTGCCCGGAGAGATGACCGGCGACAAGATCAAAGATTTTGTGCTGGAACCCACCGCCGACTACCTGACCGATGTGAAATGGGATGCCACGCGGCTGGAACTGCTGCCGGGGCGGGTGTTTCTGGATGCCCCGGAGTTCTACGCTTCCTCGCTCGGCCCGCTGACCGACGTGCTCTGGACGCGCCTGAAGGAACGCGAAGTCACGTCGTTTGGCCGCGCCCCGCTGGACTTGACCGACTTCGATTTGGACCTGAAGGTGCTGCCGTTTTACCGCGCCCGCCTGTCTGATCTGGAACGCGACATCAACGAGTGGCGAGGCGCGGATTACCGGGTACTCATTCTGGTGCGCCATGACCGCACGGCGGCGTATCTGGCCGATAAACTCCTGAACACCCACGAAATCCCGTGGCTGAGCATTCCCCGCGTGCCCGAGGGCGGCCTCGGCTTCCTGCGGGCGGCGGGCGAGGGCGGCTTCGTGATTCCCGAACACCGCACCGTGGTCATCACCGAAGACCTGATCTACGGGTTTCAGGGGGGCAGTGCGCTACGGGGCCGCAAGCTGAACGGCAAACCCGTGACTGACGCCCTCGGCCTGCATGTGGGCGATTATCTGATTCACCCCGAACACGGCATCGGGCAGTTTCAGGGGCTGGAAACACGCACGGTATTGGGCGTCACGCGGGATTACCTGAATCTGGATTACCGCGCAGGCGCACGCCTTAGCGTTCCCATCGAGCAATTGCCTGTGCTGCGGCGGCATCCCGGCACCACCGACGATCCCCCGGTGCTCAGCAGCTTTGACAAAAAAGACTGGGCGCGGGCCAAGGAGCGGGCACGCAAAAACGCCGAGGAAGTGGCCGGAAAACTGCTGGTGCAGTACGCCGCACGGCAGGTCACCCCCGGCAACAGCTTTGCGCCGCAGGCCGAATGGGATTCGCAGGTGGAGGCCAACTTCAAATTCGACCTGACCGCCGACCAGAAGACGGCCCTCAAAGAAACCATGCGCGACTTGGAGGCTTCCAACCCCGCTGACCGCCTGATTTCCGGCGACGTGGGCTTCGGCAAAACGGAAGTGGCGCTGCGGGCCGCGCACCGCGTGATCGGGCACGGCAAACAGGTGGCGATTCTGGTGCCCACCACGCTGCTGGCCGAGCAGCACACCTCCACCTTCGTGGAGCGCTTCAAGAGCCTGCCCGTGCGTGTGGAAGGCTTATCGCGCTTTACCGGAGACCGGCAGGCCAAGTCGATTCTGGCTGATCTCGCTCAGGGCAAGGTCGACCTGATCATCGGCACGCACCGCCTGCTCAGTTCCGATATTCAGTTCAAGGACCTGGGCCTGATCATCGTGGATGAAGAACACCGCTTCGGCGTGAGCCAGAAAGAAAAACTGCGTGCCCTGCGCGGAATGCCCGATACCAAAGACGGCAAGCTGGACATCCCCGAGGGCACCAAAGCGGTGGATACGCTGGCACTCTCGGCCACGCCCATTCCGCGCACCCTGTACATGAGCATGGTCGGCCTGCGCGACATGAGCAGCATTCAGACGCCGCCCAAGGGCCGCAAACCCATTCAGACCATCCTCGCGCCCTTCGACCCCGTGACCGTGCGCGACGCGATCCTGTCGGAAATAGAGCGCGGCGGCAAGGTGTTTTATATTCATGACCGAATCGCCTCCATCGGCGCACGCAGCCTGTATCTGCGGAACCTGATCCCAGAAGCCAGAATCGGGGTGGCCCACGGGCGCATGAACGAGGAGGAACTCGAAGAAATCATGATGGGCTTCGAGCAGGGCGCGTTCGACGTGCTGCTGTCCACGACCATCGTGGAAACGGGGCTGGATATTCCCGAGGCCAACACCATCCTGATCGAGCGCAGTGACCGCCTCGGGCTGGCGCAGCTCTATCAGTTGCGTGGCCGGGTGGGTCGCCGCGCCCAGACCGCCTACGCCTACCTGTTCTACCCGCCGCGCATGACCGAAAATGCCCAGCGCCGATTGTGGGCCATTGCCGACCTGCAAGACCTTGGAAGCGGGCACCTGCTGGCCGAAAAAGACATGGAAATCCGGGGTGTGGGCAACATCCTGGGCGAGGAGCAACACGGGCACGTACAGGCCGTGAGCATCGACGTGTACACCGAAATGCTGGCCGAAGCGGTGGCCCGCCTGAAAGGGGAGAAGACCAAGGCCCCGGCCAGCGTTTCTATCGACCTGCCCGTCAACGCCCGCCTCTCGCCCGAATACTTTGCGGGAGAGAATGGGCAGCCCGACGACGAGGCCCGAATTGCCGCCTATGGCCGCCTGAGCGAGGCCCGGACGCTGCAAGCCGTCAGCCGGGTAGAACGCGATCTGCGGAAGAAGTACGGCCCACCCAGCCCCGAGGTGCAGAACTTCATCGACCTCTCCAAGTTGCGCATGACGGCCCTTGCCAAACGCGCCCTCAGCATCGGCGAAACCATGACCCATTTGCAGATCACCTTTGCTTACAAGTCGCTGGATTACGACGCGGCGGGCCTGCGAAACTATCCTCACCGCACCGAAGTTCAGACCTTTCCGCCCAGCGTGAAGCTGGAAAAACGCGGGATTAAACCCGACGACTATGCCCGTACCCTGATTGATCTGTTGGGTTATTTCGGCTGATGCTTACCCTTAAATGGGACGTACTTCCTTCAGTAGTAGCTCTGCATAAGTGATCTGGAGACGACCTACTTAAGCTGGGCTTTTAGAGTCCCTTCACGCCTATCATATAGCTCCACACTTTCTGAATCATTCGTAGAGTTTGGGTTTAGAAAGCAATCTATTCTGAATAGTTTCATTTAACGTTTGAGGCATGACGCTGAATGCAGATAGACTTTCACACCGCCTGAGCTGGCGCGGTGTTTTCGCGGGCCTCGTGATGGGCCTCGTTTCCACACTAACTATCGTTGCTCTGGGAACAGTGATCACCGCTCTCACCGGCCTCACGCTGTCGGGTGTCGGTATTGCTGCCGCCATCTGGACAGCCATTGCCGCACTGGTCGGCGCTTATGTGGCCGGTCTGACCGCCGTTCGGGCCAGCGCTCCTTCTACCCGCAACAGCGACGGCATCGCCGCCATGACCCACGACGACGCTACCCTGACCGGCCTCGTGACGGCGGGCCTGCTGATTCTGATGTCCACCCTGTTTGCCTTTAACAGCGCCAGCCGCCTGCTGGGAACCGCCAGCAACGTGGTGGGCAGTGTTGCCAACGCCGCCGGAAACGTGGCCGGAAGCGCCGCCAATGCCGCTGGCGATCAGGCCGCCCAGAATGGTGGACTGGGCAACGTGTTGGGCGGCATCAATCAGGATGATGTCGTGGAACTGATCGCCTCCAACAACGCCGACCTGAATGAAGAACAGGTGCAGGCCGCCAGCAGCGTCGTGGGCGGCATCATCCGCCGTGCTCAGTACGACCTCGGCCAACAGGATCTGGGCAACATCACCGACTTCGCCGCTGCTCGCGTGACCGCCATCAAAAACGCCCTGACCGGCGACCAGTTCGTCACCCGTCTGGAGCGTCAGGGTCTCAGTGCGGCTCAGGCCGAGGAAGTCCGTACCAGCGTGACCACCGAAATCGACCGTCTTCAGAAGCAGGCTGCTGATGTTGCTGCCGCCGCCGAGCGCACCGCCCGCAGCGCCGCCAGCACCACCGGCTGGGCCTGGCTGCTGGGCGCTGGCCTGACCCTGCTCGCCAGCATCTTCGGTGCCCGCAGCGCCGCCACCCACCGCGCCGCGCCCGTGACCACCAACACCACCCGCCGCTAACCTCAGCCTTCAGTCGTCCGGCTCCGCCCCGAAAAGGGAACGGAGCCGGAAATTTTTTCAGTGGCAGAGTCAGGGTGCAGTCGGTATGGCCCGGTAGACTTCATGTTCCTGCAACAGCTGTCCGTCAGACGCCGTATACAGCCGAGTGCGCGTGCCACCGGGAATGGCCTGTTGAACGGTTACGTTCCCGCCATCCAACCCCACTAAGCTCCAGCGTTCTCCCAAGTACCGTTTCCAACGGGGTTGACCGGTTCGGGAATCGCGGGCGACCATCAGAGTCGTCACTTGGAGTGTGGATTGATTGACGACGGTGCTAGGAACTGGGCGGCTCGTTTCGCCCATGATCAAACGCAGTGGCCCCAACACCCATGTTTGCGTCATGCGGTAGGGCGTGGGGAGCTGTGGTATGGGATCAGACAGGGCAACCGCAGGCAAAAAAACAGTCCAAAGAAATGCGGTTGCCCCAATTCGTCTCACCGGCCTTCCCGCGCATGTTCCAGCAAATCTCCCGCGATTTGCAGGGCGGCGGGGCCGAGCGGCGAGCGTTCCACGCCGATCAAGGTTGCCAGCTTGTCGCGGCGCACACTGCTGATATAACCCCAGCGTTCCAGGTCGCTGCGGTGGGTGCGGGCGGTTTCGTCGCGCAGCAGGCGCACGGCTCCGTCGTAATAGCCGGAGTTGAAGGCGGCGCGGGCACGCTTTTCCTGCTCCAGCAATCCCAGACCGCGTGTTGCCAGCAGCACCCGCCGCGCCTCTCCTTCACCGCCGAAACCGTACAGGCTGTCCAGGCCGTAGACCGCTTTGGGAAACCGCAGCCCCGCAGCGGCCCGCCAGGCATGAGGCAGCCGAATTTCAAATTCGGGCCATGTGTGCGAATGCGTCAGCAGCGCCGGATACAGCAGATTCAGGGCCACCTCGCGGGCGTCGGCCAGTGCCAGGAGCTGCTCCTGCACGCTGTGGCCGGGGCCAGTGTAGGCGCTGTGTGCGCTGCCCAGACGTTCGGCGGCCTGATGCAGCAATTCCGAGCGCCACGCGGCCAGCTGCGAGGCATTCAGGTTCCACAGGGTGCGTTGAATGCGGCCATAGAATCCGGTGGGATCGTAGGCCACGCGGCTCGTCGCCAGCAGGGCCAGCGGCGCTTCCTGCCGGGCCGCGTCCCAGTCGCGCCATTCTTCCAACTTCTCATAGGGCCAGCGGTTGACAGTAATTCCGGCCCGCGTTTCTGTCTGCGCCGACAGCAGGCCACGCTCGAAGGTCACGAAGGTGGGCTGGCTGCCTGCCCAGGCATTTTCGGTGCCGAAGCTGCCTGCCTGAGCCACGGCCCGCACCTTCCGGTCTGCCACCAACCGCTCGCTGATCCGTTCTGGGGTCAGCCGCTCGCCTGTCCAGCGGTCTGCGTCTTTGTGCATCTGTTTTTCCGGTTGTCCTGCTTGTGTCACGCCTGCCCCCTGCCCCCAGCATAGGCGGCGAGTGTGGGAATGACCGTAAGACGCGTTTTGGTCACGCTTCTCTAAAGAACCGGGCTTGCCTCAGCTTGCCGCGAACTCTGCGAATTCATACCCGTAGCGGCGACAGAATTCATCCAGCCGCGCCAAGGTGTCTGGGTCGTCGGAGAAGCCCTGCAAGGGAAGCCGCCCCGCCGCCGCTTCCTCAAAAAAGCGGTCCATGCCGCCCGGTGAAAACAGCAGCAGAAAGTGGGCTGGCTGTGCCCCCGGATTGGACGGCTGATGCACCGCGCCGCGCGGCACAAACACGAAGGCTCCGGCCAGTGCATCAAAGATCTGGTCATTCACCCGAACGCGCAATTCACCGCCCAGCACGTAAAAAGTCTCATCGTGCCGCTGGTGGATATGGGGACGTGGGCCGGGAGAACCGGGCGGCATCCTGTTGTCGTGTACGGTGTACGCACCGCCCGTAAGTGCGCTGGGCAGTTTGAGAACCATGTGGCCCCCGACAGGGTTGACCAGTGCTTTGCCGCCGTCCGGTGCGATCAATTCCCCCTGAGCCTCAGATGTCATGCGGGTTCCTCCGGCCTTCTACCGGGAAGTCGTGCGGCGCGGCAGCAGGTGCTTTTATCATGCGCCTGCGGAGGGCAAAATGCTTGCTGTTCATTCCTCCGGGGTTGAGTCTTCCGGCTGTGCTGGCCCCTCCCCGTGTGCTGCTTGCAGCTTGCGCCAGCGCTCTGCGATCCGCGCTTCCCAGCCCTCGCCCGTGGGGGCGTACAGGCCCAGTTGCACGCCGTCCGGCAGGTAATCTTGCTCAAAACTGCCCGCTGGATCATCGAAGTAGTAGGCGTAGCCTTTGCCGTAGCCCTGCTGCCGCATCAACCCCGTGGGCGCGTTGCGGAGGTGCAGCGGTACGGGCAGGGTTTGCTGTTCGCGTACGGCGTCCAGCGCATGTTTCCAGGCCACATACACGCTGTTGCTCTTGGGGGCCAGTGCCAGATACACCACCGCCTGAGCCAGCGCCAGATCTCCCTCGGGGCTGCCCAGAAACTCCACGGTATCGCGGGCGGCAATGCACAGGCGCAGGGCCTGCGGGTCGGCCAGCCCGATGTCTTCGGCGGCCATTCGGACCACCCGGCGGGCCACATACAGGGTGTCTGCGCCGCCCTCGATCATGCGGGCCAGCCAGTACAGCGCTCCGTCTACGTGGCTGCCGCGCACGCTTTTATGCAGTGCCGAGATCAGGTTGTAAAAGTCCTCCCCGTTCTTGTCCATCGCCGGAAGGTGCCGTCCAAACGCCTCGGTGATGGCTTCCGGCGTGACCGGATTGGCAAGAGTGGCGGCCACTTCCAGCGTACTCAGGGCGCGGCGGGCGTCGCCTTCGGCCAGTCGCGCCAGCAGTTCCAGGGCTTCCGGCTGGGCCGAAACTCCGGGCAACCCGCGTGGGTCAGACAGGGCGCGGTCTAGCAACTCCCGCACTTCTTCGTGGGTCAGAGCCTGCAAGACCAGCGTGCGGGCGCGGGAACGCAGGGCCGGATTCACCTCGAAACTGGGATTTTCGGTGGTCGCGCCGATCAGGGTCAGCAGGCCCGATTCCACATGCGGCAGGAGGGCGTCCTGCTGCGCCTTGTTGAAGCGGTGGATTTCGTCCAGAAACAGGATGGTGCGCACGCCCCGGCCCCTCAGGCGTTCGGCCTCGGCGGTGGCCTCGCGCACGTCCTTCACGCCCGCCGACACCGCCGACAGCGCAATGAAATGCGCTCCGACCTCGCCCGCCAGCAGCCGCGCCAGCGTGGTTTTGCCCACTCCCGGCGGCCCCCACAGGATCAGGCTGCCCAGCCGCCCGGAAGCCAGCACCCGCGTCAGCGGTTTGCCCGCGCCCAGCAGGTGCGATTGCCCCACCACTTCGGCCACTGTGCGGGGGCGCAGGCGTTCGGCAAGGGGGGCGGGCGGGTCGAACAGAGTCACGCGCCGGAGTGTAGCGGGGCGGGGGCAGGGGCAATGGGCTGCCTGTTGGATTCAGGGCCGCGCCCAGCTCTCTGGACGGCCACACGAACGGCCACCTGAGCGGCCAGATGAGTGGTCAGATGAGCGAACAGAACAGGAAAACTTGACAGCCTCTTTCACTACGAGCATGACATCCTCTGAACCATGACTTCAATGCCTGACGTTGCTGAGGCCTATATCCGTCTTGCTCATTCCCTGGATGCCCACCTGGAGGGCTTTGTAGACGGCTACGGCGGCCCGCCGGAATGGGCAGACCGGACCGTGCGTGCGCCTACGGAACTTCACGCCGAAGCTGGGGCGCTGCTGGACGCTGTCAACGCAGTTGAGGACGCTGACCGGCGTGCTTTTCTGACCGTGCAGGTGCGGGCCATGCACACCCTGACCCGGATGCTGATGGGCCAGAAGTTGCCCTATGCCGAGGAAGTGCGCGGCCTGTTCGACATCGACCCCGTGCGGGCCGATTCCCGTGTGCTGGACGGAGCGCTGGCGGCCCTGGACGCGGCCCTGCCCGGCAGCGGCAGCCTCCTGGAGCGTGAGGAAGCGTTGCGGGCGCGGGTGGCCCTGCCCAAATCTGAAATTCTGCGGGTGGCCGCACCCATTCTGGCGGCCCTGCGAGAGCGAACCCGGCAGCGTTTCGGCCTGCCGGACGGCGAGAATTTTTCCATCGAACTGGTCAGCGACAAACCGTGGGGCGGCTACAACTGGCCGCTGGGCAACCTCCAGAGCCGCATCGACATCAACACCGATCTGCCTGTGCTGCTGCCCACCTTGCCCGATCTGCTGGCACACGAGGGCTATCCCGGCCACCACACCGAACACGCCACCAAAGAGGCCAAGCTGGTGCGTGGGCGCGGCTGGCTGGAGCACAGCATTCAACTCCTGAATGCGCCCGAATGCGTGGTCAGCGAGGGCATAGCGGTCAATGCCCGCGCCGCGCTGATGTCAGGTGAAGAACTGGACGCGTGGCTGACGGGTGAACTCGCCGCCGTCGCACGCCTTGACCCCGACGATATTCGCGCCTTCCAGCAAGCAGGTCTGGCCCGCAAGGAACTGAAGGGCGTGAGCGGCACGGCGGCGCTGATGCTCCATGCCGACGCGCTGCCTGAATCAGAGGTGCTGGATTTCCTGATGCAGTACAGCGTGGCCTCCACCGAACGGGCACGCCAGAGTCTGCGCTTTATCTCGCAGCCTACCCTGCGGGCCTACATTTTTACCTACAGCGTGGGCGGCGAACTTGTAGAGGGCTGGATGGAGCGTCAGGGCAACGCAGGATTCACCCGCCTGCTCAGCGAGCCGTTGACGCCGGGGCAACTGCGGGCGGGTCTGGCCTAGCAGGATTGGTCTGGCTACAGCGGGTGGTCTTTCAGTGCTGCCTGCGCCGCCCAGTAGCCGCCCATGCCGTGAATCCCGCCGCCGGGAGGCGTGGCGCTGCTGCACAGATAGACGCGGGGGTCGGGAGTGCGGTAGGGCGTGGGCGTGGGCAGGGGGCGGGCCAACAGACCCCACAGATCGCCCCTGCCACCGTTCACGTCGCCGCCCTCGAACACCGGACTGAGCGCCTGAAGTTGGCGGGCGTTGGTGGTGGTGCGCCTCAAAATCAGGTCGCGGAAACCGGGGGCAGCGCGTTCGATCTGCGCTTCGATGGTGTCGGCGTAGGTGTCGGGCGTATGCGGCGGGACGTGCGCGTAGGCCCAGAAAGTGTGTGCCCCCGCCGGAGCGCGGGAGGAGTCGAACAGCGTGTGCTGCGCGGCCAACACGTAGGGCCGCTCAGGCAGGCCGCCGCGTGCCACCGTGGCTTCGGCCTGGGCCACCGCCTCCAGCGTGCCGCCCAGATGCAGTGTGCCCACCCGATTGAGGGCCGGATCACGCCAGGGCACCGGCCCCGACAGCGCGTAATCCAGTTTCAGGATGCCGCTGCCGTAGCGGTAACGCTCTATCCAGCGGCGGTAGGCGGGGGTGGCCGCGTCGTCCAGCAGGTGCAGCAGCACACGCGGGCTGGAATCCACCAGCACCACGCGGGCGGGGGGCAGGTCGCGCAGGCTCTGCACATTCACGCCCGTTTGCAGGTCGCCGCCCAGAAAGCGCAGGTAGGCCACCAGCGCGTCGGTCAGGCTCTGTGCGCCGCCGCGTGGAAAGGGCCAGTTCACCGCGTGGGCCAGCGTGCCCAGCATCAGGGCCGCCGCGCCTGTGCCGGGAACCGACAGGGGCAGCGTGCCGTGCGCGGCCAGCCCTGCCCAGGCCGCCCGCGCTTCGGGGGTCTTCAGCAGCCGTGCGCCCAACGTGGCAGGGGGCACGCCCCGCAGTCCGAACCGTGCCAGCGTCAGCGGATGCCGGGGCAGCCGGGGCAGTGGCCGCAGCACATCGTCCAGCATGCCTTCCCAGCCCGCCAGCATCGGGCCGAACAGGGTGCGCCAACCCCGGCCCCCCGCGCCCAGTTGGTCGGCGGTGGCGTCCAGACTCTGCTCGATCACCACGCCGCGTCCGTCTTCCAGCACATGCCCAAAGGGTGCGGGCGGCGTGATCCAGTCCAGCCCGAAGGCGTGCAGCGGCCACGTCCGAAAGGCGGGCGAGGCCAGCCCCAGCGGGTGGATGGCGCTGCCCACATCATGCGTAAACCCCGGCAGGGTCAGCGCCGCGCTGCTGAGGCCGCCGCCGGGGGTGGCGTTGCGCTCCAGCACCAGCACTCGCATTCCCGCCCGCGCCAGGGTCACGGCTCCGGCAAGACCATTCGGCCCAGACCCGATCACGACGGCGTCCCATTCGGAGGATCTTCGAGCTGAGGTCATGGATGCAGTCTAGGTGCTGGCAGGTTCCGCAGGCCCAGCAGATAGAGGGGGCGCGTCTGCCCCCCACAAGGGGGATGGTTGGCTCCTCCTGCTGAACGACTCGGCTGAACGATTCGGCTGAGCCACCCGTCTGTGCTGCCCGGCTGGGCAGGGCTGCCCCGCTCCAGCACGTCGGGCGCTACACTCGGCCCAGTATGGCCCCACGAGTATGCCGCTAGACATTGGCGAAACCATCGCCGCCCGCTACAGCCTGCGTGCCCTTCTGGGCGAAGGCGGCAGCGCCCGCGTATTCCGCGCCCACGACGCTCTTCTGGACCGTGAGGTGGCCGTCAAGCTGATGCACGCGCATGTGCCCGACTCCGATCGGGCACGGTTTCTGCGCGAGGTACGGACGCTGGCCCGCCTGACCCATCCGGGCGTGGTGCCGGTGCTGGATCTGGGCGAGGAAGACAATGGCCGCCCATTTTTCACCATGCCGCTGTTTACAGGTGGGCAGATCACGGCGCTCGGCCCGCTCGAAGACGCCCCCGGCCCTCTCGCCCGTTTCCTGACGGCGGCGGCCTTCGCCTCCCGCGCCCTGCATTTCGTGCATTCGCAGGGCATCGTGCACCGCGACCTCACGCCCGGAAATATCCTGCTGGACGGAGCTGGCCTGCCGCGCATCATGGATTTCGGGCTGGTCACACTGACCGAGCAGACCCGGCACCTGACCCGCAGCGGGGTCACGCTGGGCACGCCCGCCTATATGGCCCCCGAGCAGGCCAAGGGCGTGGGCGTGGAACCCCGCAGCGACCTGTACGCGCTGGGGGCGGTGCTGTACCGGGTGGCGTGCGGCAGCCCGCCCTTCGTGGGCGACTCCGATCAGAGCGTGATGTTTCAGCATGTGTACGAGGCTCCCAAAGACCCGCGTGAGCTGAATCCTGCCGTGCCCGACGCTGTTGCCCAGGTTCTATTGGCCCTGCTGTCCAAGCGGCCCGAACACCGCCCGGAAAGCGGAGAGGCGCTGGCGCACCTGTGGGCACTGGCCCGCCGCGACGTGTGGACGGCCCATGCGCGGGGCCAGTACCGGGGAGGCCGCGCCCGCACCGGAGAACATCCCGATGGCCCTGCCCGCGTTGCCAATCTGCGTGAGGCGTGGAGTGTGGCCCTGCCCGGCGAGGTCACCTGGCCTGCTGCCGTGGTGGGCGAGGGCGACCTCGTGGCGGTGGGCACCCGTGGCGGCCAGTTGGTGCTCACGCACGCCTCCGGGCGGCCTTTTGCCACCTACGCGGCCCGCGACGAGGTGACCGCGCCCGCCACCTTTATCGGGCGGCATGTGCTCTACGGCGCGTGGGACGGCACCCTGCGCCGCGTGCAACTCTCTGACGGTGCGGAGGTCTGGAAGCATCAGGCCCGCGCCGAATTTACGGGCGCCCCGACCCTCTGGGCCGACCGGGTGTTGGCGGCCAGTCGGGACGGACATCTGCACGCCCTCGACGCCCGGACCGGAGAACTGGCCTGGGCCTACCGCGCAGGCGGGCCGGTGGCAGCCAGTCCGCTGGTATGGGCAGGTGCGGCCCTGCTGTGCGATGAGAACGGCTGGCTGCACGCCCTGGATGCCCGCACCGGCAGCCCGCTGTGGAAGGTGGAAGTCGGGACGGTTCACGGCACGCCCGCGCTGTTGCCCACTGCTCCCGGCGAGGCCATCCTGATTGTTGCCACCTGGCCCGGAGAGGTGCACGCCCTCCACCTCACCATTCGCGGCGGACGTGCGGCGCTGGGTACAAGCGGAGTGGGCAGCCCGGATGCGATCCTGTGGACCTATGACCTGGAGGACGAAATCTGGGCCGCGCCCGCTATTGCCCGCTCCTCGGTGATGGCTGTTCCGGGCGGCCCCGCGACAGGCGGAATTGTCATTGCGGCGGGGTGGGGCGGTACGGTGCGTGCCCTGCGCCTTGCAGACGGCGAGGACGTGTGGGCGCATACCCTGGAGGGCCGCGTCACCGCCAGCCCGGTCATCAGCGCGGGCCTGGTTTTTCTGGCCTCGGAACTGGGCGAACTCGTGGCGCTGGACGTACGAACCGGAGAGGTGCGCTGGAGCCACCGCGAAAAAACGGGCGTGCAGGCCACGCCACTGGCCGCCGACGGCACGCTCTACGTGGCTTTCATGAACGGCACACTGCGGGCGTACCGGGGAGACTAGGGGGTTACGCGCAAGCCTAGCCCCCCAGTCGGCTCCGCCACCAGCCCCCTTAAAGGGGAGCAAAGAAGTAGTTGTCCTCCCCTCTAAGGGGGGGCGTTGCGCCCGCAACGGGGGGGTTCACCTTCCAAGCCACACTTTTACCCCTGACCATTCCCTGACATTCCAGTGACGCCGCGCTGACAGTTCACCTTCAGGCTGTCAGGCATGAAGAAGACTTTCCTGGGCCTCGCCCTTGTTGCAACTGCGTCGTTCGGTACCGCTTCCGCTCAGGGCAGCATCACGGGCGCGGGCGCGAGCTTCCCCTTTCCCCTGTACTCCAAGATGTTCGCCGAATATAAAAAGAGCGCCAGCGTCGATGTGAACTACCAGTCGGTCGGCAGCGGGGCAGGCCAGAAGCAGATTATGGAGCGCACCGTGGACTTCGGCGCCAGCGACAACGCCATGAGCGACGACAGCATGAAAGACGCGCCCGGCAAGCTGATTCACATCCCCACGGCCATCGGCGCAGTGGTACCCAGCTACAACCTGCCCGGCGTGACCACGCCCCTGAAATTCACCGGCAAAGTCCTGGCCGACATCTACCTCGGCAAGATCAAGACCTGGGGCGACAAGTCGATTGCCGCGTTGAACCCCGGCGTGACCATTCCTCCTCTGCCCATCACGGTTGCTCGCCGCAGCGACGGCTCCGGCACCACCTACGTTTTTGCCGACTACCTTGCCAAAGTCAGCAGCGAGTGGAAGAGCAAAGTGGGCGTGGGCAACAGCCTCCAGTGGCCCACCGGCACCGGAGCCAAGGGCAATGACGGCGTGGCCGGAGTCGTGAAGAGCACCCCCGGAGCCATCGGTTACGTGGAACTGGTGTATGCCAAGCAGAACAAACTGACCTTCGGCAGCGTGCAGAACCGTGCAGGTAAGTTCGTGGTGGCCGACAATGGCCCCGCTGCCGCCGCCGCCCTCGGCGTGGTCATTCCCGCCGATACCCGCGTCAGCATCACCAACAGCGCCAACGCCGACGCCTACCCCATCGCCAGCTTTACCTACATCATCTTCTACAAAGATCAGAAGTACGGCAACCGCACCGAGGCGCAGGGTAAGGCCCTGAAGACTCTGCTGACGTGGATGATCACCACCGGCCAGCAGTACAACGAGCCTCTGGACTACTCCAAGCTGCCCGCCAACGTCGCCAACAAGGCCAAGGCGCTGGTCAACTCGATGAACTACGGCGGCAAGAAGCTCTAACCGGAGTGTAGGACGCAGGGTATTGGGAGCTGAAACAAGGCGGCGGCCTACTGCGGAACCCTCTGATCAGGCGCACTGATCCGTCTTCTCCATCACATCAGAACTTCCACGGGGCGGCCTCGCGCATTGGGGCCGCCCGTTGCTGTGCCGTGTTCTGTACAGCCCCCGCCAGCAGCCCTGAGTTATGTGCCTGCCCAGTGCCTGCCCAGCGCCTGCCCCGCTTTCCCCATAGTCCAACGATGCCCAATTCTTCACGCCCTGACTTGGCCCTGACTTTAGGCGTGTGAACTGTTCTCATATGGAGCCTTCTCGTCTGGAACCAAGCTCGGCCCCGTGTGCGCTTGACTTGCGTTGCCGGACGTTTCTTCGACCCGACCCGGAGGGGTCTAGCCGCCATGATTGAACCTGCCCGCCGTCCGCCTTCACGTGGTGCCCTGTCCAGTCAGGGTGACCGCGTGTTCCAGATCCTGATTCTGGCCCTCGCCAGCATCATCGTGCTGATCTTCTTGCTGAGCCTGTACCAGTTGGGCCGCGAATCCCTGCCCGCACTGCAACGCTTCGGCTTCCGGTTCTTTACCGAGCGCACCTGGAACCCGGTGGCGGGCACGTACGGCGCGGCCACCATGATCATGGGCACCCTGCTGACCAGCCTCGTGGCCCTGCTGATCAGCGTGCCGTTGGCGGTGGCAAGTGCGCTGTTTGTGGCCGAGTACGCACCCAAATGGTTGGCGAACCCGGTGGGTTACCTTATAGAACTGCTGGCCGCCGTGCCCAGCGTGGTCTACGGACTGTGGGCCTTGTTCGTCATCGCGCCGATTCTGGGAAAATGGCAGACCGCCTTCTTTCTGAATCCCGATAATGTCGGCACCATCACGCGCTGCAACGAACTGTGGGCCAGTCAACAGACCAACCTGCAGTGCTTTTTCGTGCCCAGCGGTGCGGGCGGACGCGGACTGGCCCTCGCCATCATCATTCTGACCGTCATGATCTTGCCCTATACGGCGTCGGTGGCCCGCGACGTGATCCGGCTCGTGCCTGCCGACCAGCGCGAGGCCATGTACGCCCTCGGCGCGACCAAATGGGAAGTCATCAGCCGCGCCATCTTGCCCTATGCCCGCGCCGGAATCCTGGGCGGCGTGATCCTGGCCCTGGGCCGCGCTCTGGGTGAAACCCTGGCCGTGGCAATGGTCATCGGAGACAGTCAGGAGATTCTGAAGAGCCTGTGGGGCAACGCCAGCACGATGGCCTCGGTGATCGCCAACCAGTTCGGAGACGCGCAGGAAACCATTCACCGCTCCAGCGTGGTGGCCCTCGGCCTCAGCCTGTTCTTCCTGAGCGTGATCGTGAACTACGTGGCCCGCCTGATCATTGCCCGACTCACTCCCAAAGGCATCCAATGATGAGTACGGCCCTGTCTACCGTCTCCCGCTCTTCGGCCAAGCTGTCTCCGGCCCGGCGTATCCGCAACACCCTGATGGGCGGCCTGATCTTGCTGGCAACGCTGGCTGTGGTCGCGCCCCTGATCCTGATTTTCCTGTACCTGCTGCGCGAGGGCGTGGGCGCACTGAATCTGGACTTCTTTACCAAGACCCCGGCCCCCGAAGGTGAAACGGGCGGCGGCCTGCTGAACGCCATTCTGGGCAGCGTCACCATGCTGGCGATGGCGAGCGTGATCGGCGTGCTGGTGGGCGTGGCAGGCGGGATTTTCTTGGCCGAGTACCCGCGCCACCCCCTGATGCCCACCATCCGCATGATCAGCGACGTGCTGGCGGGCATTCCGGCCATCGTGATGGGTCTGGTCGCCTACGGCCTGATCGTGCTGGTCTTCGGCTTCAGCGGGTTGGCGGGCGCACTGGCCCTCGGCTTCCTGATGATTCCCATCGTGGTTCGTACCACCGAAGAAGTGCTGAAACTGGTGCCCCTGAACGTGCGTGAAGCGGGGCTGGCGCTGGGGCTGCCGCAGTGGTTGGTCATCATGCGAATCGTGCTGCCTGCTGCACGTGGGGGCATCATCACGGGCGTCATGCTGGCGCTGGCCCGCGTGGCCGGAGAAGCCGCGCCGCTGCTGTTCACGGCCTTCGGTAATCCCAATGTCAACTTTGATCCCAGCAAGCCCATGAGCGCTCTGCCCCTCGAAATCTACCGGGGAGCCACCAGCGCCTACGATGAAAACCAGCGCCTTGCCAAAGCCGGGGCCTTGCTGCTGATCCTGCTGATTTTTGCCACCAGTATGCTCGCCCGCTACGTGACCCGCCAGCGCAAATAGGGGCAGTCAGATCAGCAGTTTTTCCCACAACCCACATTCCACACCCCTCCAAAAGGAGTCCCCATGACCGCTGTTCCCATCCTGACCGCCCACGACGTCAATATTTTTTATGGCAGCAAGCAGGCCGTCAAGAATGTTCATCTGGAAGTGCAGCGCGGCTCCGTGAACGCCCTGATCGGCCCCAGCGGATGCGGCAAAACCACCTTTCTGCGGGCCATCAACCGCATGCACGATCTGACCCCCGGCGCACGCGTGACCGGCAAAATCCTGCTGGACGGCGAGGACGTGTATGGCCCCGGCGTGGACCCCGTGAACATGCGCCGCCGCGTGGGCATGGTCTTCCAGAAGCCCAACCCCTTTCCCACCATGAGCGTCTTTGACAACGTGGTCAGCGGCCTCAAGTTGGCCGGAATCCGCGACAACAAGCGCCTGATGGAAGTGGCCGAACGCAGTCTGCGCGGCGCGGCCCTCTGGGAAGAGGTCAAAGACCGCCTGAAGACGCCTGCCACGGGCCTCTCGGGTGGGCAGCAGCAACGCCTGTGCATTGCGCGGGCTTTGGCCGTCGAACCCGAAATCCTGCTGATGGACGAACCCACCAGCGCCCTTGACCCTGCCAGCACCGCCAAAATCGAAGACCTGATGAGCGAGCTGAAAAAGGTCACGACCATCATCATCGTGACCCATAACATGCATCAGGCGGCCCGTGTCAGCGGCACCACCAGCTTTTTCCTGAACGGCGACCTCGTCGAACACGGCGTGACCGATCAGATTTTCACCAGCCCCCGCGATGAGCGTACCGAAGCCTACGTGACCGGGCGCTTCGGCTGATTGCCCACCGCCCAGACTGGTTTCGACCCCGCCCGGCGTTTACGTTTCGGGCGGGGCTTTTGCTGTCCTGTCTGGCTGTCCCGTTTGGTTGGATGGCCTGACCCCCCCATCACAACCCGCTACGATACTGCGAGCATGATGGCAGGGGCGGCGTGACCACAACCATAGACGACGGCAAAGAGAGCAGCGCACACATTACAGCCCGCTTTCTGCGGATGCTCAGCATTACCCTGGAGCAGTTGGATGCCGTGCGCGACGCCAATGACCGTGCAGAATTCGCGGGCCTGACGGCCAGAGCCAAAGGGCTGGAACGCGAAACCGACGCGCTGGAGCGGGAAATAGAAGACGCCTGCCTGCACGCCTTTTCGCTGGGGCTGTGTGCCGAAGACTTGGCTTTTCATCTGCTGGTCTTCCGCAGCCTGACCAACCTGGAGCGTGTCGGAGACTACGCCTTCACGGTGGCGCGGGATCTGGAAACGCTGGCCCCCCGCACCCGCAGCGCCACCCTGCAAGACGCCCTGCCGCTGGTGCGCCTGCTCTCGGAGATGGTGGAGCGGCTGGCCTACGCCTTTGCCGAGCGCGACCTGACCGCCGCCCGCGAGGTGATGCGGCTGGATTTCGAGCAGGTAGACGCCCTGTACGAGCAGATGCAGCGGGCCAGCCTGACGCGCCTGCTGGAGCGCCCCGAAGATACCGAGGTGGCCCTGACCGCCGGACGCATGGCCCGCAATCTGGAACGCCTTGGAGATCATCTGGTCAACGTCGCAGAGCGACTAGAAGCGCTGGTGCTGGGGCAGTTGGCGAAGGTAGACATAGACCGGGTGGGATAGGGGGACAGGAGGGCTAGGTGTTTTGCTCCCTCACCCTTGAGGGGGGAGAGTTGGGGAGGGGGTGAGTGAACAAAGCGGTTGCCCTTTGCAATAGCCGCTCCATTCCCCGATCTTCTGTTTTACACTGCCCTGCATGACCCCAACTCAGTCTCCCGCAGCGGAATTGCCCCGCTGGCGCACCGACGATCTGTATAGCGGCCTGACCGATCCCCGCTTTGCCGCCGACCTTGCCGAGTTGCGCGGGCAGGTGCAGGCGCTGGAAACCCTGTTTGATTCGGTGGGCGTGCAAAAGGGTGGTGCGGTTGCCACGCCGCACACGCTGGAGCAGGTGCTGGGCGGCCTGAATGACCTCTCCCTGCGCCTGACCACCGTGCGGGCCTTCATCAGCGCCTTTGTCACCACCGATAGCCGCGACGCCGAGGCGCAGCGGGCGCAGGGCGACCTGACCACGCTGACGCTGCCGCTGGGGCCGCTGCGCTCGCGCCTCACGGCCTGGCTGGGGGGGCAGGATGTAGAGGCGCTGCTGGCCGAATCAGAGGTGGCCCGCGCCCACGAACACCTGATTCGCCGCGCTGTGGTGTACGCCCAGCATCAGATGTCGCCGGATGAAGAGGATCTGGCGGCCCGCCTACGGCCCAGTGGTGCGGGCGGTTGGAGCAAATTGCATGGCAACGTCACCAGTATCCTGAAAGGCGATTTCCGGGGCCAAAAATTGCCCGTGACTGCCCTGCGTGCCCTTGCCACCGACCCCGATGCCAGCGTGCGTCAGGATGCCTACCACGCCGAAATTGCCGTCTGGAAGGATGCGGAAGTGGTGCTGGCCGCCGCCCTGAACGGAGTGAAGGGTGAGGAAGGCACGCTGGCCGCCCGCCGGGGCTTTGCCGACGCGGTGGCTCCCAGTCTGCTGACCCACGGCATAGACCGCGAAACGCTGGACGCCATGCAGGCCGCCGTGGTGCGCTCGTTTCCCGATTTCCGGCGTTACTTTGCGGCCAAAGCGCGGGGCATGGGCAAGCCCCAACTGGATTGGTGGGACCTCTTTGCCCCTGCTGGACGCAGCGAAACCGAATGGACGTACAACGCGGGCAAGGACTTCGTGGAAACCCAGTTCCGGGCCTTTTCCAGCAAATTGGGAGATTTCGCCGCCCGCGCCTTTGAGGGCGACTGGATCGACGCTGGCCCCCGCGACGGCAAGCGCGGCGGAGCCTTCTGCATGGGCTGGCAGGGTGCAGACAGCCGCATTCTGATGAACCACGATCCCAGTCTGGACAGTGTTTCCACGCTGGCGCACGAGCTGGGGCATGGCTATCACAACATGGTGAAGGCTGACCGCACACCGCTGCAACGCGAAACGCCCATGACCCTGGCCGAAACCGCCAGCATCTTCTGCGAAACCATTATTCAGAATGCGGCGCTGGAGCAGGCCACGGGCGCAGAGCGGTTATACGTGCTGGAAACGCAACTGCTGGGGCACGCGCAGGTCGTCGTGGACATCCACTCTCGCTTTCTGTTCGAGCGGGCGGTCTTTGAAAAACGGGCCGAGCGCGACCTGACCCCGCAGGAGTTCAGCGACCTGATGGTCTGGGCGCAGCGCGAAACCTACGGCGACGCCCTCGCCACGCCGCACCCGTACATGTGGGCCGTCAAGCCGCACTATTACTCGCTGTCTTTTTACAACTATCCCTATACCTTCGGCCTGCTGTTCGGTTTGGGCCTGTATGCCCAGTATGTGCAGGCGCGGGAAAAGGGTCAGGAAGCCGACTTTCAGGCCCGCTACGACGAACTGCTGGCAGGCACAGGTCAGGCCGACGCCCGCACGCTGGCTGCCGGGTTCGGCATCGATCTACACGCGCCGGAGTTCTGGGAAGGCAGCCTGAATGTGATTCGGGGGCAGATTGAGGCGTATGAGGAAGCGGTCAGCAGCAACTGAAGTTGGCTGACAGAGAAGGTGGATCGTAGATCGTGGTTTGGCTGTTCCCACGTTCCACGATCCACCCTCTACGCTCCTTACCTCACTTTCACATCCTGATCAAACCACGCCAGCACCCGCTCTTTGCCAAACGGCCACAGGCTCAGGCCGTCCAGCGTCACGGCGCTTTGGGCCACACTCGCGGCTTCCTGCACAAATTCGGGCAGGGGGCCGTGATTTTTGGGCGTGGCGTTCCAGGTGGGCGCGTCGTAGGGCAGGCCCGCCAGTTCTGCGGCTCGCTCGATTCCGGTGTGCAGGTCGCCCAGTTCGTCTACAAGACCGTGTTCCAGCGCGTCCAGCCCGCTCCAGATGCGGCCCCGGCCCAGTTCGTTCACGCGCTCGGGCGTCAGCTTGCGGCCCTCGGCCACCCGCGACACAAAGCGGTCATACACTTCGCCAATGCTGCGTTCGATCAGGGCGCGTTCATCGTCGGAGTAGGGGCGAGAAGCGCTGTACATCAGGGCGCGGTCATTGCCGACCCGCTCGGGGTTCAGGCCGTTGCGGGCAAACAGGTCGCGCATCACGGGTTTGCCGCTCACCACGCCGATGCTGCCCGTGAGGGTGTACGGAGAAGCCACGATGTGTTTGGCGTGGGTCGCCACGTAATAGCCGCCGCTGGCTGCGTACTCGTCCATCACCACCACCACGGGTTTTTCACTGGTTGCCACCTCGCGCCAGATCAGGTCGGAGGCGAGGGCCGAACCGCCGCCGCTGTTCACGTACAGCACGATGGCTTTGGTCTTTTCGTCCTGCTTGGCACGCTTCAGGGCCGCCGTCACGGTATCCGACCCGGCCATCGGGCCGCCCAGCAACGGCAGGGGCACTGGGTTGTTGCGGCTCTTGCCGGGAATAATCGTACCGATCAGCGGGATAACGGCAATGCGGCCCGCTTTGGCGTTGCTGGGCTTCTTGGGCATGAACAAATCCAGCACGGCGGCCACTGGGCGGGTGCCGGGGCCGACCAACTCGTCTTCATAGGCAATCTTCGTGATCAGTCCGGCGTCCAGTGCCCCCTGCGCCGAGGTCAGGTCGCCTGACAGCCAGCCCCGCGCCCGCTCTTCGGTGACGCCCCGAGCGGCGGCCAGATCCCGCGCCCACGCGCCTTCCATGCCGCTGATGTACGCGCTCAGTTGCTCGCGGTTGGCGTCGTCCATATGATCCTGAGAAAAGCGGGTCAGCGCGGCCTTGTATTCACGGATTCGCAGATTCTCAAACTCGATGCCGTGCTTTTTGAGGAAGGCCCCCAGAAAGGTGGATTCCACCGCAAAGCCGCCCAGCATCACGTCTGCCGATTCGGGCGCGGCAATTTCGGTTGCGCCGCTGGCCGCGATCAGGGCCGTCATGGTCAGTTGAGGCAGGTGGGCCACGACCCGTTTGTTCTGGGCCAGCCGTCCCAGAATGCCGCGCACCGCATGGGCCGTGGCCGGAGCCGCCGCGAAGCCGCCAAAGCGCACCAGCACGCCGTGCAGCCACTCTGCGCCGCGCAGTTTTTCCACACGGGCTTCCAGCGCTTCCAGCGTTTCGGTGCGGTTCAGCAGGGCCGCCAGAGGGCTGGCAGGCTGCCGCGCCGGATAAGCGCCGTGCAAGTCCAGCACCACCCACGTAGGCCGCGTCACGCCGCCGGGCAGAGTGCTGTCTGTCTGGTTTAAAAAGGGAATATTCAGGGGAGGCATATCAGCAAAGTACGCGCCCACCATGAGAGAGGTTCCCATGCGGGATCAGTGGGGCGCAATCAGTGAGGAGGCGAACCTGCCCCCGCACGCTGTCGCCCCAGCCGCTTGCCCATCGCCTCGGCGCGGGCGGTCAGTATTTGCGCGGCGTCGGGTGGCAGGTGGGCTTCGGCGGCGGCGCGGAACAGGGCCAGCCAGCGGGCCAGATGCACGCCCCGCACCCCCAACGGCGCGTGAATGTGGTTCAGGTTGCCGCGCCATACTGCCCCGCCCCCCAGTGCCCGGCCTCCCAGCATCGTGACCCAGAAGGCGGTCACGGCCTCCAGATGTGCCTCCCAATCCTGTACATGGGCCGCAAAGACTGGCCCCAGCACCTCATCTGCCCGCGCCCGTGCATAAAAATCGGCCAGCAGCGGGCGCAGGGCGGCCTCTCCGCCGATGCTGTCCAGCGGCGTGGCCGGGGTGCGGGGCGTGGGCGTCTCCAGCAGAGTCAGGAACTCCTGTTTCAGTGTGTCGGGCAAGGTTTTTCCGGCCCAGGCAGTCACGTTGCCTGCCTTCCACAGCAGGGGCGCAGTGCCCAGCCAGCGTTCGGCGTGGGCGTTGCGCGGAAGGGCCGCCCATTCCTGTGCCGTACTTTCGTTTTCCTCCGTCTGAACTCCGGTCTGAATGGCTGCTCCCAGCACCCGGCCTGCCAGTGCTGCACCTGAACCCCAGGCCAATACGGGCAGGCCGCCGCGCACCGCGCCTGAGACCAGCATCAGCAGTGCCCAGCGGTCTGGTCTGTTCTGCACGTCCTGTACCGGTTGGTCGTCGTGCGGAATCAGCAGGCCCGCCGCGTGTGGCAGGGCGTCGGTGGTGGCAGGCTGCACGGCCCAACCTGCCCATTCATCCGGCAGGGGAGAGGTGGTCAGCAGCAGGCCAGAAGTCACGGCCTCAGCATAGAGTCTGGATTCTGATGATGGCCCTCCGCTCTGGCCCCGGCAACAAAAAACCCGCCGGATGTGGCGGGGTTTCTGGAAGGGCTTGAACCTCAGTTCAGCGTCTTGATGAAGGCATGGAGATTGGCCACTTCTTCGTCGCTGACCTGCTCGGCAGAGAAGCGGGGCATGGTGGCTGCCAGTTCCCGGTCAGGGGTTTTGCCTTCACGCAGCGTCAGCTTGAACTGATCCAGCGTCCAGCTCTTGGGGCCGTCGGCGGTGTTCAGGGCCGCGCCGATGCCGCCCCCGCCCTCTGCACCGTGGCACCCCGCACAGGTCACGGCGAATTTGGTCTTGCCTGCGGTCACGTCGCCCGCATCGGTGGTGACGGTTGCGCCGGTGGCTGCCGTTTCTCCGGGAGGCCGTCCGGTTTCGCCGCCTGCGTTGGCGGTGGTGTTTTCGCCTGCCTGCGTGCCCTCAGTCGTGGCGACTGTGGTGCTGTTGTTTTCGGTCTGGCCGTTTTCCTGGCCGCCACTGGCTGCCCCCTGACTGTTGGCAACTGCGCCGTTGGCTCCGGCCTGCTCGCCGCCCTGATTGGGAGCTTTGGCGTTGCCCTGAGCTGCCGCCGCGCCTGCCGCACCGGTGGCCGAACTGGTTGCGCTGGGCGCTTCTTCGGTGGGTACCGATCCGGCGCGTTCTTCTTGCCCAGCCGTGCCGCCTTCGGCCTTGGTTTCTTCGTGGGGGGTGGTGGCTATCCGGTAGGCACCGTAGGAGCCGCCCAGCGTCAGGGCCAGCAGCAACGTCATGGTGACGGCGAACGTGTTCTTCATAGGCCCACCCTACCATACGGTCAGGGGGCGTTTGACTGTGCTGGGCAGCTTTTCAGGCCAAAGTTCCGGGCTGTCTTTGGGGTCGCTAAAGAGGCCGCCCTGCGCGTGAGAACGGCGTGACGGCCCGCTACACTGCGTGCATGCGACTCGCTTCCCTGACTTCCAGTAACTCCGATATTTTGGCGGCGCTGGGGGTGGCCGAATGGGTGGTGGCCGCCGACAACCACAGCGACGCGCCGGGGCTGGACAGGGCGCGGCGCGTGGGGCCGGACCTGCAAATAGATGTGCAGGCGGTGGCCGAGACCCGGCCTGATCTGGTACTGGCAAGCCTGAGCGTACCGGGCATGGAGCGCGTGCTGGACGGTCTTCAGGCGGCGGGCCTGCCCCTGCTGGTGCTTGATCCAGTCAGTGTGCCGCAGACTTTACAGGACATCCTGACCATTGGCGAAGCCACCGGATTGCAGGCGCGGGCGCAGGCCCTGACGGAACGCTTCAGCGGGCAACTCGCGGCCCTTCACGGCAGCTTTCCTCGCCCGCCCCGCGTGCTGGTGGAATGGTGGCCCCGGCCCATCATCGCCGCCACCCGTGATTCGTGGGTCACGGACCTGCTGGAAACCATCGGCGCGGTAAACGCTCTGGCAGACCGGGCCGGACGCAGCAGCCCCCTTACGCTGGAAGAAGTGCGGGCCAGTCGCCCTGACCTGATCGTGTGTTCGTGGTGCGGGGTGAAAAAACTGCGCCCCGAAATCATCGAAGCACGCGGCCTCGGCGTGCCTGTGGTGTGCGTGCCCGAAAGTGGCCTCGGACGCCCCGGCCCCCGCCTGATCGAAGGCGCAGAGCAGATCGCGGCGGCGTTGGCGGGTTTGGAGCTGGGGCGCAAGGAGTGATCTCAGGTTGTGGGTGAACCCCCCCGTTGCTGGCGCAACGCCCCCCCTTAAAGGTGGGGACAAGGGCTGCTACGCTCCCCTTAAGGGGGGCTGGCAAGGGAGCAGACTGGGGGGTTCACACGCGGCTTCAA
Organism: Deinococcus aquatilis DSM 23025; assembly: GCF_000378445.1. Lineage (GTDB taxonomy): Bacteria > Deinococcota > Deinococci > Deinococcales > Deinococcaceae > Deinococcus > Deinococcus aquatilis. The sequence continues at coordinate 54,214 of NZ_KB899712.1, read as the reverse complement.
TCTGACCCGGAAGATGAACCCCCCTGTTCCTCCGCAACGCCTCCCAAGATGGCCCGCAGCCCGGCCAAACAATCATCCCTGTAGGCCTGCAAATCGGGGTCGGGATCGGCCAGAAAGCGCACGCTGAGGCCCTCGACCAGTGCCCGCAGTTGTCTCGCCCGTCGCTGTGCGCCTTCCTCTCCGGCCAGCCGCGCCAGTTCGAGGTCCAACGTCAGGGTGTCTTGCAAGGAATCGCGCTGCACGGCCATCAACGCCGGGTCACGGGTGGCTGCCGCCAGAAAATCCAGCGAGACGGTGTAGAAGCGCCGGGTGTTCTGCACGCCGTAAAACTGGTTTTCTACAAAGGCGGTCAGCTTGGCTTCGGGAGTCTGGGCCTGCCGCAGCGCCCGCCGGGTTGCCACGCCGATGGTGCGGATAAAACGCTTCATGACGGCGGCCAGCAGCCCCGCCCGACTGCCGAAGTGATAGACCAGCGTGCCCCGGCTCACGCCTGCATGGGCGGCGATATCGGCCAGCGTGACGCCTGCATAGCCGCGCTCGTAGATTGCCAGATACGCGGCTTTTTCCAGTGCCGAACGTCGTGCCCGGTCTTGAATAGGGTTGACGGTGCGGGCCACGCGGCTTATTTCGTCCCGTAGATCCGGTCTCCAGCGTCGCCCAGTCCCGGCACGATGTAGCCGTGATCGTTCAGGCGCGGGTCGATGGCGGCCACCACGATGTCCACATCCGGATGGTCGCGCTGAATCACGGCAATGCCTTCGGGCGCGGCCAGAATGCACATCAGCTTGATGGTCTGCGCCCCCGCCTCCTTCAGAAATCCAATGGCTGCACTGGCGCTGCCGCCTGTTGCCAGCATCGGATCGGTCAGGAACACCCGGCGTTCGGCAATATCGGTGGGGAGTTTGTTGTAATAGGCCACCGGTTGCAGCGTGGCGGGGTCGCGGTACAGGCCGATATGCCCCACTTTGGCGGCGGGAACAAGCTGCACGATGGCGTCGGTCATGATCAGTCCCGCCCGCAAGATGGCGACCAGGGCCAGCTTCTTGCCGCTGAGCATCGGGAATTCGCCCTCTTCTATGGGTGTATGCAGGCGCGTGGGCACCGTTTCCAGGTCACGCATGGCCTCATACGCCAGCAGCAGGCTCAGTTCGGCGGCCAGTTCCCGAAATTCCTTGACACCCGTCTGCACGTCGCGCATCAGAGAAAGCTTGTGCTGCACCAGCGGATGAGAAACGACTGTAACCATGCCGATACCATAACGGTTGTGGGTTGCGGGTTGTAGGACGTGGGCTTTTGCGCCCTTCCTACAGCCCACAACCCACGTCCCACTCCCTCTTTAGAAGCTGCTGTCGCCGCCCACCCGCACGCCCTGATAGTAGGCATAGGCTGCCGAGTAGCACGCCGGGCGCTTGTACCAGCTCTTGGCCGCACAGATGGTGTTCATATTCGTCTGAAAGGCTTCGTCGCTGGTCAGGCGGTTGGCCGAGGTGCGCTGGTACACCTTGAGGTTGCGGTAGGCGAAGTCGTGCACGTTGCAGGCGGGCCGGAAATCCTCGCGGTAGCCGAGGCCGAGGCCATCGGGCGCAGAGCAGCCGTCGCGTCCCCAATCGAGGCCGGGATAGGGCTGCCCGCTGAAGGCGTAGGCCGCGTACTGTGCGTTGTAATTGCCCACACTGCCCCACCCGGTACGCTTGATGTAGGCGAGGCGGTCGCTGGCAAGGTCAAGCCCGGTCAGGGCAGGCACGGCGGGGAGGCTCAGTTGCGCGGGCTTCTCGCCGTAAGCCTGCTGAAGCGCGTCCAGAAGGCCCGGATCGTTGCCGTAGCGGGCCAGAATCGCCTGACTCTCTGCGTCTTGCAACTCTGGTCGGCTGGCGTAGTCGGTCAGGCTGGCCGTCGTTGGGGTCGGGGTCTGTGTGCAGGCCGCCAGCGTCAGGCTCAGGGCGGCGGCAGCAAACGGCATCAGCTTGGAAGGCAGCATCAGAGAACTCCTTGTGCAGTGTGGGTCGGCCAGAAGGCCGGGGCGAATTGAAGTGGCCTGCCCAGTCTACCCAGAAAATTGTCAGGTGAGTGCAAACTTTCAGGTTCAGCCCTCTTCGCCTTCCCCTCTGCTGCGGCCTGAGCTGGACTTGTCCCATACCGGACCAACAAAAAACGCCGCCCAGCCCTATCAGGACAAAGCGGCGTTCAGAGGTTCAAATTCTTATTTCTTGGCAGCCTCGATCAGTGCGGGAACGATCTGATTCACGTCGCCCACGATGCCGTAATCGGCCACCTTGAAAATCGGGGCTTCGGCATCCTTGTTGATCGCCACGATAAATTTGCTCTTGCCCATGCCGCTGAGGTGCTGCACCGCGCCGCTGACGCCCAGCGCGATATAGGCCTTGGGTTGCACGGTTTTTCCGGTCTGGCCCACCTGTTCGGCATAGGGCCGCCAGCCCGCGTCCACCACGGCACGGGTCGCGCCCACGCCCGCGCCGATGCGGTCAGCAAGGCCCTCCACGTAGGTTGCAAAGTTGTCGGGGCTGCCCACGCCGCGCCCGCCCGTCACGATCACGTCGGCTTCGGTGAGGGCCACACGGCTGGTCTTTTCCACGCTGCGGCCCGTGACCTGGGTGCGGGCTGCGGGCAATTCCAGCTCCACGTCGTACTGCTCGCCAGCAGCGGCGGCAGGGGCAGCGGGGGCAAACGATCCCGGCTTCACGGTGACGATCACGGTGGGGGCGCTGGCTTCCACGGTTTCGGTCACGCGGGCAAGGTAGGTGTAGCGCTGCGCCTGCACGGTAGTGCCATTCACGCTGAGGCTGGTGGCGTCTTCCAGATAAGGCGCGTCCAGCTTCACAGCCACGCGGGGAGCGTATTCGCGTCCACTGCGGCTTCCGCCAATCATGACCAGACTGGCTTCCCCTTCCTGCGCGATCTGCGCGGCGGCGGCGGCCCACACTTCAGGGTTGTAGGCGGCCAAGGCTGCGCTATCGCCCACCAACACCTGCTCGGCGTACTGCGCGGCTTCGTTGGCAACGCCCGCCACCCCCTGCCCCAGCACCAGCAGCGTCACGGGGCCTTCTCCACCCGCGTTCTGGGCAGCAGCCACCATTTCCAGCGTGGCTTTGGTCAGCTTGCCGCCTGTATGTTCAGCAACGATCAGTTTCATCGGTCATTCTCCCTTTTAAAGAGGTCTTCCAGCCGTTCCCGTCAATGTTTGGAACGCAGATGGTCTGTCCACCACGCCCTTTCTACTTACCACTGACTACTTACAGAATCTTTAAGCCAAAACCTTGGCTTCGTTTCGCAGCAAATCCAGCAGTTGTTCGGCGGCGGCCTGCGGGTCTTTGCCGTCTATCACGCGGTTCATGCGGGCGCGGGTCTGAATCTCGGCATTCACCACACGCACGGTGTTGGCCGCGCCGTAGGTGTCCAGCGTGTCTTTACGCAGTTCCTTGCGCTTGGCCTTCATGATGTTCGGCAGCGTGGGATAACGCGGCTCGTTCAGGCCCTGCTGCGTGGTCACCACGGCGGGCAGCGGAGCGCTGAAGCTCTCGTTGCCGTCGTCTACATCGTGCCGCCCGCTCAGGCTCTCGCCCTCTATTTTCAGTTCGTTCGTCCAGGTCAGCTGGGGCCAGCCGAGGCGTTCGGCGGTGGCGGCCCCGAGCGCCTGAGAATCCCAGTCGGCTTCCTGCCCGCCCACCAGAATCAGGGTGATGTTCTCGGCCTGCGCGATCTGGGCCACCACCCGGCTGAGGGCCACCGCGTCCAGCTTCTCGTCGGTTTCTACGTGTATGGCGCGGTCTACGCCCATTGCCAGCGCGGTACGCAGGGCGTCTTCATTGCGTTTGGGGCCAATTGCCAGAGCCGTGATCGTTTCGATGTTCGCGCCGCCTTCGCGCAGGCGCAGGGCTTCTTCTACGCCGTATTCGTCCATGCCATCAATGACCAGCGTCGCGCCTTCGAGATCTACTGCGCTGCCAGAGACTTTGACGCGGGCTTCGGCATCCGGGACCTGCCGGACAAGGGTCAGAATATTCATCGGTTCTCCTGTATGCATGCTGGGAAAGGCTGCCGGGTGCAGCGGGATTCAGAACTCCAGAGACGAGGCTACATCATGGCAAATTAGACTGGGTCTAAGTTTAGCAGAGAGCGCAGTCTGAAGTGACTGACAAGGGTCGATTCAGAAGTCTGGGTGTCCGGGCAGGCTGGATGGCGGGTGGGGCGGCTTTGGCGTGTAAACTTCCCAGTCTGCTCCGCAGCCAGCCCCCCTTGAAGGGGAGCACAAAAGATGTTCTGTCCCCACCTCTAAGGGGGGCGTTGCGTCAGCAACGGGGGGGTTCACCCGGAATTGCAACCTTACGCCAGCAACGGGGGACTCGCCTTCCAACTCAGCCCTTACAGCCCCGGCAGCCGCGCCAGCACATGCCGCGCACGGGGCAATTTCTGGTCGCGCTGGCCCTCAAATTCGTACGGCTCGTTCATCAGGAACCAGTACAGGTCGTGCAGGGTGGTCATGGCAAGGTAGGCGCGGTACCGGGTCAGGGTGGCGGGGGCGTGGTCGGGCAGGAAGGTCAGGGCCGCATTCAGACTCTCATCGGGCGGCAGCAGATCCAGCGTGCCCGTTTTCAACAGGGCCAGATCGCGCAGTGGATCGTCCCAGCCTGCTTTTGTCCAGTCGATGACCAGCACCTCGGGTTGCTCTGAGGGGGCCGGATCAGAATTGACCGGGCCGGGGCCAATCAGAATGTTGTCGTGCCACATATCCAGGTGGCAGAACGCGGCGGGTTGATCCAGCATCTCAAGTTCCAGTGGGATTTCAACGGCATCGAACAGGTCGTCGAGGGGGTAGGCGGCCAGCGCACTGCGGAATCGGCGCAGGCGTTCGCGCACGCGGCGCAGATCTACCCGTCCGGCCCGCTCCTGATGCAGCGCTCCGATGATCTCGCGCAGTCTGGGCAGGGCGCGGGGCACATCGGCGGCGGTCAGGGGACGCCCGGCAAACCGCCGCATGATCAGGGCTTCCACGCCGTCGGCTTCCACAGCGTCCAGCACCCACGCGCCCATGTCGGCCCGGCGCATGTTGTCTGCCTCCAGGCGGTGTTCGCCCTGATGGTTGCGGTACACCTTCACCACCGTCTGTCCGTCGGGGGCGCTATACACGCGGCTCTGCATTCCCGCGTCCATCGGGGTCAGGTGGCCGAAGCGGGCTTCCAGGACCGGAAAACGGTGGGTGGTGGACTCGCTGCCTTCGGCGGTGTCGAGATTGGGCGTGGGGCGCAGGTTCATGGCTTCAGGCTGCCCACACGCACGAGAGTCGGACCGGTTCTCACTGCGGCAGCTTCTCCAGTACGGTCAGCAGGCGGGCGTCCAGTCCCTTTCCGGCCTGACCACGCAGACGCTCGATGTCGCCCACACGGACGTAAGCGTTGGCAACGGCCAGAATCCGGGCATACAGCGGAATGTCTTCGCCCATCAGTTTGTCGGGGTCGCCCTGCCCGTCCCAGCGCTCGTGGTGATGCCGGATGGCCTTCTGCGCCTCGGCCAGATGCGGCACGCCGTGCAAAAAATTGGCCCCGACCATCGCGTGACCCTGTTCACCGTGAATCTTGCCCAGATCGTGCAGGGTGGCGGCGTACCACAGTTCTTCCAACTCACGCTCGGCCAGTCCCACGGCGCGGCCCAGTTTCAGGCTCACGTCGGCCACCGCCTGTGCATGTCCCAGCGCGTCGAATTCACGGCTTTCCACGGCTTCCACCAGCGCCGTGGTAATTTGCCGCGCCGCGTGCCGCCAGTCGTCGCGGGAATCCAGAATTCCCAGCAGTGGCCCGACAGCGGTGGCCCAGCGCGACACAACTTCCATCTGCGTGGGCGAAATCGGGTCAGAGACCACGCGGTCGAGGACCAGCGCCCCCAGATTGCGGCCCCGGTCACTCAGGGGAATGACCAGCGTCACGGGCACGTCGCGCATGCCTGCATCGTCCAGAATCGAGTGCAGTTCGGGCGGGTTCATCTCGTACAGTTCGCGGGAACCGTCGGCCAGAAGGCGGGCACGCATGCTGGCCCAGGGGCCGCTGAGCGCCGTTCCGATCAGGGCTTTGGGATAGCCGAACACGGCAACCACCCGGTCCTGGCCGCGCCGCAGCACGGCAAATCCGTGGGTCTGGCCGCCCAGCAACAGGGCGGCGTGGCCCAAAGCTCCTTCCAAAATCCCTTCGGTGCTGGGGCGGGCCAGCAATTCCGAGAGAACGCGGGTGGCGTCCGGAGCCTCGGCAGACGGCGTGGTGCCAGTCTTCCGGGGCTCCGGGGTGGGCGTCTGCGGCTGGCGTGGGCGTCGGAACACGGTAGCCGCAGTATACCCGCGCTAGGCTGCTTCCGATGACGCGCTATTTTACCCCCCCATCCCACCCGGCAGGTTCTGGCCCTGGCCTGCCTCACGCTGCCGTCACAGACGCCGTGAAGCGCGGCTATGCCCGGTATACCCGCCAGTCGGGTGCGTGGCTCAAAGGCTACGCCGAGCGGGGCGGGCGCGTGTTCTGCGGCGCGGGTTGCTTCGGCTGCTGCAACATGCCGATCCGGGTCTCGTTGGCCGAAGCCCTGGTGACGGCGCAGGCCCTGACGGATGCCGAGGCCGCCCGGATGGAAGCCCACGCCCGCGCAGTGATCGCCAATGCCCGCACAGCCCCCGATGACGACACCTACGTGGATCGCCACCGCCGCGAGGTGGGCTACTGCCCACTGCTGAACCGCGAAACAGGCAGTTGCTCGCGCTATGACGTGCGCCCCACCCGCTGCCGCGATACCTTCAGCGCCCTGCCTGCCCGCTACTGCGCCGCCGAAACGTGGGACGACATGCCCCGCCGTGAGCGCGAGGAATACCGCCGTGAGGTGGCCCGCACCCCCGGCACCGACGGCGAGGTGCATTACATCGCCCCGCTGGAACACCTGAGCGAACCTGTGTGGGCGGCGGCGGCCAAAGCCATGCGCCAGCAGTGGGGACTTGAAGCCTGGGGAGATTTCTGGGTTCTGACCACACTGGCCCGTGACGCCGCGTTCATGGCCCAGATAGGACGCGGAGATGCACGCGGCGCATGGAAGGTGGCCCAGTCTCGCGGGCTGGCACACGCCACGGTGTTGGAATTCGGGCGGGCCTGACTTGGGAACTGCTCCCGGTAGCATATGAGTTCGTGAGCATTCAGAAACCAGGGTTTATGGAGTAGAGATAAAGAACGGGTGCGCCGTGGAACTTTTCCCAGATCGTGCCTGTGGATGCTGTGAGAAGAGAGCGTCTCAGACGACATTCCCAGCTTGAGCAAGTCGCCTGAGATTGTGCATCCTATTTCTTTTCTGACGATGACCTGTCCTGTTTCTAAAGCTGCCGTGACACCGTTCATGAGGGCGGCTCATCTTGGTGAGCGAGGCTACACGCATGAAGAAGATCCTGATGACGGCAGTGGTAGCGGGCATGATGACAGGCGCGGCAGGCGCACAGAGCCTCAGCGGAGTAGAACTCGGCCTTACGGGTGGCTATGCGGGTGGCCTCAGCGGAAGCGTGTTCGTGCATAGCCCCAACCTGCTCGGCCCTGTGGGTGTGAAGGTCAGCGCCTCCTACACCAAGCCCAGCGACTCCATCAATGATGACAACAAAGACGCCCTGGGCAACACCTTCGGTTCTTACAAGGCTGCGGGCGCAGCCACCGAAAGCGGCAGTCAGACGACTGTCGGTGTAGACGGCACATACAGCCTCGGAGAATTGGCCCCCGGCACCGACGCTACCCTGTACGCAGGCGGACGTTACGGCATGTTCCGTGCCACCGAAGACTACGGTGGAACGGGCAGCACCACATACAGTGCCTCCTCCTTCGGTATCGGTGCGGGCGTCATGGCCAGCTACGCCATCGCAGGCAACCTGAGCATCGTGGGCGATCTCGGCGTCGAGCAGTACTTCAAGTCCACGATCAACGCCAGCAGCAGCAACGGTACGAGCGACTCGTTCACCACAGATGACGCTGGCTACGCCAACATCGACAACCGGTTCGTGCGTCCTGGTACGGTCTTCAAGGCCCGCATCGGCATCAAGGTCAGCTACTAAACTTTCTCCTCATCGTTGCCCTCAGCTTTTGTGGCTGGGGGCACTTTTTGTTGTCCGGCTCTATTCTGTCCGGCATCCAGCAGCAGCCGCAGTTGCTCAAACGCGGCCACCACACGCGGAAACCCCAGGTAAGGAATGCACATCAGCAGGGTTTCGCGGACCTCGGTTTCGGTGGCTCCAGCCCGCAACGCGCCGCGCAGGTGGGTTCGCAGTTCCGGCGGGCTCCCCAGCGATACGAGCAGCGTACAGGCCAGCAGTTCCCGCGTTTTCAGGTCAAGGCCCGGACGTTGGTACACAGTATCGTAGGCAAAGTCCCGAATGTAGGCCATCAGATCGGGGTCAAGGGCCGCCAGACGGTCTAAGATTCGCCCTTCCTGCTCGCCAAAAATAGTGGCCCGCGCCCAGCCTGTGGCCTGTTCTGATTCGTCGCTCATGGGCAGGAGCCTAGAGCATTGGCAAAGGGGTGGAAGGGAAGGCGCCAGTGGCCGGACTTGACACCTCGGAGTGCAATTTGAACCAGTAAAAAAGCCCAGCACAGTGTCTGGGCCTTTATTGCTGATTTGTTGCTGACCGAATTACTTCAGGGCTTTGATCACAGCCGCCGTCAGGTCGGTGGTCTGGGTATTGGCGTAGACCACGAGGCCCGTTTTGGCTGCCACCGTCTGGTCAAACACCACCGTAAATCCGCTGGTCTTGGCAACCTTGGCAACGGTGGCGTTCAATTTGGTCGCCAGCGGTGCAAAGGCCGTGTTCAGGCGCGACTGATAGCCGCTCTGGGTCGTCTGATAGGCCTGCTGCGCCTTCACGAGTGCCTGCTGGTCGGCAGGCTTGCGGGAAGCGGCAGCTTTGGCCGCAAGGGTCTGAATGTTCTTGGTCTTGGCGGCCAGATCAGCGGTGATGCTGGTATTGAGTTTGAGATAAGCGGCGCTGTTGGGCATGGCCTTGACGGCGGCCTGCACATTCACGAAGCCCACCCGCGAGCGGGATTGTTGGGCGTGCGGCACAGTGACCATCAGGGCAAAAGGGAGCAGAAGAAAAGTCAGTTTGGGATTCATATGAACCTCTGGAAGAGCAAAGAAGAACCCCCGCCAGATGCGGGGGCGGGTGGCATGACCCCTGAACTCAGAACAGAGCGGAGTCACGCCGACAGGATCAGGGCTTCAGTGCCTTGACGGTGGCGTCGGTCATTTCGGCGGCGGGGTCGGCGTAGACCACCAGACCGCTGTTTTTGGCGACGTTACGATCCATGATCACGCCGAAGCCGTTGGCCTTGGCGACCTTGTCGATGGCAGCGTCCACAGCAGTTTCCACGACGGCAATTTTAGGCTGAAGCTGCTTGTCGTACTCGGCAGCCTTGGCCTGAAGGGTCTTGATCAGTTGCTCACGGCTCTGCTTGTCGGCGGCAGTGGCCTGTGCGCCCTTGGCGTCAATGGCCTTGATCTGCTTGTCCATCACGCTCAGCTCAGCGTCAGCCTTCTTCTGAATGGCTTCGATTTCAGGGTTGGAGGGGTGAGAGGTCAGCAGCTTCTGCACATCTACGAAGCCAATCTTCTGGGGTGCGGTTTGTGCGTGGGGCGCGAGCGTACCGAGGCCGAAGGCAGCGACGATGGCAACGGGAGCCAATGCTTTGGGAGACAAAAAGGACCGAGCGGAAAGCTTCATGATTTGCACCGTATCATGCTCATTTCTGAGCCGAATGAAGCCAGTCACAGTTGATTCACATCCACGGTCAGAGAAACGTCAGGCTATGGGGGAGAAAGGAGTTTTGGGCGATGCTACCCCTGCACAACGTACACTGCCTGCATGCTGGTACGCGACTGGATGACGCCTGACCCCATTACTGTTATGCCCGACACGCCCGTGATGGACGCCCTCAAGATTCTCAAGGAACGGGGGTTCCGCCGCCTGCCCGTGCTGCAAGATGGTCAATTGATCGGGATTACCACCCGCAAAGACCTCAAGGACGCCATGCCAAACAAGGCCACCACCCTCAGCGTGTGGGAACTGAACTACCTGCTGAGCAAGCTGACGGTGGCCGAAATGATGGCCCGCCCCGTGGTCACGGCCTCCGAGGGTGAATACATGGAAGACGCGGCCCTGCGGATGCAGGAACACGCGGTGGGCGGGCTGCCAGTGCTCGACGACTTTGGGCAGCTCTGCGGCATCATCACCATTACCGATGTGTTGCGGGCCTTTACCAACATCATGGGCCTGCGCGAGGGCGGCAAACGCCTGACTCTGGATATGCCCGATGTGCCCGGAAGCCTGGAGCGGGCGACGCAGGCCATTCAGCCCAGCAACATCATCAGCGTCGCCACCTATCACAAAGACACTGAAGCGGGCCGCCGCCGCTTTGTGATGCGCGTGACCGGAGAAGGCGTGCGCGATGTGCGTGCGCGGGTGCGGGCCGTGGGAATAGACGTGCTGGACTGATAGGGATGCGGGGAAGGCAAGGCACTGTCCTGCCTTCCTACGCCAAAGAAACTAGAAAAGCCCGCACTAGGCGGGCATTTTCTTTGGTGGGATGTGTAGGACTTGAACCTACAACCCGCTGATTAAAAGTCAGCTGCTCTACCGATTGAGCTAACATCCCATCTCTGTCCCGCTGCCCGTGTGGGGCCGCGTGTGGCAGCGGGAATGAGTATACGGATGGAGGGTAGTTCTGTCAAATCTGTGCAGAAGAGCTACAGATTCAGCGTTTAAGGTTGCGCGGCATCGGCGGCATTTTGGGAGGCAGACCGCCCTTGCCGGGGCCTTTTCCGCCGGGGCCACTCATGCGGCCCAGCATCTTCATCATGTCCTTCATCTGCTCGTGCATTTTCAGAATCCGGTTGATGTCCTGCACGGTGTGGCCGCTGCCCGCTGCGATCCGCTTGCGGCGTTTGCCGTCGATGATCTTGGGGTTGCGCCGCTCCTTGAGGGTCATCGAGCTGATCATGGCGTCGATGCGCTGGATCTGCGCCTCATCCACGTTGAAGCCTTCGGGCAGGGCGCGGCTCATGCCGGGAATCAGCTTGAGCAGGTCGCCCAGCGGCCCCATCTTGCGAATCTGGCGCAGTTGCACCAGCAGGTCTTCCAGATCGAAGTCGCCGGGCTTCTTGACCTCCATCGCCTTCAGGTCGGCCTGCTGGGCACGCTCGATCAGGCCCAGCATGTCACCCATGCCGAGGATTCGTCCGGCCACACGGTCAGGATAGAACGGCTCCAGCCCGGTCAATTTTTCGCTGGTGCCCGCGAAATAGATCGGTTTTCCGGTCACACTGCGGGCACTCAGGGCCGCGCCGCCGCGTGCATCGCCGTCCATCTTGGTAATAATCAGGCCCGACAGATTCACGCGGGTATCGAAGGTCTGGGCCACGTTCAGGGCTTCCTGCCCGGTCATGGCGTCCACCACCAGCAGCGTTTCGCTGGGTTGCAGCTCGCTTTGCAGGTCGGCCAACTGATCCATCAGGGCCGAGTCGATCTGCAGGCGCCCTGCCGTATCCACGATCACGAGGTCACGGAAATCCTCTTTCAGGTGCGCTTGCAGGCGTGCCCGCGTCTGCTGGGGTGTTTCGCCATCGGCCACCTTCAGCACGGGTACGCCCACCTGCTTCGCCAGCACCTCCAGTTGGTCGCGGGCGGCGGGGCGCTGGGTATCGGCGGCCACCAGCAGCACGCGGCGGCCCTTGGCCTTGTAGTGGGCAGCCAGTTTGCCCGTGCTGGTGGTTTTCCCGGCCCCTTGCAGGCCCACCATGAACCAGACGTTTCCTTCGGTTTTCAGGGTGGGCTGCGCCGATTTACCGCCCAGCGTTTCAATCAGCTCGTCGTGCACCATCTTCACGATGGTCTGGCCCGCATTCAGGCTGCCCAGCACGTCCTGGCCCACGGCCTTCTCACTGACACGGGCCACAAAATCTTTGGCAACCGTGAAATTTACATCTGCTTCCAAGAGTGCCATCCGAATCTCACGCATGGCGGCCTTCACCTGCGTATCGGTGAGTTTGCTCTCGCGGCCCACCCGGTCAAGGATGTCCTGTAACTTGCTGCCCAGCGCCTCAAACATAGGGTGAGGCTACCACGCTACCGGGGGCAGATTTGTTGCCGGGGCAGGATAGATTGCCAAGGTGGGCAAATTGGTCAGAGACGGCATCCCGGCGATGGTCGGAGCGGGCGCAGTGGCACGGGTTCTGGACGCGGATGAATACGCCGCCGCGCTGCACGCCAAGCTGAAGGAAGAAGTGACGGAATATCTGGAGGCGCACGACCCGGAGGAATTGGCCGATGTGCTGGAGGTTTTGCACGCCCTCGCTGCGCTGCACGGTCTGACTCCACAGGAACTGGAGGCAAAGTGGGCGGCCAAGGTGCAGGCACGGGGCGGCTTTGGCGGGCGGGTGTGGATGGAGTTCTGACCCACCACGCCTAACGCCCGTTAGTTTTCCTGCGCTACCCTGTTCCCATGACCCCCACCGAACCCACCCAAAACCGAATTTCCTGGCTGGCCGTGCCCACCGAAGCCGATGTGCCGGAAGGCGTGCGGAAGCTGTGGAGCAAGGCGGAGGCCAACGTTGGATTCGTGCCCAACGTGTTCCGCGCTCAGGCGCTCAACGGCGAACAGTTTCTGGCGTGGTGGGGTTATTTCAATCTGCTGCTGAACAAAGAAGGCTTCCTGACGCCGCTGGAGCGCGAGCTGGTCGCCGTGGTGGTCAGCGGCGCAAATCGCTGCATCTACTGTGCCGTGTCGCATGGGGCGGCCCTGCGTGAATTCTTGCAGCAGGCGGGCGAGAATCCGCAGACGGCAGACCTGGTGGCCGTGAATTGGCGACATGCCAGCCTCAGCCCGCGCAGAGCGGCCCTGTGCGCCTACGCCGAGCGCCTGACCCTGCATCCTGCCGAGGTAGCTGAAGCCGACCTCCAGACGTTGCGGGAAGTCGGCCTGAATGATCAGCAGATTCTGGAACTCGTGCAGGTGATCGGGATGTTCAACCTGACCAACCGGGTCAGCGGAGCACTGGGTTTCCTGCCCAACGCCGAATACCACGGTCAGGGGCGGTAAGAGGCGGAATTATTGATTCCTGTTGGGCTGAGCAACGTTCCGGCGGAGGCAGAACCCCCAGTTGGCTTCGCATCCAGCCCTTGTCCTCCCCTCAAGGGGGGGCGTTGCGTCAGCAACGGGGGGGTTCGGTCGCCCAGCCTTCAAGCTATTGCCAGCCTCTGCAAAAGCTCAGTGCCCGTATCAGTACTTATAAAAGCCTTCTCCGCTCTTGCGCCCCAACAAGCCCGCCTGCACCATCTTTCTCAGCAGCGGTGAGGGGCGGTATTTGTCGTCGCCCAGCCCTTTATGCAGCACTTCCATAATGGCAAGGCAGGTATCGAGGCCAATAAAGTCGGCCAGGGTCAGCGGCCCCATCGGGTGATTCATGCCCAGTTTCATGATGCCGTCGATGGCTTCCTTTTCGGCCACACCCTCCATCACGCACTGAATGGCTTCATTCAGCATGGGCATCAGGATTCGGTTGGACACGAAGCCGGGAAAATCGTTGCAGGTGAGCGGCGTTTTGCCCATCCGTTCGGCGGTCTGAATGACCTTTTGCGCCGTTTCATCGCTGGTGCTGTGGCCGCGAATCACTTCCACAAGGGCCATCAGCGGTACCGGATTCATAAAATGCATCCCGATAAACTGAGCTGGGCGGCCCGAAGCACTGGCAAGGGCCGTGATAGGAATGCTGCTGGTGTTGCTTGCCAGAATGCCCTCTGCCTTCACGATTCCGCCCAGAGTGCGAAACAATTCGGCTTTGACGGCCTCGTTCTCCACTATGGCTTCGACAACCAGATCGCTGTCTGCAAAATCGGCCAGATCGGTGCTGAAGCGGATGCGGCCCATGATCTCTTCAGGCGTCTGCGTCAGCTTGCCTTTTTCGTGCAACCTGGCAAGACTCTTTTGAATGGTGGCCCGTCCACGTTCCAGAAATTCTGGTTTGACATCCTGCACGGTTACGCTGAAGCCACTCTGTGCGGCCACCTGTGCAATGCCCGCGCCCATCTGTCCTGCGCCTACGACTCCGAAGTTCATTGTTGCTCCTTGGGTTTGGTCTAAAGGTCAAGGGGCTAAGGTGTTGGGCTGCTGCGTTTCCTTGTTGCCCTCAGACCCTCGACTCTCAGACTTTTTCACTCCACCAGTGCCACGCCGTCCAGTTCCAGCGTTTTCCCGCGCTTGACGGGCGTAAACGGCGTGTAGGTGTACTCGCTGCACCCGTTGACCACAAACGGATCATCCTTGAAGACATCTTCCAGTTGCGCCTGACTGTCGGCACGGCCCAGCAAGATGCCGCCTGTACCGTCCAACATGCGGCCCGACACCAGAAACAACCCGCTGACATAGTGCTGATCCAGCCAGGCGCGGTGCAGCGGCGTGATGGCGGCCAGCTCGTCGCCTGTTTTGAGGTAGCGGCTTTGGATGATCCAGAGGGTGGGTGCGGTCATAGGGCAAGTCTACGGGTCGGGGAGGTGTAGGGGTCGAGGGTTTAAGACAAGAGCCTGCCCCCACACCACCTCAGACCCGCCCCTACACGCGCCGAACAGCCAGCGCCAGCCCGTTGCCGCCGCCCATGCACAGCGTTGCCACGCCCGTTTCCTTGTTCTGCTCCTTCAGGGCGTGCAGCAGTGTCACCAGAATGCGTGCGCCCGAAGCGCCGATGGGGTGGCCCAGCGCCACCGCGCCGCCGTTCACGTTCACGCGGGCGGGGTCGAGGCCCAGTTCACGGCTCACGGCGAGGCTCTGCACGCTGAATGCCTCGTTCAGCTCCCAGAGGTCTACGTCTTCCACGCCCATGCCCAGATTCTTCAGCAGCTTCTGGGTGGCGGGCACGGGGGTCATCATCACCCATTCGGGGGCAAGACCGCCCGTGGCGTACCCGGTAATTTCGGCCAGAGGCTTCAGGCCGTGTGCGGCGGCAGCTTCTTCCGACATGACCAGCAGGCTGGCTGCGCCGTCGTTCAGGCCGGGGGCGTTGCCTGCCGTCACCGAACCGTCTTTGCGGAAGGCGGGTTTCAGGCGGCCCAAGGTTTCGGCGCTGGTATCGGCGCGGGGGCCTTCGTCGGCGTCTACCACGGTGTCACCCTTGCGGCCTTTCACGGTCACGGGTACGATTTCTTCGGCAAAGCGTCCGGCCCCCTGCGCGGCAATGGCTTTCTGGTGGCTGGCGGTGGCGTAGGCGTCCTGCTCGTCGCGCGTAATCGCGTATTTGTCGGCCACGCGCTCTCCGGTCAGGCCCATGCCCTCATCGTTGATGGAGCACCACAGCCCGTCCTGGGTGTTGGCGTCCAGCACCTGTGCATGGCCGAGGCGGTAGCCTTTGCGTGCTCCCGGCAACAGGTGCGGCGCGTTGCTCATGGATTCCATGCCGCCCGCCAGCACCGCCGACTGGTCTCCTGCCCGGATGCTCTGGGCCGCCAGAATCACGGCTTTCAGGCCGCTGCCACACACTTTGTTGATGGTCAGCGCCCCCACTTCATTGCTCAGGCCCGCCGCCAACGCCGCCTGCCGCGCCGGGTTTTGCCCGCAGCCCGCCTGCACGACCTGACCCATGATCACTTCTTCGATCAATTCAGCAGGAATTCCGGCCCGCCGCAGCGTTTCGGCCAGCGTGATGCTTCCCAGTTCCACCGCCCGCACCGATTCCAGCGCCCCCAGAAACTTGCCCGTCGGCGTGCGCGAGGCCGCCACAATGACTGCTTTGTTCATGTGGCAAGCATAGCGTAGGAAAACTAACGGGCGTTAGGCATGGCGGGACAGGTCGTGGGAAAGGGGAGGTGGAGCGTGGATCGTGTGATCCCGGCCCACCCTCCACGGTCTACGCTCTGCACTTTTTATCCACCCTCTGCCCGTTAGAATGGGCGGTAGTTATGGACATGAAAAAATTGATGAAGCAGATGCAGCAGGCTCAGGCCGCCGCTGCCAAAATTCAGGACAACCTCGCCGCGCAGTCGGTGGAAGGCACGGCCAGCGGGCTGGTCACGGTGACCATGACCGGGCACGGAAAAATCACGGCCCTGAAAATCAAGCCCGAGGCCGTTGACCCGGACGACGTGGAAGCCCTCGAAGACCTGATTCTGGTGGCGATGCAGGATGCCACGGCCAAAGCCGACGCCCTGCAACAGGACGCCACACGCGGGCTGGGCCTGCCCGGATTTTGAGCGGGCGTCTGGCAACTGACAGGGGAGAGGCATGAAATATCCTCCCTCCCTCGTGGCCCTGATCCGCGAGCTTTCGCGCCTGCCGGGAATTGGCCCCAAGAGTGCCCAGCGCCTCGCCTTTCACCTGTTCGAGCAGCCCCGCGAAGATATAGAGCGGCTGGCCGGGGCGCTGCTGTCGGCCAAACGTGACCTGCATGTGTGCCCCATCTGCTTCAACATCACCGATGCAGACCGCTGTGACGTGTGCAGCGATCCCAACCGCGACCAGAATCTGATCGCCGTGGTCGAAGAACCCGGCGACGTGATCGCCATTGAGCGCAGCGGCGAATATCGGGGGCTGTATCACGTGCTGCACGGCGTGCTGAGTCCTATGAACGGCGTCGGCCCCGACAAACTGCATATCCGGCCCCTGCTGCCGCGTGTGCAGAGCGGCATGGAAGTTATTCTGGCTACCGGAACCACCGTGGAGGGCGACGCCACCGCGCTGTATTTGCAGCGTCTGCTGGAGCCACTGGGCGCAGTGGTGAGCCGCATCGCCTACGGTCTGCCCGTGGGCGGCGCACTGGAATACGCCGACGAAGTCACGCTGGGCCGCGCCATGACCGGGCGGCAACGGGTCAGCAAGTAGAGCTTTTCAGGTGGCGGTGTCTACCGCGTCACCCACTCCGGCGTATCGTTCTTCCCATGAGCGATGCGCCTGTTTTGTTGTCTGTCGTTTCTCTGCCTGCCGCACCCGCCCCTCCCGCCGAGTGGCTGCTGGCTCCCACCCTGCCGGGGCGATTCGTGACGCTGGAAGCCCTGACCGAAGCCCATGCGGAGGCGCTGAACGCGGGGGCCGATGCTGATACGGTGGCGATGTTGGCGCGGGGCGGGCCGGAAGCCGCGACTGTGCAGGCGTGGGCCGATTACATCACGCGGCTGAATGCGCTGCCGAACCGCATCAACTGGGCCGTGCTGCTGGATGGCCGGGCCGTGGGCCGCATCAGCTACAGCGAAGTCAAGACCAGTGACCGCTGGGTGGAAATCGGCACGATGCTGCTGCCCGCCGCACGCGGGGGCGTGGTCAATCCAGAATCCAAACTGCTTCTGCTGACCCGCGCCTTCGAGGTGTTAGGGGCCAACCGGGTCCATTTCAAGGTAGACGCCCGCAATGCCCGCAGCCTCGCCGCCATGCGCAAGCTCGGAGCAGTGCAGGAGGGCACGTTGCGCCAGTTTCAGGTGCGCCCCGATGGTTTTGCGCGGGATAGCGTCATGTTCAGCATTGTGCGGGAGGAATGGCAGGGCGTCAGGGCAGGTCTGGAGGCTCGGCTGAATGCGTCGACCTCTTGAAGAGGACAGAGTCGGCACGCTGTCATTCTGCTTTCGCTGTTTGTACTGCCTGATCCATCCTGGAATGACCCTCCGTAAACTTAAGTAGAGCCTCAGACTTGATGAGAAGTATCCCAAGCTTGTCATAACCGACCTGTTAGCCTGAAGGAATCATGTCTGCCCGCACCCTGCTTGCCACCCTGCTGACCACCGCCGCTCTTGGTGTTGTCCCAGCACAGGCCCTGATCGTGCCCATGACGGGTTGGACGCCTGTTGCAGGGAATGCCAACGAGTGGGTGGACGAAGCAGGTGCGTGTCTGCTGCGCGAAGAAAAGCACGGGCAGGCTTTCCCGGCGTTCAAGACGCAGGATCAGGCCCGCGTCTTCGCTCTGCAACTGCAATCCAAACTCAGCGCCCGCAAGGTGCGCGAAGTGGTCACGCAACCCGTAGACCGCGCTGGAGCATGGAGCATCCTGGCCTCGTATTCCTACGAGGAAAGCGGCGTTACCTACCGAATCAGCCAGCTCTACCTCAGCGACAGCGGCATTCTGCGAACTGTCACGGGCAGCAGCGCCGAATTTGAAGGCAGCCCCTGTGTAAACGCCATGCGCGAGTTTCTGCGGTATCTGGCTGACTGAGAGAGGGTAGCGGTCGCGCAAGCAACGGGGTTGGCAACGCCAATACATGAAAGCAGGGCCGACGCTTCAAAGTGCGTCGGCCCTGCTTAAGTTCGTGTTGCTTAGGCTTGCTCGGCTGCGGCCTTGGCCTTGTTGATGGCTTTAGCGAGGCGGCTCTTCTTGCGGGCGGCAGTGTTCTTGTGCAGGGTACTGCCCTTGGCGGCCTTGTCGATCAGGCTCTCGGCCTTGCTCTGTACGGCGGCGGCGTCGGCCACATTCTGCTGAGCAGCTTCAACGGCCTTCTTCACAAAGGTCTTGATGGTGCTCTTGCGGCTGCGGTTCAGCATGCGGCGCTTGAGGCTCTGGCGGTGGCGTTTCTGGGCAGACTTGTGACGTAGGGCCATGTTCGTTCTCCTTGTTCTCCCGCGCACAATCTGTGCATTCGGGGCGGTTCCCACGCTGGGGAACTCGACGCACCGGGCAATCGAATCGCCTTCGGCGCACCCGCTTCAGACCACGCTGGGTCTGCTTTGGGGTCATCCATGTGGCCCAGGAATGATCTGGGGGCAAAATGGGCAACTTCGTTACTGTATCCGGTATGCCTGATGCGGTCAAGCGGTAAACTGGCGGGCGTGACGTTCCGGCCCCGAAAACCACGTGCCGCAGCCGACTTGGGCGGCGAACAGCCCGTCAAGCCTGCCCGCACCCCCACCCCCGAAGAAGCCCGCGACAATCTGTTGGCTTACGCCTTCCGCGCACTGGGCGCACGGGCGCTGACCGCCGCCGAACTGCGGGGCAAGTTGGAGCGCCGCAGCGATGACGAGGCGCTGGTACAGGAAGTGCTGGAGCGCGTGCAGGAGCTGGGCTATCAGGACGATGCACAGGTGGCGCAGGCCGAGGGATCACGGCGCGGCATCGGCGGATTCCGGGTGCGCCAGACCCTCAAACGCCGGGGAGTAACGGCCCCGCTGATCGATGAAACCATGCTGGCCCGCGACCCAGACGACGAGCAGGCCGCCGCCACCGAACTCCTGAGCCGCCGCTGGCCCAGCCTCAGCCGCAAGCGCGATCCCCGTTCCAGTGCCTACGGCTTTCTGGCACGGCGCGGCTTTCCCGGCTCCGTGATCTGGAATGCCATCCGCGAGGTCAGCGCCGAACAGATAGACGACGAAGATGCCGTGGAGCCGGAATTTACCGATGAGGATGAGTAGGGCGTTTGGGGATGGAGGTGGTCTGAGGGTCCAGGGTCGAAGGGTCTAAGCAGAGCAACAAACCTTGGACCTTTAGCCCCTTTGACGCCGAGAGGGATTGGCTTATCAACGTCCACCCCATCAGCCGTTTGGCCTGCTTCCAGCTTGCTTGACACCCCTTTCCGGCCCGCGTAAACTGCCGGACGCACCAATACGGCTTTTGCCGTAGCGGGCCGTGGAATCGGGGCGTAGCGCAGCCTGGTAGCGCACGTCGTTCGGGACGACGGGGTCGGAGGTTCGAATCCTCTCGCCCCGACCACGCCGGAAGCCTCCCCTTCGTGGGGGGGTTTTTTTTGTGGCCCGGACGGTATGGGCTATGCTGTTGCCCGTCTGTCCTTAATCTTTGCCGGAGTGTGTTTATGCGCGTGTTTGCCATTGCCGATCTGCACCTTGCCACCGTGATTCCCAAGCCCATGACGGTGTTTGGGCCGCAGTGGGCAGGCCATCCAGACGCGATCTGGGCACACTGGCGCGAACTGGTGCGGGAAGAAGACGTGGTGCTGTTGCCCGGCGACCTGTCCTGGGCCATGCGCCTGAACGACGCCATGACCGATCTGAGCGTGGTGGCGGAGTTGCCGGGAACCAAGGTGCTGCTGCGCGGCAACCATGATTACTGGTGGCCTACTGCCAGCCGCCTGCGTGCTGCACTGCCGCCCCGAATGCTGGCGGTGGTCAATGACGCCGTGCGGGTGGAAAACGTGGTGGTGTGCGGCTCACGCGGTTGGATCACGCCCGGACATGAGGCGCTGAATGCCGAAGACGAGCGCCTGCTGACCCGTGAAGCCGAACGCCTGAGCCTGAGCGTGAAAGCTGCCCAGGCCCTCCGGCAACCCGGCGACCACCTGCTGATGATGCTGCACTACCCGCCCGCCGCGCCGCCCTACCCGCCCAACCCGCTGATCGACGTGATCGCGGCGGCCCAGCCCGACCTGATCGTGTACGGCCACCTGCACGGCGTGCCGCCTGAGCGGGCCATCAGTCAGGTGGCAGGCATTCCGGCGCATCTGGTGGCCGCCGATGGGCTGAAGTTTCGGCCCAAGCTGTTGCTGGATACGGGGGATGGAGCGTAGGGATCGTGGAACGTGGATCGTAGGCAGGGCTTTTTCCACGATCTACGATCCACGTTCTGCTGTTCGCCTTTCCCACACCCTACGGCCCACATCCCACTACCCAATTCTCCCCAGATACGCTTCCCCCCGCCGCGTCAGCCGCAGCAGATTCAGCGCCGGAGCCGCAGCCGCTATCGGTGTGCCGTCCGGTGCATTGCGGCACAGACTTTTGAGGGCACAGGGGCCACAGGCGCAGGCTCCGGCGTCGGGGGCAGCTTCCTGCACGTAGCCGCCTGCAAAGAGGGTTCGCAGCATGCCGTCCAGCGCCGCTGCCGTGCTGCCCAACTCCTGTGCCAGTTCGCTGGGGGTGCGGGGCGTTCCCGCGATGGCCTGCAAGATGGCGGCCAGCGGGGAGGAAGGGGGGCGGGTTGCCATCACAGCCACAACCGCGCCACCTGATAGGTCAGAAATCCCATGCCCCAGGCAATGCCCATCTGATAGGCCACCGTGAGCCATGCGATGCGCCGCCCGTGTTCCTGTGCGATGGCTCCCACCGTCACGATGCAGGGCGTATACAGCAGCACGAACACGAGGTAGGCCAGGCCCGCAGCCGGGGTGAACGCGGCGGCCAGAGCCTGAGCCAGCGGGGTTTTCTGGTCGGCGGTGGTATCGGTGCTGAGGCTGGGCAGGGCCAACACCGTGGGAATGGCGCTCACGCTGGTTTTGATGGTGTCCCAGGTGGCGGTCACGGCTCCCTGCACACCCGCCCACAGGCTCAGGGGTGCGGGGGCCGCGGCCTGCTCGCCCAGATAGATCTGCCCGAGGGTGCCCACCACGACTTCCTTGGCAATAAATCCGGGCACGAGTGCGCCGGTGGCCTGCCAGTTGCCAAAGCCCAGCGGCGCAAAAATGGGCGACACCGCTTCCGAAACGCGGCCAAACACGCTGTCCTGAGGGGCGACGGTGGCGAATTTGCCGCCCGCCACTGCTGGAAGCGCCAGCAGCAGCCACACACCTGCTACGGTTGCCAGCACCGTTGTTCTGGCCCGTTTGGCAAAGCTGGCCGTGCGCCGCCAGGCATGTTTCCACAGTACGCGCCACGCGGGAAAACGGTAGGGGGGCAGTTCCAGCAGCACGCCGCCGCCCTCTGCGGGGAACGACGTTCGGCGCAGCGCCCACGCGAAGGCGAAGGTCACTGCCATGCCCAGAATGTACATGCTCCACACGATCCAGCTTCCAGCACGCGGAAACAGCGCGGCGGCAAAGACCACGTACACGGGCAGGCGGGCCGAGCAGCTCATGAAGGGCAGGATCATGCTGACGACCACGCGGTCGCTGCGGCGCTCCAGCGTGCGGGTGGCACTCACAGCAGGCACGTTGCACCCGAAGCCCAGAATCAGCGGAATGAAGGCGCGGCCATCCAGCCCCAGCCCGCGCATGATCCTGTCCATCAGGAAGGCGGCGCGGGCCATATAGCCGCTGTCTTCCAGAAAACTCATGGCGAGGTACAGCACCAGCAGGGTGGGCAGAAAGCTGAGGACCGTGCCCACGCCGGGAATAATCGCGCCCACCACCAGATCACGGCCCAGCGGAAACCAAGCCAGCGCCGCCGCTGCCCAGCCCGCCAGCGTGGTTTGCAGCGGCCCGCCGATCAGGTCTACAAACGGAGAAGCCACGCTGAAGGTGAGCCGGAAGACCAGCAGCACCAGCGCCAGAAAAATCGGAATGCCCAACAGGGGATGCAGCGCCAGCCGGTCCAGCCGCTCCGACAGGGTGCGCCGCGCCTCGGCACGCGGGACGGCCACCCGTGCGAGGTCGCCTGCGCGGGCGTAGCGGGCCTCGGCAATTTCGATCAGGGCGTCTATGCCATCGGCGTCCAGTGCGGCCAGATGCGCGTCGGCGGCGTCGATCAGGGGAAGGTGTCCGGTGGCACTCAGGCGGCCCCGCACACTGGGATCACCTTCCAGCAACGCCAGTGCCAGATAGCGGTGGGCGTGGGGCGGCAGCGTGGGCAACTCGGCCATCCGCGCCGTCAGGTCGGCGGCGGCGGCTTCAATGGCCTGCGGATAGCGCACGCCGATGCCGAGGGTCGCGCCCCCCAGAGCCGTGCTCAG
Organism: Deinococcus aquatilis DSM 23025; assembly: GCF_000378445.1. GTDB lineage: Bacteria > Deinococcota > Deinococci > Deinococcales > Deinococcaceae > Deinococcus > Deinococcus aquatilis. The sequence goes on along the minus strand of NZ_KB899712.1, from coordinate 31,627 downwards.
CAGCTTGCCCGTGCCCTGCCCCTTGCTGGCGACCGTTTCGATCACGGGTACGCCCAGCACCCGTGCTAGCGCCGGGGCATCTACCGTCAGCCCTTTTTCGCGTGCCTCGTCTACCAGATTCAGCGCCACCGCCACCGGCACATGAAAATCCATCAGTTGCAGGGTCAGGTACAGGTTGCGTTCCAGATTTCCGGCGTCCAGCACGTTCAGAATCACGTCGGGCGCTTCATCCAGCAGGGCGGTGCGGGTAATCAGCTCTTCGGGGGTGTGCGGGCTGAGCGAGTAGGCTCCGGGCAGGTCCAGCAGCAGCGGGCGGCCCTGCACCGTCAGCCGCGCTTCCCGCTTTTCTACCGTGACGCCCGCCCAGTTGCCCACCTTCAGGTTGGTTCCGGCCACCGCGTTGATCAGGGTGGTTTTGCCCGTATTCGGGTTGCCCACCACCACCACCCTCGGCTCGTGGGCAGCCTTCAAGCGGGCCACCGTTTGCAGGCAGGCGGCCTCGTCGGGCAGGCGGGAAGGGGCAGAAACGGGCGGCATGGTGTTACTAGGTACGGTGGCCGTCATTCACGTACCCGGATGCCCAGCAGATCGGCAGCCCGCAACGCCAGATCGGTGCCGCCGACCCGCAGTTCTACCGGGTCGCCCATCGGGGCGCGGCGCACCACCGTCACCCGTGCGCCGCGCACAAATCCCAGTTCCAACAGTCGCCGCCTCAGGGGATGAAGGCGGTCAAGGTCTACCACATGGGCGGCCTCGCCGGGTCGCAATGCATTCAATGTCCGTTCACCCATACCCGATGAGTATAGTCAGGTTAATTTGGAAGGCAAGGGACGGGCGACTGCTCTGTGCAAGCAGGGAAGAGAGTCGAGAGAGCACGGTTTGATCTGGATTCCGATTGCACCCCAACCAGTTGAATCGGGGATCACACGGGATTTAACGGAGTCCTGTACCTGTTATTTTCCCCCCCCGCCCTACAGGACTCGTAGAACTGCGAAGCAGAGAGGGGCGCTGGGGTTGCAGCGGGGTGAGGGGTTGCCGGGGAAGATCAGAGAGTCATTTGAGTTCCGGATTACACCCGGCTCAGCGCCTCTGCGATACTGACTTCCCCACCCACGATTTCAAAGGTTTTTTGGATGGTCTGGGGCAGGGTCAGGCTGGTCAGCACAACCTGGGCCACGTCATCCCGCGCGATCATTCCGCGCTGGACAGGCATACCGATCTGAATTTGTCCGGTGCCGGGGGCATCCGTCAGACCGGCAGGGCGAACGATGGTGTATTCCAGTCCACTGGCCTGCACGTAGGCATCCGACACGGCCTTGACGCGCAGCACCGCGCTCAGAAAGGGGGGCATCTGCTCGGGCCGGTCTACGCCCATGCTGCTTACGACCACCAATCGGCGTGGCCCCCGGTCTTTCAGTACGTCCACCAACCGAATCAGGGCGTCCTGATCCACGGCTTCAAAGGCTCCGCTGGCCCCCGCACCTGCGGCCCAGACCACGGCATCCGTGCCGTCCAGTACGGCTTCCCAGTCGGCCATCAGGTCGCCCAGCACCGGTTCGGCTCCGTACAGGCTCAGCATGTCGGCCTGTTCCTCGCGGCGCACCAATCCGCGGACTCGGTGGCCTTCTGCGGCGGCCTGTGCAGCTACTCGCCTACCCACGCCGCCTGCGGCTCCGATCAGGGCAATGGTCAGCTTGGGGGCGGTCTGAAGATCTGAGGTCATGCCCGAGGGTACGCCTCTGCCTCCGTGAATGTCACTGCTCCGATTAAGAGTTAAGCGTTCTGAGAGTTGTGTTTTAGTTAAGTACGTTGCACTGGGAATGAAGCGGTTCCGGTGCTGTTCTGGAAACGCGCAATGTTAAGTGCAACGTACTTTTTTCGGTACTCGCTTCGCTCGATTTATCTCAAAGATAAATGCGACCTACTTAACTCCGAACTGCCACGACCAACGTGACCAACAGGGCCGCCAGCCCCATGCCGATGCTGCTGGCCGCCCCCGTCAGGTTGCCTTCCTCGCGGGCGCGGGCGGTGCCGATGCCGTGGGCCACCGCTCCCAACGCGATGCCGCGTGCCAGTGGATGCCGCACGCCCAGCAAGGTCAGGAAGGCGGGCAAGACCAGCGCTCCCAACAGGCCCGACAGCACCGCCAGGGTGGCCGCCAGTGCCGCAGGAGCCTGCGTGATGTGGGCCAGTTGGAGGGCCACCGGACTGGTCGCGGGCGCAGTAGACAAGGCCCGCTGTGCATCCAGGCTCAGGCCCAGCACACGCGGCAACCCTGTATCCACGCCCACGCCGACCAGCGTCCCGGCGACTCCACCCAGCAGCAGCGCCCGCCATTGCCGTGCCAGCAGCGCCCGCAGGCGGTACAGCGGCACGGCCAGCGCCACCACTGCCGGAGCCAGAAAGGCCGAAACAGGCTGTGTGGCCTGCATATAAGTCTCGTAGGGCGTCTGCGTCAGCAGCAGCAGGCCGCCCACCAGCACGGTTGCCAGCAGGGTCGGATTCAGCAGCGGCGACCTGAAGCGCAGTTGCAGCACCACGCCCAGTGCAAAGGCCAGCAGCGTGAGGGCCAGCCAGATCACCTCGGGCCACCCTCTTCCCGCACCAGCCGCGCCGCCAGCAGTCCGGCCACACCCGCGCCCAGCAGCAGTCCGGCCAGCAGCACCAGCAGCCACAGACCCCATTCGGCCCCGGCCCCCAGAAACTGAACGGCCCCAACGGTGGCAGGCACGAACAGCAGGCCCAGAATTCCCAGCAATCCATCGGCGGCGGGTTCGATCCAGTGCAGACGCACCCAGCGCAGGCTCAGCGCGGCCCACAGCAGCGCCATGCCCACCACCGATCCGGGAAAGGGCCAGTGCAGCAGCCTGACCAGCATTTCTCCCAGAGCCGTAAAGCCGACCAGAATGCCCAGCCCCAGCACCACGCGCACAGGCGGCGGCAGGGCGGCGGTCTGAGAAGGCATCCGGCCTAGGCGGGGGCAGCGGCCAGACGGGACAGCATCCCGCGCACCACCTGTTTGGCGTGGCGGGCCACCAGCGGCATAAAGGTCCGGTAATCCACGTTGGCATCATGGTCGGCGGTGTCGCTGACGCTGCGAATCACCACGAACGGCACGCCCGCTTTGCTGCACACCTGAGCCACTGCCGCGCCTTCCATCTCGGCGCAGGCGGCCCCGAACATCGTCCAGAGCCGCTGCACGCCTTCGCGGGAGGCGATAAACTGGTCGCCGCTGGCAACTCTGCCGTCCAGCACGCGCACGCCGTCCACATCCCGCGCCGCTTCGAGGGCTATGGTTCGCAACTTTTCGTCGGCAGGCCAGGCGGGCAACTCACCCGGCACGGTGCCCAGTTCGTAGCCCAGTGCGGCCACATCCACATCGTGCTGCACGCAATCGGTACTCACCACGATGTCCCCGACCCGTAGTTCGGGGTGAACGCCGCCCGCCACGCCCGTAAAAATGACCTGTGTGGCCCCCTGCATCAGCAGATAGGCCGTGGTCAGGGCCGCGTTCACCTTGCCGATGCCGCCCCGAGTCAGCAGGACCGGCACGCCATCCAGAGTGCCCCGGTGCAGTGTCACGCCCGGAAAAGTCAGGGTCTCGTGGTCTTGCAGGTCGGCCAGCAACAACTCAATTTCTTCGTCCATCGCGCCCATGATTGCCAGCATGAGGGGCAGTGTACAGGAGGCCGGATCAGGGGGCAGGAGAGAGGCTCTCCTCAAACGTGCGGCGGCGGCGTATGCTCGCCCCATGACTGGCCCGAATTTGTCCGAAGTGCCCGAAGTGGAGTTGGATGGCACGGATTCCCGCAGCCACCTTGACCCCGCCGCGCTGCGCCACCCCGATTCTCTGAAGTGGACGCTGTACGACGAGGGCGTCATTCCGATGTGGGTGGCCGACATGGATTACCCGGTGGCCCCCGTGATTCTGGCCGCGCTGCAGGGCCGCCTGACCCGTGGTCTGGGCTATCCGCAACTCATGGGCGACCCCCTGCTGACCCGCCTGATTCAGGAGAAGGCCGCCACGCAGGGCCTGACTGACCTGCCCGCCGATGGAGTGGCCCTGTTGCCGGGAGTGGTGCCGGGAATTTTTGCCGCCGTACACGCCCTCACTGCCCCTGGCGACGGCGTGCTGACCATGCTGCCCGTGTACCATCCCTTTCACCTCAGCATCAACGATCAGCGCCGCGTGGTGCAGGCCGCCGCCCTGATCGACTCAGGCACGCGCTGGGAAATCGACTGGGAGGCGCTGGAAGGGGCCGTGACGCCCTCCACGCGCCTGATGCTGCTGTGCCACCCCCACAACCCCACCGGGCGCGTCTGGGACGCCGAAGAACTGGACAGGCTGCGTGACTTTGCTCTGCGCCACAACCTCTATGTGTGTTCGGATGAGCTGCACGCCGACCTCAGTTATGCCGAGGCTCCCTTCCAATCGTTCGCCGCTGATCCGCGTGTGAGGGGCCGCACCGTCACCCTGACTGGGCCGTGCAAGGCATTCAATACGGCGGGTCTGGGCATCGGGGCCATGCTCAGCCACGATCCAGCCCTGATCAAGCACCTCAAAACGGCGGTGGGCGGCCTGATGGGGCATCCCAGCGCCCTGAGCATCACCATGTGGCAGGCCGCGTTGCAGGAGGGTGCGCCCTGGTTGGCCGAAACGGTGGCTTATCTGTGCGGCAACCGCGACTTTTTGCAGGCATTTCTGGCCGAGCGCCTGCCTTGGGTAAAGTCGTATCCGGTAGAAAGTACCTACCTCGCGTGGCTGGATTTGCGGGCGCATCCGCAGGCAGGCGAGATACAGCAGGTCTTGCTGGAACAGGCACGGGTCGCCATCCACAACGGCCCGGTGTTTGCCCCCGATCCGCAGAAGGCCGATTATCAAGGCTTCATTCGGGTCAATTTTGCCACCAGCCGTGCGCTGCTGGCAGAAGCGCTGGAGCGGATGGCGGGGGTGTTGGGCGGGGAAGTGGAGTAAGGGATAGGGGTTGGGGGGCTTGTCCCACGGTTTACCCCCACCCCCCAGCCCCCGCCCCCAGAGGGGTCAGGGGAGTGGTCGCTGCGCTCGGCAGGGTTGATCTTGTCGTGTTCGGGCTTGGCTTGCTTGCACATTTGAAGCGGAATTGCCCGTTCATTCTGAAATGGAATTGGCCCGCGCGTTGCACGCACGACGGCCTCACACGCATTCGGGCGGGGACAATTTGGGGGTGTGGTGTGGTGGTCTTTGTTCCTCCCCTCTAAGGGGGGGCGTTGCGCCAGCAACGGGGGGGTTGTTGTGCTCAGCAGGAGTGGATGATCCTACTCTTTCGCCCGATTTAGCAGCCCCAGCAGCGCCCCAAAACTGACTACTGCACCGGAATCTTCTCTGAGGGTTGGAGCGGCCAACGCTTCCACTTCTGCCGCGCTGTCTACGCCGTCCAGTGTCCAGGCGGCCATCAGGGCGGCACGGCATTGGGTGAGCAGGGGCAGGCGGGTTTCCCAGTCGTGGGTCAGCGGGCAGAGTTGACGGTATCCGGCAATCAGGTGGGGCAGCAGGGTAGACCGCAGGTCGGCGGGTAATTCCAGTTGGGCGCGGGCCAGATCGGTTGCCAGTGGGCCGAACACGGGTTCATCAAAATCGATGATGACCACCCGCTGACCATCCCAGATGGCGTTACCGGGGCGCAGATCGCCGTGTGTGAGGCCGTAGCCCTCGCCCCGGAATGGTTCGGAATCCTCCTCATTCGGCCAGCAGTTGGCGGGGCCGCCCCACTGATCGACCAGCGAGGTCAGGCGGGCAAGGTGGCGGGCCAGATCAGCGTGTTTGGCGGCGTGCGGTGCGGCGCGGTGCCAGAAAAACCGCCATGAGGGAAACATGCCGGGGAGGGCCGGGTCGATCATGTTCGGGGTGCCGGGTGTGGGCCAGAAGTTGCGCCCAGCCGCGTGCAATTCGCCAATAGCCTGCCCAAATGCCCGGTACAGCGCGGGAGTGGGCGGCAATTCGGAAACGCGGGGACCGTTGATCCACCCCACCGCCGTCACCAGAAAGCCTTCTGGCAGTGCTTCTATCCAGTTTCCGGCGAGGCTGGGCAACGGGGGGCACACGCCCGCGCCCGCCGCGTGCAGATGGCGCAGGAAATCCAGCGGCGGGCGCAGGGCGTCGGGGCTGCGGAGGCTGGAATGAGTAAAGCGCAGGGCGATGTCCCCGGCAGGCGTGCTGCCCCAGTACACATGATTGAAGCCCAGATTCACGGGCCGCACGTCGCCCGCGCCCCAGCGCCCAGCTCCGGCTGTCACCAGATCGGGCGTGAGGGTGCTCAGGGCGGTCTGCCAGTTCATATCAGAGGGTCAGACCAGATGATCGGCGGCCACCAGTTCGCGTAGCCGTTCTATCAGGGGGCGCAGCCGTTCCCGGCGCAATTTCAGGGCGGCCCGGTTCACGACCAGCCTCGCGGTGGATTCAAACAGCACGTCCACCTCTTCCAGATTGTTGGCCCGCAGCGTGCCGCCAGTTTGTACCAGATCAATTACAGCGTCGGCCAGTCCGGTCAGGGCGGCCAGTTCTATGTTGCCGCTCAGTTTTACGATTTCGGCGGGGATGCCCTGCGCGTTCAGGTAGGCGCGGGCCGCACGCGGGTACTTGGTGCCCACCCGCCCGATGGTTCCGGTGGCCCCGATTTCGCGGATCAGGGAGAGGCGGCAGGCGGCAAAACGCAGATCCACAGGTTCATAGACGGCGCGGCCCGATTCGATCAGCACGTCTTTGCCCACGATTCCGGCATCGGCCACACCCAGGTCCACGTATACGGGCACATCCTGATTTCGCAGCTCCAGAATGGTGATTCCGGGGAATTCATGGCGCAGGGCACGCGATTTCTCGGGCATGGTCAGGGGCAGGCCAGCGCGGGCCAACAGCTCCAGGGCTTCTTCCAGAATGCGGCCTTTGGGCAGAGCCAGCGTCAGGTGGTCGGGGGTGCGGGCAGCGGCGGGGGTCATGCGTCCACCCCGTTGCTACCGAAACTATCTACAGCAGTGAAGGTTTCGCCCTGCACCATCCGCGCAATGCCGCGTGCCACGCAGAACTTCCGCAATTCTGTTTCATCGTCCGTCCATGCCAATTCTGCTGTGAGGCCCGAGGCGCGGGCCAACGCTGCTCCGGCCAGATCCAGCGCCAGCACCACCTCGGGTTCGGGCGGCAGGGTGGGGGCCAGCACTCCGGTCAGGCGTTCCAGCCCCACCGCGAAGCCTGCACCGGGCAATCCGCCTTCCAGTGCGTAGCGTCCGCCGCCCAGCACCGGCTGATTCAGGCCATCGGCATAGGCCCGGAAGGTCAGGCCCGTGTAGTAGCCGTACCGCCGACTGACGCCCAGATCAAACAGCAGGGGGCCGCCGTACAGGGCCGCCACGTTTCGCAGGTGCGCCACGGCCTCCAGCGCCCGCGCTCCCTGTCCTGCTCCGGCCCGGGCCAGGGCCTCGGCGCTGTCCAGCACTTCCGCGCCGCCGTACAGGTCGGTCAGGGCGTGCAGCGTACGCGTGACCTCGGCGCTGAGGCCCCCGCGCCGCGCCAGCAGGTCTACATCCGCGCCACTTTTGCGGTCAATGGCGTCGTGCAGGGCGTCCCGCGCCTCTCCGTGCAGTCCCGCGTCTTCCAGTACGGCGTCCACGAAGCCCGGATAGCCCACCTCCAACTGAGCCGAAACGCCCACCGCATCCAGCGCCGCCGCCGCCAGATGCAGCAGTTCGGCGTCGGCCTGCGGCGTTGCCACGCCGATCAGCTCCACGCCCACCTGATAAAACTCGCGCAACCGCCCCAGCTCGCTGGTCAGCGCCCGCAGCCACAGTCGCCCGCCGTATTGCAGGCGCAAAGGGAACGGCCCCGCCGGAAAACGCGCCCTGACCAGCCGCCCCATCGCAGTGGTGAATTCGCTGCGGAGGGCCAACACCTGCCCGCCCGAATCGATCAGCTTGAAGGCCCGCGCATCTTGCGGATGCTCGGCGCTGGCATATTCGAGGGCCGGAAGTTCGACGCCCCGGTAGCCCCAAGCGCCGAAGACCTCCACGAGCCGTGCCCGCAAATGCTCGCGCTGTGCCCATTCGGGCGGCAACACATCCCGCGTGCCTTCGGGAATGGCAGCGGTGCGGGCAGGACTGGGTGGGGCAGAACGGGCGGGAGAACTCACGGGCGCATGATAGCGGGCTGGGGGTAGATGTGGGGTGGGAGGCTGTGCAGGAGAGGACCGAGGGAGTCCGTATTTTTCCCTCCCGCTCTCCTGTGTAGCTTTTTGGGGCAGCTCTATAGGTGCGGAGCAGACCTGTAAAGCTGCCCCGTAAGGCTTTGCAAGCCGGATTGAAAGTCTCACAGTTGGGCTTTTAACCGGAATCTGTCTAAGAAACTGGGCTGAGATTCAGAAGAAAGAGGCGGGGAAGGGGCTGTTACTGCGCCCATTTCCCCACCTCCACTGTGTTGAACATTCCTGCTTTATGCCCGCCTGTACGCCACCTGCCCGCCCACCAGCGTCAGCGTGGGCCAGCCGCGCAGGGTTTCGCCTGCCCACGGCGTGAATTTGGCTTTGCTCTTGAATTCAGCCGGGTTCACGGTGCGCTCTGTGTTCAGATCAAATATGGTCAGGTCGGCGGGTGCACCCACTTCCAGCGAGGGTTCGGGCCAGCCCATCACGCGGGCGGGGGCCTGCGTCATCAGGTCAAGCAGTTTTTCCAGCCCCAGTTGCTTGCCGTAACGCGTCCACATCAGCGGGAAGGCCAGTTCTATGTAGGCGATTCCAGACGGCGCGGTCAGCAGGTCGCGTTCCTTCTCGGCGCGGGTGTGGGGCGCGTGGTCGGTGGCGATGCAGTCCACGCTGCCGTCCTCTAACCCGGCCAGCAGGTATTCGGCGTCGGCCTGAGTTCGCAGGGGCGGGGCCACCTTGTAGATGGAATCGAAGGAACGCAGCGCCTCGTCGGTGAGGGTGAGGTGGTGGGGGCAGACCTCGCAGGTCACGGGCAGGCCGCGCTGTTTGGCTCCGCGCACCAGATCCAGCGCCCGCGCCGTGGAAAGATGTTGGATATGCAGGCGCACGCTACGGCCCTGAGCCTGTAAACCCGCCACGATTTCTATATCCCGCGCCACCCGCGCCGCTTCTGCCGCCGCCGGGTTTCCGGGCAGGCCCAGAGCCTCGCTGACCGTGCCCTCGTTCATCACGCCATCGGCCCGCAAACTGGCATCTTCGGCATGCACGCTGACCACCATGCCGAGGCTTCCGGCGTATTCCAGCCCCAGCCGCAGCACCCGCGCATCCTCGTTGGTGCGCCCATCGTCGGTGAACATGGCCGCGCCCGCTTCCTGCAAAAAGGTCAGTTCGGCCAGCGTTTCGCCCGTCTGCCCTCTGGTCAGGGCCGCCGCAGGCCGCAGCCGCGCAAACCCCAGTCGGTTGGCCTTCTCGATCAGCGAGCGCACGATGGCGGGGTCATCCACCACCGGCGACGTGTTGGGCATAGACACCACCGTGCCGTAGCCGCCCGCCGCCGCCGCCGCGAGGCCCGAGGCGAGGTCTTCTTTTTCGGTCTGCCCCGGCTCCCGCAGATGCGCGTGCAACTCGATCAGCGCGGGCGCAAGCGTGCCGCCGTTGCCGTCTATGATTTCGCCTTCAGCGGGCAGGTTCCAGCCTTTGATCAGGCCATTCTCGAGGGTGATGGATTCCAACGAGTCGGAATTGGGTCGGCGGATATTTTGGATTGTTAGGGTCATGGGGCCTCCCATTGGTTCTACGAGGATTGGATCAAAGCCGAAATGCTGCACGCTTGTTCTAATCCGTCAATTGAGATTGTCAGACTGAGTAAGTAGTTTTGGTCTTGCCACTCAGCAGATTCTTTGAATTGAGGCTCTATGTTCTCCCAGAGTTTCTCATCTAAAGTAAGTGCATTAGGCACACCTAGTTGGCTCTGAAAAATGAGCAGATATTCGGAGAAGATGGAGCGATATTGAGCATGTATGGCCGCCGCGTCGTCACTGGTGAATAGTTCTGGAATGGAAGTTGAAAAGATAGGAAAATGAACTATTTGTGTCCTAGAAATTATCGAATGATGGCTTGCAGCTACTCTTCTTTCCCTGAATTCTTGAGTAGGTAGGCCATACAAGGAAGCTGCATGTATCAAGGAAGACTGCTCTGCCTCCTTATAAATTTGAATAATCAGATCAGATAATTTTTGAATTTCTTGATCCATCAATTTATTCTCGCCCAACCAGCAAGTGATACAGCACGCTCATTCTCACTGCTTGCCCGTTTTCAACCTGCTTCAGCACGCGGCTTCTTTCGCTGTCGGCGGTATCGGCGCTGATTTCCAGATCACGGTTCATCGGCCCCGGATGCAGCACGATGGCGCCCGCTTCGGCTTCTGCCAGAAGGCGCTCGTTGACCTGATAGGTGTCGGCGTATTCCTGCAAACTGCCGAGGTAGCCGCCGCTCATGCGCTCGCTTTGCAGGCGCAGGGCCATGACCGCGTGTGCGCCGCGTACCGCCTCACGCGGGTTGGTGGTCAGGGTCACTCCGGGCAGGGCGGCCAGATCAGCGGGGAGCAGCGTGGCGGGGCCGCACAGCACGACTTTTGCGCCCAGTTTGGGGAGCAGTTCGGCGTTGGAACGGGCCACCCGCGAATGGCGAATATCCCCGATGATGGCAATCGTTTTGCCTTCCAGCGTGCCGAATTCCTGCCGCACCGTGTAGGCGTCCAGCAGGGCCTGTGTGGGGTGGGCGCGGCGGCCATCGCCCGCGTTGATCACGGGTTTGCCGCTGTAGCGGGCCACCAGATGCGCGGCCCCGGCGGCGGCGTGGCGCACGATATAGGCGTCTACCTTGTAGGCAGTCAGCACCTCGATGGTGTCGCGCAGGCTCTCGCCCTTGCTGACGCTGCTGTTTCCGGCGGCAAAGCTGACCACATCGGCGCTCATGCGGCGGGCGGCCAGTTCAAAGCTGATGCGGGTGCGGGTGGAATTCTCAAAAAACGCCGTGCAGACGGTCAGGCCTTGCAGCGCCGGAACCTTCTTCACGGGCCGTTCCAGCACCTGATTCATGGTGTCGGCGTTGTCCAGCAGGGCGGTCAGGCGTTCGAGGGTCCAGCCTTCAAAGTCCAGCAGATGGCGCGGGCGCGGGGTCATACGTCACCCTGCCCGTTGTCTATTCCGTTCAGGTCCCACAGTTCCACAAGGTCTACGCCGTCCGTTTCCTGCAACTTCACCTTCACCACTTCCGATTTGGCGGTGGGAAGATTTTTGCCCACGTAGTCGGCACGGATCGGGAGTTCCCGGTGGCCCCGGTCGACCAATACGGCCAACTGAATGCCTTCCGGGCGGCCCAGATCGATCAGGGCGTCCAGCGCGGCGCGAACCGTGCGGCCCGTGTACAGCACGTCGTCCACTAGAATCACGCGGCGGCGGGCCAGATCGAAGGGCACATGCGTTTCACGGATCACGGGCTGATGAGAAATCTCGGAGAGGTCATCGCGGTACAGGGTGATGTCTAGCATTCCGGTGGGAATGGCGACGCCCTCCAGTTCTTCCAGCTTGGCGGCGAGGCGGGCGGCCAGCGGAATGCCCCGCGTATGCACGCCGATCAGGGCCAGATTCTCCGCGCCCTTGTTGCGCTCCACGATCTCATGGGCAATGCGCGTCATAGCGCGGCGCACCTCGTCGGCGGTCAGGATGGTGGCTTTGGGCGTCATGCGCCCGCCCCCTCAACAGGACTGGAATTCACAAAAAAAAGGCCGTCCAGCGCGGGCTGTCGGCGTGTCGGTACAGATGTATGGCGTGCATTTGGGTGGGCATTCATATGAACTCCTCTCCTGCCTCACGGGGCGGGCGCGACCTCACGGGATCGCTGAGAAAGGTGACTGTGATTCTAAGTGGATCAGGCCAGGGTTGACCTTGCTTCCGCAGGCGAGTGTAGCAGCTTGGCAGGGAGGCACGGCCTCGCCACCCTCTGAAAAACATTACCTTCTGCTAAAGCCGCACTAAACTTGACACAACTGCACTCAACTAATACTATATTCTCATCAGCGCGGGGCCGGGAAAGCAGCGGCCAGCGCGACCAATTTCAGGAGGTATGAGCAATGATGCGATTTGATCCCTTCCGTGACATCGAAGAACTGACCCAGCGCATGGACCGTGCTTTTGGTGCGGCCAGTACCGCCCCGGCTCGCCTCGCCCCCCCAGTAGACGTGCATGAAGACGAAACCGGGCTGGAACTGACTCTGGACCTCCCCGGCGTGCAGGCCGACGCCATCCAGATCGAAGCCGAGAACCAGACCCTGACCGTGCAGGCCGAGCGTACATACAACCGCCGCGAGGGGCGCACTGCTCACCGTGTGGAACGTGCTCACGGCATTCTGGCCCGCACCTTCAGCGTGCCCGCCAAGTACGACCTGACCAAAGTGGAAGCCGACTACCAGAACGGCACCCTGACCCTGCGAGTGCCCCGCAGCGAAGCCGCCCAGAAGCGCACCGTAACCGTTCGCACGGGTGGGCAACTGGACACGCCCAAGACGGTAGACGCCCCCAGCGCATAAGCCCTGACGAGGCCCGCTCACATCTGTAACGGTGTGGGCGGGCTTTTTTGTTGGATTAGTGAACCCCCCCGTTGCTGGCGCAACGCCCCCCCTTAATGGGAGGACACAACATCTTTTGCGCTCCCCTTAAGGGGGGCTGGCGGCGAAGCCGACTGGGGGGTTGTCTTACTCCCGCTCGTACACCTGCCGTTGCCGCTCCCGAAACTGGGCCTTTTGCTTGTCGGTGGTCTGGGCGTGGCAATGCTCGCAACTCACGCCGCGTTCAAAGTGGGCGTGCCCGGTTTCCTGCGCGGTCAGGGGCCAGCCGCAGCTATGGCACAGTTCGCCCCCGCCGACCTCCAGACCGTGCCCCACGGTCACGCGGCCATCAAAAACAAAGCATTCGCCGTTCCAGCGGCTCTGGTCGGCGGGCACTTCTTCCAGATATTTGAGGATGCCGCCCTGCAAATGCAGCACATCCGTAAAGCCGCGCTGACGCAGCAGGCTGGTGCTTTTTTCGCAGCGGATACCGCCCGTGCAGAACATGGCGATTTTTTTGCCCTCCTGCCCCCGCAACTGCTCCTCGGCCCACGCCGGAAACTCGCGGAAGCTGTCTATTTCAGGGTTCACCGCGCCCTGAAAGGTGCCTGCCTTGACCTCATAGCGGTTACGCGTGTCTATGACCAGCACATCGGGGTCTTGCAGCAGGGCGTTCCATTCGGCGGGCGTCACGTATTGGCCCGCTTCTTCAGGAGGCAGTACGGGCACGCCCATCGTCACAATTTCGCGCTTCAGCCGCACTTTCAGGCGTTTGAAGGGCTGCTCGGCGCTGGCCGATTCCTTGTATTCCATGCCCGTAAATCCGGCGGCGATCAGGGCCGCGTGCCACTGCGTCACCGCTTCCCGCGATCCGGCCAGAGTGCCGTTGATGCCCTCGGGCGCAACGATCAGCGTGCCGCACAGGTTCAGGCGCGTGGCAATTTCCAGCAGATGCTCACGCAGCGCGGCGGCGTCGGGCACGGCCCGGAACTGGTAGAGGGCCGCCACGACCCAAGCGGGGCTTGCTTCGGGGTGGTTCTCTGACGGGGATGTTGCAGTTACAGGGGCGGGCGCGGCCATCACGGGCCGCAGTATAGGCGGTCAGAGGCCGGGGCAAATGCGGATGCTGACGGGTTTCTTGCCTGCCTGCCTTCTCTGTGCCTGCCCGCCTGTACGTGCCTGGAGGTGAGTCCAATCGGCCACCACTCTTTTCCTACTCCCCACAACCCACCTCCCACACCCCATCTGGGCCTTGTGGCGCATTCGCCCCCGCCCCCGCTCTGCTAGCCTCTGTGCTGCATGGCTACGCTGCTCACCGCCGAATCCATTTCTCTCGCTTTCGGAGAGCGGTCGGTGCTGTCGGGCATCAGCTTGAATGTGCAGGAGGGGGAGCGGGTGGCGCTGTTGGGGCGCAACGGCGCGGGCAAAACTTCGCTGCTGCGCGTGCTGACCGGAGAACTGATCCCTGATGAGGGCGAGATCTGGCGCTCAGAGGGGCTGCGGGTGGCGGTGTTGGCCCAGCATCATGCCTATGCGGAAGGCGTACGGGTGCGCGATCTGGTGGCCGCCGCGCACCCTTACCGCGAACTGGAAACCGAATTGCTGACGCTGGAAGCCCATCTGGGCGACCCCGAAACCCTGAGCGCATGGACGGCCCTGCACGCCCGTCTGGACGATCTTCAGGCCTACGCTTGGCCCTCGCGGATGGCCCGGATTCTGGGCGTGCTCGACCTTACCCGCTTTCTGGGGCGAGAGGCGGCGTCGTTGTCGGGCGGCGAGCGTACCCGGCTGGCCTTGGCCCTCGCGCTGGCCCGCGAACCCGATCTGCTGCTGCTGGACGAACCCACCAACCACCTCGATATTCGGATGCGCGAATGGCTGGAAGGCTGGCTGCGCGACTTCGGCGGCGGCGTGATCCTGACCAGCCATGACCGCGATTTTCTGGACGCGGTGGCGGGCCGCAGCCTGTGGCTGGAGGCCGGAGAAGCCCGCGAATATGCTGGCGGCTATTCCCGCGCCCAGGCCCAGCGCGAACTGGAACGCCGCACCCAGACCCGCGCCGCCCGTCTGGGCCAGCAGGAAGCCGCCCGTCTGGAGGGCAGCGCCGAACGGCTGTACGTATGGGGCCGCCGCTCCCGCCCCCTCAAAAACCGTGCCCAGCGCCTGCCTCTGGCCGAAGCGCCGCTGCCCGAACGCCAGCTCCGAATGCGTCTGCTGGCCGGAAGTGCCCGCGCCCCGCTGGTGGCCTGGGGTGAGCACCTGAATAAAACCTATGCGGAGCATCCCGCCAATCATCCAATTTTGCGGGAAGCCGCCTTCAAGCTGCGTCAGGGAGACCGTGTGGCCCTGATGGGAGCCAACGGCACGGGCAAAAGCACCCTGCTGGGGCTGCTGGCCGGAATCCTGCACGCCGACCCGCCCCGTTTGGGCCAGCCGGAACCTGTATTGCGCGTGGCGGGCGGCGTATCGGTGGCTTATCTGGATCAACTCTGGCACGGCCTGAACCCCGGCGAGGGCCTGCGTGCCCAGTTCGAGCGGCGCTTTGGCGGGCGGGCCAAAGCCCTGCTGGGTGGCGCGGGCTTTACGGCTGCTGACTGGCCCAAATTGCCCGAAGTGCTGTCGGGCGGCGAGCGGGCGCGAGCGGGGCTGGCGCTGGTCAGCAGTCTGCGGGCCGATCTGCTGCTGCTGGACGAACCCACCAACCATCTGGACGTGGAAGCCCTGCAAGCTCTGGAAGTGGCGGTACAGGCGTACGGCGGCGCAGTCGTGATCGTCACGCATGACCGCCGCTTTGCCCGCGAGGTCGCCAATCGGCTGTGGGTCATCGAGGACGCGGCTCTGCGCGAGGTCACAGGCTGGGCGTCTTCCGGCTGGAAGGGCAGCGAGTACCTCGACCCGGCCCGCTCGCTGACGGGCGATCCGCCACCCCCGCCGCCCCTGCCCACGCCCCGGCAGCGCTTGGTGGCTGTAGAAAACCAGCTTCTGGAGGCCCGCGCCAGCCTGAATGCCACGGGCGCACTGACTGGCCGGGAAGAAGCGCGGCTGCGGGCGCAAACGCATACCTTGCAGCACCATCTGTACGACCTGTACGCCGAAGCCTTTGCCGCACCCAACTACGACGTGCAGGTGCGCGAACCGCCGCTGACGGTGCGGGGCCAGAAATTGGGGGAATGGGGGCCAGAGGAAGACGAACCCCTGAGGCGAGGCGGCATGTTCTGGGCGGCGCACGATGAGACCTGCCCGCATCTGGCCTGGGACGGTGAATGCCTGCGCTGGAGCGTGTCGGCCACCGACGTGCCTGCGTGGTACGGCGCGGCGCTGCTGGGAGCCTCCCTCCGAATCCTGTTCGAGCGCTGGAATGTGGGCCGGGTGCGGCTGGGTGAGGGCGGCCCGCTGCTGACCCGCCGCGCCTACTTCGAGCGGTTGGGCCTGGTCAGTGGGGGCAAACAGCCTCGGCCAGAGCCTGTACCTACCTGATCCAGCCAGATTTGTTGGCCTCTGAAAGTACCCAGTCAAAAGTGCCCTCTGATGCGTCCAGAACGGTGGCCCTGGCTGGGAGAATCGTCTGTATCTGAGCGGTGGTCGGATAACCCGCATCCTTAACACGTCCGGCCCCGCTATACTTCGCCGCATGGAAGATCTCATCAAGGGTCGTCTGGGCGGCGCAGACGGATACGACATCCGCTGCGTCATCGACGGTGACCGCATCACAGGCCGCGCAGGTGGCAAGCTCCACGGCAAAGACATCGACCTCGAAATCACGGAACGCGGCGTACAGGGCACTGTCGGCGCAGACCCGTTCAAGATCGAGTTGCAGGACGGCGAACTGAAAGGCAACGTCGGCTCGCAGAAACTCACGCTGCGCGGCGTAGACCGCGTAACCGGCTACATGGGTGAACCCATCGTGGGCTGGAACGTGGTGGCGCAGCAAAACGGCGATCAACTCGTCGGTCAGCTGGGCAGCACGGTGCTGGGCCGCAACTTTGAACTCTCGTTGGGCAGCGCTCCCGGTTGGGTGGGCACGCTGGTGGCTCTGGTGTCGTTCTACGCACTGGAACCCCGCGCCAGCATCAGTCGGTAAAACAGGGCTGGAACGTGGAGTGTGGTTAAAAGCTGTACAGGTTTCGGCAGCTAGACTTAGAATCCCGTTTCATCCACAACAACCCTAAACGGAAGGCCAGTCGATTCATTCCGACTGGCCTTCCGCTTTTCCCACGATCCACAATCTATGATCCCTGCTTTCCCTTCGTTCTGCCCTCAGGGCAACGCGGCCCCCTGCGGCGCGATCACATAACTCAGGCCGCCCGAATGCGTCAGCCACAGCTTTTCAAAGGCGGCTCGGGGGTAGGTGCGGCGCACGCCCGCGTCGGTGGGGGCGGCGGGGTCGTTCAGCACGGGGTTACCCTTGGCGTCAAAACCGACCAGCACCATCAGGTGACCCTGGCTGCTGGGAATCGGTGCACCAGGCAACTCGCCCGCCTTCCAGCCCAGACTGACGGCCAGCGGCAGGCCCGCGCCCGTGTAGCGCTCGGCGGCGGCGAGGCTCGGCAGACGCGTCACGAAGGCCCGCATGCCCTGTTCTGCGGCGTAGGCAGTATTGAAGGGCCAGTTGCCCGTGCCCTCATACACGCGGTCAAACATGCCCCTGGCGGCGGTGGGCACGGGCACATTCACGCCGTACAGCGCCAGAATCATGGAGGTACTCGTGGGGCTGCACCAGTTCTCGCCGCCGTCCGGGTACAGCATCTGCGAGCGCTGCGGCACGTCGGTCACTTTGCCCCACGCTGTCTTGTCGCTGAGCTGCCCCAGTCCGGCGGCCCGCTTGGCCCGGTCGGAGGTATTGAAGGCCAGCAGACGCACGCTGGTTCCTGCTCCGCGCAGGGTCACGCGGTATTGGTAGGTCGTGGCTTTGGTACTCAGGCGCAGGGTATCGGTCAGAATCTGGCCTGTGCCGTCCTTCTGCCCGTTCAGACTGGCCCGCCCCTCGGCGCTGCTCCAGGTGCCGAACGAAAACCAGCGCGTCCAGGCCGTGCCCGTTTGTGCCCGCACTTCTACGGTCACGCTGCCTGCGGCTCCCGTGCTGCTGTTCCAGGAGGGTACGAGTTCGTCGAAGGCGGCCACCTTGATCGGCTGCCCGGTCAGGGTGCCGCTGCTCATGCCTGCGGCCAGCGTCAGCGTTTGCCCGCGCACCTCTATGCCGCGCTGTTCCGCGCCTGCCCAGTCCTGCGCCCGCTCGTGAAGGGTGGTGGTCGAAGCCGGATTCATCATGGTCAAAGCCCCCGCGCTGCCCAGCAGCAGGTAAGAAAGGAGAATGGGAATACGCATCGGCTCTGACTATGCCGCGTGGCCGGGGTGCGGCGGGTGAGTTGGATGGCTCTGGGCTGGTGAGGAACTAATCTTTTGCCCTTCCATCTTTTTCCACTGACTACTCCCCACTCACCACTGACGTTTTACCCCCCCTGCATATACAGAAACGCCTCCGGCAGCGCTGCCCGCCACGTCACCCAGTTGTGGCCGCTGGCATATTCGCGGTACTGATGGGGCAATTCGGCGTCGGCAAACAGGGCGGCCATGCGGCGGTTCGGGGCGGCCAGCCATTCCAGAACGCCAGTATCCAGACTGGTTTTGAGGTGGGTGGGCGGAGAAGCGCTCAGGCGTTCGCGCAGCCATTCTCCGGCGGTGGTGGTGTCTATGATGCCGTCTTTTTCGGCTCCGGGCCGCGCAATAAAGGCCCCGCTATGGCTGACCACACGCGAGAACAGTTCGGGGTGGGCCGCGCCCAGATGCAGGCTGATCAGCCCGCCAAGGCTCGCGCCCCACAATCCCCGCTCCGAGGGAGTCGCCAACGGGCCTTCCACACGTGGAAACACCTCGGATTTCAGGAAGTCCAGATAGCGGTCATTCAGGTAGTATTCGGCGCTGCGGTCGCCCGGTTCCACGAACACCAGCACCGCGCCCGCTGCCAGGCCAGCCTCCACCGCCCGGTCCATCACCTCGCCCAGTTTGCCGGTGCGGTAAAAGGCCACGCCGTCCTGCACGTAATAAATGGGCACGGCCTGCGAGTGACGATAGCCGTGCGGCGTGTAGACGATGGCGCGGCGCGTGCCGGGAAACACCGTGCCTTCCCAGGTCAGGCGGTGCGCCGTGCCCTTTTGGGTGGCCTCCGGTGCGGCCCAGAGTGGGTGCTGCGCGTACTGGCCCACCACCACCGCACGCGGGTAGGGCCACCAGGGATTCAGAGATTTCTGGGCGTTGTCGGGGTCGGCAAAGGGTTTGCCCGCCTCGTCCAGCCATGCGTATTCCACCCACGCACCACGCGGCAGACTCAGCGTGATGGACTGACCCGCCGCCACGGGCAGCGCGGGGCGTTTGCGCCAATCGGTGAAGTCTCCCACCAGTGCCGTTGCCCCCGCTGGAGCCGAAAAAGTGACCTGAGAACCTGCAACAGAAACAGCCATACAGGGGAGTCTAGCGGCATCTGACGAACACGGGATCTGACAGCCACAAGCTGCCCTGTGGTGAGTGCGTGCGGAAACAACGAAGAGAGCCGCCCAGGTAATAACCTTTCGGGCGACTCTTTGCAAAACGGCTTGAGTGGTGAGGGAATGCCGTCCTACTTTCTTCTTTACCGAATCCGGTAGGTCACCCCGAATCTCAATTTGGTGCTTTCGGGGTTGTTCTGCACGCCCACACTCACGCTGGCGCGGTCGTTGACGTTGTAGGCGGCGCTGAAACTGGGGCGCACGCTTTGCAGGTCCAGACCGTTGAGCGGCGTGCTGACCTTGAAGGTGAACCGCTTGTCGGGCGTGGAATAGGTGGCGTCGATCAGGCCCGCGCCCGTCAGGTCGATCTGGTACTGCAGATACAGGTCGCGGGTCAGGTACGATCCCAGCGTGATGGTCGCGCCGATGCTGCCGTCTGCCGTAGAGAGATTGGGTGTCAGGCGGAACACGTCCAGGCCGAGGGCGCGGGCCACGTTGCGCTCGATTTCGCCCAGCACGAAGATATTCAGCGCGGTTTGCAGGGCGCTGGCCCCCAGCGCGGTCAGGTTGCCGGGCAGCGTTTCCAGATTGGGCACGCCTGTAGCAACCAGCGCGTAGAGCTGCGCCTCGCTGTAGGCCTGTGTGGTGCTGGGGTCGGTGCAGTCGCTGCTGGCCGTGCCGCCGGAAGCTCCGGCAGTGGCTGTGCAGCGCAGGGCGGTGGTCAGATCGAGGGTATTGGCTCCATCGGCAAGAGTTCGGAACTCGCCCTTCACGTCCAGCGTGACAGGGACGCGCTGACCGGTGGTGCTGGCCTGCACCGTGCCGCTTGCCACGATGGCAAAGGTCGGGTAGAGGCTCTGGCCGTTGAAGCTCACCAGACCGCTCTGGATGGCGAATTCGTTTTCGCGCAGGAAGATGCTGCCCCGCTGAGAGGTGATGTCACCCGTGATGCGCGGCTGTGCACCCGTGCCCGACACCACCAGCGCCCCGCCAAATTCGGCGCGGGCCAGGGCCTCATCTACCCGGATGCCGTTGGGGGCGCGAACCGGGATGTCTTCCAGCACCAGCCGTTGCAGGAAGGGCCGGGCCGGTGCGGGCGCGTTGGGGTCGCGGCCCGGTTCCGGGAAGGTGGAGTAGATGTCGGGCAGGGGCGTGGCGTAGCTGTCGGTGGTGCGCCCGGTGCCGCTGCTGCCACCAGTGCTGCTCTGGCCCGGTGCAGGAATGGTGGTCGTGGCTCCCACACGTCCCAGGGTCAGGCGCAGGAAGTCGGCGGCCCCACTGACCCGGATCAGTGAACCGTCGTCCACGGCCCGCAGGTCGGCATTCAGCGCACTTTCGCGGGCATAGATCACGGCCAGCGGCAGGTTGTAATTGCGGGCGGTCAGGGCCAGATCCCAGCGCGGCGCGATCTGCCCGGTCAGACTCAGGCTTCCGGCTCCGGTCGCGGGGTTGGTGCTGCGGCTCTGGGCATCCAGTGTCCAGCCTGTGGTCGCCTGCGCCAGCGTCACGGTGGTGTTGGGCAGCGCACCGAGCGCCTGGGGAGCCAGCAGCCCTTCAAAGCGCACGCGGGTGGCGCTCAGGTCGCCCACAGTCAGTTGGCCGCTGGCGTTCAGCGTGCCGTCACTGCCCACCACACCGCCGGTCAGCACGCGCCCGGTGGCCGTGAATGCGCCCGAATCAGGCAGATCACCGGACAGCGTGGGCACTTGCAGGCTCAGGCCCGCTAGAGTGCCGCTCAGGTTGCTGGCCCGCACCTGTCCGCGTGGGCGGTCGTAGGTTCCGGCCACCGTGAGGGTCAGGGTTCCTTTCAGGCTGGGGTCAAGGTCAGCGATGGCAGGCACCAGCACCAGCACCGGGGTAAAGGTCGTGTTGGTAAATTGCGCGGTCAGGCCCACGTTCGAGCGGCTGAAGGCCCCGCGCACATCCCAGGTTCCGGCCCCGGCCAGCTGAATATTCACGTTCCGCAGTTCCCGCGCCGCGTAGTCCAGCGTGCCGGAACCCAGCAGCGTTTCGGTGACGCGGGTTGCGCCCTCGCCGCTGCTGGCGCTCACGCGGATTCGTTCGGCCACCACGGTGGCGCTGCCTGCCAACGGGTCGGCCACCGGAACCCGGAAGCGGGCCACGCCGGTTACGATGCCTTCGCCGGGGCTGTCTCCGACCAGTGCGCCCACGACTGCGCCCACCGGGAAGGATTTCAGCGTCACCTGACCGAACAGTTCGCCCCCGCTGAGGCCGCCGAACAGGTCGGATTCGCCCAGGAAACCGCGAATTCGCCAGTCGCCGCCGATCTGCGTGCCTTCTATACGGGCGGGCAGGGTTTTTGGCCCCAGCGTCAGGCCCGCGCTGCGGACCACGAAGGTGCCGCCGCCGTCATTGATATTGGCCTCCCCGCTGACTCGGCCCGACAGGGCGGGGGCAATGTTCAGTTCACGCAGTTCCACGGCGTCCAGTGTGGCCCGCAGGTTGTAGCCCTCCTCGGTGGGCCGCACGGCCAGCACGCTGCTCAGCGCGGGTACCACGTCGGCCAGCCCGCCCGAACCGATCACGCGGGCCTCTCCCATCTCGTTGGCGGCGGTCAGGTTGGCATTGAAGGTCTGACCGCCCAGCGCCACCGTTCCGTCTACCCGCACGCTCTGGCCTGCACCCGAGAGAGGAAAGCGCGTGAGGGTCACGTTTCCGGTCAGGCCCGCCGCGTCAGCGCCCACGTTCAGGGCCAACTGGCCGCCGTCCTCGGCCAACGATCCGGTCAGTCGGCCTGTCCAGGAGGTGGAGGTTTGTTGGGCATTCAGGGTCAGGGTTCCGGCGGGCAGGGTGGCGCTGGCCTGCACGGTGGGCCGCCCGGCGATCAGATCAACAGTGGCAGCCAGGTCGCCGTTCACCTTCAGGCCGAGGTAAGGAAGTTCGTAATCGGTATTCACGTCCTGAATGTTCAGCGTCAGTTGGCCGTTTCGGGTACCGGTGTTGACGGCCCCCTGCGCGGTCACGCGGCCCGTGAGTGCCGTATCGCCTGCGCCGCCCGCCGCGCCCAGCCTGATGCCGAGGCGCGAGAGGTCCAGACCCGGCAGGTCGGCCCGCACGGTCTGGTCTGTCCAGGTGATGCGGCCATCCTTCAGGCCGTCGCTGATGTTCAGGTCGGCGGCCCGCAGGCTGGCTGTGCCGCTGGCCCGCCACTCGCCCCGGCGCACGCTGAGCAGCAGGTTGGGGTCGGTCAGAGGGCCGGAGGGGGTCACGCTCAGGCTCAGTTCGGGGCGGGTCAGGCTGGTGGCTCCCAGCCATTTCCACTCGCCAGCGGCGTCGGGCCGCACCTCGACTGCGCCGTTGGCCGTGGCTCCGGGGCCGTTGACGAGGCGCACCTGCACGCCCGTGCTGCTGGCGACAATTCGTGCGCCCGCGCCCAGCAGTCCGGCGTCTCCGGTAGCAAGCGGGTGGGCGAACGGGCCGCTGAGGGTCAGGTTGGCAGGTTGAGTCAGCACTCCGGCGGGGCCACCGCTCAGGCGGGCCGTGCCGTGCCAGCCTGTAAAGGGGTCGGCATCCAGATTCAGCGCCGCCGTCACACCCTGCGCGGCCAGTGTGCCGTCCAGCGAGAGGGCGCGGGCGCGGTAGGTGGCCTTCAGGTTGCCTTCCAGTGCGCCGCTGCTGACCAGATTCAGGTCGGCGGTTCCGTTCAGGGCCGCCGTACCCGTGGCCTTCACGCTGGCTCCGGCCACAGAGGCAGTCAGGCCCGTCAGGTTCACAGTTTGCCCATTCAGAGTGGCTACAGTTGCCCCAGCCTGAGCCAGCGTGCCGCTCAGGTTGGACAGCGTGCCCGAAAAACTTCCGGTGGTATCGGCCAGCGTGACGCCGCTGAGGGTGGCGGCGCGGGTACTGAGGGTGGCGGCCAGTGTGGGAGCAGTCAGGGTGCCGCCCAACGTGACATCGGCGGTGGCTGTGCCCGTACCGCCCACCAGTGGCAAGGGCGTCAGGCGTAGCGTGCCTGCCAGGGCCGGAATCAGCCCCTGCGTGCGCGTCAGTGTGACGGTTCCGGCCCCCAGTTCGCCGCTGTTCAGGGCGTAGCCGCCGCGCCCGTCTCCGGTCAGGGTGAGGGGCTGCGCGACGCCGCCTACGCTGATCCCTCCCACGGTGGCGTTCACGGTTCCGGCCAGTGCGGGCCACACGCCGTTCAGGTCCAGCCTGGCCGAGGTCTGGCCGCTGCTGGCATTGCCGTAGACCCGCGCCCGCACCCCTTCCAGCCCTGCCGCGCCCGCCGTCAGGTTCAGGCCTGAAGCTTCGGCGTACAGCGTGCCTGCGGCGCTGCCCTTCAGGTCGGCCCGCGCATTGGCCTTCAGGCTCAGGGCGCGGCCCGACAGGATCACGCGGGCACTGAAGGCGTCGGCCAGCGTACTGATCTGCCCCGAGACCGCCGGGTTGGTCAGGTCACCGCTGAGCTTCAGAGCTGCGCCCAGTACCCCTGCGCCCAGCGTGCGGGCATCGATGTTCCGCGCTGTGACCTGCACGCCCGCAGGCAACTGGCCCCGCGCCTGCAAGACTCCGCCGCGCAAACTGCCGTCCAGCGCAGCTTCCAGCACATTCTGGCCGCCGGGTTGCCAGACATAGGAGGCACTTCCGTACAGGCTGAACGGCCCGATGCCGCTGCCGCGAATGCCGCCCTGCTCGCCCTTCAGAGCCAGGTTCCGCAGCGTGACCTTGGACGGCCCGCCCGCCAGGCTGCCCGCCGCTGTGACCGTGCCGCCGAAGGTGAGGGCGTCCATGTTCAGATTGACGGGCAGGAGGCGGGCCAGCCGCAGGGGTTCGGCCCGCAGGGTCAGGTCGTACTTCCCGCCCACCAGCACCGCGCCGCCCGACACGCGGGGGCCAGCCAGCCGCACCGACACGTCTCCGGCGCGGTAGGTGGCTCCCAGATCACCTGTGAGTTCGCCTGCACTGTCTTCGACGCGGCCTGCGAACTGCGCGGCCAGTTTGTTCCAAGTTCCGCCGCCCAGTGTGGCCTGCCCGGTCAGGGCCAGTTGTCCGGCGCGGCCCCAGAGTGCGCCCACATCCAGCGCGGCCAGCTCCAGCGTGCCGCCGGGCCGCCGGGGCAGGTCGGCAGGCAGGGTTCCGGTCACGCGGGCGCTGCGCGGCTGCCCATTGAAGGGCGTGCGGAGCGTGGCGGCCAGATTCAGCGGGCCAGAGCCGTTCAGGGTGGCGTTCAGGTCGCTTGAGGTATTCAGTGGGCCGCGTGCCTGCAACGTGCCCAGCCAGCCCCGGCGGGCATTCCAGCCGGTTGCTCCATTCAGCGCCACACGCAGGCCATCTCTGCCCAGATACGTGGTGTTCAGCGCCAGTCGGGAATCCAGCAGGCCGCCCGGTGTGGACTGGCCCTGAATCTCCGCGCCCAGTTGTCCGCGCACGAATCCGGCCAGCGGCTCGCCCACGAAGGTCAGGCGGTAATCCTGCCCCAGCAGGCGGGCGGTGACGCGGCTGCCCTCTGCCTGAAGTCCGGTGGGCGCGTTTTGCAGCTTGCCCTGCGCGTTCACATTGGGTTTGGAGAGGCTGCCCGTGGCCTGCACCGTGTAGGTTCCCGGCAGGTAGTCTTCCAGCGTGGCTTTGGCGCTCAGGCCCAACGTGGGAAAGACGGGGCCGCTGGCCCGCACGCTGACCAGATCGGGCAGTGTGGCGACTGCATTTGCCAGCCGCAGCACCCCGCTCCGGTAGCTGGCCGGAGCCGTAAAGCGCACACCCGCTGCCATGCCCGCCGCGTTCAGCGTCAGATTGTCCAGCGTGCCGCCAATGGTGGCGCTGAGATTGCCCGCTGTGCCGCCTGCACCGTTGCTGGCCGTCAGGGTTCGGAGGTCGGGCACGTTCAGGCTGCCCGCCGCCCTCCAGAGGCCCGCTGCCTGCTTCAGTGTCAGGTTCACTGCCGCGCCCGAGACGTTTCCGGTCAACTGTGCCGAGGCTGCTCTGGTCGTCAGATTCATGGCCACCGCCGTCAGGTTCAGGTTTCGGCCCTGGTACACGCCCGCTGCCCGCAGATTCAGGGTATCGGCAGCGCTTCCGGTCAGGGTGCCCTGCACGCCGTCCACGTTCAGCACAGCGTCGGCCTGCGGGTACAGTGGCCCGCGTACCCGCACTTCCAGGCCCGCCAGCGTACTCGTCAGGTCTGCGCCCAGTTGCCCACGCTGCACGGTCACTGCGCCCACTGCCCGCTGATCCTGCAAGGCCAGATTGATCTGCGCCCGCCCGCTGGCCTGCTCGAAATCAAGCTCGGGCACGGTCAGGCTGGCGGTCAGGGTGCCAGTTACGCCGCTGAGGAGCGGTTGTAGGGCGCGAGCATCCAGCACAGCTCTGTCCAGGGTCAGGGTCTGGCCGTCGTAGCGCACCGGAATGCGCGACCCCGGATGGGTCAGCGTGCCCGAAGCCGTGACGCTGTTCTTCCAGTTGACCTTTGCTGTAAGACCGAGCGGTTGCCCCACGTATTGTGTGCCCTCGTTGGTCAGGGCCGCGCCCGTGGCCGAAATCTGCGCGACGAGTCTGCCGGGCACGAATTCCTTGCGTATGGCTTCCGGCAAGAAGGGCAGGGCTGGCGCGAGGTCGGCGCTGAGGGTGCCGCCGATGGTGGGCAGCACCGTCACGCGGCCTGCCACGGGGCCGGATGGCAGGGCTAACAGTTGCGCCCCACTGCCCACGAGTTGCAGTGTTCCGGGCGTGGTGGCGAGGGCGTAGCGCAGGTTCGCCGCGCCGCTCCACTGGCCGCCTGCATAGCCGAGGCCGCCCACGTTCACACGCCCGGTACTCACCGACGCCGTCAGGGGCAACGTCTGAGCCGGAAGGCTGACCCTCGCCTGGGCTGGTCCGAAGGTCTGGGCCTTCAGGCGCACCGTACCGCGCAGACCCAACAGGTCGCCGCTGGCGTCGGCACTCAGGTACGGCCCACTGACCCGCAGATTCAGGCCCGACAACACGCCCGAAACGAGGTTGCCGCTGGCCCGGATGCTCTGGCCTGCCACATTGCCTGTCAACTGAATCTGGCCCCTGCGGGTGAGGTCGGTCGCGGTGGCCGTCAGATCAACGGCTTGGCCCTCATATTCGCCCTTTGCCCGCAGGTTCAGGGTCTTGGCCGCATCGCCGGTCAGGGTTCCCTGCACGCCGTCCACGTTCAGCACGGCGTCGGCCTGGGGATACAGCGGCCCACGCACCCGCAGGTTCAGGCCCGCCAGTGTACTGGTCAGGTCTGCGCCCACCTGCCCGCGCCGCAGCGATACCAGACCCTCTGCCCGCTCGCCTCCCAGCGCCAGATTCACCCGCGCCCGCCCGTTGGCCTGCTCGAAATCCAGCTCGGGGACGGTCAGGCTGGCGGTCAGGGTTCCGGTCAGACCCTTCAAGACGGGTTGCAGCGTTCGGGCATTCAATACGGCTGCGTCGATGCTCAGGTCGCGTCCGTCATAGCGCAGCGGAAGGCGCGACCCCGGATGGGTCAGCGTGCCGGAAGCGGTGACGCCGTTCTTCCAGCCCACCTGCGCCGTGAGGCTCAAGGGGTCATTGAGGTAACGCGTTCCAGTGGTGCTCAGGGCCGCGCCCGTGGCCGAAATCTGGGCCACGAGCCTGCCGGGCACGAATTCCTTCCGCACGGCTTCCGGCAAAAAGGGCAGGGCAGGGGAGAGGTCGGCGCTGAGTGTGCCGCCAATGGTGGGCAGCACACTCACGCGGCCTGCCACGGGGCCGGACGGCAGGGCCAGCAGTTGCGCCCCATTGCCTTCCAGACGGAGTTGGCCGGGCGTGCTTCCAGCCGCAGTGCCCAGCACGTAGCGCAGGTTCGCCGCGCCGCTCCAGTCTCCGCCCAAGAAGGTCAGGCCGCCGATGTTGGCCCGCGCTCCAGTCAGCGAGGCGGTGAGGGGGAAAACCTGCGCCGGAACGCTGACCCTCGCCTGCGCGGTGCCGAAGGTCTGGGCATTCAGGCGCACCGCACCGCGCAGATCAGACACGCTCCCGGTGGCATTGGCGCTCAGATACGGCCCGTCTACCCGTACGTTCAGGTCGGAGACTGTGGCGGGCAGGGTCAGTTTGCCGCTGGCGACGACGCTCTGACCTACGAATTCACCCACCGCACGTACTCGGCCCCCGGCAGCAGTCAGGCGGAAGGGGCCAGCGTCAATGGTGCCGCTCAGCACGTTGTTCCGGGCATTCAGGTCGCCGTAGAGCTGCTGCCCACCCAGAGTCAGGCCGCGTGCCTGCACATCCAGATCCGAGAATCCGCGCAGGGTGACGCGGGCGCTGCCGCCTGCTCCGTCGAATACGCTCACGGTGCCGCGAGGCTCGGTGCCGGTGCCGGTCACGTTGCCGTCTATATAAAGGCCACCTGCCGCCGTGCCGCCCGCGATGGGGCCGCGCAGGTCCACGTCATATCGGCCCGAAGGCAGCGAGGCCGTACCGGTGGCCCGCAGACCCTCGCCATCGGTCAGGCGCACGTTCAGGCTGTTCCAGGGGCCACTGAGCGCCACCGTATATTGGTCGAGGACGCCGCTGGCTTCCACGGCTCCCCGGAAGGTCTGGTTGGTGCTGCCTGGCCCCCAGGTGGCGCGGCCCTGTACGGTTCCGGTCTGACCGAAGGCCGTCAGGGTTTGCCGTCCGGTCACGCGGGCAAGGCCGGTGCGGGCGTCGTAGGTCACGTTCAGGTTGCCCCAGGTGCCCGCTGCCGTCAGGTTGGGGGTCACGCTTCCGGTCAGGTTCAGTGTCTGCGCGGGAATGGTTACACCGCTGAACGACAGCGATCCGGTGCGCCCGGTCAGGCTGGCTTTCAGGTTGCCGTAGTCGCCTGCCAGAGCGGCGTTCAGCGTCTGCGGCGTGTCGGTGCCATTTCGGTAGGTGCCGCTGCCGCTGACCTGCACATCAGGAAAGACCCGGCCCGCCAGCCTCGCGGCCACATTCGTATAGACCACATTCAGGTCGGCGGTGATGGGCTGCCGCGCCTGTTGCCCGTTGCGCTGCAGAGTACCCGATACGCCTGCGCCCGCTGCCGAAGCATTGATGCGGGCCGTGCCGCCCAGTCCGGCCAGGGCCAGATCCAGCGTACCGTCCAGTCGTTGCTCGGTCAGGGCGGGCAGCAGCGGACGCAGGGCGGCCAGATTCACCCGGCCCGACGCGTCCCAGTTGGAACCGTCGATCACGCCGCGTGCGGTGTCGCGCCTGCCGGAAGCGTTGGCGGTGGTCAGAGAAAAACGCAGGCCATCCTGCACACTGACCGTGCCCGTGATGTCTGCCCCCTCAATCCGGGCGGTGGTCAGAAATCCCGCCGAGAGTTGCGTATCGGCCAGCACGGTCACGCGGTTGCCTGCTGCTCCCAGCACTCCGCGCAGGCTGGCGGTGTCACCACGTGCCGTAGCTGTAACATCGAACCCGTTGCCCCGTGCGGTCAGGTTCCCGGTGGCTTTCAGGGCGGTGGTCACGTTCAGGTCCCCGTTAACGGTCACGCCGCCGACCACGGCCAGATTGCGGGCGCTCAGGCCGAAAGTGTCGCCGTTCCAGGTCAGGCGCTGGGGGCCGGAAGCCGCACCGGAGGCCGTATTGTTGCTAGAGAAAGTGCCGCGCTGCTTCAGGTAATTCAGGTTCAGCGGCCCGGTCAGGGGGGCGGCCAGGCCGGGCAGGCCAGCCGTGAGCGTGCCCGTGAGGTCGCCGCCCGTGGCGTCCAGTTTCCCGTTACCACCCAGAGTGATCCCCGCGCCGCTGAGGTTGCGGGCGCTCCAGGTGCCTCGGAATTCCCGGTCGAGATCGAGGGTCAGCGTTCCTGCTGACGCGTTGGCCGCAGCCTGCCCACTGGTCAGGTCAGCTGTCAGGCCCTGTGCATTCAACCGCGCTGTGCCTGCCAGTTCAAATGGCCCCACCTTGCCGCCGCTGATGGCAGCCCGCAAATCGGAAGGCTTGCCGGTCAGGGCTACCCTGGCCCCCACGCCGCTCACCTCGGGATTCAGGACCGCGTTCAGCGCCTGTGTCTTCAGGTCGAAGGTGCCGCGTGCCGGGCCACCCAGCGCAGTGCCGCCCAGCGTCAACTTGTTGTCGGCGTCGATCTTGGCGGCCAGCGTGAGAGGCTGCCCAGCCAGCGTGCCCCGCGCCTGTGCCGTTCCGGCTCGTCCGAGCGCCCAACGCCCGGTGATGGCCTGATCCCCTGCCAGCGCCGTCCTGACGCTGAAGGCCAGGTCGTTGGTTTGTCCGGCACGGTTGCCGTCTTCGGTCAGCAGGGTGTATTCCACCTTGGCGTCGCGGAAAGGCAAGCCCGCCACCTGACCGGCACCCTTCGCATACGCCTTCACGCGCACGGTACTCCAGCCGCCTGCCGTAACGCGTAGATTCAGATTGCCCGTCCCAGTTGTGCCCAATGCCTCTGCCAGCCCAGCCACGGTGGGGTCGGCGTCGGCAGTCACCGTCCAGTTCTGCGCTTTCAGGTCTACGTTGCCCACGGCATTCACGGGGCCGTTCCATCCGCGTCCGCTCAGGCGCAGATTGATGTCGTCCCCCCGGTGAGTGGCTGTTCCGTTCACGCCCGTCACAGTTACGAACTTGGCCCCCGGCACGCGTAGGGCGGCGTCAGTCACCTTCAGATCACCCCGGAGAGGGCCGTCGTTCAGCACGTAGCGCCCGGTGATGCGGCCCGCCGTCACCCCCGGCCAGTAGTGGTTCAGGACCCGTGCGTCGGCATCCAGATCGATGCCGAAAATGTTGCCTGCTGCGCCCTGCGACACCTGCACGTCGGCATTGAGTTCGCCCTCGGTGGTTCGGCCCCTGACGGCCAGTGCACCTCCCGGCCCCTGCTCTATGCGGAAGGCTCCGTCTGGAATATTCGCACCCTCGCCGTCCACATTCACGCGAGAATTTTTGACGTCCAGCCCGCCCAACACCACCTTCCAGCCGCCGCCCGTTCCACCCTCGCCGCCCTTCAACAGTTCCCGTAATTTCAGATTGACGGTGGCGTCCTGCGCGGCCACATTTAGCTTGACCGTACGCGACCCTATATCTACGCCTGCGACCGTCACGCTGACCTGTCCTGCCTTGCCCTCTATCCCCGGCAAATTTACTGTGGCTCCCGACAAATTGGGCGACCACAGCGGCCCGCCTATCTGCTCGGCTGTCACCTGAAGATCGGCTCCCAGGCGGGACAGGATCAGCCCACCCAGCAGGCGCGGCGTCAACGTCAGTACGGCCAGAACGACCAGGGCCACAGCCAGCAAGACCCACGGCCAGCGCCGCCGCCGATTTGACTTCAGCTCGTCTGGTTGTGGCGACTGGATGGGGGTTGCCTCTTCAGACTGTTGTGCGGCCAATTCGGAGTCAGAGGGGCGCGGTTCGGGGCCGTCTGTCACACGTCACCCACGTGATGGGCAGCGAGGAGCAGGGAAGAGGTAAGCACGGCAGGAACGGGCATTCCGATCATTCTATCCACACTCACATGAACGTCAGCCCCGCGTTCCTCACCTGACCATCAGACAGGGCAGGGGGGCTACCAGACAGGGCGAGCCTCAGAGCGGAAGCTGACTGACACTTGCCCCCACCCCGCGCCCGCTACCATGCTCCCCATATGCGTCTGACCGCTCTGGTGACTGGAACCGTTCAGGGCGTGGGCTACCGCCGTTTCGTGCAGCGATACGCCCGCGACCTCAAGCTTCAAGGCTACGCCGAAAACCTGACCGATGGACAGGTCGAGGTGATCGCAGAAGGTGAGCAGGCCGACCTGGACCGCCTGCTGCACTGGCTTCACCGGGGGCCACCTCATGCCAAAGTGCGAGAAATTCAGACCCAATACAGCGAGGCAACCGGGCTGAGGGATTTTCACGTCTATTAGAGTATTTGTCGAAAAAGATCGTCTCTCTGAGCAGGCGGCGTAGGTGCACAGCACCCAGCAGGCTAGAGAATGGAGGCCTGAGCATGGTGCGTTCCGGTATGTCTGTTCAGAGAACTGTGTCGAGTTCGTGTGGAAGAGCAAAAATCGGTCCAGAATTCATTGGGCATTCTGTTCAATCCGGCGACTGGTTGTCGGGGAGAAGGGGAGAAGCAGAATAAAGAACAGCAGCCTTCTCGAACTCCAGCCCGACGCCGCCGAAGTGATCGGCACAGAGCCACATACCCCGCCAGACAAAAGAAGGGAGAGAAGGCGCAGCGGCCCTCTCTCCCTTTTCTCCTGATTTCAGGAGTTCCGAGCTGTGTTGAAACTTACTCCAGGACCTTGGCGACGACGCCAGCGCCGACGGTGCGGCCACCTTCGCGGATGGCGAAGCGCAGGCCTTCTTCCATGGCGATGGGCTTGATCAGCTCGACCACAAACGTCACGTTATCGCCGGGCATCACCATTTCCACGCCTTCGGCCAGTTCCACCACGCCCGTCACGTCCGTCGTGCGGAAGTAGAACTGAGGACGGTAGCCCCCGAAGAACGCGCTGTGACGTCCACCCTCGTCCTTGGACAGGATGTACACGCTCGCTTCGAACTTGGTGTGCGGCTTGATGCTGCCGGGCTTGGCCAGCACCTGACCACGCTCGACATCGTCACGCGCCACGCCACGCAGCAGCACGCCCACGTTGTCGCCCGCCATGCCCGAATCCAGCAACTTGCGGTGCATTTCGATTCCCGTCA
>NZ_KB899711.1 GCF_000378445.1 Deinococcus aquatilis DSM 23025 | reverse complement strand
TGACGAGTTCAGCCGGGCTGTGGATCCACACCAGCAGCAACTCATCGTTCTCTTGCTCGATCAGGCGGGCTGGCATACCAGCCAGAAACTCCAGGTGCCGCCGAATCTCTTCCTCTTGCCCTTTCCGGCGTATACGCCGGAACTATCCCCCGCTGAACCCATGGTGACCAAGCTGAAGCTGCCCATCGCCAACCGGACGCTCAACACCCTTCAAGAGGTGGAGGATTTGATCGCCGCAGAGTGTGTCCGGCTCCAGCACAACCCTCAGGAAGTTAAATCGCTGACCCTCTTCCCTTGGATCAAACATGTTTTGGACTCATTTTAAGCTCGTATGAGACATGGGTTGTAGGGTATAGGCAAGATAAAAAGCAGGAAAGATAAACAGAAGAAGGCCGGAGCGAACGCTATCGCTCCGGCCTTCTTCTTTATCTGTGTTTTGAGAAAGCTTTAGCCCTTCACGCTTCCGGCCAGCAGACCGCGCACGAAGTAGCGGCCCAGCAGGATGTAAACCAGCAGTGTGGGCAACGCCGCCAGAATCGCGCCTGCCATCGGCAGATTCCACGAGACGGCCTGCCCGCCCGCCAACTGCGACAGAGCGTAGGTGACAGGTTGGGCGCTGGTGTTGGTCAGGGTGGCTGCGAACAGGAATTCGTTCCAGACCTGCGTGAATTCCCAGATGATGACCACCACGAAGCCCGGAATGCTGATCGGGAAGATGACCCGGCGGTAGATCTGCCAGAAGCCCGCGCCGTCGATGGTGGCGGCTTCGACGAGGGCGTCGGGGACATCGGCGTAGAAGTTGCGGAAGATCAGGGTGGTGATGGGCAGGCCGTAGACGACATGCGCCAGAATCAGACCCCAGATCGTGCCGTACAGCCCCAGTGCCTTGATGAACTGGAACAGCGGAATCAGCACGGCCTGATAGGGAATGAACATGCCGAACAGCATCAGCGCGAAGACGGTATTCGCGCCCCGGAACTTCCATTTTGCCAGCGCGTAGCCGTTGAGGCTGCCCATCATGGCGGCCAGAACGGTGGCGACGACGGCCAGGAACAGGCTGTTCCCGAGGTTGCCGCCGATTTTGGCCCATGCATCGCTGAAGCTGGCCCAGTTGAGTGCGGCGGGCCAACGCCAGGTGGTCGCCAGATTAATGGCGTCGGGTGATTTAAGCGCCGTGGCAAACAGCAGGTAGATGGGCAGCAGGAAAAACAGCGCGGCGATGACCAGCACGATGTACAGGCCGGGCCGCCCGATGCTTTTGCGCGGTGCAGTGGCGGGCGGTTTGGCCGTGGCCGCCGTGGGAATGGTGGTGGTCATCAGTGGCTTTCCTCGGTGCGGAACTGAGAAGACAGGTAGGGCACGATAATAAAGGCCACCAGAATCAGCAGGATGGTGCCGATGGCCGCGCCCAGCGCAAACTGGTTCTGGCGGAAGCTGGTCAGGTACATGTTCAGCGCCGGAACGCTGGCAAAGGTGTTGTCGGGGCCAGCCATCGCGTACACCAAGTCAAAAATCTTGAGGCTGATGTGGCCCAGAATAATCATGGCACTGAGGGTAATGGGGGCCAGCAGCGGAAACACCACGCGGCGGTACATGTCGATTTCGTTTGCGCCGTCTACGCGGGCTGCCTCGCGCAATTCCTCGGGAATGCCGCGCAATCCGGCCAGATACAGCGCCATCGTGTAGCCGCTCATCTGCCACACCGCCGCGATGACGATCCCCACCAGAGCGAGGTTGAAGCCGTGTACCTCGGGGGCGGGCAGCATCTTGAGATTGGGAGCGACGAATACGGCCCACAGCAGCAATACGGCGGCACTGGCGGCAGCCACGATGGTGCGGGTGCGCTGGCCCGAGGCAAAGGCGCGGTAGGCGATGACGCCCATCACGATGGCGACCACCACTGCCGTAATGATCGGCAGGAGGTTCCAATCGAATTTCAGCACCGAATCTGTGCTGCTCAGCCAGCCGAAGGTGCTGGGCTTGCCCCCAAACGCGGCTGGGAGTTGGTTCACGCCGCCCTGAGGTTGCAGCATCCAGCGCCAGATGGTGCCCGTGACGATAAAGCTCAGGCTCATGGGGAACAGGAAAATGGTGCGCCACAGCGCCTCACCTTTGGGGTTGCGGTCAAGCGCCAGTGCGAGGCCCAGACCCAGACCCAGGCAGCCCAGAATGAAAAACACCGTAAAGAAGATGGTGCTGATCATTTCCTGGCGGAAACGGCCCTGCAGGAATCCGGTGAACAGTTCCTGATAGTTGGCGAGGCCCACCCATTTGATGATGGGATTCAGCGCCAACGCCTGTGCGGGATCGTTGCCCCAGTCGGTAAAACTGACATATACGGTGCGTCCGATAAAGCCGTAGACGAAGATGGCGAGGAGCAAGATGCTCGGCGTCAGGACGGCAATGGCCCAGAGGCGGTCTTTGGTCAGGCCTTTCAAAATGTGGCCTCCTTTGAGGGGTGTGGGATCTGGGTTGTGGGCTATGGGAAAACAAAAGGGATGAAACGCGGGATCGTCATACAAGCTGATCCTTGTCTCATCCCTCCAGACTTCGTAAGGGGGTGAGGGTCTTCCTACAACCCACACCCCACTTCCTAGATCCCTGCTGTGTTTACTTGCTGAATCCGGACTTCACAGCGAGCTGCTGGGCGGCGGCGGCGGCTCCAGCGCTGTTCTTGGTGGCGGCGAACTGGTCGATGATGGCTCCGAACGCGCTGGTGAAGCTCTCGGGGGCCACGGCTCCGTGAACCATGCTGCCCACGATCTTGTTGGTCTTCCAGTCGGTCGCGGCGCTTCTGGAGTAGGTGTTGTACTTGCTCAGGTCGCTGTCGATACGGGCGGCGATGCTGCCCTTGAGGGGGTTGAAGGCGTCCTGTCCGGCCTTGCTGCCCAGCACCTTCAGCCAGTTGGTGGCTTCGGTACGGTTCTTGGCACCCTTGGGCAACCCGAAGGAGTCGGCCAACATCACGAAGACTTTGCTGGTGCCGGGAGAGGTGGCCCAGCCGAAGCCCGTGCCGGGGGCCAGTTTCTTGGTGGTGGTGAAGTATCCGGCGGCCCAGTCACCCATGATGTTGAAGGCGCTGGTGCCGTCTACGATGCGGTCACTGGCCTGCTGCCAGCTCAGGCCGCTGGCGTCCTTGTTGGCGCAGTCCATGACCTTGCCGAAGGTGGTGAAGGCTCCGACCACGCGGGGATCGGTGAACTTCAGCTTGCCGCTGAACAGGTTCTGCCAGCCCTGAGCGCCCAGCGTGCCGATCATGACGCTTTCCCAGAGGTGCTGCTGGGTCCAGTTTTCGCCCATGACCAGCGGTGCGGCAACGCCCTTGCTCTTGAGGGTGGCGCAGGTGGTGATGAATTCGGGCCAGGTCTTGGGCACAGTGACGCCCCAGGCCTTCAGTTTGGCGGGGTTGTACCACATGACGTTGCTGCGGTGAACGTTGACGGGCACGCTCCAGATGCCACCTTTGCTGGAGATCAGGGCGGTCAGGTCTTTGGGGAACGCCTTGTCCCAGCCTTCGGACTTGAACAGAGCGCTGAGGTCTTCCATACGGTTGGCGACCACCCAGGTACCGATCAGTTCCTGTCCGGCGTGGGCCTGGAAGGAGTCGGGGGGCGTGCCGCCCAGCATGCGGGTCTTCAGAACGGCTTTGGCGTTGGTGCCTGCACCGCCCGACACGGTGGCGTTGTCTACAACCACGCTGGAGTACTTCTGCTTGTACAGCTTGACCAGTGCTTCGAGGGCGGGGCCTTCATCGCCCGACCACCAGGAAAAGATTTCCAGTTTGCCCGCAGCAGCGGCAGACGTGGTAACGGCGAGGGCGGCAGCGACCAGCAGGGCTTTCTTGAACTGAACTTTACTCATGTAAATTCCTCCGGAAGGAAGTGGGCTGTGATGTCGGGTGGGAAAGTCTGTGCTGAGGCAGCGGCACTCAGGGAGTGGTGGTGAAACCTTCAGACAGGCGGCGGCAAATTGGGCGGACCTCGGGAGTCTGCTCTGGGGTCTGCGAGAGCGTCTGGTGGGGCACGGCTCGCAGCAGAGAGGGCGGGGAGCGGTGGGCTGGCGTGCGCCGTGTAGAGGGCCGAAGTGCCAGCCACGACCGCCGCCTGAGGATTGCCTGCCTGTGCTGATAAGCGCACCGCTGCCTGGGCAGACGTGTAGGCCGAAATAGCGTACAGATGGCGCAACCCCTGCGGTGTGAACAGATGGTCGAGCAGCATCGCTCCGGCCCCCAGGACGCCCGCCTCGCTGCCCAGTGTGCTGAGTTCTATGCGGGTGCGCTCGGCATTGATCCGCATGGTGCGGCTGAGGGCGCTGCGCTGCACGGCGTCCAGAAAGACTTCTCCAGCCTGAGAAAGCCGCCCACCGATGACCACTGCTTCGGGGTTGAACAGATTGAGCGCCGTGCTGACCGCCACTCCCAGATGATGCCCGCAGTCTTCCCACACGGCGCGGGCCAGCGGATCGGTGTTGGCGTGGGCCAGCAGATCGCCCAGCGTGGCGGGATCGGGCAAAGAGGTGGGCATGCCGCCTGTGCGGAGCGTGGCAGCCAGCATCACCACGACCTGTGCCGCGGCGTAACTTTCAAGGTCGCCCCGACTTTCTGGCAGCTGGTTGACCTGCCCGTCTTCTGGCTGACCTGTGCTCTGGGCCGTGTTCTGCCGCTCGTTGATGCTGATATGGCCGATTTCGCCTGCCCCGCCCCGCACGCCCCGGTGCAGACGTCCACCCAGCAAGACGCCCGCCCCGATGCCGGTCGCCACTTTCACGTAAATCAGATCTACAGCTCCCCGGTGTGCCCCGAAACGGGCTTCGGCCAGGGCACCCAGATTGGCATCGTTATCGACCTGCACACCGACGCCCAACGTACCTTCCAGTCTGGCCCGCACGTTTTCGCCGTCCCAGCCGTGCATATTGGGGGGTTGAATCATCTGGCCCGTGCTCTGGTCAACGGGGCCGGGCACGCCCACGCCCGCCAGTGCCACGGCAGCGCGGGTAATTCCAGCGTCTCCCATCACGGCGGCGCTGAGGCTCGCCAGAAGCGCACAGGTCGCGGCGGGGCCACTCTGAATATCGTGTGCCACATGCCGGGTCGCCAGTGTGCGGCAGCGCAGGTCCAGCAGATCGACGCGGGCATGGCTTTTCCCCAGATCGATGGCCAGCAGGTAGGCAGCGCGTTCATTCAGTGCCAGCAGCGTGGCCCGCCGCCCTGCCGTCCCCGATCCGCGCGTTCCCACTTCCTGCACCAGCCCCACGGCCATGAGTTCGCTCACCATAGAACTGATTGCGCTGCGCGACAGACCCAGTTCACGGGCAATGTCTACACGTGCCCGCTCGCCCTGCCACAGCAATCCAAGCAACAGCAACGTGTGCTGTGCGCGGATGGCCGCAAGATCAAGGGTGGCGTGAACAGCGTCAGACATGGGGAAAACTCCGTTGATTCACAGGAGAGGAAAACGCGCAGCCACGGCAGGCGTCAGGAAGAATTGGGCCAGGCTGAGCCTGGGAGACAGATGGGAAAACCGGGTGTCCTGCCAAGTGCAGAAGCGGATGAATCTGGAATGAAGCCATCTTGCATCTTCAATATTTTGTTTGTCAAATGAACGAATTAATAAAACCGGTTACAGATCTACCGTAACCGGTTACAAAACCGAGAATGAAGATGTACCACCCGTCAGCAGGGCAAAAATGGCTTCAAGTGAACTGGCCGGAGCAAAAGCCCCAGCCAGTTCCACTTGAAGAAGACTCCAGATAAATCTATTTATTCCTCTGCCTGCTCTCCCTGTGCGGCCCCACCCGAAGTTTCGGGACGCAACAGCGGGAACAGCAACACGTCGCGGATGGAATCGCGGTCGGTGAGCAGCATCGTGAGGCGGTCTATGCCCATGCCCATGCCTGCAGTGGGCGGCATGCCGTATTCCAGCGCCAGCAGGAAATCTTCGTCCTGCTCATGGGCTTCATCGTCGCCCGCGTCGCGGCGGGCGGTCTGGGCCTCAAACCGGGCACGCTGATCCAGGGCGTCGTTGAGTTCGGAATAGATCGGAGCCAGCTCGAATCCGGCCACATACAGATCGGCGCGTTCGGCCAGACCGGGGCGCTCGCGATGGGCCTTGACCAGTGGGCTGATGACCAGCGGCATGTTGGTCAGGAACGTGGGGTTGATCAGGCTGGGTTCCACGTACTCGCCGCCCAACTTGTCCAGCAACTTGTAATCGGGCACCTTGCGGAATTCAGGATGCTTGGCATCGCTCCATTCGCGTAACTTCGCCAGGTCCAGCGGATCAAAGTCCAGTGCCGCCGCTTCGGTGAGGGCCGCGACAAAATCCAGCCGTTTGAAGGGCAAACTGAAATCAACCGTTTTGCCCTGATATTCGATGACGGGTGTGCCGCGCAATTCCATGACCAGACCGTGCAACATCGTCTCCACCAAACGCATCATGTCTTCGTAGTCGCCGTAAGCAAAATAGGCTTCCAGCATCGTGAATTCAGGATTGTGGGTTCGGTCTATGCCTTCATTGCGGTAGTTGCGCCCAATTTCATAGACGCGCTCGAATCCACCCACGATCAGCCGCTTCAGATACAGTTCCAGGCTGATTCGCATAGAGAATTCATGGCCAAGAGCATTGTGGAAGGTTTTAAAGGGCTTGGCTTCCGTGCCGCCCGCCACCACTTGCAGGGTCGGGCCTTCCACTTCCATAAAGTTCTGATCGTCCAGAAAGTGCCGGATGGCCCGCACGATCCGCGAGCGGGTGCGGTACACCTCGCGGCTTTCGGGGTTGATCATCAGGTCTACGTAGCGGCGGCGGGCACGCAATTCTTCGTCCTGCAGGCCATAAAACTTGCTGGGCAGGGGATGCAGGCTCTTGACCAGCGGTTGCCACGTCTGCGCTTCCAATGTGACCTGCCCGGTTTTGGTCACGAATGGAAAGCCCCGCACGCCGATGATGTCGCCCAGATCGATCTTCTTGGTGGCGGCAAATTCTTCGGTGGTCTTCTTGCCAAAGTAGACCTGTAAGGTGCCGCTCTCGTCCTGCACGTCGGCAAAGGCCGCGCCGCCCATGTGCCGAAACTGCATGACGCGGCCCGCCAGGCTGTAGGTCTGATCCTCCCACTTCTGGCCTACCTCACCTGCCGGGTGCGCCCGCAGCACATCGGCGGCGTGGTGCGTCTGCGGGTAGCTGTAGGGGAAAGCTTCGAAGCCCGCCTCGCGCAGGGCATCCAGGTTGTTCAGGCGGCTGATGGTCTGTTCGTGCAGGCCGCTGGGCCGGAGAGGATCAGGCCGGGAAGATTCAGGGGTGGACAGTTCCGACATAAACGTGAGTATAGGGTGGTAGCGCCACAGAAGCAGGCCAGAGGCGCAAGCATCGGCGCTCTCCTCTGGCCTGTGGTGGAGTGGATTGGGTGAGAGGTGAAGTTTTAGAGCTGCTGTTGCGGGGGCTTCAGGTCAGTTGGCAATCTTTCCTCAGACCACCGGCCCTCAGCTGCCCCTGCGCTCCACAACTTCAGTACTCGATGGCTTTCACCTTGTATTTCATCTGCTTGCCGTTGTCGAGGTTCACCACGAAGGCGTCCCCCTTTTTGCGGCCCATCAGTTCCTTGCCCACAGGGCTGTCCTCGCTGATGCGGGGCAGACTTCCGCCCAGGACGGCGGCTTCGGGGGCACTGACTACCTGCACGCGCATCTCTTTTTTGGTGGCGTCGATGATCAACGTCACCAGTGCGCCCAGTTCCACCCGGCCCTCGTTTTCGTGCTCTTCGATGATGGTGGCGCGGCCCAGCGTGTCTTCGAGTTCATCGATCCGCGCCTCGATATTCATCTTCTCGCGCTTGGCATCTTCCAGTCCGGTGTCTTCGTTGTCGGCGCTGGTTTCCATCTGCTCCTGCAAAATCCGCGTGGCTTCCGCGAGGCGGTTTTGCTCCTGCAACATGGTCTTCTGAAGGCGCTCGAAGCCCTCGCGGGTCAGTCTGATCTGCTTGGTTGCCTGTGACGTCACTCTTGCCTCCGGTTGCGCCGTGGTGCTTCCCTCTCCAGAATGCCTGTGTCTGCTGGGCGCCGTCTGTTCAACGTCTTCTATTGGGTGTGGGGAAATCTCACGGCAAGAATGGATGAGGGATCAATTTGCCCCGGTCTGGGGACTTAAAGATTGACTGGGATTCCGGGCGCATTCTGTCATATGCGCGGGGTTCAGGCAAAGGTGCGGAGGTCAGACGCCGCCAACCACAGCCGCAGGCCGCAGCCGGGTCAGGCGGGCAGTTGCGGCCACCAGGATCACCAGCACCACACCCAGGACTGTCAGAGAGGCAGGTACAGCCGCCGGACCACTGCGCGAGTACAGCACACCCAGCAGAATAGGCATCAGGATGCCGCCCGCTGAACCTGCCACCAGCAGGAAAGGAATCAGGCGGGCAGGCAGGGTGCGGGTCATCCACGCAAGGGTGGTACCGAAGATGGGGCCGAGCGCAAGACCTGCCAAGAGGTAGGCTCCGGGGGCCAGAGCAGGCTGCGTGGCCGCCAGCGCACACAGGGCCACCAAGATAGAGCTGCCCAGCACCAGCCGGGGCGGAGACACCCGCGCTCCCACAGCCCCGGTAATGATCCGCCCCAGCGTCAGACCCGCCCAGAACCCACTGAGAATGAAGGCCGAGCCTGCCACGCCCAGACCGTCCAGATGCCGCGCCAACCACGCACCGTACCCTGCCTCCAGTCCCACGTAAGTGGCGATCAACAGGGCAAATAGCCCGAACTGTACACCGGGCCGCGCCACGACGGCCTGAGCCGGAGCCACCTGCATGGCGGGCACGCCCCACAGCCGCACCAGCCCCAGCGTCAGGGCCGAGAGTCCGGCCACCACCAGGAAGGGGAAGGCCAAGGTGCGCGGGGCCAGGCCAGCCACCACCAACGGCGCGGCGATGCTGCCCAGCCCGAACACAGCATTGACCAGATTGACAGCGCGGGTGCCGACGCTGGCATAGGCGGCATTGAGCGCTGCACTGACGCTCCCCACTCCCAACCCGCCCACCAGCGCACCCAACAGAGCCAGGCTCCACAGCGGCGCGGCAGCCACCACACACACGCCGAACGCCAGGATCAGCAGGCCAGACACCACGACACGGCGCAGGCTCAGGCGCGTCAGGGCCAGCCCAGTGAGGGGCGGCGCAAGGGCCGAGCCCAGAAAATGCACACTGGCGATCCAGCCCACCGCCGATTTGTCTATTCCAAAGCGGTCTTCAAAAAAGGCGAAGGCCGGGCCATACATGGCCTGAATGATGCCCAAAGTAAAAAACGCCGCTGCCCCTGCACCCAGCATAGGCAGCGACAGGCGCAGCGGTTTGACGCTTTCGGGCAGGGCAGATTCAGGCACACTCACGGCTGGGAAGCCTAGCACGCAGCCTGGGGGGGCACCATAAAGAAAAGCCTGCATGCGCGGCCCCCCGCCTCTCCCCTACCCTGCCGTATGACCCGTAAATCTGACTCCGCCCAGAACGGCCCGACCCACAGCGACCTCACCAACAGCGCCGAGCGCCAGCACCGCCAGGATGATGAGCAGGCCCAGCAGCACCCCGAGGGCAACGTTTTGCAGTCCACGGACATGCCTAAACAGGGCGTCTTCGTGGACGACGGAGAACCCAGCACGCAGCCACCGGAAACTGAGCAAGAGTAGTCAGGGCGCTACAGCTGAAGCCCGCACAGCAGAGCTGGCGGGCCTTGTCTGTTCAGAGCAGTCAGGTTTTACTTGTCTATCTTTACCTTTACTTGCCCATGACGACCAGTGCGTACAGCATCTGGCTGGTACTGCCGTTTTTGGCTGGCCCCCACTGGTAGCCGATGCTGGGGCCAATCAGAAACGGCAGGGCTTTGATATTCAGTAAGACATCGTTGCGGAGGTAGGTGTAATCGCCCGTCCAGTTGCGGGTTCCGCGCACCCGCAATGCACCCAGGCCAAAGTCAGGCGTGCCCGGAATGCGGTAGGTGATGGTCGCGTTGGATTCCTCATACCGCGCCAGATTGAAACTGGGCAGCGCCACCTCGCCACCTGCAAAGCGTTCCAGATGCGACAGGTTCAGGGTAACACCCGCAGCAGGACGGTAGGCCAGCGAAGGAGTGACGTCCAGACTCCACTGGGCCTTGTTGTCGAGTGGGAAGGTGTAGAGGCGGGCGGTGCTGTCCAGACGCCAGTTGAATTGTGGCCCTATGGGTTCGCCGTAGCCGCCGTTGACCTGAGAAAAGGTATAGGGCAAGAAGTTGCTAGGTTCGGCACCGATGCCTACCACATTCAGGATGCGAATCCGATCTTGCCACACCGTTGAGGCGTACCCGACATTGAAGCGGGCAAGGTTAGGCAGGCCCTGATACCCCTGAATAATGGCCCCGTACTGAATGCCTTTGAAGGGATCGTGTGTAACTTCAACTTTGGCTACTCCACTTGGGGCTTCGCCGTTGTTGACCACTCCAGCCAATAGGGTCGTGTCCTTGATACGGGTGCTGATGTTGTATTCCCAGTAATTGAGGTGTTTAACCAGAGCTACACGCCAGTCCTGGGCCGTAGGCAGAGGAAAGGAACGAACGCCGAAGGCATTGATCTTGTCTATGTCTGCGCCAAAGTCCAGGGTTCCCTCAGTACCGCCCAGACGGCCCACGTAGCCAGCAGGAAACTGGAAGCGGAAGGGTTCGGGAGCAGTGGACTGTGCAGGAGTAGTTTGTGCGCGGCCCGGTGCGGCCACTGCCATGAGGGCCAGGGTTACAAACCCAGCTTTGAGCATTAAGCCTTTGCCAAGAAGAGAGGATTTTTTAGACACTCTGGCATGCTGCCTGTTTTGTAGATGAAAGACATGATCTGGTTTACATACTTCAGTCAGTTTTGAAAAGGCAGACACCGCGTTTACCGGCCTATAACCACGAGGGCGTAGAGCCACTGGCTGTTACTGCCGTTTTTGGCTGGCCCCCACTGGTAACCCACGCTGGGGCCGATCAGGAACGGCAGGGCCTTGATGTTCAGGAAAACATCGTTGCGGAGATAGGTGTAATCGCCCGTCCAGTTGCGGCTTCCGCGTACCCGCAAAGCACCCAGGCCAAAGTCAGGCGTGCCCGGAATGCGGTAGGTCACGCTGGCATTCGATTCCTGATAACGGTCCAGATTGTAGGTATACAGCGAGGAATCGCCCAGAACAAAACGTTCGAGGTGTGAGGCAGTCAGGGCCAGGCCAGCCACCGGGCGGTAGGTAAATGAGGGAGTCACGTCCAGACTCAGCTGGGCCTTGAGATCCAGCGGAAAGGTGTACAGACGGGCATTGGCGTCAAGTCGCCAGTTGAATTCCTTGCCGATAGGTTCTCCGTACCCGCCGCTGACCTGTGAGAAGGTGTAGGGGGTCAGAACATTGCTTTCGTACCCACCCCTGACCTTCAGGACGGGGTTCTCTGGCGTTCCCTGAAAATAGGAATTCCAGTCGTAACCGACGCCCACGTTGTTGAGAATGCGGATGCGGTTTTCCCAGACCGTGAAGGCGTAGCCCACGCTGAAGCGGGAAAAGGATATGTTGCCCAGCTCTCCCTGAACGATCCCGCTGTACTGAATTCCCTTCAGAGGATCGTGCGTAGCTTCTAACTTGGCAATACCGCCCAATGCATTGCCGTTGTTGATGACACCGCCCAACAGGGTCGTGTCCTTGACACGGGTACTCAGAACATATTCCCAGTAATTGGTATGCCTGACGAGCGACACCCTGAAGTCCTGTGGGGTGGGCAGAGGAAAAGCACGCACGCCCACAGCATCGACATCACTCACGGTAGGGCCAAAGTCCAGAACGCCCTCGGTATTGGAAAATCGGTTGATGTAATTGGAAGGAATCTGGAATTTGAAAGGCTCTGGAGCAGCAGTTTGAGCGAGGCTTAAGGAAGCCGAGGCAAGTGCCAATGATGCGAGACCCGATTTAAAGCGACGAAGCGTCTTTGTAGTAGAAAAGTGTTTCCTCACCACAGCATCCTGCATGTTAAAAACATGAGAGGCGGTACCTCATCTAGACAATTTTTGCAGAAATGTGAGGAAGTGTGCTTTCAGCGTTTCACATTGACGATGGTCACGCCGTGCCCACCCTGATTGGTTTCAGCATCGTGGAAGGACTCGACGCGTTTATCGTTTTTCAGGTACTCGCGGAGCAGGCGGCGCAGCACGCCCTGACCCTTGCCGTGGACCACCCGCAGCGGACTTTCCTTGAGGGCGTGGGCTTCCAGAATGGCGGTTCTCAGTTCTTCTACCGCTTCCTCCACGCCCATACCGCGCAGTTGCAGTTCGTTCTGGAAGGTACTTTTGGTGGTTCCTACAAAGCTGCGGGGCGCTTTGACTTTGGGTTCTTGCTTCAGGCGCACGTCACGCCGCTTCACGCCCACCTTCATCACACCGAGTTGCACGACCAGATCATCTCCGCGCAGTTCCAGCACCTGTCCGGCGGCGTTGTAGGCGGGCACATCTACGTTGCTGCCCACGCGAATCGGGTCGCCGCGTTCTTCCCGCGCAACGGGCGGCGCGGGGCGGGCCTTCTGGGCGGCGGTTCGGAGGTCGCGGAGTTCCTGCATCACGCGGGGGCGGGCCACGTCTTCCTGAGCGCGGGCACGCAGGGTACGCACCCGTTCTATGGCGTCGGCATACAGCGTTTCGGCCTTCTGCGCGGCCTCGGCCAGCATTTCGTTGCGCCTCTGCTCCAGCATTTCGCGTTCCCCACGCACTCGGGCCAGCTCGGTTTCGGTATCGCGGCGGGCAGAAACGGCGGCGGCCAGTTGCTCTGAGAGGTCGGCCCGCTCGTGCTCCAGCCCCTCCAGCATCCGCTCCATCAGGCCCGCGTTGGGGCCGAGTAGGGTTTCGGCCCGCACCAGCACGTCTTCGGGCAACCCCATGCGGCGGGCAATTGCCAGCGCGTAGCTGCGTCCGGGCTGCCCCACTTGCAGATGGTAGGTGGGCGCGAGGGTCGCCAGATCGAAGCCCATGCTGGCGTTGCGTAGCCCCGGCGTTTCCAGCGCAAACTGCTTGAGGGGCGACAGGTGAGAGGTGATGATGCCCCGCGCATTTTGCCCCAGCAGTTGCTCGATCAGGGCCTGCGCCAGCGACGCGCCTTCGTCGGGATCGGTGCCGCTGCCCAACTCGTCGATCAGCACCAGCGTATCGGGGGCCGCATGCCGCAGCACGAAACGCAGGTGTTTGAGGTGACTGGCGAAAGTAGACAGGCTGGCTT
Organism: Deinococcus aquatilis DSM 23025; assembly: GCF_000378445.1. Taxonomy (GTDB): domain Bacteria; phylum Deinococcota; class Deinococci; order Deinococcales; family Deinococcaceae; genus Deinococcus; species Deinococcus aquatilis. The sequence goes on along the minus strand of NZ_KB899711.1, from coordinate 77,997 downwards.
CGATGCTCTGTTCGTCACCAATATCGACCAGTACGTCGCGCACCACGGGCAGCTTGGCACTGGCCGCCGCCACGTACATCCCGCACTGGTGCATCAGAACGGCCAGCCCCAGCGTTTTGAGGGTGGCCGTTTTTCCGCCCATGTTCGGGCCGGTAATCAGCAGCAGCTTGATGTCTCCGAGTCGGATGTCGTTGGGAACGGGCTGTTCGATCAGGGGGTGACGGGCCTCGCGCAGGTCGTAGGCGTTATCGGTCACGGGTTCGGGGCGGTTCAGTCGCCAGTCTCGGGCCAGCCGGGCTTTGGCGGCGATCAGGTCAAGTTCACCGATAGTCGATAAGGTCACGGGCACATCGGGGTCGGCGGCCAACAGGCCCGACAATTCGGTCAGGATGCGGCGCACCTCGGCCTCTTCATCCAGAATCAAGCGGGCCAGTTCGTTGTTGAGGGGCGTGACGGTGGCGGGTTCTACAAAATAGGTCTGCCCGGTGGCCGAGGCGTCCACGATGATGCCCTGCACCTGCCCCACCCGGCTGGCCTGCACGGGCAATACGTAGCGGTCACGGCGAATGGTGACGATATTTTCCTGCAACACGTCGGCCCAGCGTTCCAGAGTGGCTGAGAGACGCTCACGGATGCGGCTCCGCAGCGGCTCGATGCGTTTGCGGAGGTCGCGCAGGCGGGGGCTGGCGTCGTCGCGCACCTGCCCGTCCCGGTCTAGAGCACCCAGCACGCGCCGCACCAGTTCACTGTGGTCGGCCAATCCCACGGCCACTTCCCTCAGCGGCCCCCGCGAGTTGGCCCCAATGGCCCGCTTGACCGTCATGGCCCCGTCGAGCGAATAGGCGGCGGTGAGCAGGTCGCTGCCCGACAAGACCCGGCCCTCGATGGCCCGCCCGTGCAGGTCGCGGATGTCCTGAATTCCGCCGAGGCTCAGGCTCACGCCGAACATGGCGTCTTCAACCTCGTTCAGTTCGCGGGCAATCCGGCCCGAATCCGCCGAGGGTTCCAGCGCCTGCGCCCGCTCCACCCCCAACGAGGTGGCGCTGCGCTCGGCCAGAGCTTGGCGAATACGGGGGAAATCCAGGGCAGACAGGGCGCGGGCATCGAACGACATCGCCTGTGAGCATAACAACGATGCGGGGGATTAATCGTGCGCTGTGTGGCTTAGAGAAAGTTGGGGAATGGGAGTTGGGGGGTGGGCAAGGCTGGCGTAATGAAAACTCAGACCCTCCGCTCACGCCATTCGGGACTCAACGCATAAGCGAAATCAGGCATCTGACTCTTCCATCTTTCCACCAATGAATGATTTGACTCTTCAAGAGCTTTATGGTCGAGAGTTTCCATAAAACCTGTATCTATACAATCGTAAATGTGCTGATTTTTTAGATTGAGCAGGTCAAGAATAATGCGCCAGAGGAGATTGAAATCATCATCTACCCAGTTAAGACTTCGGCTCCATGCATAATCGGCAAACCTACTCAAATCAATACACACTGGCGTAGTGTCATTCCCTTCATCATCCCAGTAAACGTCTCTAAATTTGGCAAATTCTGGAAAGGCATTCAAGATTTTGTCAATGAATGAAAGAGAATCTGTCATTCTCTACGCGCTCATTCCATTCTTACGCGCTCCGCCCTTGCCGCCCCGACCCGCCCGCACGATGTCCTGCACGCCCTGCACGCGCAAGATGGCCGTGCGTACCAGTTCCAGGTCGGCGTTGCCCGTGACCGCCATTCGCAGGTGAATATGTGCGGTGCTGTCGGCATTCACGCCCGCCTCGATTTTCATGGGGCTGCGTTTTTCGGCGCTCAGTACACCCAGAATATCGGCCAACAGGCCCGGACGATCCGGCGCGATCACGTCCAGATCCACGATGGTGCCGCCCGGTGTGCCCGCGTCCCAGCTTGCGGCGATGCAGCGCTCGGGTTCGTCTTTGAGGAGGCGAATCATGTTGGGGCAATCTATTCGGTGAACGCTGACGCCCCGGCCCCGCGTGAGGTAGCCCATGATCTGATCGCCGCGAATGGGGTTGCAGCACTGAGACAGCTTGCTGGAGGTGGTCAGCCCTTCCACGTACACGCCGCCGGGTTCAGGGGTGCGGGGCGTGACCGGGCCGCGCTTGCTGGGGCCTGCCGGGGCCTGCTCCTGCGCCAAGCTGGGCGAAAGGATACGGGCCACCACGCTGGGCGTGAGCTTGCCCGAATGCAGCGCAAAATAAAGGTCGTCGGGGTTGCGGGTGCCCATTAGCTTATGGGTGGCGTCTTCCAGCAGTTGGGTCCTCATCAGTTGGCGCACGGCCAGTTGCCGCTTCCGCAGATACCGCTCCAGCAGGTCGTGCCCATGCTTCAGCGCCTCGTCGCGCTCCTGAGTGCGGAAATGATGGCGGATTTTGGAGCGGGCGCTGCGGGTGATCGTGAAATTCAGCCAGTCCCGGCTGGGATGGCCGTTCTTGCTGGTTACGATCTGCACCATGTCGCCGTTACCCAGCTTATGAGACAGCGGCACGATAGACCCGTTGACCCGCGCCCCCACGGTGGTTTCCCCGATTCGGGTATGAATGTGGTAGGCAAAATCCACGGCGGTGCTGCCCACCGGCAGGCTGATGGCGAGGCCCTTGGGCGTGAACACCCGCACGCGCTGGCTCAGGATGTCGGTTTTCACGGCGTCCATGTAGTCGCTGGCGTCGTTGATCTCGTTTTGCAACTCGCGGAGCTGGGTAATCCAGTTTTCACGGTCACGCTGGGCCAGTTGTGCGCCCTGCTTGTACATCCAGTGGGCCGCCACGCCGTATTCGGCCACCTCGTGCATCCGCAGGCTGCGAATCTGCACCTCTATCGGCTGCCCGCTCTGGGTAATTACGGTGGTATGCAGGCTCTGGTAGCCGTTGGGCTTGGAAACGGCGATGTAGTCCTTGAAGCGCCCCGGCAACGGCGTCCACATCGAATGCACGATGGAGACCGTGTGGTAGCAGATGCGTTTTTCGCGGGTCTGCTCGGCACGTTCGCGGCGTTTTTCATCGGTTCCGGGCGGCACGATCAGGTCTTTGGGCTTCAGGATGACCCGGATTGCCAGCAGATCGAAAATCTGTTCCAGCGCCTTGCCCTCTTTCTGCATCTTGTTGTGAATGCTCCAGAGGTGCTTGCTGCGGCCCGAGATATCGATGTCGCTGACCCATTCCGGCAGTTCCAAGTCGTCTTCCAGCGCCTCGTTCAGTTGCGCCACTGCACCCTGAATCAGGGCGTCGCGTTCTTCCTGCTTGGTTCTGAGGCGGGTTTGCAGGTACTCGTAGGCGTCAGGTTGCAGGTAGCGGAAGCTGAGGTCTTCCAGTTCCCACTTGATCTGCCCGATGCCGAGTCGGTGCGCCAGCGGCGCAAAAATCTCCATCGTTTCGCGGGCGATGCGCTGCTGTTTTTCGGGCTTCATGCTGCCCAGCGTCCTCATGTTGTGCAGGCGGTCGGCCAGCTTCACCACGATGATTCGGATGTCGGCGGTCATGGCGATCAGCATCTGGCGCAGGTTTTCGGCCTGCATGTCGCGCCCCGCGTCCTTGACCTCGGCCACCTGGCTGCCCTGCTTGCTCAGCTTGCTGACTTTGGTTTCGCCCTCCACAATTCGCCGCACGTCGGGGCCAAATTCGCTTTCGATCAGTTCAAAAGTGATGCCGTCTACGTCTTCCACGGTGTCGTGCAGCAGGCCCGCCATCAGGCTGTCGGTGTCCATGCCCAGCCGCGCCAGAATCACCGCGACCGCCACCGGGTGCGTGATGTACGGCTCCCCACTCTTGCGGTTGACGCCGTCGTGGGCATCGCGGGCAAAGATGTAGGCCTTCTCGACCCTCTGCTGCTCGGCTTCTGGCCGCTCGGAAATCAGCACCCGCAGTTCGGCCATCCCGTGATCGTCGGCGCGGGCGGCTTCTGGCTGTAAAACGGAGCCGGATTCTGGTCCCGGCACAGGGAGAACCCTGAGCAGCTCGGCAGAAGAGAGGTCAGCAGAAGACGGGTCGGACGGGGGAAGGTCGGACGGGTTGGTGTTTGGCGGGCCGGACACGCGGGGCAGCATAGCGCGGCGGTGGCCTACACACGGGAAGCCGCGTCACGCGGAGGTTATACAGACTCCGCTTCATGACCGCACACCCGGCCTTTTCCCCGAGACACGGCCCCGGCTGCGCGTCCGTTCTCCTCAGAGACGCCCCTCTCTGGAACAGCTCTGCATAACGGCTTGGCAAGGCGTATAGAACCCCACCGTTTTTGAGATTCCATGCAGTTGCCGTATCAGCCCGTCGCTGCCACACAGCAAAAGCGCCTACCCGCAAGTAAGCGCCTCAGATTCGGTTTGGGATCGACCAGAGAGAAGTGAGGGAGATGATCCTCAGCGGCGTTCGCGGACGCGCACGGGAATCGGGACCGGTTGCAGCTGGCGGGGAGGCTGGACAGCGCCCTTCAGCGTTTCGCGCAACCAGTCGATGAACTCGCGTAAGCCCTTCACTCCCCCAGTGTAAGCCGCGTTTTGTGGAACAAATGCGGGCAAGCTGACCGTGACTTTACATTCGGAGCCGTGGCCGATCAAAAGACTGGGCAAGGCCCACAGGAGACGGACTGGCGGCCATGAAAACCGGGGGATCCTGGTCTAGCCGATCAGCCCACCAGGAACTTCTGCCTCTGCGCTCGGGGGCATTTCGCCGACAACGCCGCGTTGACCTTTTCAGATTCCCAGTGATGACCCGGTGATGGCTGGGGCAAACAGGAACCGGGAACAGGAAGCCGTAACAGGACAGGACCAAGCTCAGCCACATCACCTGTTCCTGACTGAGCCCTGACCTATACTTGCGGGCGTGCTGTTGCCCGTGTCCCTTCTCTCTGCACCCATGCTGTCTGTGCCGATGCTGTTCGCTGCCCTGTTCTCCTACCCCGACCCGGCGGGCGATGCTCGCGGCGACGGCGGCTACGTGCTGCCCACCCGGCCCGCCATCAGCGCCGACGCCCTCGACCTGCGCGAATTCCGGGCCGAAGCACTGGGCAAGGCGGCCAAGACCCCCCTGCCGCTGCTTCAGGGCACCACCAACTCTTCCACGGGAATGCGCTTTACGGTGGGGCTGGGACGCATCGAAAATCCGTGGGGCCTGCCCTCGGGCTTCTCGGCAGGCGTGACCGACATTTTTGTAAAATCCCCGTTGGGCACGGTACGCACGCTGGGCAATCTGGGCCTGAACGTGCGCGGCGCGGGCGGCTGGCAATACCATGTGCGCGTGACCGGGGCCGGGGCGACGCTTGAAGGTCTGCCCACTGAACAGGGCGGAACAGCCGCCAGCCTCAACCAGAAACCTGTGCCGATGGCGGCCCCGAGCGTGCGGATAGAAGGCACCAATCTGGTGATCGATGCGGCCATTCCGCCGGGCCAGTACGCCTACTGGGTCACCAACAGCGTGTATTCGCCTCTCAGCAGCGACGGCATTTTGCGGCCAACCACCGGGGCAGATTCCTCGGCACTTCAGGCCAGCCGCGCCAGTGCGCCTGCTCCGGTAGACGTGCTGGCCGCCTCCGACGATACGGCGGTGTACACACTGGATACGCTGGCTCCGGTGGGAGAAACCCGCGACAGCCGCACGCTGCTTCTGGCCGCAGTGGGGGGCGCGGGCCTGCTCCTGACCACCCTGGCAACGGTGCTGGTGTGGCGCAGGCGCAACGCCTAAGGGCCAAAAACGCATGACAGACACTGCCCCCGCGACCACTCAAACCAAAGGCTGGAGCCAGAACATCCCGGCTCCCCTGCTCATCCTGACGGCGGCCTTCCTGTGGGGGCTGCTGGGAATTTTTGGCAAGAATGTGCAGGGCGCGGGCGTAGGCGCACTGGAAGTGGCCTTCTGGCGGGCGGTGCTGGGCGGCAGCTTCTTCGCGCTCCATGCCGCCCTGATCCGCGCTCCCCTTCCCCGAGGCCGCGATTTCTGGATCACGGCGGCATTCGGTATCGCGGGGGTCAGCGTGTTTTATGGGTCGTACCAGTTGGCGGTGCGGGCAGGCGGCGCGAGCCTTGCCAGCGTGCTGCTGTACACGGCTCCGGCGTTTGTGGCGCTGTTCGGCTGGGCCGTTCTGCGCGAACGGCTGGGCAGGCGTGATGTGCTGGCGGTGGTCGGCACTCTGGCGGGCATCGCCCTGATCAGCCTGGGCGGGGGCCAGGGAGTCAAAGTGACGGCGGCAGCGCTGAGCTTCGGCTTGATTGCCGGATTCACCTACAGCCTGTATTACCTGTACGGCAAGGCGTTTTTTGGCCGTTACTCACCGCCCGCGCTGCTGGCTGTGGCCCTGCCGGTGGGCGCACTGGGACTGCTGCCCTTCGTGGAATTCAGCGCCAAAACACCCGCTGCATGGACGGGGCTGGGGGCGATGGCTTTCCTGTCTACCTACCTCGCCTACACCGCCTACAGCCTCGGACTGCCGCGCCTGCCCGCCACCCGTGCCAGCGTGATTGCCAGTCTGGAACCGGTGGTGGCTGCGGCTCTGGCGGCGTGGCTGTTTGCCGAACGCCTGTCGGTCACGGCCCTGCTGGGCGCGGCGCTGGTGATCGGGGCGGCGCTGCTGCTGAGCCTGAAGGAATAGCGCTGGACTGGGCCGGGAACACTTGACGTGTGAACCCCAAGTTGCTGGCGCAATTCCCTCTTGAGGGGAGTACACCATCTCTTGCGCTCCCCTTTGAGGGGGGCTGGCTGCGAAGCAGACTGGGGGGTTTAGGCGGAAGCGTGATCTGGCTTGGAAGGTGAACCCCCCCGTTGCTGACGCAACGCCCCCCCTTAAAGGGGAGGACAAGGGCACTTTTGAAACCCTGTACTGACTCCAGCAGTTCAGAACTTGACGTACCCCATCGCAACTAAAATTTCTCGGCCCCCACGCTGTTCCCACAGCCCACGCCTCACCACCCGCCCTTCAGATCAAAATTCCACTCGAAGCTGCGGCCCCACGGCAATTCGGCGTCGCTGAGGGTGTAGGTTTGGCCCAGACGCAGCGGGAAATAGTTGGCGGCCAGCTTCAGCAGCGCGGCCTGACCTTGAGGCGTGTTCAGTTGATCTTCGGGAACCGCTTTGCGGAGGGCGGCCCGCAAGTCAGCGCTGTAGATGATGTCGTTGGCGTATTCACGGGCCAGCAGCGCGTCCTGGCGCACCGCGTCCACACCGCCCAGGGTCAGCTTGGCATGGGCCAGCGCCGTGCCCAGATTGTTGCCGGGGGTGCCCCACGCCGCCAGCGAGCGCAGGTTGGCGGGGCGGCGCAATACGGCCAGATCCGACCACAGGCGCGTATTGCCCAGATTCACCTTTTCCACATCGGCCACCGCCACCGGGCCAGCCCGCAGCAGGGCGCTGATTCGCACGGCGGCGCGGCGGGGGTCTCCCCCATTGAACACGTACAGGGTCAGGTCGGCGGGGCCACCAGTGCTTGTTCCGAATGGAACCACGCTGTAGCCACTGGCCTCGGCGTGGTTGCGGGCGCTCTGGGTGAGCGGAATGCCCTCATAGCGGATCACTGCTTCTGCCGCCTTGGGGTCGCTGTATTCCACTCTTACTGTTTTGGAGGCAGGGGCCAAGGCGCGGGCCGCCAGCATCGACAGCACCTCGTCGGCCCCCGGATATACGCGCACGTTGGCCGGGGCATTCTGGGCCAGCGCCGCGCCCTCGGCTGGAGCAGGACTGCCGGGGAGGGCGTCGTCCCAGGCGATGTGCAGTTCAGCAAATACCCCTTCCCGCGCCCAATCCAGCATCCGGCGCGTCACTTCCAGATTGCGTGCCCGGTTGGTGGCGTCCGGGGTACGCGGCAGGGTGATGAAGGCGTAAATAGGCTGCCCGGTGCGCGTTTTCCAGTCTCGCAGGGGGGCCAGCCGCGCCAGCGCCTCATCGGTGGTCAGGGGGCTGGTGCGCGACTGCACGAGGCCGCCGTAAGCCAGTGCGTCCAGCGCCACCAGTAAAGGCCCGCTGACGGGTTGAGCCTCCAGCCAAGCTGTCAGCGCCGCCGGGTCTGCCCCGCGTGTGGCATTGCCCAGCAACTCGGCAGGCACAACCTGCACCTCACGCCCATGCAGGCCCGCGATCAGGGCAGGCAGCACCCGTGTGGCAGGCCGGGAATCCAGTGGAATGAAGGTCTGTGCGCCCGCATTGAGCAGGCCCGCAGAGAGTAAGGACAGAAAGAAGGCAGGCTTGAACATGGACTTCAGGCTAGAGGGCGGGCGGTAGGAAAGATGAGAAGGGAGAGAAGTCTGCTGAGGCTGTGGATGAACCCCCCCGTTGCTAGCGCAACGCCCCCCCTTAGAGGTGGGGACACCACATTTTTTGTGCTCCCCTTTAAGGGGGGCTGGCGGCGAAGCCGACTGGGGGGTCTACACGCGACCGTGTTCCCCCTCCCTCCCCCACTCCGCAACACTTCCCGTCTTTTGTCCTGCGGTTTCGGCGTACCTTACGTCTCATGATGTCTTGGGGAGATTTGTGGGCGCTGGCGTGGCGAGGGCTGACGCGGCGGCCTGTACGGACGCTGCTGACGGCGCTGGGCATTACGGTGGCCGTTGCCAGCATGGTGGTTTTTCTTTCTCTGGGCGAGGGAATTCGCAAGGTCTTCACCAGCGAACTCGGCGGCATTGGGCCAGATGTGCAGGTCAGCCTGAGTGGGTTTACACAGGGCTTTGCACCGCAGCCCAACCTGCCCGAAACGGCGGTGGCCGACATCCAGAAGCTGGCGGCAGAACTGGGCATCACGTCGGTGACACCCGTGGTCATGAGCGTCAGGAGCAGCTTGGACGTGTCTCAGAGTGTGGTGCTGTACGGTCTGCCCGCCGCGCAGGGCATCAGCACGGTCTTTCCCAAAATCGTGCCCGCCAACGGACGCGCCCTCGTTGCCGCCGATGAAGGCCAGAAGGTGGCCGTGATCGGAGCCAAAGCCGCCGAAAACTTGCGCCTGAAGGTGGGCAGCACCCTGAACCTCACGCGGCGCAGCGCGGTCAAGGTGGTTGGGGTGCTGGCTCCCGAATCGGGGCTGGTGGATTCCTTCATCTTTTTGCCTCTGAGAACGTTGCAGGATGCCGAGGGAGCCACGGGCCGGGTGTCGTTGGTGGCCCTGAAACTGGAAAATCCCCGCGACTCCCGCGCCGTTGCCACCACCCTCGCCAAGCGCCTGAATCTGGAAGCCTCTACCCAATCGGACTTCCTGAGCTTCGTGGAACGCGCCCTGCGAATCAGTGACGCGGTGCGCTTCGGCATCAGCCTGATCGCGCTGATCGTGGGCGGGCTGGCGGTTGCCAACACCGTGATGATGGGGGTTTTCGAGCGTACCCGAGAATTCGGAACCCTGCGGGCCATCGGCGCACGCCCCGGCTTCGTGCGGGCGCTGGTGCTCACCGAATCGTTGCTGCTGGCCCTGGCAGGCGGTGTGGGCGGCCTTATTTTGGGACTGGCGGGCATCTGGGGGGTCAACCTGTACACGCAAAATCTGGCTGGAATAGACGCAGCGGCCCTGACTCCGCGCCTGACCCTTCTGGCGCTGGGCATCAGCATTCTGCTGGGGCTGCTCTCGGGCCTTCTTCCGGCACGCAGTGCCAGCCGCCTGAGCATCACCGATGCGCTGGGGCGCATATGACCTCGCCCGTTGTTGTGGCCCAGAAGGTGGCCCCCGACGCCAGCCGCCCCGCACTCGTGACCCAGGATCTGTCCCGCATCTATCCCAGCGGGGAAGAATCGGTCACGGCCCTTGCGCCCTTTACCCACACGTTTCCGCAGGGCATGACCGCCGTGGTGGGGCCAAGCGGCAGCGGCAAAAGCACCCTGCTGAATCTGCTGGCGGGCTTCGATACCCCCAGTTCCGGGCGGGTGGTGGTGGGCGGCACCGATCTGCACAGCCTCTCGGAAGCGGGCCGCGCCGACTTCAGACTCAAGCATTACGGCTTCGTGTTCCAGAACCACAACCTCGTGACCATCCTTTCGGCGCTGGAGAACGTGGAATTTCCGCTGACCCTCTCGGGCATGAAGCCCCGTGAACGCCGTGACCGCGCCCGCGAACTGCTGGAACGCGTGGGCCTCGGCAGCCGCGCCACGCACCTTCCGGGCCAGTTGTCGGGCGGCGAGGCCCAGCGGGTGGCGATTGCCCGTGCGCTGGCCTGCGACCCCGCCGTTTTGTTGGCCGACGAACCCACCGGAAATCTGGACACCCGCACGGGCGAAAAGGTGCTGGAACTGCTGACCACGCAGGCGCAGGGAGGCCGCACAGTGGTTCTGATCACCCACGACCGCGACGTGGCGGCGCTGGCAGATCATACGCTGCGGGTGCGGGATGGGGTGGTGAGCAGCTAAAAACGTGAGTGGTAAGTGGTCAGTGGTGAGTGGGAAGGTCAAAAGATAAAGATTAAAAGATGGGGGAAGGGTGCGCTTACGGCAACCCTTCCCCCTCATGTTTGAAAAGAAACGAAGTTTTACATGCTCAGGGCCGACACCGCAGGCGCACTGGCCCCGACCCACTAACCACTCACCACGGGCTGCTTCCGTGCCTTCAGCACCGCCGGAACAATCAGCGACAACGCCACGATAAACAGAATGAACGCGCTGAGCGGCTGGCGAACGAAGGTGCTGTAATCGCCGTTGCTCTGCTGCAACGCGGTGCGGAAAAAGCTCTCGGCGGTTGGCCCCAGAATGACGCCGATGATGGCGGGCGTGACCGGGAAATCAAAGCGGCGCATGCCGTAGCCGATAACCCCAAAGATCGCCAGCAAGACCAGATCGAAGACGCTGTTGTTGAGGCTATAGACGCCCACCGTGGAGAACACCAGGATTCCGGCGTACAGGAAGGGGCGCGGAATCAGCAGCAGTTTGGCCCACACAGGCGCGAGGGGCAGGTTCAGCGCCAGCAGCATCACGTTGCCGATATACAGGCTGGCAATCAGGCCCCACACCAGTTCTGGGCTGGTCACGAACAGCAGCGGCCCCGGCTGAAGCCCGTATTGCTGAAAGGCGGCCAGCAGGATGGCGGCGGTGGCGCTGGTGGGTAGCCCCAGCGTCAGCAGCGGCACCAGCACCCCGGCGGCGGCGGCGTTGTTGGCGGCTTCGGGGCCAGCTACGCCTTCAATGGCACCTTTGCCGAATTCTTCGGGGTGCTTGGTCAGCCGTTTTTCCAGCGTATAGCTCAGGAAGGTGGGAATTTCTGCGCCGCCTGCGGGAATCGCGCCGAAAGGAAAGCCCAGCGCCGTGCCGCGCAGCCACGGTTTCCAGCTGCGCCGCCAGTCCTCGCGGGTCATGTGGGCGTTGCCTTCCAGTTTGATCACGCTGGCCTTGTCTTTGCGGAGGCGCGAGGCCACATACAGCGTTTCCCCGATGGCAAACAGTCCGATGACCACCGTAACGAATTCGATGCCGTCCAGCAGTTCGGGGCGGCCCAGAGTAAAGCGGGCCTGTCCACTTTGCAGGTCGGTGCCCACCAGCCCGATGCACAGACCCAGAAACAGGCTGATCAGGCCGCGCAGGGGGCTGCCGCCAAAGGTGGCGCTGATGGTGACAAAGGCCAGCATGATCAGTGAGAACTTGGCTTCCGGGCGAATCTGAACAGCGATTTCGGCAATGGCGGGCGCGGCAAAAGTCAGCAACATGGTGCCGATGGTTCCGGCCACGAAGGAGCCGATGGCGGCGGTGGCCAGAGCAGCGGCGGCGCGGCCTTTGCGGGCCATCTTGTTGCCTTCCAGTGCCGTGATGATCGAGCTGGATTCGCCGGGAGTATTCAGCAAAATAGAAGTGGTGGAACCGCCGAACATGCCGCCGTAATAGATGCCCGCGAACATGATGAAAGCGCTGACCGGGGGCAATTTAGCAGTGACGGGAAGCAACAGCGCCACCGTGAGGGCTGGCCCGATTCCCGGCAACACCCCCACCAGCGTGCCCAGCGTGACGCCCACCAGCGCCCACAGCAGATTGATGGGCGTGAGGGCCGTTTCAAATCCGGCAAACAACGAGGTGATGGCGTCCATCAGAGAATGCCCTTCAGGATGCCCGCAGGAAGGGTCAGGCCCAGCCCACGCGTAAACAACAGGTAGGTAATCAGGGCAACCACCAGCGCCACGCCCGCGATCAGGCCGTAGCGCCGCTCACCGAAGGCGTAAGCCACCGTGAAGTACATGATGGCCGTGCCGAACACGAAGCCCAGCGGTTGCAGCAGCAGCGTGCCCAGCAGGAAACCGCCCAGAATCAGGCCCGGAGACGCCAGATTCACAGGCGCGTTGGGGTCGGTGTCTTCCTCGGTGGCAGGCTCGGCGCGGTGGCCCCGCAACACCCCGATGGTCAGCAGAACGCCCAGCCCCAGCGTACCCACACTGACAATGAGGGGGAAGACTTTCGGCCCCACCACGGTATTCATGCCCGAGGTGGCAATCTGGTTGGAGCCGATGAGCAGCAGCAGGCCCAGCAGCACCACGCCGAGGGCCACCAACAGATCAGGAATGCTGATAGAGGGGCGGGAAGAAGGAACAGCAGCGGAGTGTGGTACAGGATCAGGCATGGAAACCTCTGGAGAAGTGGGGCTTGAGGTGAAAGGTGAACCCGTCGAGAGGAAAGGAAGATCAAGTCGTTTGCTTCAATAAAGGCAATAAAGCAGGGGCGAAGTGGCCTGCGTGCTTCCACTTCGCCCCACAACTTCCGGCTTACTTCACGGGACTGACTTGACGAGACTTACTTGACGAGGCCGATGTCTTGCAGGATGCCCTTGGTCCGCACCGCTTCCAGTTTCAGGAACACGTCGAACTTGCTGCCGCTCATGTACAGATCTGTCCAGTTACGAGTTTTCAGCGTGTCTTTCCAGGCTTTGGTCTTGTGCATCTTGTCCAGCGCAGCGACCAGGGTGGCTTTCTCGCTGGCGCTGATGCCGGGAGGAGCCACGATGCCGCGCCAGTTGGCAAGATCGACGTTGTAGCCCTGTGATTTCAGGGTGGGTACAGCAATTCCGGGCTGGGGTTTGGGGGCGCTGATGCCGATGGCCCGCAGTTTTCCGGCCTTGATCTGGGCCTCGAATTCGCCGTATCCGGCCACGCCCGCCGCCACCTGATTGCCCAGCAGGGCCGCCAGGGTTTCACCGCCGCCGCTGAAGGGCACGTAGTTCATCTTTTTGGGGTCTACGCCCGCCGCACGCGCCAGCAATCCCACCAGCATATGGTCAGTACCGCCCGCGCTGCCGCCCGCAAAGGCCACTGCGCCAGGGTTGGCCTTCCATGCGGCCACCAGATCGGCGGTGTTCTTGTAGGGGCTGCTGGTCGGCACCACGATCACCTCGTATTCCCCGGTCAGGCGGGCAATCGGGGTCACGCGGCTCAGGTCAACTTTGGAGTTGTTGGTCTGGATCGCGCCCACCATCACGAGGCCCATCGTCATCAGCAGGTTGCCGTCGCCCTTGGCGTTGTACAACTGCGCCAGTCCGATGGTGCCGCCCGCGCCAGGAACATTGAACACCTGCACGGGCTTCACGACGCCTTCGTCTTGCAGCACGCTTTGCAGTGAGCGGCTGGTCTGGTCCCAGCCACCGCCGGGGGCAGCGGGGGCCATGATCCGCAGGTTGTTGAGGCCCTGGGCAAGTGTGGCGGGTGCGGCCAGCAGCAACGCAGACAGGGTCAGGACGGCTTTTTTCGTGAAGTTCATAGACATGGGGTGCCTCCGGGGGCAGGCCGCACCAAGAGTGGGCGGCAGAGCAGGTGAGATTGTGGTTGTGGTTCACCCTACGCTCACACCACCACGAGTGCAAGGGGGTTTATACGTCTAGCACGGTATTTTTGGTGACCAGAATGCACAACCGTGAACACAATGCACGCAAGCAGTGTGTCTGCGTTCCGCCGCGCCTAGAATGACCCTGATCCCCCGTGACCCGGCCCAAGCTGACCTCCCTGTCTTCTGCTGCCCCGCTGCCTGCCCTGTTCCGCCCACCTGCTTTCTTGCGGCGGCAGGGCATTCAGGGGCGTCTGGTGTGGCTGCATCTGCTGGTGCTGTGCGCCATGACCGCGCTCCTGGTGCTGGTGCAAACGTGGCAACTGTACGGCGAGGCCCGTGAGCGCATCGGGGAGAGAGCCATCACGGCCAGCCGCATCGTGTCGCGCCTGCCCAGCGTGGTTCAGGGGGCAGAGGCAGGGGTGCAGAACGCGGCGCTGAACCGTCAGGTGAACCAGATTCGCGCTCAGGCCGAGGCCGATTTTATCGTGGTGGGCAACCGCGCAGGCATTCGGCTGGCCCATCCGCGTTCAGACCGCCTGGGACAGCCCATGGAAGGCGGAGACAATATCGAGCCGTTTGCGGGCCGCGAAATCGTGAGCGTGGCGCGGGGCAGCCTGGGCGTCAGCGTGCGCGGCAAGGTGCCCGTCAGGAACGCGGCGGGCAAGGTGGTGGGGGTGGTCAGTACAGGCTACCTGATGCCCGCCGCGCGGCATCTGGTGGTGGGCGCACTGGTCAGTCTGGCTCCGTGGTTCGTGCTGGCGCTGGGGCTGGGCACTGCGGGCGCGATGTTGGTGGCGCGGCGACTGCGGGCCGACATCCTGAATCTGGAACCCGAACAGATTGCTGCGCTGGTGGGCCAGCAACGGGCTGTGTTGGCCGCCCTGCGAGAAGGCGTGATAGCCGTGGACGGGGCAGGCAGGGTCACGCTGGTGAACAACCGCGCCGCCGAGATGTTAGGAACGGAGATGTTAAGGACACACCCGGCGCCCACGCCTCTGGCCGATTGCTGGCCCGAACTGGCCGCCCTCACCCGCCCGGCGCAGCAGCCCCTGACACGTCAACAGAACCTGGAACTGACGCTGAACGGTCAGCATATTCTGGTCAACATCGAACCGCTGGGGCCAGCCCACGCCGCCGTAGCCAATACCGATTCGGGCGGATTCGTGGCAGGCTTCCGAGACCGGGCCGAGGCGGTGGCCCTGGCCGATGAACTCACGCACGCACGCGGCTTCGTGGATGTATTGCGTGCCCAGACGCACGAGTATCAGAACCGCCTGCACGTGCTGTCAGGGCTGCTGCAACTGGGCCGCCCCGAAGAGGCGCTGCGGGTACTGAACGCAGAAATCGAGCAGGGTGCCCAGTTCCGGCAACTGCTGCGGGATGTGCAGGTGCCCCGGCTGGTGGCCCTGTTGGCCGGAAAACGCGAGCGGGCGCAGGAACTGGGCATTGATTTTCAGGTGGCCGAGGGCAGCAACCTCTCGGCCCTGTGGGAGCGGCACGCCGATACGCTGGTCACGGCAGTGGGCAACCTCACCGAAAACGCATTCGAGGCGCTGGCCGGGCAACCTGGCGCGGTCACGGTCCTGATCGGAGAAGACCCGGAGGGCGCACAGATAGAGGTAGAAGACAGCGGCCCCGGCGTCGCGGCGGGCCTGGCGACCCGGCTGTTTACCCGGGGCGCGAGCAGCAAGGGAGAGGGCCGGGGCTACGGACTGGCAGGCGTGCTGGGACGGGTACAGGCGCTCGGTGGGCAGATCAAACATACCCGGCGGGGCGGGCATACAGTCTTTCAGGTCAGTCTGCCTGCGCCGCACCTCTCACCCACCGCGTCAGCCAACCTGGGTGCGCCGAGGCGTCCGCTATGAGTGCGCGGGTGCGGGTGCTGCTGGTCGAGGATGATCTGCGGGTAGCCCGCGTGAACCGGGATCTGCTGGAGCGCGATCCAGACGTGCATGTGGTGGGCAGCGCCGCCACCTGCGCCCAGGGTGACGCACTGGCACAGGCCCTCTCCCCCGATCTCATCTTGCTGGATGTCCATCTGCCCGACGGCAGTGGCCTGGGGCTGCTGAGGCACTGGCGCACGCAGGGCCGCACCACAGACATCGCCCTGATTACCGCCGCCGATGATGAATTCAGTGTCCGCACGGCGTTGGCGCACGGCGCTTTCGACTACCTGATCAAGCCGTTTACGGGGGCAAGATTGGCCGAACTGGTGGCCCGCCACCGCGCCCGCCATACGCCCGCCGCCGCCCCTGCACCCCGGCTGGATCAGGCCAGTCTGGATCGCCTGCTGGGCATCAGCGCGAGCACTGCCGAAGCCCTGCCACGCGGCATCGACCCACACACGCTGGAACGGGTCTATCTGGCGCTGGAAGTGACGGGACGGCCCACCAGCGCAGAAGAAATAGGAGACCGCGTGGCCCTGAGCCGCGTGACTGCCTGGCGGTATCTGGAACATCTGGTGCGGGTTGGCCGTGCTCAGCTGGATCATCAGTACGGGCTGGCAGGGCGGCCTGCCAAACTTTACCGGGCATCGGGAGACACGGCGACTGAGACGGACTTGTCTTGATTCCCGAACATCCGGGAAAACGCCGACAGGGTCGTCCATCGTCGCCAACCCGTACCGTTTGTCCCTCGCTCTGCTGCACAGCTCTGCGGGTCGGATGATTCTCGCGGAGTCTCGCTATTTGGTACGAACAGGCCGATATGTCCTGACAGCGGGTGGGAGGGTGTTACGGAAAGCAGAGGGGGCCGCCTGATAAGCCTTTCCAGGGCAATTCAGGACAACACAGTTCATCTGAGCGCAACCCCTCACTCCTCTCCTGCCTGACCCCAGCCAACCTGCCTGCTCGTACACTGGTTCGGAATGTTTGTTCTCCTGCGTTTCTTCTTCCTGCTGCTTCTCCTGTCTGCCTGTGCGCCTATCACGGTGCACACCGGGCGAAGTGCGGCCCTGAATCTGGCTGGCCCCCCACCGGACGTGGTTATCCTGAGCGTCTCGGGTCGCTGCGGGCCGCCCTGCTCGGCTCCGCGCGACAACTGGGATTATCTGAGTTCTCGGGGAACCCTGGACGCGGTTGCCGATGCAGTGGCGGCGGCAGGCCTCACCGTGCAGGTGGCCGGATACGCCAGCAATGCGGCGGTACAGTTCGATTCGTTGCAGGTGCAAGCTCCCCAACGGGGCTTCGGCGCACTGCTGGCCGACTTCGAGCGCCTGAAGAACGGTTGGCTGAAGGGGCCGACGCCGCCACGCGTGGTTCTGCTGGGGCACTCGCAGGGGGTAGCGTGGCTGCATTACCTCACCCGCGTCTATCCAGAGGTGACGTTTGCGCTTCAGATCGATCTGGACGGCATCTGTACTGCCTGGCGGGCCGACCACGCGGCGGGAATACGTGGGCTTCCAGTGCCGCCGGACGGCCTTCCCAGTGCCATCAGCGCCTGCGACAGCCTGAGTGTGCCGGGCGTACCCCTGCTGGCAAGAGGTTCACTGATTTCCAAGGACGTGGTGTGGCCCAATGTGGCCGTCAATCTGGAAGTCCAGAGCAAGCGCCTCCCTGCCCGCACGAACGGCAGCGGCCTGCTGATCAACTACCTCTTCGATCTGTCGCGCAATGCCCGCCTGGACGGCAGCGCGGCAGGGATCCAGACCTACGTGTCAGCCCGTGAGGATCACAGCGCCGTGTCCTATCCGGGCAGCGACGCACTGAACTGGGTGCTGGCCCGAATTCGCCCTATGGCACAGGACTGGAAGGCGCAGCAACCAGCGATTCCAGCCAGTCTTGTGCCTGCTGCGGCCCCAGCAACGTCGCCCCCCGGCCTGCCGGAAACCACGCCAGCAGCTCCCTAGCTCCTTCTTCCAGGGTGCCGAAAATGACCTTGTGATCGTTGTCGGCCAGGTGCAGCAGGCCAGTGGGACGGGCCGTGATCTGCGTGCCCACCGCCAGAGGAACCCCAAGCCACACGGCATCCACCTCGGCAGCGTCGGCAGGATTGAAGGTACCGGGCAGGCAACCGTAATTGACGGGCGCGGGCAGAGGTTCGGTGCGGTAGGGTTCCAGCCTTCCGGCACGCCAGATCAGGCGCTCGCGGGTGCCCGCGCTCCATTCGACCACGCCAAGCCATTCCTGCTCATGGGGCGTCATGGCTGCACCTCATACAATTCCACCTGCCGCAGCACATTGCCTCCAAAAGACAGGAGTGCACGGTAAGCGCCCGGATCGGGGGCCGTCAGGACAAAGCTGGCCTTGCGGGTTTCAGCGTCCAGATACACGCTGTCGCGGCCCAATTCGCGGCCACCGTCAAACCACACCACACTCAGATAACCGGGATCGAACCGCCCTTCCAAAGCGGCCTGCAGGGTCAACCGTTCGCCGCTACGGGTCAGGGCCGCCCCCGTAATCCGCGCCGGAAAATCCACCTTCACCTCAGGCGGAATGAGGGGCACGAAGTTGTAACGGCAACCGCCGAGGGCCGGAGCCAACAGCGTCAGGGCCGCAGCCAGAGCAAAGGAGCGGGAGAGCATGGAGCCAGTGTAGGGGCAGAGTGTGAACAGGGCTGAGCAAAAGGCGAAGTTGCCGCGCTTCCACAGGGGAGGACGCGGCAACTTCCGGAACTGATTTAACTGAAACCGGTTTAAGCGACTTGCTTTTTCTTGGTGGTAGGCGCAGGAACGGCCTGCTCCTGGCCCAGCGCCTGCGTTTCCTTCAGACGGAAAATCACGAGGCTGCCCACGAAGGTGCAGGTGATCATGCCGTGTGCGTTCAGCAGGCTGAGGGCCGTCATCACGTCTTCACGGGTCATACGGAGCTGGTCGCTCATGTACAGGGCGCTGTCGGCGCGGCCTTCCAGATAATCGCGGACTTTCTTGGCGTCGCTGGTCAGGGGCGTGGCAGGCACGTCGGCCAAGCCAGGGTCAGCCAGGCCGTACACGGCACGGGTTCCGGTTCCGGGCAGGCGACGCACGCGGCCCTGATCCAACAGGCTCGCCAGCGCGGCGCGGAGGTGAGACAAGGCCAAGCTGGTCGTCTTGGCCAGTTCGGTTTCCACCCACTCAGGCTTGCTTTCGAGGGCTTTGAGCACCAGCTTTTCATTGGCGCGGCGGGTTTCTTGCAGGTCTTCCAGGGTAGGGGGGTTAAACATGCACTCTCCTCCAGAGATACTGCGGAAACGCCGCAGCAGGGAAGCAATTTCTAGGAACTGCTTGTCAACGATGAATGGCACTGAAATGAAAACTTATTGGTCGAAACTCAGTCGTTTGGTCAGGTGGTTTAAACTCACGGCCCAGCACAGACAATAACTTTCAGATCATGGGCCAGCAGACGATGTGCCAGAGAGCAGGGCCAGGGAGACCAGGGACTTCGTGACAATCTTGAACCAAGTACAAGAACGTCGCCAAGCTCAACTTTCCTATTGTAACAGGTACGCTCTCATATTGGATGAGCGAAAGGCAAGTTGGCCTTCAGCATCGGCACCAATCAGCAATGCCGCGTACAAAAGGTGGCGCATCTTAAACGGTTTAAGTCCCCACGAAACGTAGGCCATCTCGCCTTTGCACGTCATCTGACCCGAAGCTTAACAAATGCCCAAACGCCATCTTATGTAAAAGACACTTGACACGAAGTCAAGCTCACTTTACTCTCGATGTCAAGGAGGCTTGACATGAATCCGATTCACTCTCAAGGTCCATTTCAATCCACACCGCGGGAACGCCGAGTCAGCAGATTGAGCTTGTGGATGGGCTGGGGTGGTGGCGGCGTTGCCCTGTTGGGCGCTATCGCCGCTGCCATCGGGCGGGCACGGAACCTTCCTGTTTTCACTGGCCTGGGCGCAGGCGTGCTGGCAGCCCTGCCCCTCTTTTTTGCCGTCATGACCGTGCTAAGTATCCGGCAGATGGACGAATATGGGCGGCAACTCCATGCCCGCGCTGCCAGCATCGCCTTCCTGGTGGTCATGGTACTGGCCGGAATGCTCATCTCGTTGGAGGCGATGCTGGACTTTCACACGCCCCCCTGGGTGCTTTATCTGGCCGGAATGACCGTCTGGGGCGTGGTCGGCTGCACGCTGGCAGCACGGGATGGGCGGGGCAGATGAGGGGCGGTGGCGTTAGCCCCAGCTATGGGATGGTTTCGGTGACTGGCCTGATGGATTGGACTATTTCCGGCGCACTGGGCACAGATTCTCTTTTCACGAACATTCGTCCATCGGTCTGTTGGCAGTCCCTTGCCCGGAGCGCCACTCTCCCGACGTTTTATGCCGCGACTGCCTCCCTGTACCGCCGCGACGCACGCGGGTAGGCGGCGGGTATGGACAACAGAATCCGGGTCCTGCGGGCCGAGCGTCAATGGACTCAGGCCGACCTTGCCGCCGCGCTGGACGTGAGCCGTCAGACCGTAAATGCGCTGGAAACGGGCCGATATGACCCCAGTTTGCCCCTCGCCTTTCGCCTGGCACGGGTCTTCGGGCGGCCTATCGAGGAGATTTTCAGCGATCCAGAAGGAGGACAAGACCATGCTTGAGATTCAGAACCTCACCAAAACATACGGAAAACACACGGCTCTCTCGGATGTGACCCTCTCTGCCCATGAGGGCGAGGTCTTCGGGCTGCTGGGACCGAACGGGGCAGGCAAAACGACGCTGCTCCGGTTGCTGGCGACTCTACTCACGCCCACCTCGGGCACTGCAAGGGTGGCGGGCCACGACGTGCAGCGCGATCCCGAAGCAGTACGGCGTGTGGTGGGGGTAGTCAACGGGGGCATGGGCCTGCCCGCCCGCCTGACTGGCCGCGAGGTACTGCGCTCTTTTGCGGGGCTGTACGGCATGAGCCGCAGCCAGACCGATGCCCGCATTGCCGAACTCGATACGCGCCTGGAACTGGGCCGCACGCTGGATGTCCGGGCAGGCGAATACAGCACCGGGATGCGCCAGAAAGTCGTGATCGCGCGTGCCGTGATCCACGATCCCGCCGTGTTGATTCTGGATGAGGCGTCCAGCGGCCTCGATATTTTTGCGCGGCGTACCCTGCTGGATTTCGTGGCCGCTACCCGCGCTCCGGGCCGCCTGACCGTGTATTCCACCCACGTCATGAGCGAGGCCGAGGAGGTCTGTGACCGGATGGCAATCTTGCACGAAGGAAAACTGGTGACCGTAGATACTTTGCAGGGCATTCTGTCCCGCACCGGGGAACGCAATCTGGAACGGGCTTTTTTCGCACTTCTGCGTGGTACACCCAGGGAGGAAGCCGCCCATGTCATCTGAACCTCTACCACCCCGCCGCAGCTCTGAAGCCCTGCGCCCCGGCATGGTCTGGCGCGTGGCCGTCCGCGACCTGCTGGCAACCCTGCGTGACCGCCGCACCCTGATGGGCACGGTCCTGATTCCGCTGCTGCTGATTCCACTGTTTACGCTGGGGCTGCCGCAACTGCTGGGCAAATTTGTGGGCGGCCAGCAGCAGGAACGCCAGAAGGTCGGGGTGGTGGGCACCCTGCCCCCAGCCCTGCGTGCCGCCCTTCAGCGCGATGAAAAAGCGCCCGATGGCTCGGTGCTGCGGGCAGGCGTGACGCTCGTGACGATCACCGACCCGCGCCGCGCCGTGGAAGACGGTGATGTAGAAGCTGCCCTGCGTGCGCCTGCTGCCCTTCCTGCCCGCGCAGGCGACGGCACCGGCACACTGGAGGTCTACGCCAAACTGACCAGCCTGCGTGCCCAGACCGGGGCCTACGGCAAGGTGCAGGACACGGTAGACGCCTACAACCGCACGCTGACGTTGGAGCGCCTGACCGCGCTGGGCCTGACTGCCGACACCCTCACGCCTGTTCAGATCAAGCCTGTCGATGCCAGCCCACCCCAGCAGCAGCGCAGCGGCCAACTGGCCTTCCTGATTCCCCTTCTGATGCTGAACTTTATTCTGACCGGGGCAATGGCAACCGCGCTCGACGCCACCGCAGGCGAAAAGGAGCGCGGCACACTGGAAAGCCTGCTGGTCTCCCCCGTGCGGCGGGGTGAAGTCGTGGCCGGAAAACTGCTGGCAACCACCCTGACCGCCCTGACCAGCGCGTGCTTCAGCGTTATAGGATTTCTCGCCAGCGGCATTGTCGCGGCCTGGTTGCAGCGGGGGCAGTCGGCCAGCAGTGCGGAATTGTCGCAGGCCTTTGGGGGTCAGCTCAGCCTCGGCTTCGGCGCGGCGGTGGCCCTGATCGGTGCGGCCATCAGCGCAGCCCTGCTTATCAGCGCCGTCCTGATTGCCCTCAGCATCTATGCCCGGTCCTACAAGGAAGCCCAGACCTATGTCACGCCGCTCAGTCTCGCCATCGTCATTCCCGCCGTGCTGCTGCAATTCAGCGACTTTCTCAGCACCGGGCCAGCCCTGTACGCCATCCCGCTGTTCGGCTCCATGCTCGCCATTCTGGACACCGTACGCGGCACTGTCACGGCCCCGAATGTCCTGATCGCCATTGCTGCCAATCTGCTGGGAGCATTCGTGCTGGCGCTCGTTGCGCGGCGTTCGTTCGGGCGAGAAGAGGTGATCTTCAGGAACTGAAGGCAAGACTATGGATTTTGGGCCATAAAGAACAGAACAACAGAGGCAGCCTGAAATATGGGCTGCCTCTGTTCTCTGTGGCTCTGGACTTATGGCCCATCGCCTATGGCCCGGTTTACATAGGCCGGTGAGGATCGTTCGTGTTGGTGGGCGCTGCGCCTGTCTCACCCAGGTCGCCCTGCCCTTCCAACGCTGCCGATCCAGTTTCGTGCGGGCGGACGCTGAGGGGGTCGATGGTCACGGTTTCCTTGCTGATGCTGTCCAGCAAGATATCCAGAACGTCGCCGCTGCGGGCCGCTTCCACGGCCTTATGGGTCACGATCTCACCGATGTTCAGGATGATGGAGTCGTCGGGGGCCAGAATCACGCGGTTCACTGGGCGGCCCAGTGCGTCGCGGATTTTCTGTTCCTGCGCCTCCTGCTGACGGTTTTCCAGGGCTTCTTCAGTCTGCTCGCGCTTCTCGCCAAACCAGCTCTTGGCCTTGTCGAGCAGGTTGCTGGCCCCTTCACTGACGCTTGCCACGCCGCCTGCAAGGGCTGCACCCGCGCCCGCACCCGCATTCTCATCAGATGTGGCTTTGGCTCCGGTGGTCGCCGCAATAAGGGCAGCTTCGGCGTTCAGGTGACGGGCACGTTCGGCCAGAGCAGGGGTCACAATCTGGCCCTGCGCAGCCACGAGGCTTCCACTGGGGGCACGCACGTCGGTTTTCACGCGGCGGCCAATGGTGGCTTCCAGCGAGTTGGGATCCATTTCCCGGCGCTCGCGGAGGTCCTGCACGCTGTCAGACAGAGAGCCGCCCGTGGCCGCTGCCGTCAGCGCAGCCAATTTGCCGGTCTGCTGGGCGCGTTCAGCCTGGAAAGGGGTAATGGTCACGCCTTTATGCACGATCACTTCGCCGGTATCGGTGGTCACGTCGCTGCCAGCGGTTTTGCCCACCACGTAGGCCAGTTGGCGCTCGGCAGTGACAGTTCGCATGTCTTCCACGCCGCCCTGCACGCGCTCCTTGGCCGTATCGTACGCTCCGGCCAGCACGCCGCCCGTGGCTGCGGTTGCCAGTGCGCCCAACTTGCCTGCGGCCTCGGCTGCCGTGACCTGTTCCTCGGTGATGGTGTCGCCCTTGTGCACGATCACGGTGCCGTCTTCCAGCGTAATGTCGCCGCCTGCCGTCTTGCCCACCGAGTACTCTTTCTGGCGCTCTTTGGTGGCTTCCGAGATGTTCTCGTACGCGCCCTTCACACCCTCAGCAGCGTTCTGGTAGACGCCACTGATGCTCTGGCCCGCCGACTGGAGTGCGCCCTGCAACCCACCCGCTTCACTTTCCTGCATGGCGGCGGCCACACTGACGGGCACGATGGCCGCGTCGGTACCGATCTGCACGCTTTCAGGCGTGGGCACAAAGGTTCTCCCGCTGCTCAGGTCAGCAAACAGGCCACCCGTAGCTTCGTACCCTTCCACATACCCGGTACTTTCATCAAAAAACACATCTGCAATCTTGCCGAGGTTCTGGCCGTCGGTGGTCAACAGAGTCATCCCGATCAGGCTCACGTCGCTGCTCAGCGCATCAGACAGGCGGCCATCCTCGCGCGTGCCGGTCACGTCATCGGGGCTGCTGATCATGATGACGTCTTCCCCGAACGAACGGATTTTTTCGAAGGGCACAGCTTTTGCAGCGTGGAACCAGCCGCCTTCATCGACGAGCAGGCCCAGGACCTGATTGCCCTGATGGTCGAAAATCACGTCGCGCACGCTTTCGACGCGCTCGCCCGTGCTGATGGCAACAATATTGCGTCCGAGAATGTCTTTGCCTTTAATCATGGTGGACTCCTGAAGCTATAGACGTGGAAGGTGGGGCCAAATAGACCGGGCCAGAAACGTTAAGACGGCGATCAGGTCAGCCTGAACCTGTCAGGCCAAACCTCTAAGCACGCCTTAAAAACCGAGATTCAGAATGCCCTGGGGCTTGAGATAAAGAAAGTAGGCCAGCAGGAACAGCACCACCAAAATTAGAATAACAAGCAGAATCGTACCGCCGCCGCCACCCTTTTCGCCTTGTAACCTTGCCATAGTTGCCTCCGATTCAGAGTCTAGAAAGCGGTGAGTGCAACTGTGCATGGCGGATACTTACGGCCACTTGACCCAATCTTGTGCCAGTCTTTACATCGGCGGGGACCGGGTCAGGCTGGGGCGCTAGCCTGAAAGGGTGAATGTGCCTGTGACTCTGCCTTTTTTGCGTGCTGCCCCCGACCCTGCTCCCCACGAAGCTCGCCTTTCGGAAATGGCGCTCACGGTGCTGGTGGGGGTGACGGGCGTGGGCAAGAGTACGGCGCTGACGGTCCTCCAATCGGCAACTACGGGAATGAAGGTTCTGCCGGACCGCCGCGAAATCACCGACGCCGTGATGATCTGGCCCCGTTCAGGCGGCCCCGTCTCTGACCGCGAAGAACGCTTTCGCCTGACCGCCGAGTACCGCGCCGAGCATCCCGGTGGCATGGCCCACGCGCTGGGCACCGTTTTGGCCGATACCCGGCACTGGGGTCAGCAACCTGTATTTGACGGCCTGCGCGGGCTGGAGGAAGTTCAGCACGCCGCCAGCCACTTTCCGGCTTGGCGATTCGTGGCGCTGGGCGCACCGGATCTGGTACGGGTACGCCGATTGCTGGGCCGCGCCGACGCCTTCGATCAGGTCGGAGGCAGCACCGGGCAGGATTTAGGGCGAATGCTCAGTGAACTCCGGGGCGTGCAGGACGTGTTCACAGCCGCTGAACTGGAACAACTGGCGGCGTTGACCCATGAGGGCTTTACCGCCGCCGACATTCTTGCCAAGGTGAAAATCGTGGTGTCCGAGCGGCGCAACTATGACCCGCGAGCCGCCGAACAGTTCCTGCGAACCCTGCCGCCAGAGCGGGCGCTGGTGCTGGATACGGTGGCCCTCGATCCGGCAGGGGTGGCTGCCAGAGTCGTGGCCTGGGCCGGAGCACAGGCATGAGCAGCACGGCCAAGATTGCCAGCATCGAGGGCATTCCGTACCGCCTGCCCCTGACCTCGGCGCTGGCGTGGGGCGCACATTCGGCCCTGAGTGCCGCCGAGCATGTGCTGGTGCGCGTGACCTTGGACGACGGCACCGTTGGATGGGCCGAAGCCCCGCCCCGCCCGACCATCTACGGCGAAACTCCGGGCAGCGTGGTCGCCATCCTGGCCCACCTCTCGCCCGCCCTGATCGGCCTGCCCATTGCCGATACCGCCGCCCTGAACCGGGTCAGAAACAGTGTCACCAACAACCACACCGCACGCGGCGCACTGGATATGGCGCTGTGGGATGCGCGGGCAAAGGCAGACGGGCAAACGCTGTTTGAAACGTTGCTGGGGCCAAAGACCCGTGTGCGGGTCAGCTTCATTCTGGGCATAGATACTCCCGCTGGAATGCTGGCAGAAGCCGAACGGGTGGTATCGGCGGGCGTGCGCTGCCTGAAGGTGAAGGTGGGCCGCGACCATGCCCGTGATCTGAGCGTCATTCGGGACTTGCGGGCCGCCTTCGGAGACGCGGTGCAGCTCTATGCTGACAGCAACGAAACGCTGACGCCCGAGCTTGCCCCCACCGCCCTGGCCGCCATGCGGGAAGCGGGCCTGACCTATGTGGAAGAGCCGTTGCCCGTGCGTGACCTCCGGGCACGGGTAGAGTTACACGCCCGCGCCCTGCTGCCCATCGTGGCCGACGATTCCTGCTTTACCCCCGCCGACCTGACCCGCGAGCTGGACTTCGACACCTTCGACATTCTGAACGTGAAAACTGCCCGCAACGGCTTTACCGATGGCCTTGCCATGTTGGGGGCGGCGGCGGCGGCAGGCAAACGCGGCATGGTGGGATCGCAGGCCAGCACGGGCCTGGGCACGGTTCACGCCGCCCTGCTGTCCACGCGGGCCGAGGTCACGGAACCCTGCGAACTCAGTTTTGTGCTGAAATTACAGGACGACCTGTTGGATCAACCGATTGCTTTTGAAGAGGGCTGGCTGGATGTGGCAGCCCTCAGGAACCATGTTCTTGATCCTGAAAAGCTTCAGCACTATCAGTTGAAGTGATTTATTCCACATCTTCACAGAGAGATTAAGAACTTGTCTAAAGAACCGGTTTTTTTGTGACGTTCTTGGAACAGTCAACGCCGCAAAATGAGGCATGGATCAAGAGATGCTTAATGCCCTCGCGTTGCCCCTGCTGTTCAGCGTCATCGCAGGCATCTATGCCTATACCCGTTTTCCCGAACGACGCCCCCGCGTACTGCTGGTGCTAATTTTGATGCAGCTCGTCGGCGCTTACGCCCACAGAATTCAGCCGGGCATGGCCCTGTTTACCCTCCTGAGCCTGTACAGCCTCGTGGTCTTGGGCCTGATGCTGCACTGGTTCCAGAATCCACAGCCAGAACCCGCACCCGAGCGCGTACACAAGGGCTGATCCCCGAAACTGAGCGCCGCTTCCCGGAGTTGGAAGCGGCGTTTTTTGCTCTCGTTTTGCTCTGTTGCCATGTTGTGGCAGGCGTACCATAGGCCCATAAGCGATCCCGCCCTCAGAACACTGACTGAGTAAGAAGGCTCAAAGACTATCTACGACTTCCCAGCTTACAGAGATGCGTTTTGGTAGACAACGAACATCAGGCCGCCGAATTTTACAGGCAGTTGCCCAATGGTTGGACACAGGAGACGGTGCAAAGCAGAGTCAAGCTGCCCTGTGTTGATATCCAACTCAGCTTGAACGAAATCTATAAAGGCGTGGATTTGTAATTTTCCCCAATTGCAAAGAAAGGGGCCGATTCTGTAAACGAATCGGCCCCCTCTGGTTAGCGAGTGTAGTTTCTAGGCTTACGCCTGAGCGACTTCACCCTTTGCCAGAATGCTCCGCAAGACGGTTTGCAGGATGCCGCCGTTCTTGTAGTAGTCGATTTCGACGGGTGTATCGATGCGGCACTGCACGGTCACGATGCGGCTCTGGCCGTCTTTGGTCACGCGCAGGCTGACATCCTGACGGGGCTTCAGATCGCCGGGAAGCAGCACGTCGAAGGTTTCGTCGCCCGTGATGCCCAGGGAGTCGGCGCTTTCGCCGTTCTTGTATTGCAGCGGCAGCACGCCCATGCCCACGAGGTTGGAGCGGTGAATACGCTCGAAGCTCTCGGCCAGCACAGCCTTGACGCCCAAGAGGAAGGTGCCTTTGGCGGCCCAGTCACGGCTGCTGCCCATGCCGTAATCCTTGCCTGCCAGAACCACCAGCGGAATATTGCTGGCCTTGTAGTTCTGAGAAGCGTCATAGATGGAGCTGACCTGTCCGGTGGTGTAGTCGGTGGTAAAGCCGCCTTCGGTGCCGGGGGCCAACTGGTTCTTCAGGCGGATGTTGGCAAAGGTGCCGCGAGTCATCACGCGGTCATTGCCACGGCGAGAACCGTAGGAGTTGAAATCCTTGGGCGCGATGCCGTTTTCGATCAGGAACTTGCCTGCGGGCGTATCGGCCTTGAAGCTGCCTGCGGGGCTGATGTGGTCGGTGGTCACGCTATCTCCGACCTTCACCAGAGCGCGGGCACCTTCGATGCTCACGACTTCGCTGGGGCCACCCGCCAGATTCTCGAAGAAGGGTGGGTTCTGGATGTAGGTGGAATCGGCGTTCCAGTTGTACAGGGCACCCTCGCTGACCGGAATAGCGTTCCAGTCGGCGTTGCTCTTCTCGATGCCGTCATAGACCTTCTTGAACATCTCGGCGTTGATGGCCCGGTCCATGATGGCCTGAATTTCGGCATTGCTGGGCCAGATATCGCGCAGATACACGGGCTGTCCGGCCTGATCGTGGCCGATAGGATCGTTCACGATGTCATTGACCACGGTTCCGGCCAGCGCGTACGCCACCACCAACGGGGGCGAGGCGAGGTAGTTGGCGCGGATGTGGGGGTTCACGCGGCCTTCAAAGTTGCGGTTGCCCGACAGCACCGACGCGACCACCAGATCGCCCTCGGTGATGGCCTGCACCACGGGTTCGGGCAGCGGGCCAGAGTTGCCGATGCAGGTCATGCAGCCGTAACCCACCGTGTTGAAGCCGATCTGGTCAAGGTAGCTCTGCAGGCCTGCCATTTCCAGATATTCGGTGACGACGCGGCTGCCGGGGGCCAGAGAGGTCTTGACCCAGGGCTTGGACTTCAGGCCCTTTTCCACGGCTTTCTTGGCGACCAGTCCGGCGGCGATCAGCACGCTGGGGTTGCTGGTGTTGGTGCAGGAGGTAATGGATGCCAGCGTAACCGCACCGTGACCGATCTGGATGTCGGTGCCGCCGATGGTGCCCTGTGCGCCCAGTTGCTCGGGGGTCAGCTCAAAGCCACGGGCCTTCACAGGCGCGGTGAGGGCTTCGGCAAACACGGTGTGCATGCCGTCGAGGTTCACGCGGTCCTGCGGGCGCTTGGGTCCGGCCAGACTGGGAACAATCGTACCGAGGTCGAGTTCGATGTTGCTGGTAAAGATGGGGTCGGGCGTTTCGTCGGTGCGGAACATGCCCTGAGCCTTGTAGTACGTCTCCACCAATTCGATCTCGTCTTCAAGGCGTCCGGTGCGGCGCAGGTAACGCAGCGCCTCGTCGTCTACCGGGAAAAAGCCCATCGTCGCGCCGTATTCGGGGGCCATGTTGGCAATCGTGGCGCGGTCAGGCAGCGTCATATTGCTCAGGCCGGGGCCAAAGAACTCCACGAATTTGCCCACCACACCCGCTGCACGCAGCATCTCGGTCACGCGCAGGGCAAGGTCGGTGGCGGTTGCGCCTTCGGGCATCGCGCCCGTGACCTTGAAGCCCACGACTTCGGGCATCAGCATGTAGATCGGCTGGCCTAGCATCACGGCTTCAGCCTCAATGCCGCCCACGCCCCAGCCCACGATGCCGAGGCCGTTGATCATGGTGGTGTGAGAATCGGTGCCCACGAGGGAATCGGGGTACACGACAATGCCGTCGTCTTCGGGGCGGCTCTGCACGCCTTTGGCGAGGTATTCGAGGTTGACCTGATGCACGATGCCCGATGCGGGCGGCACGACACCGAAGTTGTCGAAGGCCTGCTGGCCCCAGCGCAGGAACTCGTAGCGTTCGCGGTTGCGCTCGAATTCCAGTGCCATGTTGTTGGCAAGCGCAAAATCGGTGCCGAATTCATCGACCTGCACCGAGTGATCGATGACCAGATCCACCGGAATCAGGGGGTTGATCTTGTTGGGATCGCCGCCGAGGGCCACCATCGCGCTCCGCATGGCCGCCAGATCCACCACGGCAGGCACGCCTGTGAAGTCCTGCAAAATCACGCGGGCAGGCTTGAAGGGAATTTCGACTTCTTCGTTGACGGCCTTCCAGCCAGCCACGGTACGCACGTCTTCCTGACGCACGTCATAATCGTTGGCCTCGCGCAGCACGCTTTCCAGCAGCACTTTTACGCTGACCGGAAGCTTGCTGATATCGAAGCCCTGATCCTGAAGCTTGTTGAGGTTATAAAAATAGAGTTTTTGTCCGGCCCGTGTAGCCAGCGTGTCCCGCGCACCGAAAAGATTCATCGCCATGCTCGTATCTCCTCTCTGAAAACCCGATCTTGGGTTCAGGCTATCTTGCACGCCCGGTGTTGCCACCCGGCAGGTCATCTCGACGCCCTCTATCATAGTCTTTCACGCACAGCACGGCACCCGTTCCCCGCACAGAGACGGCGTTACCCCTTTAGAGACAACAGTAAGATGAGAGGACTGGTGGCTTGAGCAGGTCTTAAGGCGCGGGAGAAAGGCCCGAAAAAGCGCGTAGGCTGGGACATCTCTCCCATCACCTGATTGTTGCCCTCACCCGAACGCTGGAGGTTTGCCCATGAGCGACGATTCTACCAAAGCCGTCCCGCCTGCCCGTCATCCCGAGGGCGGCAGCAAAGACACCTCTGATCTGCACGACCTTAAGAAGGTGCAGGATACGGGTATGGCCGAAAAAGCCAGGCAGGTCGATCAGTTACCGGATGAAGTGACCAATCCGAATACCAATCTGCCGCAACAAAATCGGTGAAGTGTAGGAGTCGAATTGAGGCAGGACAGGTCATACGGATTCCGTATGATTCCCGTACAGTCGGAACCCCACCGCCTGTCCGTCCATCTCTGCTTCGCAGCTTTGCAAGTCCCGGAATCCGTCTCTTTTCCCACTCGCTCTGCTCGGATTAAACACCAAAAAGCACGGTGTTTAATCGGAATCCGTATCAGAACGCCAGCAGGACATGTTCGGCGCTGAACCCCGGCCCCATCGCACTCAGGAGGCCGCGCCCGGTTGGGTGGCTCTTCAGGACTTCCTCTAAAACGAACAGCACGGTGACGCTGCTCATGTTGCCGTGCGCGGCCAGCACGCGGCGGCTGGCGTCCAGTGTGCCTGCGCCGAGGCTGAGGGCTTCCTCGTAGGCGGCCACCACCTTCACGCCGCCGGGATGCACCACGTAGGTTAGATCGTCGGGATTCCAGTCCTGAGTTGCCAACGCTTCGGCCACATTCTGCTTCATCATGGAGCGCACCAGCGCCGGAATATCGCGGCTGAAACGCACTTTCAGACCTTCATCCACGATGTCCCAGCCCATGATGTCGGCGGAATCTTCGATCAGGGTGGAATACGCACCGTGAAGGGCGACCAGAGGCGCGGGGCCGGGCACGTCTGCCGCCGTGACCACCAGCGCCGCGCCGCCATCGGCAAACAGGGCTGTGCCCACGAAATTGCTCTGGGATTCGTCGCCCCGAACCAGCGTGAGGCTGCACAGTTCCACGGCCACCAGCAGCACGCGCCGGAAGCCCGCCCGCACCAGATCGGCGGCCCGCGCCAAACCCGCCGCGCCGCCCGCACAGCCCAACCCCCACACGGGCAGGCGCACGGCATGGCGGTTCAGGCCCAGAGCGTCAATCAGGTGGGCATCCAGACTGGGCGTACTCAGGCCGCTGGTATTGACGACCAGCACGGCATCTAAGTCGGCTGGAGCAACTTCGGCCCGCGCCAAGGCTTCCCGCGCCAGCCGAACGGTCAGGGCGCGGGCTTCCTCGATAAAGACGGCGTTTTTTTCGCCCAGACCGCGTGAGTGCAGATACCATTCCAGCGGGCGGGCCAGCGCACGGGACTCGATCTGCGCGTTGCCGAACACGTCCAGCATGCCCCGGCGGGCCGCCATGCGCGGAAAGAGGGTACGGGCAGCTTCACGGATGTCGGCCTGAGACACGCGGTAGGGCGGATGCCCCGTGACCAGAGAACGGAGGACAGGAGCAGGGGCAGCTTGCATTGGCCGCATTCTGCCCCCTGCGCGTGGTGGTTGTCGTGCCCCGAGTAACGGTTAGGAGACTGGAGCCGCCGCCACGACGGGCTGCCCCAGCACCTCGCGCCCGCCCAGATAGGGGCGCAGGGCAGCGGGCACGCGGATGGTTCCGTCGGCCTGCTGGTGGTTTTCCAACAAGGGAACCAAGATGCGCGGCGAGGCGATGCCCGTGTTGTTGAGGGTATGGGCGAAGACCAGTTTGCCGTGTTCGTCGCGGTAACGCAGTCCGGTCCGGCGGGCCTGCCAATCTCCGAGGTACGAGCAGGAATGCGTTTCGCGGTAAATCTGCTCGCTGGGCACCCATGTTTCTATGTCGTACATCAGCACCTTGCCCGCGCCCATGTCGCCCGTGCAGTTCTGAACCACCCGGTAGGGCAGTTCCAGTGCGGTCAGCAGGGCTTCGGCGTTCGCCAGAATCGCCTCAAACCAGCGCATCGCCTCTGTCTCATCGGCGCGGCACAGCACGTACTGCTCAACTTTACGGAACTCGTGAACCCGGATCAGCCCGCGCACATCGCGCCCCGCGCTGCCCGCCTCACTGCGGAAGGCAGCGCTGAGGGCCGCGAACGCCATCGGAAGCGCCTCAAGCGGCAACTGCTCGCCCGCGTACAGGCTATTGACGGGCACTTCGGCAGTTCCAGCCAGCATCATGTCGCTGCCTTCTATCTTGTAGACCTGATCCTCGCCGCCCGGAAAATGGCCGCTGCCCACGAAGGTTTCGGGCCGCACGAGGGCGCTGGTGGTCAGGGGCGTGAACCCTCTGGCCGCCAGAAAATTCATGGTGAAGGTCAGAACGGCCATTTCCAGCATCGCCGCGTCGCCCTTCAGCAGATAGCTGCGGCTGCCGCTGACTCGGGCCACGCGCTCGGGGTCGGCCCAGCCGTGCCGCTCCAGCAATTCCACATGATCCAGCGGCGTGAAATCGAAGTGCGGCAAGGCTCCTTCGCGGCGAAGTTCCACATTCTCGGAATCGTCGCGGCCCACCGGCACCGACTCGTGGGGAATGTTTGGCACGCGCAGCAGCAATTGCCGCAGCATGTCTTCGTGAGCGCGGAGTTGCGGTTCCAGCGCCTTGAGTTCCTCGCCCAGATCCTTGCCCTTCTGGATCAGGGCGGGGCGCTCGTCGGGGGTGGCTTTGGGCACCAATCTGGCGTTGGCGTTGCGCTCGGCCTGCATGGCTTCCACGCGCTGCTTGAGTTCCAGCAACTCGCGGTCCACCTGCAAAAGATCATCCAGATCCAGCGTCACGCCCTTCACGGCAATGGCGTGCTTCACGGCCCCGGCGTTTTCACGGATAAATTTCAGGTCAAGCATCAGTCTTGCTCCACGGTGCGCGGCACACGAATAAAATGGTCCTGCATTTCGGGGGCGAGGGCCGCCACCACCGACACGTCAAAGGCTTCTGCGGGCACGTCGTCGCGCAGCACGTTGACCAGATTCACGGGGCGCTGCATTTCGGCCACGCCTCCAGTGTCCACGGCGCTGAGCTGCTCGAAATACCCGAGGATGGAATTCAGGTCGTCCTGCATGGTCTGGCGTTCTTCGGGGGTCAGTTGCAAGCGGGCAAGCTGCGCGAGGTGGTCTATCTGGGCCGCGTCGATCATGCCCCGGAGTATACGGGGAGCACGGCGGGGGCGGCATCGGCTAAGGGGCGTAAGCACGCAGGTCCGAACCTGACGGCCACGTTTACCCAGCCTCACCCGGCGTCAGGCGGCAGGGTGCAAGGTAGAACTATGCTGAAAAGAACCCCTGCACGACTGTTGACCATGCTGGCTCTCTCCTGCGCTGCGTTCTCTGCTGGCGTAGGGCAGGCCATCGACATCAAAGATATTCCGGCCCTGCCGCCCACGCGCACCGCGCCGCCCGCCACTGCGCCCACTACCCCGGTCACTCCTGCCCCAAGCACGCCCACGGCACCGAGTACGCCTACCGTCAGCACACCGACGACCCTGCCTACCACGGGCAACCCGCTGGCACAGCCTTACCGCGCGGTGTTGGCTGGCCCCAGCACCCTCAAAAGCGGCGGTGAACCCGGCGTCTGGACCCTGCAACTGACCAACACGGGCACGAATGAAATCAGCATCGACCACGGCGCATGCGACCTGCGTTTCGAGGTTCTGAACGCGGCAGGCAGCGTGGTGCGTCCCGACCCTCAAAATGCCATCTGCACCCTGCAACTGGTCATGACCCGCGCCGCAGCAGGCGAAACGGCCAATGTGCTGAGCGTGCGCTGGGACGGCAAGAATGCGGCGGGTCAGCCTCTTCCCGCAGGCCAGTACACCATTCGTTCGGTCTTCAAGGGCGCGGGGCTGCTGATCCGCCCAGCCGATGTGAAAGTCACGCTGAACTGAACCTAGAGAAGGAAACAACGGCAGGGGTCAGAGGGTCATTCCTCTCCCCTGCTCTTTTCATGGATCACGGCTGAAGCGGAGCCGCGCCCTGCCTCCACCTTTCGCCCGATGCAACCCACACCTGTTTGGGTGCGTACTGGGATGCATGAGCGATAAATCCGGCCCCCTCTCGCCGCTGACCCCACCCGAAGGCCTGAGCGTACCTGCCTCCGTGCCGCAGGTTGGCGCGAACGACGCCCCCGATATGGTGCCGCTCTCTGCCGAAGACCGCGCCCGGCTGGACACGCTGGCCCGCGCTTTTGTAGAAGATGTGCTGTCGGCGGGCACGCACAGCGACACCTTCAAGCGCAAGCTGGACGCCGTACATGAACTGGGCGCACAGGAGCAGCGGGCGGCGGCGCAGGTCTCCAGCCGCATGATGGAACGTCCCCTGCGGGCCTCCAAAGCCGGGGCCCTGGCCGAGGGCAGCGATATTTTGCGCGGCCTGACCGATCTGCGGCGCACCGTGGAAGACCTCGATCCCTCGCGCACACCCACCGTGCGCGGCTTTTTAGGCAAGCTACCGGGTGGACGCAAGGCCCAGAACGCGATGGACAGGTATCAGAGCGCCCAGTCTCATCTGAATGCGATTCTGGAAGCCCTGTACCGCTCTCAGGATGAGCTGCGGCGCGACAACGCCAGCATCGAAACCGAGAAGGTCCACCTCTGGGAAACGATGCAGAAGCTGCGGCAATACGCGCATGTGGGCAAATCGGTGGACGACGCCCTGACCGCCCGCCTGACCACGCTGGAAGCCGCCGACCCCGACAAGGCCCGCATCGTGCGGGAAGAGTTGCTGTTTGCCGTGCGCCAACGCGTCACCGACCTGCTGACCCAACTGGCGGTGGGGATTCAGGGCTACCTCGCGCTGGATCTGGTGCGGCGCAACAACATGGAACTGATTAAAGGCGTAGACCGCGCCAGCACCACCACCGTCAGCGCCCTGCGAACCGCCATCATGGTGGCGCAGGCGTTGGGCACGCAGCAGGCCGTGTTGGGGCAAGTGACCGCGCTCAACGACACCACCGGGCGCATGATCGGCAGCACCGCCGCCCTGCTCAAGCAGCAATCCACCGAAATCCAGAAACAGGCGGGCAGCGCCACCGTGGACCCCCAGATCATTCAGGCCGCCTTCCGCGACGTGTACGGCGCACTGGACGCCATCAGCACCTACCGCACGCAGGCGCTGGAACGCTTCAAGGACACCATCTCGGTGCTTGACCGTGAGGTGAGCCACGCCCAGACCTACTTGGACCGCGAACGCCAGCAGACCTCGCGGGAAGTGGCGCAGGGGCTGAACGTGACGGAGAAGGGAGATTTGAAACTTTGAGTGCGGGCCAACTGGCAACGCGCCAGAGCCTGCTGCTGAGCCTGGCCCAGCGGTGGCAGGAGCTTCCGGCGCGGCCTGTGCTGCGGGTGGCGGTAGACGGCGTGGACGGGGCAGGCAAAACCACCTTTGCCGATGAACTGGCCGGGCTGTTGAGGGCGCAGGGGCGCTCGGTCATCCGGGCCAGCGTGGACGGCTTTCACCATACGCGTGCCGTGCGCTACCGCCTGGGCCGCACCTCGCCCGAGGGGTTCTACCATGATTCCTACAACTACGCGGCGCTCCGCTCTGGCCTGCTCGATCCGCTGAGGGAGGGCGGAACCCTGCGTTACAGAACCGCCATTTTTGATGTGAATACACACCAGCGGCTGAATCTGCCCATGCAGCAGGCAGAACTCGGCAGCATCCTGATCGTGGATGGGCTATTTTTGCACCGCCCCGAACTCCGTGATGTTTGGGATGATTCCGTCTTCCTGCGCGTAGACTTCGCCGTGTCTGTGCCGCGTGGGGCGGCGCGTGGCCCCGGCTACGGCTCGCCCGACCCCGATGCTGAGAGCAACCGCCGTTATGTAGAAGGCAACCGCTTGTACTTTCAGGAAGCTCAGCCCGAGAAGTGGGCAGGTGTGGTCGTGGACAATACCGATCTGGAAAACCCTTTTATCTGCACGCCCGCTCAACCGTCTACAGGCATCATTCGTCAAGTACGTCCCAGTTGACCCAGCCGCTTTATCCTGTCGGTTGGGATAAAGCTCCATTTCCACCACGGCGTACTTTCTTCGCCCCTCTGCTGTGCAGCTCTGCAAGTCGCCCCACTCGGTTCATCCCAACATGAACGGCGACCTCCTCAGAAGCTGTCAAGACTCCCTAAAGGCCGCCAACGCCGCCGCTGCGCCAGACTGCATCTATGAATCTTCAAGATGTTCTGGCTGCATTTCAGGCGGCCTATACCCCCGACCCCCGCGAAGGCCTGAGCCTGACGCATGAAGTGATGGACGGCAAGCTGCAAATCGAGGTACGCCACCAGGACCAAGATGCCCTTCGCGGCTTTGACGTGGTGGCCGAGCCGCTGGAAACAGAACAGCGCAGCGCCGCAGACTTGGGCCGCGACATGGCCGAAGTGGTGGCCCGCGAACTGGCCTACGGGCAACTGTCGGCAGTGGATGAGGACGGGGACTTCAAGCGGATCGTGGTCTGAAGGCGAATCCGCTTTTGCTTTAGCCCCCCTTGGCCTCGACTTCCGCCTGCTTGTCTCCCCATTCGGCCATTTTGGCTTCCAGCTCGGCCTCCAGGTTATGGGCAGCCTGTCCCAGCGCGGCGTAGTCAGCCCCTGCGCCCGCTGCATGCAGGGCATTCTGGGCGTCCATCAGGTGGGCTTCCAGGCGGCCAATCTCGGCTTCCAGCACTTCCACCTGGCGCTTGAGGTGCCACAGGCCCTTGCCTTTGGCGGGGGCGGGTTTGGGGGCCGCGACCACCACCGGAGCTTCGGCCACGGCGGGCTTATGCTTGGCTTTGTAGTCGGCCCAGCCGGGATATTCATAGAAGATGCCGTCTTCGATCAACCAGATTCGGTCAGCCAGGCCTTCAATAAAGGCGCGGTCATGGCTGACCATGATCAGGGTGCCCGTAAAGGCGGTCAGGGCTTCTTCCAACGATTCGACCATCTCCATGTCCAGGTGGTTGGTCGGCTCGTCCATCACCAGGAGGTTGTGATCTTCCTGCGCCAGCTTCAGCAGGGCCAGCCGCGCCCGCTCGCCGCCGGATAAGATCTTGGCCTTCTTGTCGTGCTGATCGTAAGGAAACATGAAGGTTCCAAGCAGATCGTGGGCTTCGGGATCTTTGGAGACGTATTCGCGGGCCACGTCGTACAGCGTCTGGTTGGGGTCTACGCCGCGCAGGGCCTGATCGTAATACCCCACCGTGACCCGCGCCCCGGTCAGCACGCGGGCGCGGGGGTCGTTGCTGGGGTCGAGGCCCAACAACGCCCTCAACAGCGTGGTTTTGCCTGCTCCGTTGCGCCCAATAATCGCCACACGCTCGCCCCGGCGCAACTGCACATTCACGTCTTCAAAGAGGGTGCGCGGGCCGTGCCTGCCTTCTATCCGGCGCGTGACGTGGCGGGCGTCCAGCACCACATCTCCGCTTTCGGGCGCATGAAACACGATGCGGGTGGTGCGCTCTGCGGCAGGCGGGGCGGCGGCGGCGCGGGCCTGCATCCGGTCTACGCGGGCCTGCATCGCTTTGGCACGGCGGGCCAGCTTGCTCATGCCCAGCCCCCAGATTTTCATGCGGTCTGCGCTGCTTTGCAGGGCGGCCACCTGTTTGGCATCCTGCGCCGCTGCCGCCGCCTGCCGTTCCAGTTCAGCGTCCAGATTTTCGCGGAAGACGGTATAGCCGCCCGCGTACACCTTCAGGCCGCCGCCGCGCAGGTACGCCGTCTCGCGGGTCACGGTGTCCAGAAAGGTCCGGTCATGGCTGATGACCAGTACCGCGCCCGGATAGCGGGCCAGAAAGCTTTCCAGCCATTCCACCATCACGATATCGAGGTGGTTGGTCGGCTCGTCCAGCAGCAGCACATCGGGATTTTCGACCAGCAGGGCCGCCAGCCCCAGGCGGGTGCGTTCGCCGCCGCTGAGGGCCGCCACCAGATCGGTTTCGCGGCC
Organism: Deinococcus aquatilis DSM 23025; assembly: GCF_000378445.1. Taxonomy (GTDB): domain Bacteria; phylum Deinococcota; class Deinococci; order Deinococcales; family Deinococcaceae; genus Deinococcus; species Deinococcus aquatilis. The sequence continues at coordinate 40,064 of NZ_KB899711.1, read as the reverse complement.
CCGGAAGCCGAAGGCCAGCGTGACCGCATCTTTGCGGCTGCGGCGCTCGTATCCCCCGCGCCGTACATAGTGTTCCAGCACTTCCTCATGGTGCATCACGCTTTCTGGGGTGCCACTGCTCATGGCGGCGGCGGCGGCTTCCAGTTCGGCTTCCAGCGCATCCAGATCATGAAAGGCGGCGTCCAGTACGGTGTCTACCGTAGCTCCGTCGGGAAACACCGGGTCCTGGCGCAGCGCCCGTACCCGCACCCCCGGCGAGCGGCGCACCATGCCCCCATCGGGTGTAATCTCGCCGGTCAGCAGGCGCAGCAGCGTACTTTTGCCCGCGCCGTTGCGTCCGACCAGCCCCACGCGGTCACCGGGCTGAACGGCAAAAGTAACGTCTGAGAGCACGGTCAGCGGCCCATATTCTTTGATGGCATCCTGCACAGCAACAAGCACGCCCTGCACTATACCGCCCAGAGTCGCTCCCACCGTTCGCGCTGACCATTGGCCTTGGTGTCAAATTTCTGGCAGTCAGATGCAATATTGTCAGATTCTTCGCTTAGACTAGATGAGTGAAGTTGTTCTCTAGCGTTTTCCATCCCAAAGCCCTCCGAATTCAGGCTTCGCCGACAGGCCGCCGCTCGGCTGGATTGTTGGGAGTTGCGCTGTGGGGGGGCATTCTGGGCCTGGGCACAGTCGGGGCACAGGCAGCGGCTTTTCTAACGGTGCGCGGTACGGCTGGGCGAGTCGAGATTCAGGAAACGGGCAATCTGTGGCGCTCGCAGGTGGGTATTCCTTCCGTCGCGCTGGGCCTCCGCACCGGAACAGGCCGGGCCGTCTTGCAAAGTGGGACGGGTCAGATCGTGGTGGGCAGTGCCTCCAGACTCAGAACCTACCAGGAAGAGGCCGACCTGCTGGAAGGCCAGTTCTTTTTGCAGGGGCCAGTCACGGTACACGTGCAGGGCAACCACCTGTTTGTAGACGGCGGCGGACGAGTCCGCGTCGATCTTGCTCCTGGCGGCTCCACGCTGCGGGTAGCGGTAATCGGAGGCTCTGGCCGGGTGGCACTGGGCACGCGCATCATCAATATGCAAGCGGGCCAACAGATCGCACTGAAAACCGGGCAGCTCAGTGCCTTCCGCGAAACTGATCCCTGGTACGCAGCGCAGTTCAGAGGGGCCGGGGCCGCCACCGTGGAAGCCACACGCGGCGGAGTGCGGATTTTCCGGGGTGAGGCTGCTCCCGTGAACGCCACCATAGGCGACGATCTGGCAGCGGGCGAGCGCCTGACCACTGAGACCAACGCCTGGGCCGAGGTGGGGTTCACGGGCGGCGGCTACCTGCGCCTGACCGAGCAGAGCGAATTGAGCGTGATCGCTATAGACAAGACTGCACAGGGCCGAGAAGTGACCCTGCAACTGCTGCGCGGCAGTGCCTGGAATGTGGTGGAAAAGGGACAGGGCGGATACAAGATCACCACACCTGTGATCAGCACGGCGGTTCGCGGAACGGTCTTCCGGGTAGACGCCAGTGGACTCGTCAAAGTCTTTGAAGGACAGGTGGCGCTGCCCAGCGATCAGGACGCCACCGTATCGCAGGGCCAGCAGATTCAGCAGGGCAGTCAGGTAGAACCGCTGACGCCCGATGCCCTCGACGCCTTTAACCTGGCCCGTGACGCAGAACGGGCGCAGCCCCTGATCTTCAGACTTGACCCGACGCCTGCCAGCCTGCGTGAGTTGGCCCTGTCTGCCCACAGCTTGCCTGACGCGACCGTCACCGCGACCATTGCCGGACGCACCGTGAACCTGAGTGCCGCAGCGGGGACACAGGGGCTGTTCCAGTTGGAGCGCCTACAGGACACCCTGCCAGAAGGAGACTATGCCGTGCAGGTCAAAGCCACCCGTTTTGGTCAGACTGCGATGCAAACGCGCCGGATTCGCCTCGACCGCACTGCCCCTGCGCTCAGTGGCCTGAGAGTCAGCATCAAGGGCCGCATTTTGACCCTGACGGGGCAGGTGTCCGATGCGGGCACGACGCAACCTCTTCTGACCGTTACCCTGGGCAACCTCAGCTACAGCCGCCACGTGCAGGGCAGTTTCAGTCTGCTGCTGCCAGTAGCTGACCCTGCTCTTCCCATCCGGGTCAGCGTGCAGGATCAGGCCGGAAACGAGAGTCATGCCGCTCTCCCCTGAACGGTCATTGGCCCGCTATACCGTTCCGGCGGCGGCTGTGCTCGCGGCGGCCCTCTCATTGCTCATCCCTAGTAATACGCGTCTACAGGACGCCCTGAACCGCGCCCTGCCCAGTCCCGCCGATCAGCGTGTGGTGGTGGTGGGCATCGACGACGCCAGTCTGCGCGATTATGGGCGGCTCGACAGTTGGCCCCGCGAGCTGTACGGCCAGGCATTGAATACATTGGATGAGGCCGGGGCGCGGGCCATCGGTATAGACGTGATTCTCAGCGATCCTGCCAGCAACGATCAGCGCCTGGCCGATGCCTTCAGCCGCCCAAACGTGGTGCTTGCTACCGCTCCGGGCGAAGACAGCGCCGCTCATCCGGAGTGGCGTTCTCCCACGGGCGTCAGCGCACTGAATATCACCCCGAACGGCGTGGTGCGGTCTTTCCAGACGGCTTACCAGGAAAATGGCAGCGCCGCGTCGCAGAGCAGACTCGTGCCGAGTTTGGCACGGCAGGTAGCCGTAATCGCAGGCCGCGACGTGCCGCTGGATACCACTCCACGCGTGCTGCGCTACAGCCGCCCTGACCTGCAACGCCTTCCCGTGCTGTCTTTTCGCGATGTGGTCAACGGCAATATCCGTTACAGCGACCTTCAGGGCCGGGTCGTGCTGATCGGCCTGACTGCCACCGGACTGGGCAATGGTGGTCTGGGCAGCCAGACTCTGCGCGACGTGACCGGCGAGGTGGTCTCCGGCGCAGTGCTTCAGGCACGGGCGGTTTCCAGTCTGCTCAGTCCACCGTTTCAGCACATTCCTCTGTGGCTCACCATGTTGCTTTGTGTTCTGGCCGCCAGCGTTGCTGTGCTGGCACGGGGGCTGTGGGGGTTCGGCATTGCGCTCCTGGCGCTTTCGTTGGCGCTGCCAATGTGGCTCGCCAATATCTTGCTACCGGGCGTAACCATTTCGCTGGCAGCCATCCTGGGTACAGCGCTGGTGGCCCTGGAACGCTGGTGGAATCTGCGGCATATCGGCACGCTCGACCCTCTGACCGGTCTGGGCAACCGCCTCGCCTTTACCCGCGCCGTGGAACACCGCTGGGCCGCCCGGACCGAACGCCCGCTGGGCCTGTTGCTGGTGGATCTGAGCGGCTTCCGCAAGGTCAACGACACCTACGGGCGAAATGCCGGAGATGAACTGCTAAGGGACCTCGCCGCCCGAATCCAGACGCACAAACGCCGGGGCGACGTCGTGTTCAGGTGGGGTGCAGATGAATTTGCCGTGCTGCTCGACAATACCGACGACATGGATCTGGCCGTGATCACCGAACGCGTGCAGCGCACTCTCGATGCCATCGCTTACCGGGACATTCCGCTGCGGGCCAGTGTAGGCGGAGCCACCACCACGCCTGATATTCGCACGCCTGTAGAACTGATCGAGGCTGCCAGCCGCAGCCGCTACCGAATGAAATATCAGCGGGAGCAGCAGGAGTAGGGAGTGGGTTGTCTGGTGTGGGTTGTAGGAAACGACAAAACCAGAGCAGTGGGCCTTGAGCTGAATTCAAGGCCCACTGCTCTGTGATGGTTTGTCCTACACCCTACAACCCACTGCCCACTCCCTCTCTACCTTCCCGCCAGGAACTGCCAGATGGCCGGATTCTGAACCCAGCCGTACCAGATATTCGGCAAAATGCCCAGCACCGTGACGCCCAAGACGCCCAGTACGACGGCAAAATTGGTGGGAGTGCGCTGGCCGTGCGGGTATTCGCGGGCCGGAGTGCGGTCAGGCATGAACATCAGCATGCCGGGGCGCAGGTAATAGATCAGCGCGGCCACACTGGTCAGGGCCGCCAGCACGCTCAGCCACACATAGCCGTTCTGAAAGGCCGCCTGAAACGCCAGATACTTGCCGAAAAATCCGGCGAAGGGAGGCAGGCCCGCCAGCGAGGCGAGGCACACGGCCAGCGCCACCGCGTAGGCGGGATGGCGGTAATACAGGCCACGCAGATCGTCTATTTCCATGCCCATTTCATCGCGTTGCAGGGCCGCCACAACCGCCAAAGCTGCCGCCGTCATCAGGGTATAGACCAGCAGGTAATATCCCAGTGCCGCGCCGCCCGCCTGGGGGGTTCCCAGCAGACACATCGCTAGAAAGCCCGTGTGGGCCACGGCCGAGTAGGCCAGCATCCGCTTGAAGTTGCGCTGAAAGAGGGCTGCCGTATTTCCGATGATCAGGGTGGCCGCCGTCAGAATTTGCAGCACCGAAGACCAGCCGGGGGCGTCGGCCAGTGCGCCGCCGAACACGCGCAGCATTCCGGCAAAGGCCGCCACCTTGACCACCGTACTCAGAAACAGGCTGACGCTGGTCGGAGCGCCGCCGTACACGTCAGGCGTCCACTGGTGAAAGGGAGCCAGCGCAACCTTGAAGCCGAAGCCCGCCAGCAGCAGCAGTGATCCGCCCACCAGAATGCCCACGTTGGCAGGCGTGAGGCCGCTGGCTTTGGCGGCAATTCCGGCGTAGGTCAGGCTGCCGGTTGCGCCGTACACGAAGGCGATGCCGTAGATCAGGATGGCGCTGCCCACTGCACCCAGCAGGAAATACTTCAGGCCCGATTCCTCGGCGCGGCGCGAGGCTTGCAGGGTCGCCAGCACGTACCCGCTGAGGCTCATGATTTCCAGCCCGATCAGCATGACGATCAGGTCGCCGGAAAAGGCAATCAGCAGCGTGCCCGTGATGGCATACATCAGCATGGCATCGAATTCGGGAAACGAGACGCGGGCGCGGTAGGCCGTATCGAGGCTGACCAGCAGGGTCATGATGCTGCCCACCAGAATCGTGAGGCCCAGCAAGATGGCGGCGTTGTCGGCTTGCAGGCCACCGCCGAACGCGGTTGCGCCGCTGTCCCAGAGCGTGACCATGCTGATGCCCGACAGGACCAGCATGACCAGATTGATGATCGTCAGGGCGCGGCGCGGAAGGTTGAACCCCAGCACCGTGCTGGCAACGGCCCCCGCCAGCACGATCAGGATGGGCAGCATGGGCGCGAGGGCCACATCAGGAATTTGCAGCATTCAGTTGGCTCCCAGCGCGGCAAGAACGGTTTTAACTGCGGGTTGGATCAGGTTCAGGGCCGGAGCTGAATACACGCCGAACAGGAGCGCCACCGCCAGCGGCAGCCCCAGCACCAGCCACTCGGTGCTTTGCAGGTCGGGCACACGCACCCCACCCAACGGACGGCCCTGCCAGAAGGTGGTCTGGAAGGCGCTCAGGGCGTACACAGCGGCGGCGATGGTGGTCAGGCCCGCCACGAACGTGATCCACGGCTGCACCTGATACGCGCCCAGCAGGATGCTGAATTCTCCGACGAATCCGGCCAGACCGGGCACGGCGATGGAGGCGAACCACAGCGCCAGCGTGAGGCCGCCCAGTGCGCCCGCCTGATTCATCACGCCGCCCACGCGGGTATCGAGGCTGCCCACGCGCTCCTGCAACATGCCCACCGCCAGAAACAGCGCCCCGGTATACACGTTCTGGAAGGCCAGCAGGTACATCGACCCGATGACGGCGGTTTCGTTGAGGCTGAACAGACCCAGCGCCACGAAGCCCATGTGAGAGAGGCCCGCGTAGGCCAGCAGCCGTTTCCAGTTGGTCTGCCGGAAGGCGATCCAGGCGGCGTACAGCGCCGTGAATGCGGCCAGCCCCATCAGAATCGGGCGCAGTTCCTCAGAGGCATCGGGAAACAGCGCGATCCCGAAGCGGAAGATGCCGTAACCGCCGACCTTGTAGAGCGTGCCCATCAGGTCGGGTACGCCGCTGTCGTGGTTTTGCTCGTGGAAATCGGGAAGCCAGGCGTGCAGGGGCCACAGCGGAAGCTTGACCGCCATCGCGGCGAGGAAGCCCAGATACAGCCAGGTCTGGGCCGGACCCGTGACCGGATTGGCGACCAGATCCACCAGTGCAAAGGTAGGACTGCCGCCCAGCGACTTGACCCCGATGATCGACACCAGCATCAGCAGGCTGCCGAACAGCGTGTAGGCCGCAAATTTGACCAGCGCCCGCATCCGGTTGGATTTGCCGTAAATCGCCAGCATCAGCAGGGCGGGCAGCAGGGCGTCTTCAAAGAACACATAAAACAGGATCAGGTCGCGGGCGGCGAAAATGCCCAGCAGCCCGGTTTCCATCGCCAGCACCAGCGCCAGCATCGTGCCCGGATTGGCGACCCGCCGTGAGGCGTACAGGATAGCGATCAGGGTCATGAAGGCCACGACCAGCGACAGCGCGAGGCTGACTCCATCCAGTTGCACCGAATAGGTGATGCCCAGCGAGGGCACCCAGTTGATGCTGAACAGTTCGGTGCCGCCCGCCCGCCAGATGGCAAGGCCGAGGCCGAGGGTCACGGCGGCAAAGAATCCGGCCACTTCCTCGCGCCAGCGCACAGGCGTAAGCAGCAGCAGCAGCGACCCCAGCAGCGGCAGGAAAATCATGAAGTGGATCATTGGGGGCCTCGCAGGGGCGGTAAGTGGTGAGTGGTCAGTGGTGAGTGGGAAAAGAGGGGGTTGGAATGTATGAAGTGGCACGGGAAACGGTCAAATGCAACAGCAGACCAGTTAGATGGCGGCCACATATCTTTTGACCTTCCCACCAACCACTCACCACTGACCACTAACCCTCTCACGCCCCACTTCCAATCGTCTTCAGCGCCCAGTAGCCCAGCATCAGCGCCGTGCCCAGCAGCATCGACACTGCGTAGGCCCGCACAAAACCGCTCTGCCACAGGGTAAACAGACCGCCCGGTGCTCCGGCATTGCGGGCGATGCCATTGACCAGACCATCGGTTCCCCGGTCAATGCTGTCGAAGGCTCCAGCAAGGGCGCGGCTGGGGGCGCTGACGGTATTGTCGTACAGGGCGTCCAGGTACAGCGCGTTGGTACTCAGCGCACCCAGCGGTCCATCGGCCAGACTGCGGCGGCGATGTTCGGCAAAGGCCCACAGCAAGCCGGTCACGCCCGCCAAGACAGCCAACGCAGTCAGGAGCCATTCGGTACTGGCCGCGATTTCGTGGGGATGCAGCGGAATGGCGCGGCCCAAGTAAGTATCGAAGGCGTGGTTGCCACCCAGAAAGCTGGGGATATTCAGCAGACCGCCGAAGGTGGCGAGGGCGGCCAGAATGCCCAGCGGCACTTTCATGGTCAGGTCGGCGTCGTGCGGATGGGCCACAGTGCCCCGGTAATCGCCGCGCCAGACCAGAAAATACCAGCGGCCCATATAGAAGGCAGTCAGGAGGGCCACGCCCAGCCCGATCACGTACAGCAGCGGATTGGCTTCGTAGGCGGCGGCCAGAATCGCATCTTTGGAGAAAAACCCGCTCCAGATGGGAATGCCCGAGATTGCCAGCACGCCCGCCAACGAGACGAGGTGTGTAAACGGCATGAATTTCCGCATGCCGCCCATCTGCCGCACATCCTGCTGATCGTGCAGTGCGTGAATGACCGCGCCCGCCGCGAGAAACAGCAGGGCCTTGAAGAAAGCGTGCGTGAGCAGGTGGAACACGCCCGCCGAATACGCGTGCAGGCCCACCGCCATGAACATGTAGCCCAGTTGTGACACGGTGGAATAGGCCAGAATCTTCTTGATGTCGTGCTGGTTGAGGGCCGATAGCGCACCGTACAGCGCCGTCAGGCCGCCGATCCAGGCCACCCACAGCGAGGCGTTGGGGGCAAGGTCGTACAGAAAGTGGCTGCGGGCCACCAGATACACGCCCGCCGTGACCATCGTGGCGGCGTGGATCAGGGCTGAAACGGGGGTTGGGCCAGCCATCGCATCGGGGAGCCAAGTGGTCAGGGGCAACTGACCGCTTTTGCCGATGGCCCCCACCAGCAGGAACAGGCAGGCCAGTTCGATGCCCGCCACAGCCACCCGCGTGGATTCGGCGCGCTCACTCAGTTCGGGAATGGACAGCGTGCCGTAGAGCTTGTAGATCAGGAACATACCCAGCATGAAGCCCAGATCCCCGATGCGGTTCATGATGAAGGCTTTGCGGGCGGCGTTGGAATTGCTGATGCCCTCGCGGTTGCTCTCGTCGGCCAGTTGGGGGTTGGTGGTGTCGGCGTGTCGGCCCGCGTACCAGAATCCGATCAGCAGGAAGGACGCCGTGCCCACGCCTTCCCAGCCTACGAACATCAGCGGGTAGGAGTCGGCCAGCACCAGAATCAGCATCATCGCCACAAAGAAATTCAGGAACGCAAAAAAGCGCGTGAATTTGGGGTCGTGGCTCATGTAGCTCAGGGAATAGACGTGAATCAGAAAGCCGATGCCCGTGATGATCAGAATCATCAGGGCGCTGAGTTGATCCAGATAAAAGCCGACACTGAGGTTGGCGTTGAGGGCCATGTTGGGCAGCCAGGTCCACAGGATTTCGTGGGAGGGCGTCTCAGATTGACCGAGGAAACGCACCAGCGCGACCAGAAAGCTAGCCAGCACCGCAGCCGAACCCAGCAGGCCGCCGGATTTGCCGGGAAAGAGGCGCGGCAGGCAGATCAGCAGGGCAAAACCCAGCAGCGGAAACAGCGGAAGAAGATAGAGGGGCACTGTTTCACTCAGCCTTTGAGGGTCGCGAGATCATCCACGTTGGTGGTTTCGCGCTTGCGGAAGATGGCGATGATGATGGCGAGGCCGATAGCGACTTCGGCGGCGGCCAGCGTCATGACGATGAACACGGCAGTTTGTCCGGTCAGGTCGCCCCACGAGCGGGCAAAGGCCACCAGCGCGATGTTGGAGGCATTCAGCATCAGTTCCACACTCAGAAAGACCATGATGGCGGTGCGCCGCGTCAGGACGCCGATCATGCCCAGCGCAAACAGAATGCCCGACAGGGCGAGGTAGTAGGTGGTGGGAACCATCAGGCACGCCCCCTTTCTTTAAGGACCGCTTCCTGGGTTACGGACTCGAAGACCAGCCCGGTGTCGGGAGCCAGCAGGCCAGCAGGTTCGGTGTCTGGTACGCCATCAGGCTGGGGCACGGGCCGCTGCACCAGCGCCACTGCACCCACGATAGCGACCAGGAGCAGCACACTGACCGCCTCGAAGGGCAGCAGGAACCGGGTCAGCAGGGTTTCTCCGACTGCGCCTGCCGTGCCGCCCCGGAGCGCGGCGGCTGAAGTCGCCAGCGGTGCAGGATCTTCGTAGGTAAAGGCCAGCACCACGAAAGCGCCCGCCAGCAGCGTGCCGCCGATGCCCGCCAATTCGCGCACGAAGGGCACGGGGTCACGCCCGGTGACGGGTTGGTTGGCATTCAGCAGCATGATGACGAACAGGAACAGCACCATGATGGCCCCGGCGTACACGATGACCTGTGTGGCCGCCAGAAAAGAGGCGTTCATGGAGGCAAACAGCCCACCAACGCTGAGCAGGGTGCCCACCAGACCCAGTGCGGCGTGAACGGCGTTGCGGGCCGAAATGGTGATGACGCCGCCCACGAGGGTCAGAGCGCCGAGGATGATAAACGCGAGCATCATTGAGGGTACGTCACCCCCTCCAATTCGGCTCTGGGGCCGCCCTCCACCTTGAAGCCGAGGCGTACCGGTTGACCCTTGCGGGCGGCTTCGCGGCGCTGGGGCAGGCTGCCTTCCACGCCGACCAGCATGTCTTCTTTGGCATACACAAAATCGCCGTAGCGGTAATCGGCCATCTCGAATTCGTTGCCCATGACCACTGCGCCCGTAGGGCAGGCTTCTTCGCACATGCCGCAAAAAATGCAGCGCAGCATGTTGATCTCATAGACGCTGGCGTAGCGCTCGCCGGGGCTGGTGGGGTTGGCGGGGTCGTTTTCGGCGGCCTCCACATAGATGGCGTAGGCGGGGCAGGCGGCGGCGCACAGGCTACAGCCGATGCACTTTTCCAGGTTCGTGCCGGGGTGCCGGGTCAGCACATGCCGCCCACGAAAGCGGGGTTGCAGGGTGGCCCGCTGTTCGGGATAGCTGACGGTGACGGGCTTTTGAAACAGTTTGCCGAGCGTGATGCCCATGCCCTTGGCGATCTCAAGGACGCCCATAGTTGCCTCCGAAGGGGTGTGGGATGTGGGGTGTAGGACGTGGGGAAAAGTGGCAAAACCAGAACATTCAGTCTCCCCCGGCAGGACGGGCTGGCGTCAGGTTCACGTCTTCGCGGCGCACGGTGGGGGTTGTCCACAACACGCGCACGCGGTCACTGAAACCGATCAGGAGGGCTACACCCGCCACGCCCAGCAAGATAAGCAGCCAGACGCGCACCCGGCCTGTAGAAAAGGCGATGATGGCTGCCGTCAGCACCGTGTTGGTGAGGGCCACGGGCAGCAGCAGCTTCCAGCCAAAGCGCATCAGTTGGTCGTAGCGGAGGCGCGGCAGGGTGGCACGCACCCAGATAAACAGGAACAGGAAGGCGGCGATTTTGATGAACAGCCAGATAAAGGGCCAACTGGCGATGCCGGGAATCAGACCTTCCAGGAACTCCGGCCCCCGGTAGCCGCCGAAAAACAGCGTTGCCATCACGGCGGAGGCGGTGATCATGTTCACGTATTCAGCCATCTGAAACAGCGCCCACTTGATCGCGCTGTATTCGGTCAGGTAGCCCGCCACGATTTCCTGCTCGGCTTCGGGCAAGTCGAAGGGCGTGCGGTTGGTTTCGGCAAACGAGCTGATCAGAAACAGGACAAAGGCTGTGAGCTGAAACAGGATCATCCAGCCGTTGTTGGCCTGCCAGTGCGTGATGCCGTGAAAGGAGGTGGTGCCGACCAGCATCAGCAGGCCCAGCACGCTCAGGCCCATGCCCAGTTCGTAGGAAATCATCTGGGCGCTGGAGCGCAGGCCGCCCAGAATCGGGTATTTGCTGCCCGAGGCCCAGCCCCCCAGAAAAATGCCGTACACGCCCATAGACATGATCGCCAGCAGCGCCAGCAGTCCGGCATCGAGGTTGTACACCCACGGATCGGCCCCGAACAGACTTCCGGGAGGGCCAGCGGGCAGGCCACCAAAGGCGGTCAGCGCACACCCGATGGCAATGATCGGCGCGAGGGTGTACACCAGCTTGTCGGCCAGCGTGACCGTGAGGTCTTCTTTAAAAATGCTCTTGATGGCGTCGGCAAGGGGCTGAAGCAGACCCATCGGGCCGACGCGGTTTGGCCCCAGTCGAATCTGCATACGGGCCAGCAGGCGGCGCTCGATCAGGGTCATGTAGGCGAAAGTGGTCAGGAGGCCCAGCGCCACGCCCACGCCCTTGAGCAAGGTAATCAGCAGTTGAACAATCCAATCTGGCATCAGTCGTCTCCCCCCGCTGTCTGCGCCCCGGCCATCGGCAATTCCCACTTGTTCTCGACCAGACTCTCGATCCGGTCAACCCAAGTCGCCTTCCACGGGTCGGGTTTGAGGGTCATGCGCTCGGTCCAGAGTTGCGGGCGGTGGGCCTGTCCGGTGGGCGCGGCGTACACGGGGCCGAGGGGCCGAATGACTCCGGCTTCGGGCAGGCCTGTCACGTCCACACCGAGGCGGGTTTGCAGGAGAGCCTGCGCCGATTTGAGGCCACGGATACGGGTACGCACACCCAAAGCTTCGGCCAGTGCCGCCAGCGTGCGAATCAGGTCGGCGGCCTCGCCCGCGTTCAGGGCGGCCTGTTGCAGGGGCAGGAGGCGACCTTCCACATTCACGGTGGTGCCTCGTTTCTCATAACCCGTCACGGCGGGCAGCACCACGTCGGCGGCCTGCGCGGTGGCGGTCAGGTGCGTGTCGTGGACGATAGAGAAACCGCCCAAACGCTGTCCTGCGGCCACTGGATCCAGGCGGGAGATGAACGCTGCCCGCGTATGGTTCACGGCAGCGTACCCCTGCCCACCCGTGCGCGGCACGAGGTTCAGGTGGCCCAGTCCCCGGCTGTTGGCTGCCGCCGGAATCGCCATGACTTTGGCCCCGGTGCGGGCCACGAGGTCGCTCAGTTGGGTAGCGAATGCGCCCGCCGAGGCCCCGTTCAGCACATCGGCCCCCAGGATCAGAACAGGGTTTTTGGCACTGTTGAGCAGGTTCAGAGCGGTCCGCGCACCCTCGGAATCGGGGCGAATCAGGGTGAGCAGGTCGGCGTGGCTGGCCTGCACAAAGGTTCCGGCGTGGCCCGACAACCGGGAAGGCGAACCGATGACCGCCAGCTTTTCCGGCTTCCGCGCAGGCCGCTCGACCAGTCGGAGGTCGGCAATGGCCGTCCCGTGCGCGTATTCGGGGGGCAGGATGCCGCCGCGCAGCATTTCCAGCACGCGCAGTTCGACAATCGGGGCTTCTTCTCCCAGATCTGCGCCCAGCACGACCACGGCGTCGGCGGTGGCAATGTCGTTCAGGGTGGCGTTCGACAGCACTTCGGCGGGGTAGCGGGGCCAGTGATCCACCGACGCCGTGCCCGTCAGCGCGGCCAGGGCTTCCAGCGCCGCGCCTTCCTCCAGCGTGGAATCGGCGTGCAGGAACAGGGCGAGGTCGGCAGGATTCAGGCCATCCAGCCCCGCACGAATGGCGGCAATCGCTTCGTCCCAACCTGTTTCCACCAGTTGGCCGTCCACGCGCACCAGCGGTTTGGTCAGTCGGGCTTCGGAGGCAAAGACATGCCCGAAACGGCCCGCGTCACAGATCCAGGCCTCGTTGACTTCCCGGTTTTCGCGGGCCACCACGCGCTCCAGACGACCATTGCGGGCATCGGCGGTGATCGAACATCCGGCGGGGCACAGGGTACAGGTGGTGGGGGTGTGGTCGTATTCCCAGTTGCGCCCCCGGAAACGGGCCACGTTGTCCAGCAGCGCTCCTACCGGGCAAATATCGGTGATGTTGCCCTGAAATCCGGTGGGCAGGCCGCCCTCTTCGGTGTCGATAAAGGTGTGGACGCCGCGCTCGATAAAGTCCAGCACTTCCTGCCCCGGCACTTCCTCGAAGTAGCGCACGCAGCGTTTGCAGTGAATGCAGCGCTCCTGATCCAGAATCACGAAGTCTGACAGGGGGTAATGCTTGTCGGCGTGGCGGCGGTCAAACCCGAAGCGGCTTGCGCCGTAGCCGTACTCGAAGGCCCGGTCCTGCAACTCGCACGCGCCGCCCTTGTCGCAGGTGGGGCAGTCCAGCGGATGGTTCAGCAGCGTAAATTCCATCATGCCCGCCTGTGCCTTGGCGACCACATCGGACGTGGCGGCGGTGCGAATGTGCATGCCCTCGGTGGCCTGCATGGTGCAGGAGGCCATCGGCTTGGGAAACCAGAAAATCTTGGGGGTAGCGGCGTCGCCCTCGCCTTCCATCACAAAGCTGCCATCGGGGTTTTTGCGCGGGCTGCCCGACTCGATCAGGCACATCCGGCACGCACCCACGGGCGACAGGTACGAGTGGGCGCAGAAGAACGGCACATCCTGCCCCGCGTGGAACACGGCGTCGATGGCCGAGGTTCCGGCAGGCAGTTCAACCTGAACACCATCTATGGTGACTTTCATACGTCTTTCCACCTTTTACGCGGCCCATACAGCGGCGTCTGCGTGTTCGCCAGCGCGTCGTATTCTTCGCGGAACAGTTTGATGCTGCTCAGGACTGGGCCGAGGCACGCATCCGCCAACGCACAGAAGCTGCGGCCACCGATGTTTTCGGACATATCGAGAATCAGCTGCACGTCGCCGGGTTGCCCGCGCCCGCGCACCTGTTTTTCGTACATCCTGACCATCCAGCCGCTGATTCCCTCGCGGCAGGGCGTGCATTTGCCGCAGGATTCGTGGGCATAAAAGCGCACCATGTTCCAGGTGGCATTCACGATGCAGTCGGCGCGGGGAATCAGGGTGACGCCGCCTGTGCCCAGCATGCTTCCGGCGGCAGCGATGGCCTCGTAATCCATCGGCGTATCCAGCGTTTTGTCGTCGTAGGGCAGCATGGGGCAACTGCTGCCGCCGGGAATCACGGCCTTGATGTCCTCCAGCGGGCCACCAGCCCAGTCAAAAATCAGTTCGCGGAAGGTGGTGCCCAGCGGCAACTCGTACACGCCCGGACGCGCCACTGGGCCACTGATCTGAAACAGCTTCATGCCCTTGCTTTTTTCGGTGCCCATGCCTGCGTGCCAGTCGGGGCCGAATTTCAGGATCTGGGTGGCGGCGCAGAAGGTTTCCACATTGTTGATGGTGGTGGGAAGCCCGTACAGGCCAGCGGCGGCGGGAAACGGCGGCTTGAGGCGAGGATTGGCCCTGAGGCCCTCCAGCGAATTCATCAGCGCGGTTTCTTCGCCGCAGATGTACGCGCCCGCGCCCCGGTGCAACTGAATCTGGAAATCGAAGCCGCTGCCCAGAATGTTCTGGCCCAACAGCCCAGCATCCCGCGCTTCGTGAATGGCGGCCCACACGCGCTCGGCGGCATGCACGTACTCGCCGCGAACGTAGATGTAGCCCACAGAGGCCCGCATCGCAAACGCGGCAATGATCATGCCCTCGATCAGTTGGTGCGGGTCTTCGGAAAGCAGGTAACGGTCTTTGAAGGAGCCGGGTTCGGACTCGTCGGCGTTACAGATGATGTAGTGCGGTTTGCCGTCGTTGAGGGGCATGAAGGACCATTTCAGGCCCGTGGCAAAACCCGCGCCGCCGCGCCCGCGCAGGCCGGATTTCTTGACCTCATCAATAACGGCGTCGTTGCCGATGGCAAAAGCCCGCTTGACCGCTTCGTAGCCCCCGTGTCGGCGGTAATACTCCAGCGTCCAGCTCTGATCCTGACCCACATGGGCATACAGCGTGGGTGCAAAACGGGGGTCTTTGCCGCTGGTGATCGGTTTGGGCGGCGTCAGGGTGGCGGTCATGCGGTGCCTCCGGTCAGGGAAGAAAGGCCGCCGATGCTGGCCCCGACCATTTCTCCGGTAGCCAGCGTTTGCCGCCCCTCGGCGTTCACCGTCACGGGCACCAGATTGTCGGGCGCGAGCGGCGTATCGGCGTGCAGGGCGGCCAGAATACGGGCGCACTTGCTGGGGGTCACGCTCTCGTAATAGCCCTCATCGCCAATCTGCATCATGGGAGCTGTGCCGCACGAGCCGAGGCATTCCACCTTCTGCACGCTGAACCGGCCATCGGGCGAGACTTCCCCCGGCTGCACGTCCAGCGTTTCTACGAGGTGATCCCATAGTTCATCGCTGCCCGCCAGAGAACACATCAGCGTGGAGCAGACTTGCAGGTGGTATTTGCCCGTGGGAACGGTGTGATAGGTGGAATAAAAGCTCATGACGCTCCGAACTTCGGTGGCTGTCGTGCCGCACAGCGCGGCGATTTCGGCCATCTGGGCTTCGGAAACGTAGCCGTGCGCGTTCTGCACCTCACGCAGCAGAGGCATCAGCGCCGAGCGGCGACCCTGCGGCGAGGCCGGATAGCGGGAAAAGATGTCGGCCACGAGGGGTTGTTTATCTGCAAAGTAGGTCAAGGTTTCTCCCTTCATCGGGTCTGCTCCAGCACAAACGGTTCAGCCAAATCGCCATCGGCTGCAAAGAAGTAGTAAAAACCTGTGTCTCCCCAAAATACGTCTGTGTCCCCGGTGCCAAGCGCAATGACGAACTCAGCGTTCTTGTCTGCAACTGGGTTCTTAGGCTGTACCCCATCCTGAATCCAAGACGGATAACCTCCAACTTGACTAATCGTTTCGCTGTTCAGTGCATCCATAAATGCGTCGTCGTAATCACTCAGCTCATCCTCAGACCATTCCTCAACTTGGAAACGCTCATCGAAGTAAGCAGGCAAACTGAGAAAGGGTTCGGGGGTCAGGACTTTTAAGAAAGGCAGATTTTGTTCCGACTTATGCGGTGGGCCAAAACCCAAATTCTGATCTTCAAACCAACGGACGATTGACCGAGAAGCTCCGAAAGGCAGGAAATCGGTGTCAAATGTCTGCAATTCGCGGGCATCGGCGTAAGCATCTCCTTTCGGAACGCAGTACCAACAATTCCAGAACTGAAAAGTTCCCGGTTTCATATTGGGAATGTTCTCAACCACTTCTTGAGTCAGCATTACCTGCATGACGAACCCCAGCTCACGCTTGCAATGTGGGCAGGACGGCCACGGCTGACCTTCAGCTCGGTAGGGCGAGTCACCACCGAGGAAACTTTCAAGCGGCTGAACTTTCTGCGAGTCAGAAGCACGCAGAAGCCATGCCGGACGCACACTAGAAAGAATCCAACCCTTCCGTTCTTTCAGGGATTCCGGCGTGTCAGGCAAGGTTAAATGCTGATGCGTAGTGGGCAAAACGAGTTCCATCACCGTCACCGATCCACGTCTCCCAGCACCGGGTCGATGGTTGCCAGAATGGTGATCAGGTCGGCAAACTGGCTGCCCACACAGGCATATTCCAGCGCCTGCAAATTCACGAAACTGGGCGCACGGATTTTGACGCGGTAGGGCATGGAACCGCCGTCCGACACGATGTAATAGCCCACCTCGCCGCGTGCGCTTTCTACGGGCACGTACACTTCGCCCACGGGCGGGTGAAAGCCTTCCGTGACCAGTTTGAAGTGGTGAATGACCGCTTCCATGCTGGTTTCGAGTTCGTGGCGTGGCGGTAGTGAAATCTTGCGGTTCGGGTCTTTGACCGGCCCCGGCTTCAGCATCTTCAGGGCCTGCCGCACGATTTTGGCGCTCTCGCGGAATTCCAGCAGGCGCACCTGAAAGCGGGCGAGGCTGTCTCCGGCGGTGCTGACGGGCACATCGAATGAGTAGTTTTCGTAGCCGCAGTACGGGTTGGCCTTGCGGTGATCGAGGCCCACGCCGCTGGCCCGCAGGTTCGGCCCGGTCAGGCCCAGATCCAGCGCCACATCGCGGGGAATGACGCCCACGCCCGTGGCACGGTCCAGAAAAATCGGGTTTTTGGCAAACAGGTTCTCGTACTCGGTCACGCCTTTCTCAAACTGATCGAGGAACACTGAGACGCGGGCGGGCCAGTCTTCGGGAATATCGCGCGACAGGCCGCCCACACGGAAATAGCCCTGATTCATGCGGTAGCCGCAGACCGACTCGAACAGGTCTTGCAGGGCTTCCTTTTCGCGGAAGGCATAGAAGAACGGCGTCAGTGCGCCCAGATCCAGCATACCCGTGCCCACGAAGACCAGATGGCTATGAATCCGCCCCAGCTCGTGCAGGATGACCCGGACGATGGTGGCCCGCTCCGGCACCTCGGCCTGAAGCAGTTTTTCCACGCCCAGCACGTAGGCCAGCTCGTGCCCGAAGCAGTGCAGGTAATCGGTGCGCGGCGCGTAGGTCACGCCCTGCTGATAGGTGCGGTTTTCAAAGGTCTTCTCGAAGCCCGTGTGCAGGTAGCCCATGTGCGGCGTCACCTTGATCACGTATTCGCCGTCCATATCGACCACCAGCCGCAATACGCCGTGCGTACTGGGATGCTGCGGCCCCACGTTCAGGCTCATGATCTCGGTGTGCATCAGTGCGCCCGTTTCACTGCCCAGGCGCTCGGCAGAAGTGGATTCCTGATGGTCAGGCTTCATTTGCTCACGGGGCAATGTGCCGGAATTTAGTGCCATGACACCACTCCTTCGGGCCGCAAGCCGCAGTTGATGGCCCATAAGCTCAGAATCTTGTTGCGGTCCACAGTCCGGGGCTTCACTTCGGGCCACCTTCGGGCATCACGGGCGGCATCCGGTCCTCGCCCTGGCCCCGGCGCAGTTCTCCCCGGTAGCCGGTCAGGCCGCGCTGCTGCCCGCTCAGGCCCGCACGGAAGGCAGCAGGATCCAGAAAACGGCCCTCGCGGAACAGCGTTGGCGTCTCGCCCAGCGGAAAATCCTTGCGGAGTGGGTGGCCTTCCAGATCGTCGGGCGTCAGGACTTTACGCAGGTCGGGATGGCCCACGAATTCCACACCCATCAGGTCGTACACCTCGCGTTCCAGGTAATTGGCAGACTTCCAGATGGAATACAGGCTGTCCAGCGCCTCGCCATCGTCCAGCCACACCCGCAAGAAGAGGCGGCGGTGGTCGTCGGGGTGATAGACGTTGTGCAGCACGGCAAACCGCTTGGGCCGGGAGCTGGAATAGGCGCTGTAATCGATGCCCACCGTGTCCATCAGCATGAAGCCGCGTGCTTTGAGCTGCGTGGCAACCTCGCGGAGTTGCTCGGCGGGCACCACGGCGGTGGGTTCGGCGGCGTCGTCTTCGGTCAGACCCAGCGCGGCCATCAACGGTTTCACGTCGCGGGGGTCGGTGGGATTCAGGCCCTGAGCGGCCAGCGAATGCCGTCCCACACTGGGGTCGTCCACGGGAGTGGGCCGGGTTTCCGCCACAGGTCGCGCGGGTTGAGGCTGACTCTGAGAACTCTGCATACTCGCGTTGCGTCCGGTCAGTTTTTCGCCGCCGGAACCGTCACCACCGCTCCCTGTCACCGCGTCCACGCATCCACCATCGGCAACTGGTGGCCCAACTGGTCGAAGGCTTCGCCGCGTACCTTCTTCTGAAGCTGCATCACGGCGTAGATCAGGGCCTCGGGGCGGGGCGGGCAACCGGGCACGAAGATATCGACAGGCACCACGCTATCCACGTTCTGCACGATGGCGTAGTTGTTGAACATGCCGCCCGAACTCGCACACGCCCCCATGCTGATCACCCATTTGGGGTCGGGCATCTGGTCGTACACCCGCCGCATGATCGGGGCCATCTTCTTGCTGAGGCGTCCGGCCACGATCATCACGTCGGCCTGCCGGGGCGAGGCGCGAAACACCTCCGATCCGAAGCGGGCAAGGTCGTTGCGCCCATCGGTGCTGCTCATCATCTCAATGGCGCAGCAGGCAAGCCCGAAGGTGGCGGGCCACATGGAATTGCTGCGGCCCCACGCCACCAGTTTTTCCAGGCTGGAAAACAGGATGCCTTCGGATTCCAGTTCCTGCCAGTCGCGGTCAATCAGTTCTTTGAGTGGCATACATCTACCTCTGGTGTGGGTCTAAAGATCTAAAGGGCGAGAGGCTAAGAAGTTGGGCCATGTGAACAGGAAGTGGCAAGAGAATGGGGGCGCTCAAGCTATTGGCAATTCTTTGACCCCTGGCTCCCAAAACCCTGGCCCTGAGAGCCGGACTAAGCCCACTCCAGCACGCCTTTTCGCAGGATGTAGTAGTAGCCGACCAGCAGCAGCAGCACGAAAGTCAGCGCCTCGAAGAAGGCGAAGGGAATCAGCTTCTGGTAGGCCACTGCCAGCGGATAAAAGAAAGCCGTTTCGATGTCGAAGACGATAAACAGCATGGCGACCAAGTAAAAGTGAACCGGAAAGCGCTGGCTGGTGCCCACGCCGCCGCCTTCCGGGTCATTGCCGCTCTCGTAGGCCATCAGTTTGGCGCGGCTGGCTTTTTTGGGGCCGAGGATGGCACTGACCACGACGGCCAGCACGCCAATGCCCAGGGCGATCAGCAGCATGATGACAAAATTCGCGTACTCGATAAGACTGCCCTCCTTGCGCCCCAAGCTCTCCTGTTGCCTTCAATGCTCGTGAAAAACAGCACGAGCTATAGGAAAAAAAGAGAGGGGCCAAACGAACTTGCCGTACAACCTGTGCGGAAATTGAGCTGTGGTACGCCCTTAGTTTTATCACGAACCTTGGCAGTCAGGGCCGAACAAAAGCACAGATAGCTGCACGACTTACCAGACCAACCGGAGCAAGAACAGGTTGGGCCGTGAGCTGTGAAGACCACGTCTCTCCACCTTGCACGGCCCATATCTGACGTCCCACTCTCCATACTCTGTGACTACTACAGATCACCAAATTCGGTTACAGCGCGTGCCAGAGCGTCGGTGGTGGTGGCCTGATGGCCTGCCCAGGTCAGCCAGAGGGTATACAGAGCGCGTTCGGCAGCCATCAAGGCGGCCTTGACGCCGGGGGTGGCCTCGTCGCCCGCTGCGGCAAGTGCCAGGGTCAGGTGCAGTTTGGCGTGCAGGTAACGGTTTTGCTCGGTGCGGCAACTGTCGTAGACGTACACCACGCCTTCCCAGCTCGGAGCAAAAGATTGCCAGATCAGGTGGGTCACGGCCTCGTGGCTGCCAATGCACAGTTGGGCAGCAGGGATGCCGTCAGGAGTCAGCAGTTGGCGCTCAAAGCAGTGCTGGGCAGCCAATCCACTCACATCGCTGTCTACACTGGCACGGAAGCGGGCCTGAATGACGCTGCGGGCGGAGTCTCTGGCCGTGGTGTCACGCGGAGTGTAGGACATAGTGAGCTTAGTATATTCTGTTTTGGGCTAAGTTTGATGGGAACGGAATTGCGCCCACATCTGCCCAACCCACGCTAACCTGAGCCGTGGTCAGTTCTCCTCCTCTGCGCGTGCTGGTGGCTGGAAATACCAACGCCGAGCTTCTTTTGCAAACGCCCGTTCTGCCTCTGCCGGATGCCGAGAACACGGCCTATCCGCACGGCCTCACGCTGGGGGTCAGCGGGGTGGGATTCAACACGGCGCACGCTCTGGCGCAGCTGGGGGCCGAGGCTGGCCTCTTCACTTTTGCCGCAAACGATCCCGCCGGAGAGGTGGCGCGTGTGGCGCTGGCCCGCGCTGGCATTCGCTCGTGGGTGCAGGAAGTCCCTGGTACGCCTCTGTCGTTGGTGCTTTCGGGGCCAGATGGAGGGCGACAGATTCACCGCGACCTCAAAGGAACAGAGCATCTGGAGGCCGACCCGGAGGCTTTCCGAGCAGCCCTAGCCGGAGCCGAGGTCGCCGTGCTGACCAACGTGGGCTGGACGCGCCCGCTGTTGCCCCTGGCACGGGCGGCGGGCGTACAGATCGTGACAGATTTACAGGCGACTCCCGGCCCCGCGCACCCTTACGACCAAGTGTTTTTAACCTGCGCCGATGTCCTCTTCCTGAGTGCCGAGTGCCTGACTCTGCCTCCCCTGAACGCTCTGCTGGCCTACCGCGAAAGGTGTGACCCGGCGATTCTCGTGATTTCGCTGGGGGCGGGCGGAGCGCTGATGTCGGAACGGGGGCAGCCTCCACACCACCAGCCCGCAGTACCAACCCGTCCCGTGACTTCCACCAATGGTGCAGGAGACGCGCTGCTGTCGGCCTTCGTGTGGGCTTTCTTTGGCGGGCGATCTGCGCGGGAAGCGTTGCGGCTGGCCTGTACGTTCGCGTCCTGGAAGTGTGGTGGAGTGGGCGGCGCGGCAGGCCATCTGTCTGGAAAAGAACTGTCGGAGCTGTGCCGGACGGGCTAACGTGCCCTGTGACTGCCCACACCCTCCCCCCCTCCGCTGACCTGACCGCCGCACAGCAAGACGTAACCGAGCGGGCGGCGCAGGCCATCACCCAGCATGCCGCCGAGTGCGAGGCCGCGCAGGACGTGACCACTGGCGCTGCCGAGGCACTGCGTGGCAGCGGATACACCCGCCTGACTCTGCCCACCGCAGAGGGCGGCTTGGGCGCGACCCTCACGCAATTTGCAGCGGCTCAGGCCACCCTGGGCGAGGCGGGCGCGGGGCTGGCCCTGATTCTGGCAATGCATGGGCACATCGTGGGCGCGGCGTTTCAGGGACGTACCCTGCCGGACGACCTGCTGAACGCGTTGGCCGAGGCCAGCCGTGCCGGAAAACTGGTGAACGCCCTCGCCAGCGAGCCGGAACTGGGTAGCCCTTCCCGTGGAGGCTTGCCGCGCACTGCCGCCACCCCCGACCCTGCCCACGGCTGGCGCATCAGCGGGCGAAAAACATGGGCCACCGGAGCGCGGGCGCTGGATTTTGCGCTGGTGAATGCCGCCACCCCAGACGGACAGGTCGGGCGCTTCTGGCTGGATCTGAAGGCGGCGGGCGTGACGATAGAGCCGACCTGGACGGGCGCACTGGCTCTGCGCGGCAGCGGCAGCCACGACGTGGTATTTGAAGGCGCGGCGGCGCAGTTGCACGCGCCTCCCAGCGGCGGTCATCCCGCCAGCGCCGCGTGGTTCTGGACCGCCATCGCCGCAACCTATCTGGGGGTTGGATTTGCCGCCCTGAACGCCCTGACCGCCTATGCCCGCCAACGCACCCCCACCGCGCTGGGTGCGCCGATTGCCACCCTGCCCCGCGTACAGGAACAGGTGGGCCGAATCGCCGCCGACCTGCAAGCCGCCCGCACCCTGCTGCACACTGCCGCGCAGCACTGGGACGCCCACCCCGGCAGCGACGCTGTGCCCCTGATCGGTGCGGCCAAAGCCTATGCCACCAATGCCGCCGTGAGCGCTACCGATCTGGCGGTCAGAACGGCGGGCGGCGGCGCACTGACTCCGGCCCTGCCGCTGGAACGTCTGCTCAGAGATGCCCGAGCTGGTCTGACCCACCCGCCCAGCGATGAGGCGGCATACACGGCGTACGGCCTGAGTTTGCTGGGTGAATAAAGGTGTACCCGCTCTTCCGTGACCCTGATTCTCTGCTCCCCTGAGTCAGCCGCACTTGCTCCCGCCAGAACATCAGCAAACGATCAAGGCCCGCGCAGGCTTCCCCCAAGACCGGAGTGTGCTCTGGGTGCCCACAATCTGCCGCCGCGCCCGCTAGCGTGAGGCATGTTCAAGGCCACTGCATCTTCTCGCCCTGCCTCCCGTCCTCGCCGTGCCCGCACTGCCGCGCTGATGCTGGGGGCCGTGTCTCTGCCCCTGCTGATTGCCGCCTGTTCTCCCCAGAACGCACAGGGAACCCTGAACCGGGTCGTTTCTACCCGTGGACTGGTGACCAAAACAGACCAGCGCTACGGCCCCGACGCCCGCAACGTACTGGACGTATATTCCCCGGAAGGAGCGACCAACGCGCCCGTCGTGCTATTTATTCATGGCGGCTCCTGGGAGGGCGGCGACAAGGAAGGCCATAAGTTTGCAGGCGAATCCCTGGCCCGCGCCGGGTACGTCACGGGCGTGATGAATTACCGCCTCGCGCCCACCAACCGCTACCCCAGCTACGTGCAGGACGCCGCCGCTGCCCTGAAATGGCTACGCGACAATGCCAAATCGGTGGGGGGCAACCCCAACAACCTGTTTGTGATGGGCCACTCGGCGGGCGGGTTCAATGCCGTGGAAATGGTGGACAACGAGCGCTGGCTGCGTGAGGTGGGGGTACCGATTGCCAGCGTGCGCGGCGTGATCGGCATTGCCGGGCCATACTCGTACGACTTCCGCGACTTCCCCAGTGCGCGTGCCTTCCCAGTGGGCGGCAACCCCGAAGACATCATGCCTGACCGCCATGTCCGCAAAGACGCGCCCCCGCACCTGCTGCTGGTGGCCGAAAACGATACCGTGGTGTACCCCATGAACGCCGTCAATATGGAAGCGGCCCTGAAAGCAGCAGGCATTCCCGTCACGCGCAACGTGATTCCCCGCGTGAACCATGTGACGATCATGGCGGCCGTGGCGCGGCCCCTGACCTTTCTAGGCAACACCCGTCAGCAGGCCATCGACTTTATCGAAAAATACCGGGTGCGCTGAGGTACAGGGACACTGAGGGCAGGGGTTCGGAGGGCGGCAAAAACATCTCAGCGAACTCCGGACAGCCAGACCCTAGAGCATTTGACATAATAAGAAGATGAACAAGCGGGTAGGCGCACGTGGGTACAGCCTGGACCTTCGAGAACGAATTGTGGCAGCTGCGCGGAAAGAACAGAACGATCAGCAGGTGGCCGAAACGTTTGGAGTTGATGTCCGAACCGTCCGGTTATATATGAAGAAGCACGAGGCAGGTACGCTCTCACAGGTCAAGCGCCCGACTGGGCGTCGCCCGAGAGTGCAGCGTAAGCATGAGCAGGTCCTCCTCCAGCAACTGGAGGAGGACCTGGACGCGACCCTGGAGGAACATGCCCGCCGGTTGGAAGACAACACTGGGCTCAAGATCAGCTACCGAACGGTGGATCGGGTCTTCCGGCGACATGGCATCACCTCCAAAAAAAACGCGGGTCGCCGCCGAACGGAATGAGGAACTGCTGACGCAGTTCCTGAATGACCGCCATGCCCTACCTTCAGACACCGGTCCGGCTGGTCTTTCTGGATGAAAGTGGCTTCAATACAGCGATGACTCGGGGGTATGGTCGCGCGCACCGGACACAGCGCGCGGTCTGTTCGGTGCCCCGCAACTGGGGACGGAATCAAACGCTCGTGTGCGCGTTGCAGGCCAGTGGTCCCTTTGCCCCACTGATCTTGGAGGGCGCGGTGAACGGCGTGAGTTTCGAGTGGTACGTACGCGAACTCCTGTGCCTAGCCTTAACCCCTGGACAAGTGGTGGTGCTGGACAACCTCTCGGCACATCACCGTGCGTCCGTTCGGACGCACATTGAAGCCAGGGGTTGTGTCGTGCTGTTCTTGCCCCCCTATAGCCCTGACTTCAATCCCATCGAACAGATGTTTTCCAAAGTCAAAGCCCGCGTTCGCGCGGGTGAGTGGCGAGAAGTTCCAGCACTGCTTCAGGGGATTTCGGATGCCCTTGATGCCGTTTCTTGACGAGATGTCTTTGGCTGGTTCACTCACGTCTTCCCTGACATCTTCTTATGTCAAATGCTCTAGACCGTTACGCCCGCCTGCGGCTGAGGCACCAGCTGACGCCAACTCTGCACATTGCCGACCTGTACGGTCACAAATCGTTCCAGTGCCCGCCACAGCGCCGCCCGCTGCTCGGTGGGCACGGGCGCTTCTATGCTGGCACGCACGCTGCGGCGCACGGCGTAGCGCACAAAATCCAGCGCTTCCGGTGGGTAGGCGGGCAGGCTGGCGCAGTTGCCGCACAGCAGTTGGCCTGCCAGGGGATCGGGGTGGGCGGGCTGATCTGCGCCGCAACGGGCACAGCGGGCCGTCTGCGCCACGAATCCGGCGAGGCCCAGCAGTTTGAAGCCCATCACCAAAGCCACCCATTCCGGGTCAGGCTGATGCGAGATGCCGCGCAGCGCCCCAGCAAAAAGCTCAAAAGCCTGCTCGGTAAATTCGCCTTCCTGAAAGAGAGCGTCGGCCAATTCCGCCATCAGGTGGGCAAAGGCGTAGCGCTCCGGCTCGGCCAGTTTGGGCAGTGCGCCTTCCAGTACCGCCTGCTGCACACTGGCAAGGTCAGACTGGGGCGTCTGGTAAATCTGAATGCCCACATGATGAAACAGGTTCAGGCGGCTGGCGAGTGGCCCGCGCACGCCTCCCCGCGCAATGGCTTTGAGTTTGCCCTGCGGCGTCAGCAGGGTCACGATAATGTCGCCCGCAGGCGTGACCCGGCGGCGAATGACGATGCCGCTGCGGTTGGCGGTTCTAGACCTCACCCGCTCAGTCTAGTGCGGCGGCGGCGGCACAACGGGGCGAGGGGGCACGGTTGGAGCGGCAATGCGGCGCGGACTGGCCGAACTGGGAGGTAAAAAGGGGGTTTTGTAGTGCCCAAGCCCACCTTCCGGCCCCCAAAACACCGTTTAAACTGCACGTCATGAAGGATCACCGCCCCCAAGAACACAGCGTGCGCGATCTGCTGCGCGAACTGTTTCCCGAAACGCACCGGGAACTGTTCGGGCACGAGGCCGACGCGACCCACCCGGCCCCGCCGCCCCTCACACTGGGCCTCTATCCGGTGGCTGACGGGCGGCTGGCACTGGTACAGGGCGACCAACTGGCTGAATTTACGCCCCTGGACCCCAAAGCCCGCAACGCCCTGCACTGCGACCTGTGCCACTACACCCGCTCGCGCACCGAGGCGGCGCTATACCGCGTACACGTAGCCGCCCGCCGCACCCGCTACGTCACGCTGTGCACCGGCACCCAATCCTGTCAGCAACGCGCCGGACGCCGTGGCCTGGAGCGCCTTGCTGACCGCATTTTTCCCATTGAACCCATCACGGCAGACGAACGCTGACCGGCGTAAGCGCAACAGCAATGAACCAAGAAAACGGCAAGCCGGGTCAGGGACTGATCTCAGTCCTGTTCTCTAGGCTGACAGGATGGAAGCGTTCTGGTCTGAACTCAGGTTGATGCAGGGGCTGCTGGCGGCCTTCGTACTCAGCAGCGCCATCGGCTGGGAGCGCGAAAGCCGCAACCGCAGCGCGGGCCTCCGCACCCATATTCTGGTGGGTGTCAGTGCCGCGCTGTTCGTGGTGTTGGGCGAATCTCTGGTCAACAGTTTTGCCAAAGAAGACAATCAGGTGCGCTTCGACCTGATCGGCATTCTGGGTGCAGTGGTCAGTGGCGTCAGTTTTCTAGGCGCAGGGGCCATCTTCTCGGATCGGCACGGTGAGGGAGCCAAAGGGCTGACCACAGCGGCGGGACTTCTTGCCACAGCGGGCGTGGGCGTGGCGTGCGGCCTCCATCTGTATGTCCTGGCTACCGGGGCCACCCTGTTGTTTTTGCTGACGCTGGGCGTGCTGTGGCGAGTTTCGGAGTGGGAAAACAAGCGAAATCACAAGGGCGAACAGGATGAAAGCCCAGAAAGGAAACGGGAGGAAGAGAACGGCTGAAGCGTTGGGAAGGTTGCCTCTCCCTCACTCGAAGTTTCCAAGTCTCTCACATTTGCCCCTTGCTCCTGCCCGCCAGATTGTATACAGTATCCACAATGAGCCTGCCAGCAGGAAATCTGTCCGCCCTGTCTTTCGCACGCCCGACGCTGGTACGCGACGGGGTGTATGACCATCTGCGCCGCGCTGTACTGGACGGCGATCTGTTGCCAGGAGAGCGGCTGGGAGAAGTGGAACTGGGCGAGAAACTGGGAGTCAGCCGCACTCCTATTCGGGAAGCCCTGATGCGGCTGGTGCAGGACGGATTGCTGGTGGCCGAAGCCAACAAGGGCGTGCGCGTCAGGACGGTAACGGCGGCAGAGGCCCGTGACGCCTACGTGGTGCGCGAGGAACTGGACGGGCTGGCCGCAGCTCTGGCCGCCGCACAGCACACCCCCGCCGACGCCGACGCGCTGCGGGCCGCACTGGATGACCTGAATGCTGCCTCAGACGGCGAGTACCGCACCCAGACCCGGCTTGATCTGGCCTTCCACCGCGCCATCACGCAGGGCGCACGCAACGGGGCACTGATCGACCTTGCCCGTGACCTAGAACAGCGTGTGGCCCTGATCAAACATCAGACCCGCACCTACAATGCCCACCCAGAAACGGCGGCCCAGCACGCCGCGATCCTCAAAGCCATTTTGGCCCGCGATGCGGATGGGGCCAGAGTTGCCGCCCGCCTGCACGTCCGAACCTTCGCCGACCTCGTCATGCAAAACCTTGGAGAACTCACATGATTGACCAGCTCTACCGCAAAGCCGTTCTGACCGTTTCGGGCCAGAAGCAGATCGAATCCCTGGTGCGTTCGCGGGGTTGGAGCGTGGCCCAGCGCTTCGTGGCGGGCGAGAGTGCCCAGACCGCGCTGGCTGCCGTGGGGGAACTGGCCGCCGACGGCATCCTCAGCAACCTCGATTTGCTGGGTGAATTCGTGGCCTCGCCCGAAAAGGCCAACGAATTCGCGGCCCAGGTGCTGCATCTGCTGGATGCTGCCCATGCTGAGGGCATCAAGCCCTACGTGAGCGTCAAACTCAGCAGTGTGGGGCAGGGCCAGACCGCGGACGGCCAGGATCTGGGCCTGACCAACGCCCGCCGCATCGTGGGCAAGGCCAAGGAATACGGCGGCTTCGTGTGCCTCGACATGGAAGACCACCCCCGCGTGGATCAGACTCTGGAGCAATTCCGCGTGCTGGTGGGCGAATTTGGGGCGCAGCATGTGGGAACGGTGCTGCAGAGCTACCTGTACCGCGCCGAAGCTGACCGCAGCAGCCTTGATGATCTGCGCCCCAACCTCCGCATTGTGAAAGGCGCGTATCTGGAACCCGAATCGGTGGCGATGCCCGCGAAGGCCGACGTGGACGCCAATTACCGCAAGCTGGTCTACGCCCACATGAAGGCCGGAAACTACGTGAATGTCGCCACGCACGACGAAAGCATCATCGCCGACGTGCAGCACTTCGTGTTGGCGCACGGCATCTCCAAAGACGCGTTTGAATTCCAGATGTTGTACGGCATTCGCCGCGACCTGCAAAAAGAACTGGCCGCGCAGGGCTACCGTGTCCGGGCCTATATCCCCTATGGCCGCGACTGGTACGCCTATTTCAGCCGCCGCATCGCCGAGCGCCCGGCAAACGTGATGTTTGTTTTGCGCGGCATGCTGAAGGGGTGAGGTTCGGGGAAGTCCAAGGGTCAAGTGTCTGAGAAAGGCGAAGGCTGTGCTAGACGGTGATTCTAAGCGCCCTGCCCACCCAGAAACCCACTACCCTTGACCCTGAGACCCTTCGACACACCCACAAGCCATCTCAACCGACTTTCTTGGTCGTCAAACCCACCCAGAACCTGACCGCCCCAGCACCTTAGACCCTTGACCCTCAGACCCTTAGACCCAACGCAGGAGCCACCATGCTGAAAATCCAAGAGTACCGCCCCGAATCCTTCATCGACTTTACGCAGGCCGACAATGTGGCCGCCTATCAGGCCGCACTGGAAAAGGTTCGCGCCGAACTGGTGGGCAAGCACTACCCGCTGATCATTGACGGCGTGCGCGTGGACACCGCTGAAAAGCTGGAATCCATCAACCCCTGCGATACGTCCGAGATTGTGGGCAGCACGGCCAAAGCCACCGTTGACGATGCACAGAAGGCACTGGACGGCGCGTGGAAGGCGTTCGAGTCGTGGAAAAAGTGGACGCCCGACGCCCGCGCCCGCATTCTGCTGAAGGCCAGCGCCCTGTTGAAGCAGCGCCGTCTGGAAGCCTGCGCCCTGATGAGCATCGAAGTGGGCAAAAACTACGCCGAGGCCGATGTGGAAGTGGCCGAAGCGATTGATTTCCTGGAATATTACGCCCGCAGCGCCATGAAATATTCGGGCTTCGGGGCCGCCGAAACCACCTGGTATGCAGGCGAGGAAAACGGGCTGATGTTTATGCCCATCGGCGTGGGCGTCAGCATCAGCCCGTGGAACTTTCCCTGTGCGATCTATCTGGGCATGCTGGCCGCGCCCATCGTGGCGGGCAACTGCGTGATCGCCAAACCCGCCGAAGATTCGGGCCTGATCGCCGGATTCGTCACCGACATCATGCTGGAAGCGGGCCTGCCTGCCGGGGTGCTGCAATTCCTGCCCGGTGTGGGCGAGGAAGTGGGCGAGTACCTGACCACGCACGCCAAAACGCGCTTTATCACCTTCACGGGGTCGCGCGGCGTGGGCCTGCACATCAATGAGGTGGCCGCCAAGGTGCAACCCGGCCAGAAGTGGATCAAGAAGGTCATTCTGGAACTCGGCGGCAAAGACGGCATGATCGTGGACGAAACGGCAGACATCGAAGTTGCCGTAACCGCCGCTGTGCAGGGCGCGTTCGGCTTCAACGGCCAGAAGTGCAGCGCCATGAGCCGCCTGATCGTGGTGGACAGCGTGTATGACGAAGTGGTCGGCCAGTTTGTAGAACGCGCCGCCAAACTGAAGGTCGGTACGGGCGAAGACAACGCCAACGTCACAGCGGTGGTTAACGAGGAATCCTTCGAGAAGATCGGCAAATACATCGGCATCGGCAAGGGCGAGGCAAAGCTGTTGCTGGGCGGCGAAACTCCCGGCGAATACGGCGGCAAGCAGGGTTACTACGTGCAGCCCACCATCTTCGGAGACGTGCCCGCCGACGCCCGCATCGCGCAGGAAGAAATCTTCGGGCCAGTCATCTCGGTCATCCGCGCCCGCGACTGGCAGGACGCGCTGGACATCGCCAATTCCACCGAATACGGCCTGACCGGGGGCGTGTGCAGCCGTGACCGCGCCCGTTTGGAGCAGGCCAGAGAC
This sequence comes from Deinococcus aquatilis DSM 23025, assembly GCF_000378445.1. Classification (GTDB taxonomy): domain Bacteria; phylum Deinococcota; class Deinococci; order Deinococcales; family Deinococcaceae; genus Deinococcus; species Deinococcus aquatilis. Next base: position 10,160 of record NZ_KB899711.1, on the reverse strand, counting down.
GAGTTCGAGGCCGGAAATCTGTACTTCAACCGCAAAATTACGGGGGCCATCGTGGGCGTGCAGCCCTTTGGCGGCTATAACATGAGCGGCACCGACAGCAAGGCGGGCGGCCCGGATTACCTCGCCAACTTTATGCAGCTCAAAACGGTGACTGAGCGCTGGTAAGGCTGCTCTAACCCTCATAGCCTTGCGCCCCGGCTTTGACCTGTATCAACAGGCAAGAGCCGGGGCGCTGGCCTTGAACCGACTTTGAACTCCCCCCTCTTCCGCGCTCCTCTGTGACAAAAATCAACCTGATGGAGCGCACCTGTAAGTTTTTATAAACTGAGTTCAATTCTGTCTAGACAAATCTGGCTGTCCTACTGACCTGCGGCATAGCATCCGGCCCAAGTTCTACAGAATTTCTGGTTCCCTCACTTACGCTTCCGGTGTTACCGGGCGTTTGTCTGGGCTTTTTCTTTTTTCCCGTGCCCCGCACAAGGAGAAGTCTGATGTCACTGAACCGCGCCCTGCTTGCTGCCACCCTCGCTCTGTCTCTGGCCGCCTGCTCTCAGCAGACTGCCGTGACACCAGAAGCCAGCACACCCGACCTCGCCACCACCGGAAACTATCTGGTGGGCTTCAAGGAAAATCCCCTGAGCGCTCAGAGGCTGGACGCGCAGGCGTTGCAGGCTCAGGCCACGCTCCAGGCTCAGGCGATTCAGGCCGCTGGGGGCACTTTGGAGCAGCAGTGGGCCGACATCAGCGCCGCCGCTGTGCGGTTGTCGCCCTCAGCTCTGGCGGCACTCAAGGCCAATCCGAGCGTGGAATACGTGGAGCTGGAAGCTGTGCATCATGCACTGGGCGGGCCAAGTGGCAGCCTGACACGCGAGGGCAGTACAGGTCTGTCTGCTCAGTCTCTCAGGGCACAGGCCGTTTTCAATCCCAGCGGTGAATACACGTGGGGCGACAACGCCCTCAGAGTGCCGCAGTTGCGAACATCCAACTACACGGGCGCAGGCGTGGCCGTGTGCGTGGGCGATACAGGCATCGACGCCACCCACCCCGAATTTGCAGGCAAGCTGAAGGGCTACAAGAACTTTGTGACCACCGAGGCCAACCGCGAAGACCCCTACAAACTCAATGATGTGGAGGGACACGGTACACACGTTTCGGGTACGATTTTTGCCCAGTACGGCGCGGGCACGGGCGCGGGGGCCAAGCAGCCCGGTATGGACGCGAACGGCGTGGTAGGCGTTGCCACCGGAGTCAATCTGTACATGGCCCGCGTGCTGGGCAACGATGGAACGGGCGGCAATGCTGGCATCATCAACGGCGTGAACTGGTGCGCTTCCAAGCTGACCTCGCAGGGCGGCACCGAGAGCAAGGTCATTATCAGCCTCTCTCTGGGTGGGGGCCGCGCCAGCCAGACCGAGCAGCGGGCCTACACTGCCGCCTACAACAAGGGCGCGTTGATCGTGGCAGCCACAGGCAACGACGGCGCAGCGGTGTCTTACCCGGCGGCCTACACCAACGTGGTGGGCGTGGGTGCCATCGACGCCGACAAGGCCAAGGCCAGCTTCAGCAACTTCGGCACGCAGGTCGATCTGGTCGGCCCCGGCGTCAGTGTTCTCAGCAGCGTTCCGTTGGGCAAAGGCACCGCCGCCACCGTTTCGGCACTGGGCCGCAGCTTTACCGACGTTTCGAGCGCCGACCTGAGCGGCAAAGGCACCGTGACGGGGACAGTCGTGCTGGCAGGCGGCACCAACAACGAATTCTGCGGGACCACCGCCAGCAATCCAGCCCTCAGCGGCAAAATTGCCCTGATCCAGCGCGGCACCTGCACCTTCGAGGAAAAGACGGCCAACGCTGTGCGGAGCGGCGCAACCGGCGTCATCGTGTACAACAACGCGGCAGGCATTCTGGGCATAGGCCTGACCAATGCCTACAGCGTGCCCGTCGTGGGCATCACGCAGGCCGATGGCGCGGCCCTCAAGGCTGGCCTCCCCACCAGTGCGGCCCTATCGGTAACAGGCGCGGATTACGCCTACTTCGACGGCACCAGCATGGCAACGCCTCACGTCAGTGCCGCCGCCGCCGTGGTATGGGCCGCCAAACCCACCCTGACCAACACTGCACTCCTCAACCTCCTGACCTCCACTGCCACCGATCTGGGCACGGCAGGCAAAGACAACAACTTCGGGTACGGACTGGTCAACCCACTGAAGGCCATTACCGGACAATAAAGAGAACAACACAGAAAAGAACAGCCTCTGAACTTGACCGCCCTCCTTTGTGGGGGCGGTTTTTATGTTTTTGTCAGCAACTCATCCACGATCAATGCTCCGCCCAGAATGGCCGGAATGCCGCCGCCCGGATGCACGCCCGTGCCCACCTGCCACAGCCGGGAATGCAGACGGTACGGCTGGGGATGCAGCGGTCCGCCGCGCCATGCCGGATGGCCCAGCCCGTAAATTGCACCGCCGGGATGCCCCCCCACGGCGTAGTGGGCGGGGTCGAACGCTGCTACAGCTGAGGCCGAAGCCAGCAGCCCCGGCACGCTCAAAGTCGTTTCTACCCGTGCCAGTTGCGCCCGCACCCACGGATGATCCGGCGTCAGCGGGCGGGCGGTGGCCGGAGCCGTCAGCAACACCGCCAAGCGCGGGCCATCGGCGTGAACGAGGGCCAGGGTGTCGGGCGGCAAGGCCCCGGCACGCAGGGCGGCGCGGAAAGCTGCAAAGTCAGTGGGAGGCAAGATGCTGGTGGCAGGCAAGGGCACGGCCTCCCGAAAAGCGGCGTAAATTGCCACTCCGCTGACGGTGCGCCGGGGCAGGGGTGAATGCACGGGCACTCCCCGCAAGGCCGCGAGGCGGGCCGGGTCGATGGCGCTGACCAGCAGATCATGCCGGATGACCTCTCCCCCGTCCAGTGTCAGGCTTCCCGAGGCCGAATCCAGCCGCCGGACTGTGCCACTTGACTGTGTGCCGCCCGACTCCGTGCCCCAGAACTGCACGCCCCGCGCCCTGCACAGCAGAATCAACGTATCCAGCAGCACGCCCATGCCACCCGCCGGACGGCAGACATGGCCCGCGATCAGGGCTGGAAGCAGGGCATACAGAGCAGGCGCGTCAGCAGGCGACAGGCCCGCATTCAGGGCGTGGGTTCGCAGGGCGTGGGCCAAAGCCGGATGCACCCGCCGCGCCCGAATCCAGCCCTCTGCCGTGAGGTGCGGCCCGGTGGCCTGGGCCAGGGCTGCACTGGCCCGCAGAAAGGCCGCAGAGGTCAGGCGGGGCGGCGTGGTCAGCAGGGTTTCCAGATGCGGCGCAACCGGAGCCGCCGCCGCGCACACCCGCAGCCAGTCAGCGTGCAGAGGATGACCGGGCGGCACTGGCAGGGGCACTGGGCCAAACGGCGTGTGATGAAGACCCAACCCACCCGGCAGCGGGCGCAAATCCAGCGGGTCTGAAGCTTCACCGAGGCGGGCCAGAAAGCTGCGCCATACGCTGGGGAAAGTAAACAGGCTGGGGCCGGTATCAAAACTCAGACCGCCGACCTCTTTGCGCCGCAGCTTTCCGCCCAAGCGGTCTGATTCGTACACAGTGACGCTGTGCCCCCGCTGAGCCAGCAACGCCGCCAGCACCAATCCCGCCAAGCCGCCGCCGATGATGCCTGTGTCAGAGGTGCCTGTGCCAGAAGTAAAGCGTTGGTCAGGAGTAGGATCAGTGCATCCGGGAAGTGGTGAGTGGTCAGTGGTCAGTGGAAAAGACGTGGGGGCCAGAGAATGTACGGACTTTCCGAATAGATGAACTTTTGAATTGCTGTCGTTCCGGGTTCTATGGCTCATGGCACACAGCTCAGGGCCGCTTTTCCCCTCACCCCTGACGCGCCAGCAGGTACACCAACTGCACGCCCGCCACCGTACCTACCACCCAGGGCGACACGATGCTGAGCGGGTAAAGGCGGGCGGCCTGCTCTGGCGTGGGCGTGCGGGCCAGCGCCAGAGCCATGCCGCCGCACACCGCCCAGAGGGTCAGGGCCACCAGACGGCTTTCATCCCACAGCAGCGCCCCAGCCAGCGCGAACCAGGCCAGAGCGTAGCGGGCTGTGCCTGCCGCGCCCAGCGTGGTCGCTACGGTGCGCGTGCCGCCTTCCCGGTCAGCAGGAATGTCCTGGGCAGCGTCGAAGGCGTGCTTGCCCACCGAATAGGCCATCAGGGCCAGCAGCGGTAGCAGCGGTACAGGCACGCCCAGCACCAGCGCAGGCAAGATCAGTGGGAGGGCGTAGGCCACGTTGCTCAGGCCGTCGAGCACGGGGCGGCCCTTGAAGCGCAGCGGCGGCACCGAGTAGGCCGCAAACAAACCCGCCGACAGCGCCAGGACCAACGATGCGGCAGGCGGCAACAGCCACGCCAGCACCAGCAAAAAAGGCAGATTCACCGCCAGAATGGCCGTCAGCAGCGGCCCCCCTTCTGCGGGCAGCAACCTTGCGCCCTGCCAGCCGCCCTTGCGCCCACTGCGGGCATCTTCGGCCCGGTCAGACAGGTCGTTGAGGCCGTAGATCAGCAGGTTAAAGGGCAGGGTGAAATACAGCAGCAGCGCCCACAGGCCCAGATTGGCACTGTACAGATGGCCGCTGAGCCACAGTCCTGTAACCAGCGTGCCCACGGTATTGACCCACAATGCCGGACGCGACACCGCCAACAGCCGGGTCAGCGGCAGGAGGGCGGGGCGGGGCACAGAACGCAGGCGGGGCACCATATCAGGCCCATTCTAGCGGCGCGGCGTGGGCCAGCCGTCCCGCAACACCTGGCCTGTATCGCCTTTCGAATCCTTTACAGGCGCTAAACTGTAGGGCGATGCGGCTCGTTTCGTTTGTCCAGGTATTGCTGCTGCTGGCGCTGGCGGCCTACCTCCTGCTGGTGGCGCTGGAAAACCCGCAGGTGGTGCGGCTGCCCCTGCCTTTTGGACGCGGAGAGCTGAACCTGCCGGTGGGGGCAGCCGTGGCCCTGTTTCTGATCACCGGGGCCGTGTACGCAGCACTGCTGTTCGTGCCGCCCCTCTGGAATGTACGGGTCAAGCGCAGGCGAGATATCCGCGAACGCTCGGCGCTGGAAAACCGCCTGGCCGCCACCTTGCAGGCCCGCCTGGGAGCCATGACCCCGGCCAACCTGACTCCAACCAATCTGGCTCCGGTCACCTCTGCCGCAGTCACCTCTATCTTGCCCGCTGATTCTGAACAGGCACAGGCGGGAATCCAGCCAGGGACGCAACCATGAGTCCAGTCAAGGTAAAAACAGCGCCCGAACCCCGCTGGCTGCTGGCCCCACCTGCCAGCCGTGAAGAGCTTCTGGATGTGATGCGGGCCTGGCGGGTGTCGCCGCCGCTGGCCCAGGTGCTGCATGGGCGCGGCCTCACCCGCGAATTGCTCGACCCTCCGCTGACACTGACCCCCAATCCAGCCCTCAGAGAAGCGGCGCGGCGCATCGTGAAAGCGGTGGCCGCCAAAAAACGCATCCGCATTCACGGTGACTACGACGCCGACGGCGTCACTGCGACTGCCATTCTGGTTTTAGGGCTGAGGCAGGTGGGGGCCGATGTACACGGCTTCATTCCGCACCGACTGAACGAAGGCTACGGCGTGCATCCAGACCGGGTTGCGGAACACGCCGAAGCTGCCGACCTGCTGGTCACGGTGGACTGCGGCGTCAGCAATGTGGAGGAAGTGCGGGCGCTGCTGGACAGGGGTGTGGACGTGATCGTGACCGACCACCACGCTCCCGGCAAGGAATTTCCGGCAACCCTGGTGGTTCACCCGCAACTGACGGGCGGCTACAACGGGGCGCTGCACAACCTGACTGGTGCGGGCGTGGCGTACCACCTGCTGTGGGCCATCTACACAGAGCTGGGCCTGCCCGAACCGCGTTCCCTCACGGCCCTGGCAACACTGGGCACAGTGGCCGATGTTGCCCCCCTGATCGGGGAAAACCGGGCGCTGGTGCGGGCTGGACTGGAAGAACTGGAGCGCACCGACCATCCCGGCCTGCGTGCGCTAATGGACACCAAACAGGTGCGCCGCCCCACAGCCCGCGACGTGGCTTTTATTCTCGCTCCGCGCATCAATGCCGCCGGACGCCTGGGCGAGGCCGATATCGCGCTGCAACTCCTGACCACCGAGAGCCAGCATGAGGCGGCCACCCTGGCGGCCTATCTGGAAACGCGCAATGCAGATCGGCGCGTGCTGCAGGACAGGATGTTCGAGCAGGCTCTGGCGATTGCCGATCCGTCCGAGCCTGCACTGGTGGTCACGCACGCCGACTGGCACGCGGGCGTGATGGGCATTGTGGCAAGCAAGCTGGTGGAGACCTATCACAAGCCCGTGTACATCATCGCGCAGGGCAAAGGCTCGGTTCGCAGCACCCCCGGCATCAGCGCGGTGCAGGGGCTGCGCGACAGCGAACATCTGCTCAAACGTTACGGCGGGCATCCCGGCGCGGCGGGTTTTTCTATCGCGCCCGAAAATATCGGGGCCTTCCGGGACCGGATTCATGCCTACGCCCGGCGGTTCCCCACGCCTGTGCCGACCTTTTTGCTGGACGCACCCCTGCCTGCACTGGGCGCGACGATGGACTTGGTGGCCGAGGCTGCCAGCTTCGAGCCCTACGGCGAGGGCCACCGCCCACCGCTGTGGCATGTGCGCGATACCCTCACCGACACGCGCCTGGTGGGCAAACGTGGCGACAGCCTGCAATTCCGGGTGGGGCCTCTCAAGGGCGTGAAGTACGGCGAAACCGATGCCGCGCCCGGAAACCGCGACCTCGCCACCCATCTGGTGCTGAACGAATTCCGGGGGAGGGTGAATCTGGAATTGCACGGCCAGGCCCTGCGGTTGCCTGCACTGTTGGGACTGGAAGGCGCGGGCGGCGCGGCGGCCCTTTCTTCCCTCTCCCCCACGCCGCGTCTGGACCCCAGAGAAGCCATGCAGCACCTGAAGTCAGGAGCCAGCGCCTACGCACAGGGTGCAGTGGCCGACTATCTGGGCGGCAATATACCGGGCCTGACCCTGACCCGTCCGGGCGACCCGCATCCCGGCGGCGAACTGATCCTGTACGCCCTGCCCGCCGAGGCCGACCTCAGAATGTGGGTCACGGCGGGGCGAGTCGCCTTTGCCTTTGGCCCCAAGACGCTGGCCGAACTGGAGGGCGCACTGACGCGCCATCACCTCACGCCGCCGCCGCCCAATCCCTTACAGGATGCCATGCAGGATGACGCCCATCTGGAAAGTGCCGCCGACGCCTACCGCCGCTGGCAATGGGCACACCATTACGGCACGCTGGACGATGAAGGCTGGACGGCCAGTGTTCACGCCATGCTGGGACTGGAATTACCAGAAGCGGCGGAACAGGAATTGGCTGTAGCAGACGACTGAACTGATCAGACGGAGACCAAAGAGGGGCTGTCTTCGTAGCTTGCTGGCACGGGCTGCCCCAACGCCAACGCACCCACGAACGCATCAAATTGAACCTTGAGTTGGTCGCGTACCGCTCGCCATCTTTCTAGGCTGCCCCCGCTGGGATCGGTGAAAGGATAGTGCAGGCGACTCGTTTTGCCGGGATACACCGGACAGGCTTCGGCAGCCGAATCGCAGACCGTGATGACGTAATCGAAGTTCTGCGCGTCAGGCACGTCCCACAGCGTTTTGCTGGTATGGGCTTCCAGACTCAGACCGACCTCATTCATCACGGTCTTGGCATCATCCTTGACACGGGTGGCCTCGGTTCCGGCAGAGTGCACCTCCAGGGCAACGCCTAGCCGCCGCGCCACATCACGCGTGAGGGCCTCGGCCATCTGCGAGCGGGCCGAATTGTGGGTACACAGGATCAGAACACGGGTCATATCCCTATCAGCATATCGAATTATCTTGATGCGTCAAGTGAGCAGGCTGGGCAAAAATTTCGGTCAGCAGAGCGCCGCCCAGAGAGAACAGAGGCTCCTGGCGAAGGATGTAATACATGTTCTTGCCCCTCTGTTCGGCCCGCACCAGATGAGCATCCCGCAGAATGCCGAGGTGGTAGGAAACCTTGGACTGCGGCAGGCCCAGCAAGGCTTCCAGATCGCAGACGCAGCGTTCGCCGCCCGCCAGATACCGCACCAGATCAAACCGAATCTCGTGGGAGAGAGCTTTGAGTTGATCGAGGACGGAGGGGAAAACTACGGCAGTCATCCATGCAGTTTAATTGATGGATATTAAGAAGATGGAACACGTAGAGTCGATCTGCTTTGATGGATGCAACTCTGCTCTCTTCGGAATTGATCGAAGTCGGCCCTGAACGCAACCCGTCCGATAAAGAAGCCGGACTGAACCCCAAAACTGTGGGAGTCAGTCCAGCTCACAGATTCGGCTTACAGAACTGCAGACGGGCTTCGCAAGGTGGAGGGCAGGCATCCTCTGTGAGCTGCGGTCAGGAGCTGGAATCCATCTCAGTCCTCGTCTTCATCCTCATCAAAATCTTCCACGTCAAAATCCTCGCCGTCGTCCAGATCGTCCGAATCGGAGTCGCCGTCGTCACGCCAGTCCTTGACAATGGGGGTGCGGCGCACATCCTCGCGGGGGGCGTTGAGGGTGTCCTCGGCGGCCTCTCCACTCAGGACGGCCTGAGCGCGGCGCAAGATCGCCAGGTCGCCCGGCGACTGCTCATAGCGTTCGGCAAGGTAGGCAGCTACCCACGCGCCGAAATACCACAGGCCCAGTTGAGCTGCGTACCCGCCCTCGACGCCCTGAAAGTACGGCACATGCACGACTTCATCAATACGCGAGTCCAGAATTTCACGGGCCACCAGCAGCGCGGGGTCGGCATCGCCCAGAATCAGGGCAATTTTGCCGTCTCCTTTTTCGTGCTGGGCCTCGAACGCGCCCGTCACAAAGGGGAGCGGATCGCCCATGACCGGGATGCTCAGCGTCTTGCCGATGCGGGCCAGGAGGGTCTGCCACGCCTGCGGCAATGCCTCGGCATCTGGAGCAGCCAGCAGCAGCGGCGTGCGGCCCCACAGGCTCCAGGCGAGGTCGCGGGCGGGGTTGTCGTGCTCCACGCTGGGGGCGCACCGGTAGGCCAGATCGGTCAGCAGAGCGTCGGCAGCCTGCGCCTGATCGCCGTGCCCGGTGGCGTGGGCCAAGAATTGCGCAAAATGGTAGGTCGCCAGTGGGCCGCCCGGCACCAGCACATCTATTTCGCTGGCGCTGCCGCCGGTGCTGATGCGGCGCACCTTCGCGCCCGCGACCTCAGCCAACTCCGCGAAGGTGCGGGCGGCGTCTCCAGCATCGGCACTGTCCAGCACAAGCTGCGTGCCAGTCCGGGTAAAGTTCACGGCCACCAACGTTTCGGCCAACTGTACGGCCAGCGTGGCCTCGCCCACCCCGACGATGGCGTACGGGGCTTCCTCGGCGCGGGTCGGGCCAGCGTAACTGCCCGGCAGACGGGCCAGCAGCGCAAACAGATCGTTGTTAGGGGCAGGGGCAGGAGGGATGGTCATACCGACTAGGGTACAGCCAACTCGGGAAGAAGCCGGGGCAGGAGGGCAAGAGGACCGCAGAGCGGGCGCGACCGGAATCCCGGCAGGGCAAAGGCAACCAAAAACACCGTTCAGAACGGGTTTCAGGCCTTCACGCCCCTTTAACCTCGCGTGCTAGAATTCTGCCCGTGTACTTTTGGTCTCGTCTCTATTCCAGTGGACAGCGCTTCCGTGGAAACCGCCCAAACAGAAACGCCGCCTCTGGGGGCGACGTAGCTGGCTTACTGATAGATGGTGCACTCGACAGGACTCGAACCTGTGGCCTTTGGCTTCGGAGGCCAACGCTCTATCCACCTGAGCTACGAGTGCCTAGACGGATTCCGAACCGGAACCCACAAAGCTCAGGTAAAGTAGCACTTTGCATGAAGGAGATCAAGTGAAGAACAAGAAGTTCGTGAACGTCCTGCTGGGCGTTCTGGCATTGATGTTGGTGGTGGGCATGGCCTACCAGTTCACGCCGAACCTCGGCAGCCTGTTTAACCGCCAGACCGGAACGCCTGCCCTGAAGGTCAACGGCGAGACCGTGACCGTGGAAGACCTGGAAGCCCTGAGGCGCGGCAACCCCGTGCTGAGCAGCACCGACACCGGACTGCTGGGCGACGATTTCAAGACCTA
>NZ_KB899710.1:60516-94251 GCF_000378445.1 Deinococcus aquatilis DSM 23025 | reverse complement strand
CCGCTTTACCCCAAACTGCGGGATAAAGCTCCATTCCCACTACGACGTACTTTCTTCGATACTCGCTTCGCTCGGTTAATCTATAGATTAACTTCGACCTACTTAGCTACCGCAGCATCAGGCTGGTATGTGTACGCGCCGACCATCTCGTGAGGCAGCACAAGGCGGGGCAGGATCAGGGCCATCCCACGTCAACCGCCGCTGCCTGCAACGTCAGCAGAGCCTTGGCAAACTTCCTGCGCTCAGGCCTCATCTCCTCCTCTTACTGTGATGTACAGGGTTTTCAACGCTATGACGTTGAGTCAGGCATCCCTGTACCTGAGGCATTGGCCCTAGCTTCTGTGGAAATCTTAAAGGCAACTCACGGCAGCAGAGGTAAGGATTCCGCAACACCGCCCCTGTTTGACTGAGCCGAGAGGGGGCACTGTGCCCTAGAGGCTGGAGATGATCAGTAACCCAAGTGAATGGACCACCATGAGCGTCTTGTCGGCCTTTACTTGGGGGGTCAGTATCCTGGTGTCTCTGTTTATCGTGACGCTTTCGTGGCTGCGGCCTTCCTACCCTGGTTGGCGCGGCTGGGCTGTGGGACAGACAGCACTGGTTCTGGGGGTGCTGGTGGGCAGCCTGCGGACTCCAGAAACCCTGCTGGCCTCGGTTGTGATTGGCAACACCCTGGTCATGGTCGGATCAACCTTGTGCCTGGGAGCCTTTCAGCGTTTCAGCGGGCAGGTCGTTAATTCCTGGGTGAGTCGATTGGCCTGGGGAATATGCGCCAGCATCGTGGTTGCACTGATCTTGCTGACCACCGTCTGGGACAACATAGCGCTGCGATTTGTCCTGGTTTCGGGCTATACCTCCACCCTGCTACTGATGCTGATCAACCTGATCGCTGGGCAGATGCGGCGGCACCCAGCCTTGCGCCTGGCCTACGGCCTGAACCTGGGAGTGTTGTTGGGAGGCGTCCTGTTGACCTTGCCCCGCTCGCACATGATGGTCAGCGCCAGCGCACACCTGGGCTTCACCCTGAACGGCCCGAATGTCTTGCTGCACAGTGCGGCCCTGCTGTTGTCGGTGGGCGGCAGTTTCGCATTCTGGTTGCTGCATGATGACCGCCGCCGCCAGGAGATGCAGCACCTGTACGACGAGTTACTCGTTCAGACCACCCTGGACCCCCTGACGACCCTGCTCAATCGGCGGGGGCTGTCGCAGGCCTATGAGGTCTGGCAGGGTCAGGCTGCCGATGCAGCGCTGTTGCTGCTGGACATCAACGAGTTCAAGGGCATCAATGACCAGCATGGACACGCAGAGGGAGACCGCTGTCTGGTGCGGCTGGCTGGCACTCTGCGGACCATCGCTCAGCCGGGAGATCTGGTCAGCCGGGTGGGAGGAGATGAATTTGTGCTGCTGCTGATCGGAGCTGAAGAGCAAGTCGTGGCGCAGATCAAGGGACTGGAAGGGCTACTGGCCAAAGGCCAGCAAGGAGTGCTGGGGTTCACAGTCAGTCTGGGCAAAACACGAGTCCGGGCGGGAGAAGACCTGGCGCAGGCGATGAACCGAGCGGATCAAGGGATGTACAGCGCTAAAGCCCGCGGCATGCATGTCCAGCATCCCCGGATGAGGAGTGCGTTCTAGGGCAGAGTTTCCGCTCCGTCTGCAAGCAGCGGGGCACAGAGATCCGGTAGCGAGACAATCAACCGCCATGCATTTGCCCTGACCGAGCTGCATCAGATCAGGTTGGGCGTACCCTCAGTGACATGACCCCCCTGGTGTACCCCATCACTCCGGAAACATTCCCGCGAGCAGGCCTCATTCATGTGCCCTGTTTCAGCACCGCGTCCTATGACGGCAAGACGGCGGTTTTGCAGCCCAAGGGAATCGCTGTGCTGTTTGATTTCTCTGAGCTGACGCCGGAAGGCTTTCAGAAGGCGACCTACAGGCAGGGGCGTGATGTGGAGATTCGGGGTCTCGCCGCCATGGAGACCCGTTGGCTACAGGAGGTTCCAGAAGTCACCTGGCGTCCACCCTACCGAAAGCCCCTGGGGGCGCGGCTGGGAGGGAGCTGGTACTACGTGACCCCTCTGTGCCCGGACATCATGCTTGAGACGGGGTTGCACACCGTTGTGGGCCTGTTCGGATAGCCTGACCCCAGCCCTCAAGAGTGGACTCAGGGCAGAACAACCGAATTGGATCGTCATCTATTGAATGCAACCTCTCCCGTACAGTGCGGTTTTCCTGCTGGCAGCAAGCAGCAACGAAAATTTCCGACCAATACCGCTGTATTCCATTCTTTCCGTCTAGCATGGCGTTTTTCAAGATGAGCTGTTCCACTGCGTATCTTTCTATTGCGCTTGATACCGCCACCTATTACGCACACCAGAGTTATCCACAGCCTCTCCCCTGTGGATAAAAAAGCCCTCGCCCACGCATGAGCGCAGGTGAGGGCCTTGTTCTGCTGGGATTACCCTTTGGCAGCGCCTGCCGAGTCGGGCTTGGGTGCAGGTGGCGGGGTTGGTACTGGTTTGTCTTTCGGCATGATCCATCCTGCGCCTGCCCCTCTGACAGCTCCCTCACAACGCCATGCTCTACCCTGCTCTCTTCCCCACACGCTTCGGCGGAAGTAGATCTTCCCATCAGCCACAGCACCCCGTCCCTCAGTGGACGGGTTTCCTGTGTGCAGCAAAAAGCCCCACATCCTAGAAGGCGAGGCTCAGCCTATTTTTGTGTCTTTTACCAAGAATATGCCCGTGTGTCTCGACCCCTTTTAAGAACTCTTGCCACAACACGCCCTCTCGTCCAAATCAAATTAGTTATTGGTTGAATGAGCCGAAAATATGGCATCTTCATTGAGTGTGAGCTTCAGTTCTCACGGCACTTTTGGAGACTCTATGTCACGAATAGCTCATTCTCTGGCCTTCGCTTTGCTCCCCCTGCTCGCTGCCTGCAACCAACCCATGTCTGTCGTTCCACCTCTGACAGCCTCAGTGGGCCTCTATGAACTCCAAATGCGGGGTTCGGCTTCCCCTGGTGTCACATCTTTAGCTCTCCAAGAATCTGAGCCAGGACTTACTTTTGAGCGGTTGTACGTCAACACTCTGGCCCCAGGAAATGCCGGTGGAGAACAGTTCGTCAACGCAACATTTCGTGTAACCAATACTTCAGGCCGAGCACTTCAAAACCTTACCCTCATCCCCGTTGATACGGCTGAGGATGATGACGCTGCTACGCCTACACTTGGTCTTCCCACCTTGGGCAACACACCTTTTTCCAAGATGCTGTATTTCGATGGAACTGATGCGCGAGAGAAGGCCAGCAGCCTCACGCTCGCGCCGGCTGCCACCAACTTCCCCTATGGAGCAGGGGTGCATCCAGACCCCGAAGGCACACCTTACCTTCGGGGTCTGGACACCGCTTCTCTCAGCGTCCCTATTGGCGGAGGACTCAAGGTCGTTCGGGTGTGGGATGAAGGATGGCGCTTGCCGACCACCCTGGAAGCAGGGGCTTCAACCACGGTGACCTTCAGTACGTATTTCAACGTTGCACTCGACGGCCGCGACCCTTACTCCTACTCCTTGGTCTTTACGGCTGCCACCGAAGCCGTGCCCCCCGTGATTGATTTCAAGGCAACCGTTCCCGAAGGATCTGTTCAAGACGGGCGTACTGTGTATTTCAGTGCGACTCAAGATCTTCCTGACAACAGTCGAATCAGAAAGTCTCTGATTTTCTCGACTTTGGATCAACAGAAAAATCTAGATCTGACCCTGCCTACACCTCAAGTTCTCTCAAAATACCTACGCAACTTTGGTGCTTTTTTTCCTGAGCAGTATTGTGATGTCGTCAGTTACTCGCTTTCTAGTCTTGAAGTAGATGCCGTCGAACCCGAATTTACATTGAGAACAAGACTCAACATTTTTGGTGGCCGTGCCTTACCCCTTATGACCGATCCGAACGGCAAAAAGGTAAGGCTATTATATTTTCAACAGCCTCTGCAAGGAAACATTGTGGAAAGGTGTGGAACTGCCGAGAAAACATATCAGTTCAACGTGTTACCGGGTTGGAACTTGATTGAGACCAATGGCGCAGTAGCAACTGTCTCTCCCTATATCCCAGGGACACGTTATACCCTGACATCCTTTATGGGTGGCGGTGTAGGTCTTCCCCATCCTTGATTCATTTGCCATCTGATGGAGCCTCATTGATCAGAGCGAAGTGCGGCAGCAACTCACTTGCTGCCGCACTTCGACTAACTTCAGCCCTCAACATTTACAGCAACCCTTCAAGGGCAACTGACCATCACCAAGACGGTCAAGGCGCGAATGAGGTACAGAGAGCCGTATCCCCGAGGCGTGCCGAAGCGGTAGCACTGCCGCATCAACAGCTTGGCTTTCAGGCAGATTCCTGTCAGACGCCCCGCGCACAATGAAGAGCATGATCCTGACCCTCATCGACAACGTGCTAGAGAACCTGGCCGTCTTGATCGCAGGGTTGTTCTTGGTCAGCCTGACGTACTTCCGCTTTGGTGCTGTCGACCGCTGGCCGGCTTTGGTGGCCCGATACCTCGCGCTGGTTGGCACGTCCTTCTTCGCCCTGGCCCATACCGCTCCGCTCACCCCTGGCATCCTGTTCGACTTTCGGATGGTACCGGTCGCCCTCGCCGCTCAGCGGCACGGCCGTCTCGCCGGACTCGCGGTCGCCATCCCCGTCGGGATCTACCGCTATTCCCTCGGTGGTGTCGGGGCGATCCCCTCCTTGGTGCAATTGGTCTTGCTGACGTGGTTTGCCGCTCCTTCCGGCGTCTGGCTGCACCTGCCGACCAACCAAGGTCTGCCATTGAACCGCCTCCCCTGGTTGGCCCTGCGCTTGTTTGCTGTCGCCAATCTGGCCCTGTTCGTGAGTTTCGCTCTGGCCAACGCACCTTGGAAGACCGCCGTGAGTGCCTACATCTCCCTGACCGTTCTGAGCACTATCGGAATGCTGCTTGGGCATATCGCTGTGCAGACTCGTCTGACCAACTTGGCCCGGACGCAGCATTACCAGACCCTCGCGTTCACTGACGCCCTGACCGGCGCTCACAACCGGCGACAGTTTGAGTTGGACCTGGAGGCAGCGGCACCCAGCACGCATCTACTGCTCTTGGATCTGGATCATTTCAAGAGCGTCAACGATACGTACGGTCATGACATGGGCGATCAGGTGTTGCAGGCGTTTGTCACCCTGGCACAGCGCTGCGTACGGCCAGATGACCGCCTCTACCGACTGGGGGGCGAAGAGTTCGGTGTGTTGCTGTCTGCCTGCCCGCCGGACAGCATGACCCACATTGCGGAACGTATCCGCGCACAGATGGAGCGTTCCCTCGCGCTGGAAGCTGGTCTAGGTGGGAAGGCGCTGACTGTTTCGGGTGGCCTGGCCGTCATGGGCGAAGATGTGATGGCGCACGCCGACCAGAATCTCTATCTCGCCAAAGCCCAGGGCCGCAACCGCATCGAATCGGGCTTGCTTGTAGGCGAGTCAGCGAGTTAGGTTCGAGAGGCAGCTGAGCCCACCAACCGCTCTACTTCCGCCTTGATCACGTCGCCATGACAGGCCAGCGGCGCACACCAGCAGATCAGCAGGAGCTTCTCCCCTGCCCGCACCCGGTCTGCGAGGGCTTGCAGGGCACGGGCCTCAGCTCTGTCGGCTTGCAGTCGAACCGGAAGCCACTGACGGTACAGAGCGATGACTTCTTCCCGTGTGCCGTGTTTGGGCATGGTGTAAGGGTTCCCGAGAATGCTGAAGTCTGCGCCGAACTCTGGACGGTAGGTCGTCTTGCGGCCCACGTAGATCGGCGTGTAGCCCTCGGGAAGGGGCTTGCATACGTGTTTTGACCATTCACGGCCTGCGCCATATCTATGCCAGCCTGCGCCGTGGCATTGCGGTGGAGGTGGTGAGCAAGCAGTTGGGGCATGCGTCGGCGGCTTTCACCCTCAGCCAGTACCCGACTGTCTTTGTCTCTGAGCGGGAGGGTCGGGCCTCAAACCTAAGTGGTCTGTTGGAGGGAAAAAAATAGCCGTTACGCACGCCGCACCCCTGACCCTTTTTTCAAAATAAAAAAACCCGCGCTGGGCGGGCCTTTCTCTGGTGGGCGGTGAGGGATTCGAACCCCCGACCCGTCGCGTGTAAAGCGAAAGCTCTACCGCTGAGCTAACCGCCCCACCTGGGCTGAACTCTCCTTCTCAGGATCATCCGGCCCCACATGGTAGGGACTCCGGGCCGAAACGTCAAGCGGCAGGCCGTGAAGGAGCAGCAGATCAGGATGGATCGGGCGGAAATTGCACGCCGCCAAGGGCAGTATTGAGGTGGGCAGCCAGGGCCATCAGGCGGGCGTCGCTTCCGGCAGGACTGGTGAGTAAGATGCCGCAGGGGGGCGCGTCCGGTAGCGGAATGGGCAACGCAAGGCTGGGATATCCGGCTTTTGCCACGATGCCGTAGCCGTGAATTCCAGGAAACACGATGGCGTCCAGACCCTCGGCATAAAGGGTGTCCAGGCCGCGTGTGGCACTCAGATCAAGGTCGCGCTGGCGGGCATGGGCGTAACTGCGTTCACTGAGATCGCCGCGTGTGCCCTGCGCCGCGTGCAGTAGCGTCTGACCGTAGGGAGCAAGGCGGGCCGGGTCTTCATCGATCTGATCCAGCAGGTCGGACATGGAGCGTGGGCCGTGTTGCACGCCGCTCAGGTAAGCATTCAGGGTCGCCTTGAACTCGTATTCGAGCACCTCCAGTTGCCAGCCCGACAACTCCGAACGGGTCGGGAAGGTGAGGTCGTGCAGGGTCGCGCCCGCTGCCTTAAGGTGGGTTTCGGCCACCGCCAACGCCGAGGCTTCTTCGGGGGTCAGGTGGGGTTCGTCGCGGATGATGCCGATGTGGGCACCTTCCAGGGCATTGCTGGCAAGGATCAGATCGGGCACAGGCAGGCGGCGAGTGGCGGCGTCCTGTTCGTCGGGGCCAGCCATCACCGAGAGCAGCAGGGCCGCGTCACGCACCGAGCGGGTCAGCGGGCCAGCCGTATCCTGACTGGAACTGATCGGTACCACCCCTGTACGCGGCACCAGACCCACCGTCGGCTTGACCCCCACCACGCCGCTCTGGTGTGCCGGACTGACGATGCTGCCGCTGGTTTCGGTGCCGATGGCCGCCGCACACAGCCGGGCCGCGACCGCGACGCCGCTGCCGCTGGAGCTTCCGCCCGTATCGCGCACGCCGCCGCTCAGCAGCACGTTCCAGGGATTCACCGTCTGGCCGCCCGCACCGCTGAAGCCGTTGGGCATGCCCAGCGTCATGAAGTTGGCCCATTCGGTCAGGTTGGCCTTGCCCAGCAGGACTGCGCCCGCCGCCCGCAGACGGGCCACCAGCGGCGCGTCTGCTGCCGGAATATGAGCCAGCATCAGCAGGCTTCCGGCAGTGGTCGGCAATCCTGCCACATCGATGTTGTCTTTGATCAGCAGCGGGACGCCGTGCAGCGGGCCACGCTTGGCTTCCGGCAGGGTATCCAGATGGGCAGCGTCGGCCTCGGCCTGCGGGTTCACCGTGATGACCGCATGGAGGCGCGGATTGTGGGCCTGCAAGCGCGACAGATACGCCCGCGTAACCTCGCTGGCCGTCAGGTCGCCCCGCCGCGTGGCCGCCGCCAACGCGCAGACGTCGAGATCTAGGATCGGATCGGGCAACAGAGAAGTCGGGGACACGCCCGGAAGTGTAAACCGAGGTTGCGGGTGATTGTGTACCGGATGAAGACTTGTGCGGGCATGGGCCATGAAGCTGCCTCCATCTCTGATACGAATGGCGGAAAATGGCCTTGCACTCGGCGTTTGGCGGAATGCTGGGTCACTGGTGGAGATAGGGCGCTCGGTGAGACCCTATACGGCACTGCTCTAGCTCAATTGCAGACCAATTTCGGCACGGCGGCGGCCTGTGCGCTAGCCTCGCTGCCATGAGTTACGGCGATAGCGGTCACACTTCTGAACCTTCTGAGATTTCGCAGGCCAGGCCCGTCGGCGTCACAGTGGCGTTTCAGGGCAACCCCGGCGCATACGGCGAGATCGCGGCGCTGAATGCCGTGCCCGGTACGGCGGCCACTCGCGGTTATCCCACGTTTCATGAGGTGGCCCGCGCCGTGGAATCGGGCGAGGCCGACTTTGGCGTGTTGCCCGTCGAAAACAGTCTGATGGGGGCCATTCATCAGGCCATCGATCTGCTGTCGGATACCGAGTTGCATGTGATCGGCGAAGTGGTGGTGCGGGTGAGTCATTGCCTGATGGCCCTGCCGGGTGTGGCCCTTGAAGACGTGCGGCGCGTGTCTTCTCAGCAGCCCGCGCTCGATCAGTGCACCGGCCTGATTCGCAAATACAACTTTCAGCCGGTGGCCGCGCACGATACGGCGGGCAGTGCCAAAGACCTCGCCGCACGTGGCGCACGCGATGAGGCTGTCATCGCCTCGGCCCGTGCCGCCGAACTGTACGGCCTGAATATTCTGGCCAGCGAAATCGAGGACGAACCCTTCAACCTGACCCGGTTCATGATCCTGTCGCGGCATGAAGGCCAGATCTCGGACGCGCCGCACAAGACCAGCCTGATCTTTGCGGTGCGCCACACCCCCGGTTTTCTGGTGGAAACCCTGAACGAGTTGCGCGGCCTGAACCTCTCGCGCATCGAGTCTCGCCCGCGCCGTGACCGGGCCTGGAGTTACCTCATGTACATCGACATCGAAGGCGACGCCCGCGATCCGAAAGTAGCGCAGGCTCTGGCCGGAGTGCTGCGGAAGGCCAGCTATGCCCGGATTATCGGCAGCTATCCGGTGGCTCAGCACACGGTGGGATAGGCTCCCAGTTCAGACGAAACAGATCAGAAGAAATGGCGCAGGCCGACCAGCTCAGGTAGAAGTGGTCGGCCTACCTTAGTTCAGCTTCAACTGTGCAATTCAAACGGGGCGTACCAGCACGCTGTCTCCAGCCCGGAGTCCTGTGCGCATCAGCAGGTCGGTGGGGATCAGCAGTTGTGCGCCCAGATCGGGGCCGCTACGCACCGGCAGCGTGTACACATTTCCAGCGTCGTCGCGTACGGCAATGTGTTGGGGGGGGCGCACAAGGTCTTCTTTCCAGCGTCTCAGGATCAGGTCGTCGATAACCACCACGCCGCGAACCGTGCGGGTCACGGTCACGCTTAGGCGAGCCACGCGGGACTTGCGGGGCGCCAGCAGATGCATCCGCACCAATTTAGCCAGCATGTGGTGGGTACCGGGATCGCGGGTCAGGTCGGAGAGGGGCCGCTGGGCCTCGACCTGGCGCAGCACATCTTGCTGCTGCAACGTCCAGCGCATGGCCGCCACCCGCTCCGGCGACGTGATGCGGGCAGGGCCATCGAACATCGGTTTGTGTTCGGGCAAGCCGTCCAGAACCTCGAAGGCCACTTCATCCAGGCTGGCGTCCAGCTGGGGTTCGGGGTGCGTCAGGCCGTCCTCGAAATGAAAGCGCCCACGCGGATCGAGCAGCAATTTGACAGCCGCCTCTACGCCGCGCAGATGACCAAACTCTATCTGCCGCACTCGCCCGCCCTGCAACCAACACTGAAACAGGCCATCAGGACGGTACACCGCCAGGACTCCGGTTTTCCCACTGCCAGAGAGCATGTACAGGAGTTCCAGAAAATCAAAGGTTTCAAGGCTGGATGTGGATTTGCTCATAGGATCGTCGGGTAAAACGTGGGGAAGGTGAAGCGGCAGTCAGACTCTCACATGTTCTCTCACGCTAAACAGACATATGCAAGCATAAATAGACATGGATGTTAGCGCAGGGGTCGTCTGTATGAACGGTCGGGGAAGGGAAGCTTCAGCCACGCAGCAGATGTGAAAAGCCTGTGCCTTCCAGCTCGGGCAGGTCTTTGATGCTCGAAAGGCCGAATTCCAGCAAGAACTTGTCGGTGGTGCCGTACAGAAGTGGCCCCCCCACCGCGTCGCTGCGGCCCAGGACCTTCACGAGTTCGCGCTCCTGCAAGGTCACGACTGTTCCGGCACTCGCGCCGCGCATGGCCTCGATCTCGGCCCGCGTGACGGGCTGGCGGTAGGCGATGACAGCCAGAACTTCCAGCGCGGCGGCACTCAGCGCAGGCAGTGGCGGCGGCGACAGAATGGGTGCAAGGTGAGCGGCAAGCGCAGGCAGCACCACGAGGCGGTAGCCACCTGCCACCGCCTCTACGGTAAAGCCTGCATCTGCGGCAGCCAGGGCCTGCGTGTAGGTGGTCATGGCCTGCACCACCGATTCGGGAGGCAGGGTCAGCAACCCAGCCAGTTCCGCCACGGTCACAGGCCGCCCAGCAGCCAGCAACGCCGCGCCGATCAGGGCAGAAGGACTGGGGTCGGTCATGCGGATGGGGCCGGTCATGTGCGCTGGTCCAGTGGATCCAGTCGCACGCCCACCCGTGCCAGAGCCTCGGCCAGCACGTCGTGTGGCAGCCCACCTTCCCGCAGCACCCGCGCCGCCCGTTGGGGAGAGACTGGCAATTGAAGCACAGTGCTGGCGACCCCAGTTGTCTTGCCTGAGCCGGGGGTTTCTCCATTCTCTTCGGACTGCACATCGGGCAGCAGCAGGTCGGCCAAGGCGTAGGCCTGCGCCTCTCGGTAAGTCCGGGCGGCGGGACACCCACTCAGATTCAGACTGGTGGTGGCGAGCAGCCCGCCGCATCCGGCCAGCAAGTCCTGAATAACCGGATGGTCGGGCACGCGCACCCCCACCCAGCCGCCAGGAGCGAGGTCAGGCGGGCAGGCCGGGAGAGCCGTGGTGACCACCGTCAGCGGACCGGGCCAGAAGGAGGCCAGGGCGTCCAGTGCTGGGTTCCACTGCGCCACTCTCTGCACCGCGTCCACATCCAGACATGACACCTGAATGGGCTTGCCTGCCTCCCGGCCCTTGCGGAGCGTCAGCCGCTCCACCGCCTCCGGATGTGCGGCGTGTGCCGCCAGACCCCACACGGTTTCGCTGGGATAGCCGACAATATGCCCCGTTTCGAGGGCGGCGATGGCCTGCCGAAGCTGCGGCCCGAATGATGAAGAGGAAGATGACCTGAGCATGTTCTTGGCTGTCCTTCTGGTATGTCGGTTTGAATTCCTGCCGGATCTATCTGACATTCTTGGGCTTCTGAAGCTGGCGTCGCTGTAAGGTGCAGGCAAGACGGTCCCGACTATACTGATCTTTATATGCCGGTCTTCGAATATCGCGTCCGGGACCAGAGTGGCAAGGTCCTGAAATCCCAGATGGAAGCCGAAACTCTGAATCAGGTTCGAGATACCTTGCGAGCCAAAAATCTGATGATCGTGGAGATCAAGGCTCCCAAGAGCGGTATGAATGCCGATATCAAGATTCCGGGGCTGACAGATCGCCCGCCGGGACTGAAACAGGTAGCGGTGTTCAGCAAGCAGTTGGCTACCCTGATCAATGCAGGTGTGCCGCTGGTACAGTCATTGGCTATCCTTCAACGCCAGATCGAAAGCAAGGCGTTTCAGGCTGTACTCAAGGTGCTGCGCAATGATGTAGAGAGTGGGACGCCGCTCAGCGAAGCGATGGCCAAGCACCCCAAAATCTTCAACCGCCTATACATCAACCTCGTTCGTGCAGGCGAGACTAGCGGTACCCTCGACAGCATTCTGGAACGAATCGCCAGCTTTCAAGAAAAGGAATTGGCGTTGCGGGGCAAACTCAAGAGCGCACTGACCTACCCCGTGGTCGTCCTGGTGTTTGCTATCGGCATCACCTACTTCCTCCTGACCACCATCGTGCCGCAATTTGCAGGTATTTTGTCTCAGCTTAATGCCCCTCTGCCTTTTATTACCAAAATGCTGATGGCTGTCTCAGACTTTTTACGGAACAGTGGTCTGCTGATTTTCGTGTTCGTGGCCGCATTCGTAGTGATCTACCGCTGGTACTACAAAACGCCCAAGGGCCGGATGATCATTGATGATATCAAGTTGCGTCTACCTGTTTTTGGCCCCCTGACTCAGAAGAGTGCCATCAGTTCTTTTTCCCGTACATTCGGACTGTTGATCGGCAGCGGCGTAAATATCATCGAGAGCCTGGAAATCACCAAGGGGACGGCCAACAATGCGGTCGTAGAAGAGAGTATCGAGAATGCCAAGAACGTTGTGATGGTGGGCGAACAGATGAGTTCCAGCCTGGCTACCAGCAAAGTGTTTCCGCCGATGGTGATCAGCATGATCTCTATCGGCGAAGAAACAGGCGCACTGGATACGATGCTGGGCAAAGTCGGCGACTTTTATGACCGTGAAGTAGACGAAGCCGTGGACAGTCTGACCGCCGCCATCGAACCGCTGATGATTGTGTTCCTGGGCGGAATCGTGGGAACGATCGTTGCGGGCATGTTCCTACCCATGTTTGCCATCATTGGTCAGTTGAGCCAGTAAGCTTTAAACAGCGCAGAATTCCAAACAGAGGCATATCAAAAGCGCGTTCCAGCCCTATTCGCTGGAACGCGCTTGATTTGTTGTGTCTCAGCCCACGTCGGTGATGAGGGGTGAGCGGAACAGGCGGTCTGGGGCATATTGCCAGCGGCGGCGGCTGAGCAGGGCCACCACAAGACTGACCAACGCGATCAGGCCCATGCGGAGCATAAACGTGGCGTACTGGCCTTCGTATGCGCCAAACATGGCATACCGCAGGGCATTGATCACGTCAGTGACGGGAATGAAGGTGTGAATGGCCTGAAATACACCGGGGCTGAGTTCCACCGGATAGCTGCCGCCTGACGCCGCAAGTTGCAGCACCAGCAACACCAGTGCCAACAGGCGACCCGCCGCGCCCAACAACAGATTCAGGGCCAGGATCAGCACCATGAAAGTGAGGCTGGCCGCCAGAGTGGTCAGAATGACCAGACCGGGGTTCTGGAACTGAACGCCGAGCAGATCGACACCGAGCAGCACCAACGCAGCTTGCCCGAGCACCAGCACGGCAGGCACGGCCAGTTTGCGGAAGACACGGGCGGTCTGAGAGGTGGCGCGAGCGCTCTCTGGGATAAGGAGATAGGGGAAGATGAAGGTGGTCAGGGTGCAGCCAACCCACAGGGCCAGCGCCATGAAGTAGGGAGTGAAGGCCGCGCCGTTGCTGCTCACAGGCGCGAACTCACGGGTGACGGTCTGCACGCTTTGGGACAGCCCTGCCGGATCGCCGCCCAACTGTTCGGTTTCAGCAGGAATCTTGGCATAGAGGGTATTCAGGCCGTCACGCAATTGCTCGGAGCCGTCCTGAACGCTGGCTGCACCGCTTTTTAGGTCTTGGGCACCTGTGGCGAGGGTGGCCGCCCCCTGTGCCAGATCACCGCTGCGGGCAGCCAGAGTAGACGCGCCGCCCTTGAGGGTGTCGAGGTCAGATTGTTTGGGCAGGCTGGCCGTGGCTGTACCCAATGCTCCTTTGAGTTTCAGATTGCCCGCCACCAACGTATCGACGCCGCCTTGCAGCTTGGCGGCTCCTTCGGCCAGTTGCGCCGAGCCGCCCGCCGCTTTGGTCAGGCCCGCCGACACCTGCCCTGCGCCTGCATTCAGGCTAGCCGCGCCCTGTGCCACCGCAGCCGTCCCTTTGGCAAGTGTGGCAGCTCCGGTGGCGGCCTTCTGTGCCCCTACCTCCGCCTGCGCCAAACCCGTCCCAAGTTGGGTGGCTCCAGTTTGCAGGCCCGTTGCTCCGGGGGCCAGGGGCGTCCCTGCGGCCCCCGCTGCCAGTTGGCCCGCTTCGCCTGCCAGGTTCTGAGCACCGCCCTGCAAAGTGGTCAGGCCGCTGGCAAGGGTGGGCAGTTGGGCAGCCAACTGGCCCGCTCCGGCATTGGCCTGTTTGCTGCCCGTTTGCAGGCGGGCGGCTCCGGCGGCCACCTGAGCTGCGCCGCCCTGCAAGGTCTGAAGGCCGTCCGACAGCTCAGACGCGCTTCCTGCCAAAGCCTTGGCCCCGTTTTGCAGCGGTGCGAGCTGGGCCTTGCCGGGGGCCGCCGCTTCGATCTGCTTCAGGCCGCCGGTCAGCTTGCCCACGCCGCCCGTCAGTTTGCCCACGCCCCCCGACAGATCCCGCGCTCCGGCAGACAACTGGGTGCTTCCGGTGGCAAGTTTGCCCGCTCCTGCCGACAACTCGGCGGCTCCATCATCCAACTTGGCGCTGCCTTCCGCCAGCGTGACCGCGCCGTCGCGCAGTTTTCCAGTGGCCGTTTTCAGGTCGCGGAAACCCTGCTGCACGTCTGCGAGGCTGGCCTGCACCACTTCCCAGCGGCGGCTGCCGAGTTCGGAATTCAGCTCGGTGGTCAGGCGCTCGGTCAGGCTGCCTCCGACCCGGCTGGCAAAATAACTGAGGCCGGGGGCACTGTAGAGGTGCAGCAGGCCGTGAGAGCGGCTGTCTCCCGTGACCGCCTGCGCCGAAAAGTTGGCCGGAATGGTCAGGGCGAAATACACCTCGCCGCGCCGCACTGCTGCCTGAGCCGCAGCTTCGTCGGCAAAAGACACGAACTTGACGGGCGGGTCTTCACGCAGCTTTTTGACCAGATCACGCCCCAGATTCACCTTTTCGCCGCGTGTGGTGGCTCCGGCGTCGGTATTGACCAGGGCCACAGGCAACTGCGGCAGATTGCCGTAGGGATCCCAGACACTGCCCAGATACAGCGCCACATACACCACTGGAATCAGCAAGATCGCCAGCGACGCGGCCCACATCAGCGGCACCCGCCACAGTCCCCGCTCGGTGGGCGTGAGTGTGCGGAAATCGGCCAGAAAGCCGCCTGAGCGGGCAGGTATAGGAGCGGGTGAATCGGGGGTTGGTACGTCAGGGGTGGTGGGTTCGGTCATAGGGAAACCTCGGAACAGGAGGGCAGCAGAAGGGAGGCAGTGGGCATGGAAACAGCACAGGCGAGATCAGTTGACAACCTGTCAATAGCAGAATCATGAACTTTAACTGTCAATCTGTCAAGTGACAATGTGTCAGCAAGGTGTTAGAGTGGCACCATGCCCACGTACAGACCCTTCTCACCGCCTGCCTCACTGCCCCCCGACACCCGCCGCCGCCTGCCGAGTGCCGACCGCCGCCAGCAGATTCTGGACGGCAGCGAAACGCTCTTTACCACTCACGGCTTCGAGGCCGTTTCTATGGGCGATCTGGCAGGTCATCTGGGGGTGTCGCGGCCCACCATCTATGCCTACTTCACGTCTACAGAGGCCATTCTGACCGCGCTGCTGGACACACGGCTGGCCGAATTCGAGACGCGGCTGGCTCCCTTTCTGGCCAATCTGCGGGCCAGTGGTCCCAGCGCCCGGCCTTTTGGCGAACTGTTCTTGCTGCTGGTCAATGAACGCGCCCTCCTGACCCTGCTGCAAAGTGGCGGTGGCTCCGTCTTCGCGGCGCGGCGGCAGGCAGTTCTGACAGAACTGGAGCGCCGCCTGGAAACTCACTTTCCGCCCCCACAGGGCATGTCCAGACAGCCGTTTTTGCTGGCCTGCATCAGTCAGCTGTTGCAGGGCATGGCGACCAATGCCGTCAACACCCAGCTCAGCGCCACTGAAATCAGGCAGTTGGCCGCCACGCTTGACCGCTTCATCAATGCAGGAGTGCAGGGAGTACTGCCTTGAAGTTGGCGGGATCAGCGGCCAGGCACCGTTTCCTTGAGATTCTGGGCTGCCCTGACAGCTTCCGATTGAGCGCATCTCCCAGAAGTGGACAGGAATTCTGACCCTTCTCTTCTCCCGCAGACTCTTCGACATTCATTCTGTTCAGTCAACAGCTGCTCCAGAACCCTCTAAAACCGCTTGCGAATCTTCCTCATTCCGTGCCGCATCCCGTGATCGGGGCGCACGCCATCGGCAATCAGGTGAAGCCACTGGCTGAGGTAATAGCCAAGCAAAGGCGGCAGCAGGGTGGGCCACAGTTCTGGAAAATTGATGGACTGGGGCAGGGTGGGCAGGCGCACTCCGGGTAGAAACACAGAAATCAGGCCGACCACGATGCCCACCATGATCGCTAGGTAAGCCAGCCGGGTCAGCGGCCCCAGCAGCCACGTATGAGACAGCCCCCGGTGACTGAAGATCATGCCGTAGGGTGCCCACAAGAAACCCAGAACACCCCAGTAGCGCTTGCTGTTCACGTTGCCCTCTGCCAGATCGAGGTCAGGCGAGAGCAGGAAGGTTCCGGCAGCATAGGCCAGCGTGAAATAGAGGGCCTGCGCGGGCGTAACAGCCACGACTCCCTGACTGGAAGCGATGAGAACGCCGCTCGCCGATACGGCATAGACAGCGATGTTGATCAGATTATGAACTCGTCCACTGGGCACGCCGCACATGATGCACGCCGGAGCGCCCACTTGTCCTTACAGATTCGTCCTTACAGATTCGGGGTTGCACACAACCACGGCGCAGATTTGTCAGGCGGTCGTAACAACGATGTGCGAATCTAAGGGCCAATGAAACGCTCCCCGCCCCTGCGTCTGTCTATGGCCGCTCTGCTGACCCTGTCGCTCACGGCCTGCCCACAACCGCCCGAAGTCGTGACTCCTTCCAGCATCAGCGACCAGACCATCAAACTCAATACAGCTGTATCGGGCAAGGCTCAGCAGGGGTTCGACGGCACCTGGAGCATCAAGAATGTTCCCGACTGGCTGAGTGTATCGGCGTTTTCGGGGACCGGAAACGTGAATGTCACCGTGACCGCTTACCGGGCTCTGGCCTCCCAGACAGCCGCCAATACGCCTCAACTCAGCGGTGATCTCACCCTCATCTGGAGTTCCGGCAACAACAGCGGCACCGCGACCTGGACGGTCACCGCAGATAACTACACCCTAACCGGGCGCGTGCTGGACGGCGCAGCAGCCCAGAGCCTCAGCGTCCGTGGAACAGATGCCCAGCTCGGGGCACAGCTCTGGTCACCACCGTCAGAGACTCCAGCGGCGCAGGCTGTGACGCAGGCGCGGGGCGTGGTCGTGAGATACCGGGCCGCCTCTGCCCACCGCGCCGTACTGAACAGTGACACCCTGAACGCTCAGGCACTCGGAACCCAGTTTCAGAGCCTGAAACGCTCTGCCGACCTGCTGTCTGGCCTGGGAATTTTACCCGCCCAGCGCCAAAATCTGGGCGGGCGCGAGGTACTGCTTCAGACCAGCGAGGTGACGGCGGCCCTCTCCGCACTCCGGGCCGACCCCAACGTGGAATATGCCGTGCCAAAC
This sequence comes from Deinococcus aquatilis DSM 23025, assembly GCF_000378445.1. GTDB lineage: Bacteria > Deinococcota > Deinococci > Deinococcales > Deinococcaceae > Deinococcus > Deinococcus aquatilis. Next base: position 77,034 of record NZ_KB899710.1, on the reverse strand, counting down.
GCGGTCATGCGCCAGCAGGCAACCACGCCCGTGATTCCCACCGACCAGTACGCGGGGTTGCAGTGGGGCTATCCGCTGGTGGGGTACGGGGCCGTGTGGCGCGACATGGAAGGCGGCGGATACAGCAGGCCCATCACGGTGGCAGTGATCGATTCCGGCGTGCGGTTCGATCACCCAGACTTGGCGGGGCAACTGTGGAAGCCGGGCGAAGGGGCGCTGGATGTGCTGAGCGACGCCGCCAACGGCGACAACGACGGCATAGACAACGACCCCACCGACCCCAGTACACCCGAACGGGTGCAGGCGCAGGCCGTAGACAGTCACGGAACCCACGTGACCGGAATCATCGCTGCCCGCTGGGGCACCATCGCACCTGTGAACTGCGCCCAGTGCAGCACCACTGGCGTGGTCGGCGCGTCCTACCTCGCGCCCATCAAGGTGCTGCCGATCCGGGCCATCGACGTAAAGGGCTTTGCGACGCTGGCCGATGTGATCTTGTCGGTACGCTATGCGGCGGGCCTGAGCGTGTCTGCGACCAACACCAACTCTCACCCCGCACAGGTCATCAATCTGAGCCTCGGCGGAAAGATGAGCGCCGACGTTGCCGCGCCCATGTGTGATGCCATTGCCGAGGCCCGCAGTGCCGGGGCATTGATCGTGGCCGCCGCCGGAAACGAAGGAGACACCGTGCCCAACTACCCCGCCGCCTGCTCGGCAGCCGTCTCGGTGGGTAGCGTCTCGCTCTCGGGGACCAGCACACCCGTCCACGCCTCCTACAGCAGTGCCTACGACGCCGTACAACTCAGTGCGCCCGGCGGCACCGATCCCAATGCCCCCACCACCTTCAACGGCGGGACGGTCAACGGCGTCAGCTTTCCGGACATGATCTTCTCGACTGGCTGGGATTATGGCCGCAATCAGCCGACCTACATGGCCGAATCGGGCACCAGTCAGGCCGCGCCGCAGGTGGCTGCACTGGCGGCCCTGATGCTCAGTAAAGGCGTGACCACCACGCCCGCCGATACGCTGGCCCGCCTGAACGCCACCGCCACCGATCTGGGCGCAACGGGCCGCGATCCCCAGTTCGGTTTCGGGATGATCAACGCCGCTGCTGCCCTCAATGCCCCGGCCACCAGTAGCGGCGTTGGCCTGCGCCTGCAAGACGCGGCAGGCAACTCCTATCAGCCGGTGCTGGACAACTTGGGCCGCTTCAGCGCTCTGCTGCCCGACGGCACCTTCCGGGTGGTGGCCGGCCGCGACCTGAACAGCAACGGCATCTACGGCGAATCAGGAGAACCCAAGCAGGAACGCAGCGTTACCCTCGGGGCTAACACACCGAGTTCGGATGTGGGAACACTAACCGTCGGCAACTGAAGCCCGGACAGTGAGCGTGAGCCATGAGCGACGGTGCTCATGGCTCACAGGTTATTGGCAGCAAAAGGAGCGAGCGACCCTCTTATCCCTCCCCCACCTCGACGACCACGCGCCCGCGCACCTGTCCGGCCAGAATCTGCTGGGCCAGCGCGGGTACGTCCGAGAGAGGATGAATCTGGGTCACGTCCTGCAACTTGGCAGCGGGCAGATCGCGGGCCAGACGTTCCCACGCGGCGCGGCGGCGCGGCATCGGGCAGGTCACCGAATCTATTCCGGCCAAAGTGATTCCGCGCAGAATGAAGGGAAATACGCTGGTCGGAAGGTCGCTGCCGCCCGCCAGACCACAGGCCGCCACCGCGCCGTGCGTGCGGGTCGAAGCGATGGCCCCGGCCAACGTCGCGCCGCCCACGCTGTCGATGACGCCTGCCCAACGCTCCTTTTCCAGCGGGCGCTTGAGGGCAGGCAGGTCTTCGCGTCCGATCACGTTGGCTGCGCCCAGACTCCGCAGGTAATCGGCCTCGGCAGCGCGGCCTGTGCTGGCCGTCACGGTGAAGCCTGCGGCAGCCAGGAGCGCCACGGCAGTGCTGCCCACCCCGCCCGCTGCACCTGTCACCAGCACCTCTCCCCCATCCGGCGTGACGCCGTGGTCTTCGAGGGCCATGACTGCCAGCATGGCCGTAAAGCCCGCTGTGCCAACGCTCATGGCCCACTGCGGCGTGGTGTCAGCGGGCAGCGGCACCAGCCATTCGGAGCGCACCCGCGCCCGCTGTGCATAGCCGCCGTCGGTGCGCTCTCCGATGCCCCAACCGGTCAGAATCACAGCGTCGCCCGGCTGCCACTGACCCGATTCGCAGGAAATCACCCTGCCGACCAGGTCGATCCCCGGCGTCATGGGATAGCCCCGCAGTACGCCGGGCTTGCCCGCGACCGCCAGCCCGTCTTTATAGTTCAGGCTGGAATACTGCACCTCCACCAACGTGTCTGCGTCGGGCAGGGCCGAAAGCGGCAGGGTCTGCATCTCGGCGCGAATACCTGCATCATCTTTCACCATCCGCAGGGCGCGGAATCCTTCGTTTGCGTCTCCAGTCATAGCCTGTGTCCTCCTTGGAATAGGAAGTCAGCCTAACGCGCCGCCGCACCAAACAGGAAGAACAGTGTGGAGAAGGTAAAAACTGACCTGAATGTGCGCTCTGGCCTACCACCAACGCAGAGCGCACGTCCCTCAAACCGCACTTCGACCTCAGTTCAGCAGTTCTGCGAAATCCTCGTCATCGCTGTCCTGACCCAGTGGTAGCGTGAAGGTAAACGTTGCGCCCTTGCCTCGTTCCGATTCCACGAAAATCGTGCCGCCGTGTTCCTCGATAGCCAGCTTACAGAAGGCCAGCCCCATGCCCGTATCGAAGCGCCCGTGCAGCGTCAGGCGGCTCTGCTCGAAGGCGGCGAACAGGTTAGGAATGTCTTCGGCGGGAATGCCCTCACCATCGTCACGGATCAGGAATTGAACTTCTTCCTTGCCCTGCCGCACGATCAACGTGATCACGCCGCCCGTGGTGGTGTGCTTCATGGCATTGCTGATCAGGTTCGCCATCACCCGGCGCAGAATTTCCGGGTCGGCACTGGCTGGGCTGAGGCCGGGTTCTACCTCAACCCGTACATGCCGGTCACGCAGACCGCTGCCCACATCGCCCCGTGCCAACTCGATGACTTCTGCGAACATCGGGCTGAACATCAGTTCCCGGCGCAGGTTCATCTTTCCGGCCTGAATCTTGCGGACATCCAACATATTCACGGCCAGATGCAGCAGATGCTGGGTTTCGTCGCGGGCCACCTTGATCAGGTCGCGGGAATCGTCAGGCACGCGAGTATCGTCTTCTACTACTTCCAGCAGACCCATCACGGCGGCAATCGGGTTTTTCAGGTCATGCACCAGCATGTGCACCAACTGATCACGGATGCGTTCTTCGTGTTCCCAGGTATCCATGCGCCGCTGCAACTGCGCCACCCGCTCCTGATTGTCATGGTGCTGCTGCGCCCGCCCCAGCATCGTCCTGACCTGCGTGGCGACAGCTTCTGTGGGCGTGGTATCGCTGATCAGGGCGTCGGCTCCGGCAGCCAGCAGCGCTCCCAGCCCCTGCGTGCCCACCGCCAGCCAGTGCGTGCCCGCCAATTCTGCCCGTTGCCGCAGCAGCGGAAGCACCTGGGCCAGCGGCACACCGGGCGTATCGGTATACAGAAGCACCACCTGCGGCGGCTTTACATGCGCTTCACGCAACAAGGTTTCGGCATCGGCCACATAGATCACCTCGGCAGAGGGCAATGCGGGTGCAAGAAGTGACGCACGGGTACGATCCCGTGAGACGACGAAAACGACTTGAGGATCAACGCTGCCCATGCTTAGGCGCAAGTGTAGCGCGGCTAAGTCAGATGTGGCCCATGAGTCAAGCATTAAGGTACGAAAAGTGACGGCTTGTTCACCAAATCGGCTAAAAAATCAGGGTTGTTCACACGTCTCCCCCCGCTGCCTAAAAGTCTCAAGACCTCTTAAGCCCACATCACGTCCACATCAGTTTCATACAGGACAGTGAAGGCATGAAAAAATTGTTGCTGGGACTGGTGGGATTGAGTGCGGCGTTGGCAAGTTGCGGAACAGGAGTCGCGCCTGATGGCAGTGGTGATGGCCGGGTTACGCAAGTACGCACGGAATATCGTCTTGGTGCGAGTGGGCCTTTCATTTCCTGTGACAACTTGAACAATGCCGTGGCAACAACGCAAGTCTCCGTCTACTTCAGCGTCAACGGCAATGTGCAGTCTGTCGGTGTCGGTTTGCGTGGCAATACTACCAGCCAATATGACAACAACTACAACGCTACTGTGAGCGGAAACGGCTTCACAAATCTCGGAAGTGGAAGCTACCGCCTCACCTTCAATGCCAATCCGGTCAATGGTCTTTTGCCACAGGCTATCGTGGTCAATCCCGTTCGTGGAAAAGTCAAGATCGTCAATGCGACTGAAAACCCCGGCAGCTTCCATGCCGACTTGACCGTCAATACTGGAACGTCCAGTTACGACTTGAGCAGCAGGCTCATTTCTCAGGGCAACGTATTGACTTACGTGAACTGCACCCTCGTCTCCACCACCAACGAAGACGTTTAAACCCTCTTCTTAAGAAAGCCGCCTCAGTCAATCTGCGGCGGCCTTCTTCTATATTTTTTTCTCGATGACTTACCCCACAGGCTTCAACGCTGCTTCTATCTGTGCCCGTTTCGGCTCCAGAAAGGGGGCCAGTACCAGTTTTTCTCCCAGCTTATCGGCGTCCTCGTCCACGCCAAAGCCGGGGCCATCGGTGGCAAGCTCGATCAGAATGCCCTGCGGCTCGCGGTAGTAGATGGAATGGAACCAGTGGCGGTCTACCTCACCGCTGGTGCGGAGGCCCAGGCTGACCATTTTTGCGTTCCAGTCGTGGTACTGGTCATCGTGGACGCGCAGGGCGATGTGATGCACGCCGCCAGCACCGGGCCGGGCGGGGGCCAGATCGGGCCGAATCCGCAGATGCAGCTCGGCATGGGGGCCACCGTCGCCCATCTGGTAGACGTGTACGGCGTGGTCTGCACTGGCAGGGTCAGGATAGGTCCCAGCGGGCGTCAGGCCGTAGGCGCGGGTCAGTACCCGGTCGGTGGGAAAGAGGGTTGGCAGGGTCAGTTCGCTGGGGCCGAGGCCAGAAATCTGATGCTGGGGCGGAATGACGCTCGCGGTCCACGTCTGCCCGGCGGGGCCACCCTCGATCAGGCTGAGGCGCTGGCCTTCGGGATCGGTGAAATCGAGGCTGGTCCGGCCTGCCCGCTGGGTCTGAGCGGTGGCGATGCCCTGCCCGGACAGATAGTCGGCCCACCAGCCCAGGCTGCCTTCCGGCACACGCAAACTGGTTCTGGAAATAGAACGGTTGCCGGGTTCTTCGGGCGGCACGGGCCATTCAAAAAAGGTCAGGTCGCTGCCGGGATTGCCCGCACCATCGGCAAAGAACAGATGGTAGGCGGTGGGATCGTCCTGATTCACCGTCTTCTTGACCATCCGCATGCCCAGCACGCCCACATAAAAAGCGTGATTGGCTGGAGCGTTGGCCGTCACCGCTGTGACGTGGTGCATGCCGTGTGGAATGAGGGAAGAAGCTGTCATGTCAGCAGTATAAACCGTTTGATGTTAAATGATTGTGTTCGGGCTGCAAACTGTTGGCAATGAATTCTGGCAGCGCACACAGAGCCAGAAAGAGGGCGGGAAGCACATCGCCGCCCGCCCACCATCTTCAGAAGTTCAGGCTTTACAGCACCTCAAACAGGCCCGCCGCACCCATGCCGCCGCCCACGCACATGGTCACGACCACATGCTTTGCGCCCCGGCGTTTGCCTTCTATGAGAGCGTGCCCGGTCAGGCGTGCGCCGCTCATGCCGTAGGGGTGGCCCACGCTGATGCTGCCGCCGCTGACGTTGTACTTTTCGGGGTCGATGCCGAGTTGGTCGCGGCAATACAGCGCCTGCACCGCAAAAGCCTCGTTCAGCTCCCACAGGTCGATGTCGCCAACGCTCAGGCCGTGACGCTTGAGCAGCTTGGGCACGGCAAACACGGGGCCGATGCCCATTTCATCGGGTTCGCAGCCGTGAATGGCAAAGCCCTTGAACAGCCCCAGCGGTTGCAGGCCACGCTCGCGGGCAAGGTCGCCGCTCATGACCACGCAGGCCGACGCGCCGTCGCTGAGCTGCGAGGCGTTACCCGCCGTGATCACGCCGCCCTCGATGACGGGCTTGAGCTTGCTCAGTCCTTCCAGGGTGGTCTCGGGGCGGTTGCCCTCATCCTGCGCCACGGTCACTTCACGGTTGGAAATCTCGCCGGTGGCCTTGTCCTGCACCTTCATCGAGGCGGTCATGGGCACGATTTCGGCGTCGAAGCGGCCCTCACGCTGGGCGGCGGCGGTGCGCTGCTGGCTCTGCAGGCCGTATTCATCCTGTGCCTCGCGGCTGATGCCGTAGCGCTTTGCCACCACTTCGGCGGTTTGCAGCATGGGCATATAGATGTCGGGCTTGTGCTCCTGCAACCACTCGCCCACCAGGCGGTATTTGTTGGCGTGCTCGTTCTGGGTCAGGCTGATGCTTTCTAGGCCACCCGCCACGTACACATCACCCTGTCCGGCCATCACATGATTGGCCGCCAGCGCGATGGTTTGCAGACCGCTGGAGCAAAAGCGGTTGACGGTTACGCCCGACACGCTCACCGGAAAGCCGCTGCGAAGCACGATCTGACGGGCGATGTTACTTCCGGTCGCGCCTTCAGGGTTGCCCGCGCCGAAGATCAGGTCTTCGATTTCGGCAGGGTCGATTCCGGCCCGCTGCACGGCGTGCGTGACCGCGTGTGCGCCGATGTCCGAACCGTGGGTGTCGTTAAGATATCCCCGGTAAGCTTTACCGATGGGCGTGCGGGCCGTAGAAACGATGACAGCTTCTGGCATGGTGAGGCTCCTTGAAATGAAATCGGGCGAGCTGCCCGTGAGGGGCGGAGAATGGATTTGGACTGAGTTCATTCTAAGGGATAGACGGCCCACCCATCACGCCGTCTGCATGAAGCCTCTGCCCGAAGCAGGCCGGACAGCAACGGCCTTACACAATCCCCCCACATTTGCCCTACCCATCGCCCCGCAAACTTGAGATAGTGGGCCGTGCCCGCGATGTGTTGCCTCGCCCGGAGTTTGCCTTGATGAATCCTCTCTATTTGATCGATATTGCTGGACTGCTGCTGTTTTTGATGTACGCGGTTCACCAGACCCTGAGCGCCCTGAAGCCCCGGCCCCGGCCCCCCGTTGCGCGGGAAGGCGTGGCCCTGACGTTCATGATCCCAGCACTGAACGAGGAAGCCGTCATTGCGGCGACCCTGCAAAATCTGCGCTCTACAGTGCCAGAAGCGCGGGTGGTGGTCATCGACGACGCCAGCTCCGACGCCACCGCCGCCATCGTGACCCAGTACAGCCAGAGAGACCCGATGATTACCCTGCTTCAGCGGGTGGCTCCCGAAGCACAGCAGAACAAAGGCCGCGCCCTGAACTGGGCAGTGGCGCGGTTGTTGCAGTCGCCGTGGCTGGCAGATCAGGATCTCAGCCAGCATGTGGTCGTGGTCCTCGATGCCGATGGCCGGGTCAGCAGCGATTTTGCCCCCCAGGTTCGCGGAGCCTTTCAGAACCCAGATGTAATGGCCGCACAGGGCTGGATGCGTTTTCGCCCCGTGGAGGTCACAGAAGGCGGCGTGCGGGGCGTGATCTCCAAGATGCTGATTTTCCAGCAGGATCTGGAAACCTTTATCGTGGGTCATATTCAGCGGTTGCGGGCCAGTGGCGGCGTGGCCTCGCTGACGGGCAACGGCCAGTGCATGCGCCTCAGCTACCTTGACCATCAGCTCGCGCAGGGCAACACCCCCTGGCCCGACGTGTTGCTGGAAGACTTCGGCAGCGTCATGGAAATTGTGCTGGACAGCCCCAGACACAAAGTGGCGCTGCTGCCTGCCCACATCATGCAGCAGGGCATCCTCGATCCCCGCGCCTTCATCAAGCAACGCGCCCGCTGGACACAGGGCGCGTTACAGTGTCTGCCTTACCTGACGCGCCTGTGGAGGTCGGGGGCAAGCCCGATCACGCGGCTGGACTTTACCTACTTCATCCTGTCGCCCTGGCTGAACATCGTCCTGATTCTGAATATCGCCACTCAATCTTTCCGCCGCATATTCGGCGGGCAGGGACTGATGCTGCCCGACTGGATGGGCGTCATCCTGACCGTCGTGCCGCTGCTGATTCAACTGAACTGGGCCGTGCGTTTCCGCAACGAAAAGGGCCTCTCCTGGTGGAGCATCCCCTACACGCTGATCAGCCTGCCGGTCTACGGGGTGGCCCTGCTGTTCAGCCTGCCGCTGGCCTACTCCAACTATCTAAGACGCCAGAACACGTGGTTCAAGGGCACGCGCTACGTAGAGCAGGAGCCAACGCCGATGCCGCATGTCAGCGTCAAGCCGCATCATCCGACCCACCACACCTCAGACCAGCCCGAACGGAGCCTGAGTTCCGGGGACTGAGTTCTTGGGCTTGTGTTCTTGGGACTGTGTACGGAATCCATACGGTACAGAGAACCTGTGCCGGGAAAAAAAGCAATGAAAAAGGTGGGCCGGAGTGCAAATCTCCGGCCCACCTTAAATTTGTCGGAAGTGCTCTCACCTCGGTGCATCTTCCTGTAAGCCACGAGGCTGAAGCCAACAGAAACTGGAGCGGCAGGCCAGTTTGCCCGCTGCTCCAGTTCTTCAGTACTCCAGTTTCTTGAATGCGCTCCTGCAAGGAAGCCGTTTTGCCCGGCTAGGCCGGGATCAACGACCTCCTCTCTTTGGTCCTCAGCTCAGGCCCACTTGATCAGGCCCAGTTCCAGTTCGTTGCTCAGGCCCGCGATTTCGGGAATCATCCGCACGCCGATGGAATACAGGCCGCTGTCTTTCAGGGGCACCTGCGCCGTGTAGGTGTTGTTCTGGTTGTAGGTCAGCGGCACGCGAATTCGGTGTTCACCGCGTGACAGCACCGCCTCGACCTTCAGTTCTTCGGGGTGGATGCCTGCGGGGTTGACGTTGGCCGTCACGGTGACGGTCTGACCGGGCTGCGCGGTGGCAGGCAGATCGGCGCTGGCCGTGATCTGGGTGTAGGGCCACTGCTGGCGCACCCACGTTTTCCATCCGGCGATCTGGCGGGCACTGGCGCTCCCGTCGGCGGCCACGGCCTCGCCACGCACACTGAGCGGAATGTAGTACTGGCGCACGTAATCGATGACCTGACGCTGCATAGAAAAGCGCGGGCTACAGGTTTCGATGGCGCGGCGTACCGTGTGTGCCCAAGAATCGGCCCCGGCCAGCGTGCCGTAGTAGCGGGGCACGATGTCGTTTTCGAGGTGGCTGTACAGGCTGTAGGCGTCGGCGTCGTCCTGCAGGTTCAGGTCGGCGTATTCGCGCTCGTCACCGATGGGCCAGCCGTTGGTGCCGTCGTATCCTTCACGCCACCAGCCGTCCAGCACGCTGAAATTGGGAGAGCCGTTGAAGCTGGCCTTCATGCCGCTGGTGCCGGAAGCTTCTAGAGGGCGGCGTGGGTTGTTGAGCCAGATATCTACGCCCTGCACGAGGTGGCGGGCCACGTTCATGTCGTAGTTTTCCAGAATCACGATCTTGCCCCGGAATTCGGGTTCCTGAGACACGCGGTAGATTTCCTGAATAAAGGCCTTGCCGGGGTTGTCGGCGGGGTGGGCCTTGCCTGCAAACACGAACTGCACGGGGCGGTCAGGATTGTTGATAATGGCGTTCAGGCGGGCCTTGTCGCGGAACAGCAGCGTGGCCCGCTTGTAGGTGGCAAAGCGGCGGGCAAAGCCGATGGTCAGGGCATTTTCGGAGAGCAGGGTATCGGTGGCGGCCACGTCTGCGGCGCTGGCCCCGTTTCTGAGCATCTGCTCGCGCTGGCTGGTACGGACGAACGTGATCATCTCGCGCTTCATGGTGCGCTGCACGTCGCTCAGTTGCGCGTCGCTCAGGCCATCAACCGCCTTCCACATTTCCTCGTCTTCCAGACGCTCGGTCCAGTCGGCGGGCAGCACCGTGCCCAGCAGATCGCGCATGGCCTGAGAGGTGAAGGTCAGGTTGTGCGCTCCGTTGGTCACGTGGCCGATGGGCACTTCTTCGGGGGTGGCTCCCTCGTACAGGAAGTTCCACATTTTGCGGCTGACCTCGCCGTGCAGTTCCGAAACGCCGTTGGCAGCGCGGGTCATGTTCAGCGCAAACACCGTCATAGAGAAGCTGGGAACCCAGTGCCCATCCCAGAACTGGTCATGGCGGGCCAGGCCGTACAGGTCGTCACGCGACGCATTCATGAGCGCGGGCCACTTGCTGATGTATTTGTCCATCAGTTCGTAGGTAAAGGCGTCGTTTCCGGCGGGTACGGGCGTATGGGTGGTAAACAGCGTGCTGCTGGCAACCGTCTCTACGGCGCTGCGGAAGTCCAGGCCACCTTCCACGTACTCGCGCACGCGCTCCAGGCCCATCAGGGCGGCGTGCCCTTCATTCATGTGGTACACGCTGGCCGGAATGTTCAGCACGCGCAGAGCACGAATGCCCGCCACGCCCAGCAGCACGTACTGCTGAACCCGGAGTTCCTGATTGCCGCCGTACAGACGGGCCGTGAGTTTGCGGTCATCCTCGCTGTTCTCGGGCACGTTGGCATCCAGCAAGATCACACGGATTCGGCCAATTTGCAGGTTCCAGAGGCGCACATGGACGTCACGCGTGCCGATGCTCACCTTGACGCGGGCCTGGGTGCCGTCGCCAAGCAGCGCGGGGGTGATGGGCAGCGTGGTCAGGTCAAGCTCGTCGTAGGCTTCTTCCTGCCAGCCGTCCTTGTTAAAGAGTTGCCGGAAGTAACCCTGATGAAACAGCATCCCAACGGCGGTAAAGGGCAGATCGAGGTCGGAGGCACTCTTGCAGTGGTCGCCCGCCAGCACACCCAGACCACCCGAATAGATGGGCAGCGACTCGTGGTAGGCATACTCCATGCTGAAGTAGGCCACAGGCTTCAGGTTGGTGGCGTTTTTGGTGGCCCACGTGTCCTTTTTGTTCATGTAGGCATCGAAGTCGGTCATGACCTGCGCGTAGCGGGCCACGTAGGCGGGGTCGGCGGCCACAGCCAGCAGACGCTCCTGCGGCACTTCCAGAAGGGTACGCACCGGATTGCGCTGGAAGCGCTCCCAAATTTCGGCGTCCAACTCCGAGTACAGGGATTGGGCATGTGGTGTCCAAGACCAGTACAGGTTGTAGGCGAGTTCTGAAAGCCGTGCAATGGCCTCCGGCAGCTGAGGCAAGACGGTCACTTTCCCAATAACGTTCATACACTCTGAGCTTACACCATTCCTGCCTATTTGCCTGTTTTGCCAAAGCCCGTACCAGACGTACAAAATACCCGCTGTCCAGACATGTATGCCTCTATGAGGGGCCAGAAAAGATGTGAAGACCTTCACAATAATGATTCCGCTAGCCCCCGGTGCATTTGGCCTCACGGCCTCTCTCCCGACCGCGCCGCTGAACAGAGACCCGAACCTTTCAAGCGCAGACCGGACTGGTCAGGAGCATGATCATCATCTGGCACGCTGTCGGCGTTTTGTCAGACCCCTTTTTGGTACTTTGAGCCTGATGCCACGTTTTCTAAAAGTCGAGGGGGAGAGCGTGTGGTTGAATCTGGATCATCTGGCAGGCCTGATGGTGCGGGCGCAGCTTCAGCCGGTGGGCATACCCCGCAGCGCCGATCTGCTGGAAGCCCGCTACGAAGCCACCGGTGCGTTCGAGGTCACCGTATTTTTCAATGACCCCAAGTTGCAGCCCGGAGTGGTACAGACTGGACCTATACACACGGGACTCATACACACCGGGCCGCCGCAGACGCCCCATCTGTTGCCCGTGCGGGTCGTCGCCACGCGGGAAGAAGGCGAGACGTTTATTCGCAATCTGCTGGGGCCGCTGCTGCTGGACACACAGACCCAGGAAACACAATCGCTGGAGACACAACCGCCAGACCCAGCAGAGTTGGTGAGCATATGACGCCAGACCCACAGGCGGCCCTGACCCAGGAAGGCGACCGCCTGGCGCAACAGCTGGCACAGACACTGCATATTCAGAACGGCGATCAGGAACGGCTGTTGCTGCTGGGCCGCAGCCTCGCGGTGAACCTGATCCAGTCGCTCATTCCGACCATCGAACAGATCACGCGCCACGCTGGAAAGCCGCTGCACGCAGTCCTGACCACCGACGAGCGGGGCCGTGCGCTGGTACAGACCGTAACGCCAGATGGTGAAATTCGTGCCCGCCTGCCTGCCGAAGACCTGTTGGAAGACCTGCTCTATACGCGGGGCCGCCTGCATAGCGTGGTGCAGGCGCATTTGCAGGACGCCCTCACCGGCAGCGAGCACCACGCGACCCGCGCTCTGGCCGACGCCCTCAGGAGCAAGGTGGTGCTGGAGGCGCTCCGGCGCACGCTGACCCGGCTGATGCGGTGAAGAAGAGAACTTGAGGGAGTTGGGGGAGGCAATCATCCCAGGCAAAAGGAGGGCGAAGGCCATCAGCCCCCGCCCCCCTCACTGCCTTGACTCTTACTTGGTTTTGGTAATCCGGTTCTGTGCCCCGCCTGCCAGAGCAGGATTGGCTTTCAGGTACGCGGCGAAGGCGTCCACGTCCACCAGATTGGGCAACTGAAGAACATTGGTGCCGCCCTTGAAGGCAAGGAAGGAATCGCCGCCCGCACCCAGGAAGGCGTTGGCAACCACGCGGTAGGACTTGGCGGGATCAAGAGTCTCGCCGTTCAGCTTGATGCTGCTGGCGTCCACACGGCTTCCGGCGGCGGCGGTGGAATCGTAGCTGTAGCTGAAGCCGCTGCTGACCTGCAAGATGCGGTTGCTTCCGGCCTGAGGGTTGTCGAACTGCTGCTCCAGCAGGGTCTTGATCTGTGCGCCCGTCAGATCGAGAACCGTCAGGGTGTTGCCGAAGGGCTGCACGGCGTAGATGTCGCCAAAGGTGGCGGTGTTGCCTGCGGCGCTGGCAGTCAGGTCGGCACGGACGCCGCCGGGGTTCATGAAGGCGATCACGGTTCCCCGGTCTTTGGTGGCGGCCAGTTGCGAATCGGCAATCACGGCACCGAGGGCACTCTCTCCGGCAGCGTTGGCGGTGCGGCTGATAGAGGCAGTCGCCAGCGTGCCCACGGGCGTCAACTTCACGGCGTCGGTGAGGCTCTTGGCTTTGGTCAACAGGGCAGTCATGCCTGCGTCTTTGGGCAGCGTGCGCGTATCCATGACCACGTTGGCGGCCTGAATGCTCAGGAGTTTGTGGTTGGCCTTGTCCACGGTCAGGTCAAGGCGCTGAAGCAGATGGCCGTAAAAGTCGCCCTGAATCACGGGGCGGCCACCGACCACGCAGTTGTAGCCCTGGTGGGTGTGCCCGCTGACCACCGCGCTGATGGCCGGATCAAGCTTGTTCACGATGTCCACGATAGGGCCGGTCAGGGTACCGCAGGCAGGCTGGGCAAAGCCGTCGGTGGCCGTGCCGCCCTGATGGATCAGCACGATAATGGCGTCTACATTCTGCTTTTTCAGGGCAGGCACGTACTTGTTGATGCTGCTGGCTTCATCCAGAAAGTTCAGCGTGGTAATGCCGTCCGGGCTGACGATCTCGGGGGTGCCCTTAAGCACCGCACCGATAAAGCCAATTTTTGCGCCGCCCACATTTTCGACGTAAGTAGGAGAAAAGGCAGGCTGGCCGGTGGTCTTGTCTACGACGTTGGAGCCGATCCACTTGAATCCCGCACCGGGGTAGGGGTTCTCGAACTTACAGGCCTTGGCCGCGTCGTTGCTGTCACAGCCGCCATTTTGCATCCGCATCAGTTCCTTGAGGCCCTGATCGAATTCGTGGTTGCCCAGAGAGCTGGCCTTCATGCCGAGGCGGCTGAGGGCCAACACGCTGGGTTCGTCGCGCAGCAGGCTGCTGGTCACGGGGCTGGCACCGATCAGGTCGCCTGCGCCCACAAACACGAGGTTGGCATTTTTGGCCCGCTCCTGCGCCAGATAGCCGCCGATGGCCTCGATGCCGCCTGCCCGCAGGCTCACGGTTTTGGTGGCGTCGGCAGGATCAGGAATCTTGACGCCCGCGAACGAGGTAGCTTCCAGGTTGCCGTGAAAATCGTTCAGGCCGACGACCGTAACACTGACAGGCTCCGCAGGACGACTGAGCAGACTGCAGGAAGACAGAGTAAGGGCCGCGCCGATCAACATGAGATTGGTTTTCATTCACCACGCAGATTAAGAGCCTGCTGTCAGATATGGGTGAATTCTATGGAAAATAAAGACTAGATTAAGTCACGTCCTGGAAGACACAGACGAAGGTCAAGCTTAAACACAACTTGAGCTTCTCTTTACTGACAGAGGGTTCTGATAATGAACTTGAATGATTTTTGGCATGAGGCGGCAACACAGTCCAGTGTCTCTCCGGGCTTAGCAGATGGTTCAAATTGCACAGGAAGCGAAGGGCAAAGCTTCCTGTACTGGACTTGTTGAAGATTCTGCGCGGCCCCCTGCCTGCCCACAGCCGCCTTCCTGGATGTGTGGTCCTAGACGCGTTGCCCGCTGCTGCTACCCCGCGTCACCCCGCCCGCGATGAGGTGCGCGGCCCGCAGCGGTTCGGGAATATGGCCCGTAAAGGTCAGCGCCCCCAACGCAGCTTCGGCTTCCGGCAGGCTCAGGCCCACGCGCTGCACCTGCACGCCCCGGCAGGCTTCCATCGGCCCCAGGGTTTCGATCAGTCGCCATTTACGTGCGCCCCCCGGCACCTGGGTCAGCAGGGCGGCGCGAATTCGGGGCAGATCGGGTGGTCTGCGGGCCACGATCAACACAGGAAGTCCGGTGAGGGCGTGCAGCGTGGACGCGTCTATCACGTTGAATCCGGCCAACGCCACACCCTGAAGCAAGATGAGGTGCAGGTGTTCGGCTGCGCCACTGACTGCCACCAGCCGCGCCAGTTCGGAGGTGCTGTTGCGCCCATCGCGCCGCACCCGCCCACTGACCACGGCGTGCAGTTCCCGGCGGGCGAACACCGTGCCGAACACAGCCACGTCCCCCCGGTGGGCACGCTCAAACGGAGCGTCATCGAAGCCTATGGCGTGCGAAAACTGTCTTACGCCTCTCCCCCATCCAGCGCAAATTCGAGGTCGCCCAACAGGTCGCTGATGTCTTCGATGCCGATGCTCAGGCGCAGCAGATTGGGCGTAATGCCGAGGCGGCGGCGTTCGGGTTCGGGCAGGGCGCGGTGGGAGGTACCCCACGGCCACGACAGGGTCGAGATCACGTCGGCCAGGCTGGGGGCCAGCGGAATCCGGCCCGCCAGGGAGCGTACGAAGGCCGGAGCGTCGTCTATATCGGCACTCAGCATGCCGCCAAAGCCGTTGGGGTACAGGTCCATTGCCAGATGAAACTGGGGGTGATCCGACAGGCCGGGGTGATACACCGCCCGCACACGGGGATGGTTGACCAGCACATCGGCCACAGCCTGCGCGTTGCCGCTGTGGGCACGCATCCGCAGACCCAGGGTCTTCAGACCTTGCAGGGTCATCCAGGCATCGAATGCGCTCATGCTGCCGCCGTAGCGCAGCAACCGGGTGCGGGCCAGGGCCACCAGATCGGCGCGGCCACACACCACCCCGCCCATCGCGTTGCTGTGCCCGCTGAGGTATTTGCTGACGCTGTGCGTGATCAGGTCTGCGCCGTGCTGGGCAGGCCGGAACACAGCGGGACTGGCAAAAGTATTGTCCACACTCAGCAGTGCGCCGCGTGCGTGCGCCAGCCGCGCCAGAGCAGGGACATCGGGCACCGTCATCAGAGGATTGGTCAGGCTTTCCACGTGCACCAACCGTGTTTCGGGGCGGAAAGCCGCCTCGACTTCCTCCAGATTGCAGGCATCCACAAACGACACCGCAATGCCCAGACGCGGGAATTCTTCGGCCAGCAGCGCGTAGGTGACGCCGTACACGCGGGCGTCAGTAATCACATGGTCGCCCGTTTTGAGCACGCCCAGGAACGCCGAGCTGATGGCCGCCATGCCGCTGGCCGCCACCAATGCCGCCTCGGTGTCTTCCAACATCGCCAGCGCCCGCTCCAGCGTGGCCCCGTTGGGCGTGCCGTTGCGGTAGTAAAACGCGCTGGGCTGGGCACCGCTCATGGCTGCTTCCAGCGCCTCCAGATCGGGGTAGGCGTAGACGGTGGACTGGTAAATCGGTTCCACCAGCGCCGCAGAGCCGTTGGGCCGCGCCACCTCACCCGCCCGCGCAGCCAGCGTGGTGGGGTCGTAGGTGGGATGGGGGGCAGGCGATGGCGCGGGGTCGGTCATGGGCAGAGGATAGGGGATTGTGGGAGGTGGATCGTAGAACGTGGGCAAAGCGTGGGCGGAAAGAAGGATCCGAGCTTCTGGCTTTGAACTTTGGAAGCAAGCCTAGAGATTCATTTCACATCTCCACGATCCACGATCCACGATCCACGATCCACGATCCACGATCCACGATCCACG
>NZ_KB899710.1:0-60416 GCF_000378445.1 Deinococcus aquatilis DSM 23025 | reverse complement strand
TCCACGATCCACGATCCACGATCCACGATCCACGATCCACGATCCACGATCCACGGGTTTACAGGTTTACGATCCGCCGTCTTCTACCGGGGCCAGAGCCTGTTCATCCAGCCCGCCGGATTGGTCGCCTCTCCGCGCACGCGCACTTCCAGATGCAGATGCGGCCCCGCACTCAGGCCGGTGGTGCCCACCTCGCCCAATTTCTGGCCGCGCACCACTTTCTGACCCGCTTTGACCAGCAGGCGGCTCTGGTGAAAGTACATGCTGACCACGCCCGCGCCGTGATCGATGACCACCAGATTGCCGCGCACCGGATATTTTCCGGCGATGATCACCGTGCCGTCATTGACGGCCAGCACTGGCGTTCCGGTAGGGGCCGGATAATCGGTGCCGTAGTGGTAGGCCACCGGGCCGCCTGCAAGGTAGGTGCGGGGCTGCCCGAAACCCGAACTCGTGCCCCTCGTACTTGCCAGCGCCGGGGAAAAAGGCCGCGACCAGACCTGCGGCGTGCGGCGGGCATAGGCTTTTTCGACGGCGGCTTCCTCGGCGGCGCGGGCGGGGTCTTGCAGCTTGTTGGTCACGCTGACGGGCAAATTGAGGTGCTGAATCGGCTGGTCAAGTCCGGTCACTGGAATCTGTCCGCGCACGAGGTCGCCGCCCACGCTGACCTCATAGACCACCGGGGTCGTTTTGCCCAGTACCACGCGCCCCGGCACCAGATATTCACCCGCTGCGCCAATCGGCTTCAAAACCTCGTTGGGCCGCCGCACATCCTCACCGACCTCGCTGGGAAAACGCACGCTGGCCTGACCCGCACGCACCCCACTCAGCCGCAGCGTAAAGCCGTCGCCCATTCTGAGGCTGAACGGCGCACGCACCGCGACTCCGGGCAGGCTGGCCCCGGTGGTGGCAGGCAGGATTGGAGAGGTGGCCGGAGCCGAAGCGGGAGCGGGGGCAGCGGGCGCACTGCCTGACGAGGTGCCCGGCAGGGTCAACACCTGTCCCACTTCCAGCGCAGTGCTGCCGAGGCGGTTCAGGCGGGTCAATTCAGCCACAGTGGTGCCGTTGGTGCGGGCCACCGAATAGAGCGTGTCGCCCGCTTTCACGGTATAGGAAGCGGCTCCAGCAGCGCCGAGCAGCAACAGGGAGACGAGGAAGGCGCGGCCAAGGACACGGCGGGTCATGTCTGCATGTTAGGGGGCGAGGGTGAGTGCCGTGTGGAAGGCATGAGAGCAGAGCGTTTCAGACAGGCTCAGTTCCGTGACCGCACACCAGCAGTTCCACTGACTGCACATTCATGGCGTCCGCCGTCTGTGCTGTTGCCTCCACTCCTCCAGAGCTTTTCAGGGCCGCCCTGATTGGGTTCCAAGAGTCTCAACTGTCCAGTGTTCTACCAGTCTGCCGTATCCAGAATCAGCGTGACCGGGCCGTCATTGATCAGGTCAAGCACCATATGTGCCCCGAACACCCCTTCCTGCACCTCCACCCCGTGTGAGCGCAGGGCCTGATTGAATTCGGCGTACAGTTCGCGGGCATGATCCGGCGCGGCGGCCCCGCTGAAGCCCGGACGGTTGCCCCGGCGTGTGTCGGCGTAGAGGGTGAATTGGCTGATGCTCAGAACTGCGCCGCCAACCTCAGCCAACGCCAGATTCATCTTGCCCGCCGTATCGTTGAAAACCCGCAATTTGACAATTTTCTGGGCCAAAGCCACCGCCGTTGCCTGCGTATCACTGGGGGCCACGCCCAGCAGCACCATGAATCCGGCCCCCACCTGGCCCGTGATCTGGCCCTCTACCGTGCAGGTGGCCCGAGTCACCCTTTGCAGTACGGCCCGCATCAGTTCCCGCTGTTCGGCCCACCAAACATCGGAAGTTCGGTCGGCGGCGCGGGCTGCTCGTCCAGGCGGGCGCGGAGGCTGCCAATAGCTCCGGTCAACAGGTCAGCTTCGGTGAAGTCCAGATTTCCACGGGTTTTTTCGGCCAGCATGGTCAGCAGCTTCAGGCTGCGCTCGGCGGTCTGACGGGCGCGGGACTGATCAAGCAGGCCGTCGCGGGCGGCACTGGCGGTGGCGGCATTCAGATCGCCCAGCGCGGCTTCGGCTGTGGCCTGAAGGCTGTTGACAAGACCGACGAATTCGGGATGAGGCATAGCAGGCAGTCTAGAGCATGGAAAAAATGCCAGGGGACGGGTCGCAAAGACACCGGGCAGGGTTGCCACTTCAGGCCAACGGCGCTTTTTCATTCCATACAGCACAGCCAAAAATTCGGAACGATGGATCGGTCACCATATTCCGAACTTTTTTCCTGCTTCTACGTTGGCTTTCGGCCCTGCTCGGGACTCCATCACGCTTCTTGCGCTGATGCCTGATACAGATTCGGATGGAAAGCTATGCATTTTGGCTTTCCATCCGAGCAGACCTGAAGAGCGAGCATCAAAGAGTACGGGCTGCCAATGGAGCGCCGTGTACCTTCTGGATCAGCGGGTTTCGGTCAGGGTGAACTTGCCGCCCACAGAGTAAGCATAGACGCGCCAGCGGTAGCGTCCGGCGGGCAAGGTCTGACTGATGGTTTCGGTGTTGCTGGTGCTGTCGGCAGCATATTTCGGATTCCAGGTCGTGCCGCTCAGCTGTTCCAGAAACAGGTCGAAGTCGGTACCGCTCGGCCCCACCAGGACGCCTTTGAGGGTGCCGCCTGCAAAATCGAAGTAGCCGGGGGTCGTGGGCTGATAGCTGCTGGCCTTGTTTGCCAGGGTGCCGCTGTAGACGGTGGTTGTGGGCGTGGGCGCAGGCGTGACGGTGGTGCTGCCCGTATAGAGCAGCCGGTTGGGCGTGTTGCTCCCGCTGGGCAGGTTGCTGACCTTGCCGCTGGTGGCGTTGGCAAGCAGCGCCGCCTTGACCTGCGCCGGGGTAAAGGTGGGATTGGCGGCCAGAATCAGGGCCGCTGCGCCCGCGACGTGGGGGGCGGCCATACTGGTTCCCTGGTCTTGCTTGGTCGTCGCGCTGGTGGCCGATCCGCTCAGGCCATTGGTATAGGTGCTGAGCACGTCGTGACCGGGGGCGAACAGGCTGACGCAGCGGCCATAGTTGCTGCCGAGGGGTTTGTTGGCGTCTCCGCTCCGGTAGAGCCAGTCGGTCGCGTCGGGTCGCCGGTCAGTGGGAGTGGTCGCCCCTACAGCGATGGCTCCCGAGGCACTGGCGGGGGTGCTGGTGCAGGCATCCAGATTCCAGTTGCCCGCCGAGACCACCACCACGAGGCCCTTGCTGACGGCATTGTTCACGGCGTCATCGACCACCTGTTCTACACTGCCCTTCCAGGTCGAAGAGTCGCCAAAGTTGGAGCTGAGATTGACCACAGCTGGCCCGGTTTTGTTCTTGATGATCCAGTTCAGGCCGTCGATGATGGTCTGCGCCGAGCCAGTGCCATTACAGTTGCTCATCTTCACGGCGACCAGCTTGATACCTTTGGCGACCCCGTAGGTGCTGCTGCCCACCGACCCCGCGACGTGTGTGCCGTGCCCGTAGCAGTCGTAGTCTTTGCTGTCACCTAGACTCGGATCGTTTTTGACGACGTTGACTCCCCAGGTCGCCCGCCCACCGAAATCGGGATGGGTGGTCAGAATGCCGCTGTCGAGGATATAGGCCGTGACGTTGCTGGCCGTGGTGCTGTAGGTATAGCTGCTGTTCAGAGGCAGGCTGCGCTGATCGAGGCGGTCGAGATCCCAACCCGCCGACGACTGCACCGCGCTGGTGTGGGACAGGACATTCTGCGCGACGTACTTGACGCGTGGGTCGGCGCGGAGCTGTGCCAGCGCGGAGGCACTCAGCTTTGCGGCAAACCCGCTGAGAGCTTCGGTGTAGACCGTATTGACTGTGACTGCCTGAGGATCGAGGCCCAGCGACTGCACGAGGCCGCCCGCACTCTGAGCCGACAAAGCCGCTCCTGGGTTGCCCTCCTTGAACACCACGATGTATTGCCCCGGAATGGCATTGGCCTGATCCGCTCCCAGCAGAGGGGCCAGAGCTTCTACCGGCCCCGGTAAGGCGGCAGGCTGATCGACTTGCTGCGTTCCACACGCGGTCAGGAGAGCCGTAAGCAATGCTGTACCCAGAAAAAGACTGTTTTTCGGCATAAAGAAACTCCTCCAATCATCTGCGGCGGCGAGGCATTTGGACGTAATTCATTCAATGTTCATTAGGACTTGATTGAAGTATTAGCACGCTCCTGACCACCTGGGCGTTAAAAAATCGGCAGTTCAGGGCAGCCCCCCCAATCGGGCGGAGGGAGAAAAGAGATCCGGTCGCACCTTGATTGACCCGGCGGAATTGACGTACAGGGCAGGCGACCTCCCAGCAGGTTCACCGCCTGCCCCTCCCCTAGGCAAAAACACTGAACCAAGCGTAAGCCTGTGCCTGTGCGGATGGCCGGGGCGGGAAGTATCGTATGGGCTATGCCGGATTCGAGCCGCCCGCCCACTGCTTTCCCTCTGACCAGATCGGCTGCCGAGCTGTCTGCGGCGACAGAAGAAACCAGGTCGGGCACTCCTTCTGCGGCTTCCGGGCCGCTGGGTCCGGTCTCACCGGGTGCAGTTTCACTGGGTACAGGCCTACTGGGAAAGACCGCCCACCATGTCGCGGCGGCGTCTGCGTCCGTGCGGGTGGCCGTGTTGATCATCAGCGATACACGCACGCCTGAAACCGACACCAGCGGTCAGTACCTGCTGGCCGAGTTGCGGACGCAGGGGCATCAGGTCACGTCCTACCGGATCGTCAAGGACGACGCTGTGGAAATCCGCGCCGCACTGGTGGCCTTCGTGCGCGAGGCGACCATCGTGATCAGCAGCGGCGGCACGGGCATCACCGGGCGCGACGTGACCATTCCGGTGGTGGAATCGCTGATTACCAAGCCTATTCCTGGCTTTGGCGAGCTGTTCCGAATGCTGTCCTATGCACAGGTGGGCGGCGCGGCCATGCTGTCGCGGGCCGTGGCGGGCCTGTGCCGGGGCGCGGTCATCTTTGCCCTGCCCGGTAGCCTGAATGCCGTGACCACCGCCTGGGAAGGGCTGCTGAAATCCGAACTTCCGCATCTGGCCTTCGAGGTCACGCGGCACGGGCAACCCGGCGTGACCGATCTGGGGGGGGCCAGACCTGCGGGCGGCGCGGCAGCAGGAAATACAGGAACTTCTTCCAAGCCCGCAGCGACAAAAACGCCGGAGCTTGGGCGGCACACACCGGGAGGCGGTCACGGTGGCTAACCTGGAGGGACTCGGAGGATTTCTGGCAGGTTTGACGCCCATCACGCGGGTATCGGGGGCGTTCGCGGTCGTGATCCTGCTGCTGGCGGCCTACTGGCTGCTGAGGGTAGGACGCGAGGCGCAGCGGGGGCTGGTGCCGCGTGCAGCGTGGTGGAGTGTGCCGGGACTGGCAATGCTGCTGTTTGCGCCGGTGCTGGACGTGCCCGCGCTGTTCGGGATCGGTGCGGCCATTCTGCTGATCTCCGAATTCTGGCCGGGAGCCTTTGCCTTTGCCGACCGCAAGCCGGGCGCGGCATGGCCGCTGGTCAGTCTGCTGTTGGGTGCCGCCCTGACTCTGGGTATCGTGCGTGCCCCAGAGATAGAAAGCGGGGCAGTGGGCGCGGCCCTGATGCTGCTGCTGGCCGGAGCAGGCGGGCTGATCTCATCGGTGCTCTATCCGGCTGCTCCCGCCCGGACTCCCGGCTTCGGCGTGCGCTGGCAGGCGGTGCAGTCGCCCGAACTTCCCGACCTGACCGTGACCCTGACCGAACACGGCGCACAACTGCGCAACGTGTCGCGCCGCACCCTCAATCTGGCCGGATGGTCGCCCGCCAGTGTCAACGGCTGGCTGCGTCTGCGCGATGAGGGCGGGCATCCCCTGAACACCCTGAGAGCGGGCCAGACTGCATTTTTGCCCCTAGACGGGCAGGAATCCGGTGTACGCGTCTGGTACGTGGCAGGCAACACCTCCGGTACCCCGCTGCTGTTCCGGGCCGACTGGACGCCGCGCGTGCATGCCAATTACCGGGTACTGAACTGAGCCTGGCCCTCTGGCAGTACCTGTCCTCTGTCAAGGGCTGTCAGTGGCAAGCCGACAACGCAGACAGAAGGGGCTGTACAGCATGATTCAGAAGGGCTGACAGAACACCCATAATCCACAGCCCAAACCCTCATCCGGTCAGGATTTATCACAGCGTTGCCCCCAGTGGGGGCCTACCTTGCCCCCACCGTTCTCATAACTGTGGGGAGGTCGGCGCGTATGGTGGGCCAATCGTGAGTTTGGTGTTTGACTGGTCGGCGCTCTGGGCATCTACAGCAGGGCAAGGTACGGGGGGGACGCTCCGCCGCGTGCCAGAAGACTTCCGTGTCGATGAAGTGCCCGCCTATCTGCCTTCGGGCGAGGGCGACCATCTGTTTGTGCGGCTGGAAAAAACGGGCCACACCACGGCTCATCTGCTGCGCGAGCTGACGGCCCATCTGGGGGTTCGTGACCGTGATGTGGGGGTTGCCGGACTCAAGGACCGCCATGCCGTGACCTCACAGTGGATCAGTCTGCCCGGAAAAGTGGAGCGGCGGCTGGAATCGTTTGCCATGGAAGGCGTGCGCGTGCTGGAAACGGCGCGGCACGGCAACAAACTGGCAATGGGGCACCTGCACGGCAACCGCTTTGTGGTGCGGGTGCGCGATGCGGCAGGCACCGCCGCCGAAGCAGAGGCCACCCTCAGTCTTCTGACACGAGTGGGCGTTCCCAATTATTTTGGTCCACAGCGGTTTGGACTGGGGGGCCTGAACGCCGAAGAGGGTCTGCGCGTGCTGCGCGGTGAATCCAAGATCAAAGACCCTCGCGTGCGCCGTTTTCTGACCACCAGCGTGCAGAGTATGGTCTTCAACCGCTTTCTGAGTTTGCGGCTGGAGCGCGGACTGTTTGCAACGCTGATTGCGGGCGATATGGCTAAAAAGCACGATACGGGCGGCGTTTTTCTGGTCGAAGACGCGGACGCCGAGAGGAGCCGCGCCGAACGGGGTGAGGTCAGCGCCACCGGAACTCTGTTTGGCAAGAAGGTCAAACCCCTGACACTGGCCGCAGGAGAGCTGGAGGCCGAAGCTCTGGCTGCTTTTGATCTGACGCCCAGCGTGTTTGCCTCGCGCAGAGGGGATCGCCGCCTGACACGGATTTTTTTGCAGGACGCCCAAATCACCCCCGAAGAAGACGGGTTTACGGCGGCGTTCACGCTTCCCAAGGGCAGTTTCGCCACCAGCGTGCTGCGCGAGATCATGAAAGTGGAGATCGATACGGTGGACCTGCTGGAGTTGCCCGAGGATGCCGATGACGAAACGGCTCTGCATAGCGCCCCAGCGGACGAGGGAGACGCATGAAAACCACCCTGCTGATGTTGATTTTGTTGCTCGGTTCCGCTCTGGCCCTGCAACTGCCCAGCGCGACCCTCAGCCTGCGCCCTTCTTTTGCGGGCGCGGTGCTGGAAGGCCGGATCGCCTCTGCGCGTGCCGACGAACTGCTGGGCGTCTGGAGCGGTGCTGGCCGCGCCCGCCTCCTGAAATGTACCCCGCGCTGCATGGTCGTCGATGCCATTCCGGTCAGCGGCACCGTGCTGATGAATGCCGATTCTGCCTACCGGGTGGCCCTGGGAGGCTCCTTCAAGGCAGGACAGAAATTGATTCTGGTGCTCAAATTTCGCGATCAGAAGATCCTGAATGTGAATGCCACCGTCGCCCGACCATGAGTGAGCAGCACAGGGCCATTCCGTTTGCTGCACCGGAGCCGGATCAGACGTTGCGGGCGGCATTTCTGAGTGCCACCTACGGCCCGGCCTGGCAGCGCTTTCGTCTCAGATCCGAGTTGGAGGGCCAACACACCGCTGAAGACTCGGAAGGATCGGAGCCGGGCTGGGCTGCTGGTGTGCGCTCCTGGGTGATTATCACGGCTTGGAATCCTGGCGGGCAGATTCAGACGGAGTGGGACAACGCCGAGGCCCACCAACGCCTGCTGGCACGCGTGGGCCGCGCTGGACTGGTGCCCACCCTGGCGGTCAACGGCGACGACCAGTGGCGCGAAACAGCCCTGATTCTGCCGGGAGCCAGCCTGCGCGACGGCCTTCGCCTGGGCCGCGAATTTGGTCAGGCAGCCGTGTTGTACGGCGTGGGCAGGCGGGTGGCGCTGGTCTGGCTGGGCACGGATCGGCGGAAAGTAGACAGAGGAGGCGTAGACCGACGCCGTGGGCAGAGGTGCCGTGTAGAACGGTACTGGATGCAGACTGTTGGGTAGTAGGGAGAAGCGCTGAGCCTCAGCCCAACGTCTACTCAGTAGCTGCACGGCCCCAACATCGGCCTTCAACGCGTATACTCTGCGTTTGTGACTGCCGACAGCGGGGCCGAACGTGCCCAGAATGCCATTTCTCCGCTTGGAGTCCTGCCTCCGGCGGGGCCGTCCTGCGTGCATCTGCCCCTGAACGTGACGCCGCAGGAATTGGCCCGCTACGCCGTGGGCCTCGCCAATGCACGGGGCGGCACGCTGCTGGTGGGCGTGGATGCCCTCGCGGGCGGCGCAGAGGCGGTCCGGGATGCGGGCGAACTGCATCCCCTGATGGTCACGCACGCCATTTTCGAGCTGTCGGGCGGGCGGCTGACCGTGAACGTGCAGCATCACCGCCTGCCGGGGGGCGCGAGGGTGCTGGCCGTGTTCGTGCCGCAAGCGCCCTACGTGCTGGCCGCGCCCGATGGAGCCGTGATCGCGTGGGACGGCGCACATCTGGTCCCCGTGACCCCCGCCGAAGCCGAGCCGGTAGCCGACCGGGATTACACCGCCACCGTGCCGCCTGACGCGAGCCTGGCCGACCTCGATCCGGCAGAAGTGGCCCGCCTGCGCGGACTGGGACGCCGGGGCAGCGCGTCCAACCTGCCCGATCTGGACTTTTTGCAGGAACTGGGGCTGCTGATTCCCAGCGGCGGAGCGCTGCGGCCCACGCTGGCGGGCATCCTGTTGGCGGGCACTCCGGCGGCGCTGCGGGCGCATCTGCCTCAGGCCGAGGTCTGCTTTTATCATCACTCCAGCACCGACGTGGAATTTCAGTTCCGGGAAGACCTGTTGCGGCCCATTCCGGCCCTGCTGACCCGGCTGGCCGAACTGATTCAGGCCCGCAACCGCTTTACGCCCGTACAGGTGGGCCTCTTCCGAATCGAGGTCTGGGATCAGGATGAATCGGTGTACCGCGAAGCCCTGCTGAATGCCCTGACCCACCGCGACTACACCCTGCGCGACGCCGTGCATGTACACCATTACCCTGACCGACTGGAGATCATGAATCCGGGCGGGCTGCCGGGGGGCATCACACCGGGCAATATCCTGCGCCACCAGCCCAAGCGCCGCAATCCTCTGCTGGCCGAAGTTCTGGCAAAACTGGGCCTCGTGGAGCGGGCAGGCGTGGGCGTGGACAAGATGTACGGCCTGATGCTGCGCCACGGCAAAGAGCCGCCCGAGTTCACGACCTACCCCGACGCCGTGACGCTGGCCCTGCACTCACCGGGCTTCGACGCCGACTTTGTGCGTTTTGTGGCCCGCAAGCAAGAAGAGATGCAGACCCTGTCGCTGGATATGCTGATCGTGCTGAGCCTGCTGGCCCGCGAAGGCGAGGCGACCCGCGCCACCCTGGCCCGCGCCCTGCAACTGGCCGAGGACCGCACGCCGAGGCTGCTGCGCGGCATGGAAGAACACGCCCTGATCGAGCGGGCAGGCGTGGGGCGCGGCATCGCCTACATCCTGAGCGCCGAGGTTCGGGCCGCGCTGGGCAAACCGGGAGCGTCTGCACCCAGCAGACCAGCGGCCCCTCAGACGGCTCCCAGCCAGCCTGTTTTTAGCCCAGAAGTGCCGCAAGAGCCTACGCCCCCGGCACACCCTGTCGGGCAGGGCGCTGGAGAAGTGCAGGCGTGGGCCGAAGCTCTGGCCTCCGCCATCCGCGCCGCCGCGCCTGCCCAGATTCCTACGCTGCCGCCCGAGCCAGACGAGGCCCAGCCTCTCCCCCATTCTGCGCCTCCTGCACGCGCTGCCCGCGCTCCCACGCCCACCCAGACCGACGGCCCTTCTGCTGCCGAGGTGAGGGCCGTGGCTCTGGCTCTGGCCCGCGAGCAGGGCAGCGTCAGAAACGTGGAACTCCGCGCCGCCTGTGCCCTGACGCCGCAGCAATCTTGGCGCGTGCTGCGGCGACTGGTACAAGACGGGCTGCTGCAAAAGCGCGGGCTGGGCAAGCGGGACGCGGCCTACGTGCTGGCGTAAGGGGCTGAGTGTGGGGCGACAGAACCCCCCCGTTGCTAACGCAACGCCCCCCTTGAGGGGAGGACAAGGGCTTTTGCGCTCCCCTTAAGGGAGGCTGACTGCGAAGCAGACTGGGGGGTTGTGTGACCCACCTCGGCCAGAATCAATAACTCACAGCCTTCCCTCTCACCCCTTCCGAGCCACCACGAACACGCGCCGGAACGGAAAGGGTGTGCCGTAGTCCTGAACCGGATAGGCCCGTGCCAACTCTGAGCCGTATTCGGCCAGAAATTCGGCGGCTTCTGCCCCGTCCAGTTGCGCCAGCACGGGCCTCAGCGCCGTTCCTTTCACCCATTCCAGCACCGCGTTTGCGCCGTCTGGGAGTGCGGGAAGCAGATGCAGATAGGTCGTTTCCCAGGCGTTGACCGTGAAGCCGAGGGGAGCGAGAAGCGCGGTGTACTGGGCGGGGCCGAACGCGCCCAGTGTGGCCTTATCGCGGGACTCGGCCTGAAGGTTGGCCCAGCGTGGGCGGCTCAGCACTTCGGCCAGCAGGATATGGCTGGGGGCCTCAAAATTGCCCGGAACCTGAAAGGCGAACGTACCGCCAGCCGCCACGAGTCCGGCCAGACGCGGAATGAGGCGGGCGTGGTCGTCTACCCACTGCAAAGCCGCGTTGCTGAACAGCACCTCCAGCGGCGCGGCGGATTGCCACTCGCGTAGATCGGCCTGCTGGAAAGTCAGGTTGGGGCCAGCATAGGCGGCCTTGCTCAGCATTTCCGCGCTGCTGTCGAGGCCCAGTACCGTTGCCTCCGGCCAGCGCTTTGCCAGAGCTGCCGTGAGATGGCCTGTGCCGCAGCCCAGATCAGCCACAGTATGCGGCGGTGTCTGGGGCTGCACCTGCGCCAGCAAGTCAAAGAAGGGCCGATCCCGCTCCTGTTGAAACTGAAGGTATTGCTGCGGATTCCACATGAATCGAGCTTAGGATTCTGGGCAGAAGGGTGCTTGGTACTACTCTAGAGACAACAACTGCCAGCTTTTGCCGATGCTTTTGGGCCGTACACTACCTCTCATGCTCTATGTAACAAACGTTTGTTCCACCTGCCCGGAGAAACTGTGAATCCGGCGCTGACCCGCCCGCGCAGCGTGCTGTTTGCACCCGGCAACCGCGCCGATCTGATGGCGAAACTGCCCCGCAGCGGGCCGGACGCGGTGGTTCTGGACCTTGAAGACGCTGTACCCAACACGCCCGAAGCCAAAGCAGAGGCCCGGACGATGACGCGGGACGCGGCGCGGGACCTGGTGGCCGCCTTTCCCAGACTGAATGTCTTTGTGCGGATCAATGCGCTCCACTCGGCGTACTTTGCCGACGATCTGCACGCCCTGACCCCCGAACTGGCGGGCGTGGTGGTGCCCAAACTGGAATCGGGGGCCGAGGCGCAGGCGGTAGAGGCGGCACTGGCGGAACACGGGCTGAACCTGCCCATCATGGCGGGGCTGGAAACGGCACTGGGCGTGTGGCACGCGCACGACATCATGGACGTGCCTGCGGTGCTGTGGGCCTACTTCGGGGCAGAGGATTACACCACCGACCTCGGCGGCACGCGCCTGTCAGAGCCGTCTCAGACGCCCAATCTGGAGGTTCTGTATGCCCGTTCTCGGGTGGCCCTGGCGGCGCGGGTGGCGGGTGTTCCGGCGCTGGACATTGTGGTCACGCGGCTGAACGACGACGCGGCCTTCTCGGTGGATGCCGCACAGGGGCGGGCGCTGGGCTATGCGGGCAAGCTGTGTATTCATCCGGCGCAGGTGCCGCTCTGTCACGGTATTTTTGGCCCCACGCCCGCCGACACCGCCCGCGCCCGCCGCCTGCTGGACGCCGCCCACGCCGCTGCCGAGGCCGGACGGGGCGTGATGACCTTTGAAGGCCAGATGATCGACGAACCGATGCTTGCCAAAGCCCGCGCCCTGATCGCGCAGGCAGAGGCCGCCCAGACTGAGGCCGTACACGAAGAGGCACGCCATGAATGAAGACCTGAACCGCCCGCAGGGTCGCTACTTTGAAGAACTGACCCCCGGCACGCTGATTCGTCACCGCATCACGCGCACCATCACCGAGGCGGACAACGTATTTTTTACGACCATGACCATGAATCCGCAGCCGCTGCATCTGGATCACGAGTACGCGGCGGGCACCGAATTTGGTCGGCCTTTGGTGAACAGCCTGCTGACCCTGAGCCTGCTGGTGGGCCTGAGCGTGCATGAGCTGACGCTGGGCACGCTGATCGCCAACCTCGGCCTGACCGATGTGGTCTTTCCGCGCCCCGTGTTTCACGGCGACACCATCCACGCCGAATCGGAAGTGCTGGAGGCCCGCGCCAGTGGCAGCCGCCCCGACGCCGGAATCGTGACGGTAGAGCACCGGGCCATCAATCAACGTGGGGAAGTGGTGGCGCGGTGCAAACGAACGGCGCTGATGCAGAAAAGAAAGTGATTTAAGGAGAGAAAGTGACTTGGGGGTGCGGGGAGGAAAGGCGGTCACTGCGCCGACGCCTCCCCCCTGCTAGCCTGCGCCTGATGTCCGTCCTGCCCCTGCTTCCGCCCACCGAAAAGCCCCGAATCATCGTGGAGCATCCTGATTTTTATGTGGTGCACAAACCTGCGCTGTGGCTGACACATGCGGTTCGGGCGCGGGTAGAAGTGCCGGACGTGCTGAGCTACATGCAGGCGGCCACGGGCGAAAGCATTCTCGCGCCGCCGCACCGCCTTGACCGGGAAACCAGCGGCGCACAGCTTCTAACCCGCGATACCGACGCCGCCCGCAAGTTTTTCACCCTGTTCAAGACGCATCTGGTGGGCAAAACCTACCTTGCCATCGTACACGGCACGCCCGATTGGGAGCGGCGCACGCTGGATGCCCCGCTGGGTGAACTGGGACTGGGGGGCCGCAACAAGATCGTGATCCGGCAGGCGGTGATCCCGGACGGCAGGCCCGCCATCACCGATTTCCGCGTGCTGGAGCGGCGCGGCGGCCACAGCCTGATCGAAGCGTACCCACGTTCGGGGCGGCTGCACCAGATTCGGGCGCACCTCTCTCATCTGGGGTTGCCGATGGTGGGCGACAAGATCTATGGCCGCGACCCCGACGCCTTTCTGGAGTTTATGGAAACCGGGCAAACGCCAGAGCTGACCACCAGATTGGGGCTGGCACGTCAGGCCCTGCACGCCGCCCGCATCGCCTTTCCGTGGGATGGAGCGCAGTTCAGCGCAGAATTGCCGCTGGCTCCCGATTTGCAGGCGTACTGGGACGGGCTTCAGGCATCCGTGCCTAAATCATTTGACATCGAATAACCCACCAACCAGCTTGGCCTTCGCTTGAGACGGCGTGAAGCAGGCATTCAGAGGGGGGAAAGCCTTTCTTGAAACTCGGCAGTAGGCGCGGAATGCCGGTCTAGAGTGCCTCCAGTCCTACGGAGGCACCCACATGAACCGCAACATCAAAACAATGCTGGCCCTAACGACCGCCCTTGCTCTGGCCGCTCCCGCCGGAGCACAGACCATTGCCGACAAAGGCACCGTGAACGTGAACGGTGCGAAAGTGTTTTACAAGGCGACTGGCAGCGGCCAACCCCTGATTCTCATTCACGGCTACCCGCTCAGCGGCGAACTGTTCAAGAACAACCGCGCCGCTCTCGCCAAAAACTTCCGTGTGATTACGGTCGATTTGCCTGGATTCGGTAGCAGCACCACCACCAGCCGTGAGGCCAGCATCGAGAACTACGCCAAAACCATGCTGGCCTTTATGGACGCCGTAAAGATCGACAAGGCCATCGTGGGCGGCATGAGCATGGGCGGCATGACCCTGCTGCAAATGTACAAGCAGGCTCCTGAACGCTTTAAGGGCCTGATTTTCATTGACACCACCGCCGACGCCGCTGGCCCCGCCGAAGCGGCCAACTGGCGCGGCACCGCACAGCAGGCCGAAATGATGGGAGTCTCCAGCCTCGTGCCCGCCCTGCTGCCCCGCATGCTGACGGGCAAGAGCCGGATGGAGATGCCCAATCAGGTGGAATTCCTGAGCGGCCTGATCAAGCAGGCCAGCCTGAACGGAGCCATCGGCGGCGCGAATGCTCTGGCCGCCCGTCCCGACGCCAACCCCATCCTGCCCACCATCGGCGTGCCGACCCTGCTGGTGTTCGGCGTGGAAGACAACGTAACGCCCATCGAGCTTGCCATGAAGATGCAGAAAGGGATCGTGGGCAGCAAACTGGTGCTGATTCCCGGTGCAGGCCACGCCGCCACCTTCGAGAAAGCCGCTGCCGCTTCTGCCGCCATGCTGGACTGGGCCAAGACGGTCCGCTAAAAAGGCATGCTGTAATAACAACGTGCTGGACAGGGCTGGAGCGCTGAGGCGTTCCGGCTCTTTTTTGTTGCCAGCGCCACAGCTCCCAACAGCTTGACTGGCTCCCGCACCTCTGCCACAACCTACGGCCTACAACCCACAACCACAGCCCAATTCACACTGCATTCACATTCGCTCCTCCTGCCCTTCACGCGGGTCGCCGTACCTTCTATTCACGCAAGGGGACAGGCCCCACGCACCACACAGAAGGACGCGCAGCAGCGCGAGGGAGCAACTCACATGGACGTCATCATCAACAACGCTACACCCGCACAGATCACCGCTCAGCCCGCCCAGACCTACGCTCCTGTTCAGGGGATGCCCTACGGCTACGGCCCACAGGCATACCAGCCCTACGGACACCACGACGGCCCCGGCTTCGGCTTTTTCGCCCTGCTGGGACTCGGTATCTTCCTGGTTGCCCGCGCCCGCCGCAAGCGCCAGATGTGGCGGCACCGCATGGGCAAAAGTGGGATGGGCAGAGGCGGCATGAGCAGCGGCCCACACAGCTTGGCCGGAGCAGGCGCAGACTGGGGCAAACCGGACATGGACAGGTCGGAGATGGCCGACGAATGGCGCGAGAACTTCCGGCGCGGCAAACAGAAGTTTTTTAGCGACGGCGCACTGGCAATTGCCCGCGAACGCTACGCCAAGGGCGAGATCAACGCCGACGAATACCAGCAGCTCACCAAAACCCTGCTGGGCGACGGCGGCGCGGCAGACAAGGCCGCCGAACCGAAAGCCGATGCAGATAAACTGATCTGAACTTGATAGCCGCAACGCAGTAGATTTGAGGGCCGAGGGTCTGCGGGGCTAAAAACCCGGCGGCTCTCGGCCCCTCTTATTGATCCCTGTTGGGCTGAGTATCGTTCCGGCGGAGGCATAATACGGATTCCGATTAAACACCGTGCTTTTCGGTGTTTAATTCGAGCGGAGCGAGTAGGAAAAAGTACGGATTCCGGGAGATGGACGGACAGGCGGTGGGGTTCCGACTGTACGGGAATCATACGGAATCCGTATAACCCCCCAGTCGGCTTCGCCGCCAGCCCCCCTTAGAGGGGAGCACAAAAGCGCCCTTGTCCTCCCCTCTCCTGCGGACTCGTAGAGCTGCGGAGCAGAGCTTTGCAAGTCTAAGGGGGGGCGTTGCGCCAGCAACGGGGGGGGTCACCTTCCAAGCCTGCAAGCTGTTCCCCACCCCTGCAAGACTCCAGACCCTTAGACTGCTGTATTCCCACACTGCCCACACCCGCCGCAAAGGAGCCGCGCCCATGTCTAGCACCATATTGATCGTAGAAGATGAAGTGCGGCTGGCCGACATTCTGGAAGAATATTTGCGGCGAGAAGGCTTTCATACCGAACGGGCCGCCACCGGGCCGCGTGCGCTGGAGTTATGGCGTTCGGCGCGGCCTGCGCTGATGCTGCTGGACCTGATGCTGCCCGGAATGGACGGCCTGGAGGTGGCGCGGCGGGTGCGGGCCGAATCCGGGCTGCCCATCATCATGCTGACGGCGCGGGATGAGGAAGTGGACCGGCTTGTTGGGCTGGGCATCGGCGCGGATGATTATGTGGTCAAGCCGTACAGCCCGCGTGAAGTGGTGGCGCGGGTGCGGGCGGTGCTGCGGCGGGCCGGAGGCGGGGTAGACGTGCCCACGCTGCTGCACGTCGGCCCCCTCAGTGTGGACACGGCAGCCTTTGAAGTCCGGCTGGACGGCACACCTCTGGAAGTCACGGTGGCCGAGGTGCGCCTGCTGGCAGCGCTGGCGCGGGAGCCGGGGGTGGTCAGGTCGCGCACCGAACTCTTGGCGGCGCTGGGCGGGCTAGACCGGGGCACCGATGAGCGGGCGGTGGATGCCCACGTCAAGAATCTGCGGCGCAAGCTGGGCCAGCGCGAACACTTACTGGACACCGTGCGCGGCGTGGGCTACCGCCTGAAATCGGAAGGATAGGTGGCCCGTGAAGTCTCCCCAACCGCAACCCCCCAAGCAGCCACTTCGCCCGGACTGGTCCCAAAGGCAGGGCTGGGAGGGCCATTCGTTGGAAACCACCCTGCGCCAACGACATCACCTGAACAAACAGCGCCGCAAGAGTCGCAAACGCAACCGCAGTGGCCTGCGCTCTCGCCTGACTCGCAGCTTTGCCCTGGTGGCGGTGCTGGCGGTTGTCCTGACGACCTTTGCCACCGTAGACGCGGCCTTCCGGGTGATCGCCAAACTGAACCCGGAATTGGGCCTGACCTCTGACACGAACGGATACTCTGTTGGTTTCCAGTGGTCGTGGCCGGAGGTAGATCCACAGGCAGACCCCGCTGCACCTGCTTCGGCAGAGGCAGCTTCTACGCTGGCCCAGCGGCGGGAACTGGTTCGCAGCGCCTCTGCCGACATCACGCGCAGCGCCATCAGATCGGCGTTTCTGAGTGCGCTGCTGGCAGTGATGGTGGCGGCATTCCTGACGCGGCAACTGACCCGGCCACTGGGGAGGCTGGTGGTGGGGGCACAGCGGCTTCAGGCTGGAGAACGGGAATTACAGTTGCCCATACCGCGCCGCCAGGACGAACTGCGTGACCTCACGGCGGCCTTCAACGACCTGACCACCAGCCTGGCCCGGCAGGAGGCGTGGCGGCGCGGGCTGATCGCGGATGTGGCCCACGATCTCCGCACCCCGCTGGCCGTATTGCGCTCCGAAATAGAGGCCATGCAGGACGGCGTGCAGCCCACCGACGCCGCCGCCCTGAGCCGCCTCCACAGCGAGGTGTTGCTGCTGGCCCGTCTGGTCACTGACCTGCGCCTGCTGTCTCTGGCCGAAAGTGGGGCGCTGAGTCTCAAGCCTGTACCGCTGGACGGCAGCCAGATGCTACACGCGCTGGCCGATGCCTATGCCAACCGTGCAGCGAGCGCGGGCGTGATGCTGGAGGTGGTGGCCCCGCATCCCGCCCCCCTGATGGCCGACCCAGACCGCCTGACCCAGACCCTCCGCAACATTCTGGACAATGCCCTGCGCTACGCCGCGCCCGGTGCAGTCACTCTCAGCGCCCACTCAGACGGCCCCCGAACCTGCCTGATCATCCGCGATCATGGCCCCGGCTTTCGCCCCGACGACCTTTCACGGGCCTTCGAGCGTTTTTACCGCGCCGATGCCAGCCGCACCCGCGATCCTCAGGGACGTGCCAGCAGCGGCCTCGGGCTTGCCATTGCCCGCGCCCTCACCGAAGCGCAGGGGGGAACCATCGAGGCCCGCAACCATCCGCAGGGCGGCGCAGAATTTACGCTGACTTTCCCGGTGCGAGGGGATGCCTCCTGACGGTCATAGGCTGTGGACCCGCGTCCAAAACCTACGCCTCTTCCGGCATCGTTCCTTCCACCCATACCGTTTTCTGATCGGTGTAATGCACCTGTCCGGCGGGCGCACCCTTGGGCCGCCAGACGTGCTTGATACGGGTGTAATCCACCGGAACATTCCCGCCGCCGCGTGCCTTGCTGTGGGCAGCGGCGAGGCGGGCGGCATACAGAATGTCGGGCAGATCCAGCTCGCGCCCGCCACTTCTGACCAGTACATGACTGCCGGGATAGCCCTGCACATGAAACCAGAAATCCATGCTGCGCCCCAACCGGTGCGTCAGGGCGGCGTTTTCTTTGTTGTTGCGGCCAATCAGAACTTCCAGACCGCTGGGCGTGGTGTAGCGTGAACCATACGGGCTACGTTCGGGTTTTTCGCTTTGCAGGGTGGCGCTGAGGGCTTCCAGATCTTCCAGAGAGGCGTGATCGAGTTGCGCGACCCGCTCTGTGGCAGCCTCCAGTTCGGCCCGCAAGGTGGGTTCGCGCTCGGCCAGGCGCTCGTACACGTCTTCGCGGCGGCGGGCGCGGGTATAGCGTTTTTCGGCGTTCTGCACGGCACTGAGCTGGGGTTCGAGGGCCACCGGAACTTCACCGCTGCCGTCGAAGGCAGGCAGCAGCACGCTGGCACTGCCCGCAGGCACGGTATAAGCATAGGCCATCAGCAGATCGGCCTCGGTGCGGTCCTGGGCGGCCACCTCCAGCCCCGCCTCGGCGCGGGTCACGTCGGCCAGTTGATGGCTCAGCAGGGTCACGCGCTTGTCCAGCGGTTCGCGCAGCACCTTGCGGAGGGCCGCCGTTTTGTCGCTGCGGGCCGCCTCGCGTGCGCCGCCCTGCATCACACCTTCGCTGACGGTGGGGTCGGACACGATGGAGGCCAGCGCCGCCAACGCTTCTGGCAAGCCCTGTTCGCCGGGGGCCTGATCCATTGGCAACCCGGTGCGGCGGGCCAGTTCTGCGCCCAGCAGCAGGCCCAGCCCGTCTATCCGGTCACGCCATTTGCCGATGGGCACACTGGCGAGGCTCGCGGCGTCTTCGGCAGACAGCGCACGCGGATCGAGTTTCTGGTAGGGCGGCGGCGGCGTGTAGATGCCCCCCGTGCGAACCGTGCGAAAGCGGTTGCGGCTGTTGGTGATCTCGCGGGCAGCCAGCACGATGCGGCCCTCAAACGGCTCGCCTCCCTCCGGCGCGGCGTCCAGCACCAGCAGGTTGGCATTCCGGCCCGTGACTTCAAACAGCAGGCGGCTGGGCACCTGATCCACAAACCCCGATTCGCCCGAAAAATGCAGCACCAGCACGCGGTCCAGCTTGAGTTGTTCTGCACCCAGCAGGTCGCCGCGTACCCGGTTGGCCAGAAACCGTTGAAAGCCGTTGCGGGGATCGCCGCGCAGCCGCTCCCGGCTGATAAACACCACTGGTTGCGGTGGGCGGTAAGACAGTACCAGATTGCCCACGCCTTCCAGCAGCAGGGCCGCCGTAGTTTCGTCGGGAAAGGCCCAGCCCAGCGTTCTGAGCGGCAAGTTGGGTGCAAGCTCCCGCAGCACCCGCGCCAGCATCAGCCCTTCCACAGCAGACACCTCCAGCGGTTGGGCAGACAGGCCAAGACGGAAAAAATGATCATGGGAGCCATGCTAGCGCCCAGCCCCGCACGGAACCTATCGGCCATCCGGCGCAGGGGGCAAACCTGAGCAACACGAAAGGCACAAGCCGGAGCCTGTGCCTGATGAAATGTCAGCTTGCGGGTGCCCGCAAAACGGAGGGTTGTTTAGAAGAAGTTGCCGATACGGAAGTAGAAGCGTCCGTTGTTGTCCTGGGGGCTGTAGCCATAATCGAAGCGCAGGTTGGCGAGGCGTGCGCCGTTGAAGCCCACATTGACCTGCACGCCCGCGCCAATGCCGTATTTCAGGCTGAAGGTTTCGCCCGTACTCCAGGCGTCGCCAGCGTCGGCAAATACGACGCCGTACACGCCTTCTGTGACGGCAGTATTGAAGTTGAAGTCGTAGCGGTACTCGCCGCTAGCCGTGAAGTAGTTGGTGCCGAATTCAGAGCTGTCGGCCAGGCCACGAATCTGCTTGGACGCCACCGGGGTACTGCCGCCGCCCACCGTGAAACCTGTGCCCGTCGGGGTGGTGCCCAGAATGGTGCCTGCATTGGCCCGGACGGCGAGGACCGAACGCGCGGCCTGAACTCCGTTGCCCTTGTCGATGGTGCCGCCCACACCGAAGTAGGTGCTGGCTCCGGTTTCGATGTCTGTCCAGCCCACGGGCGTTTCGCCGGAGCGCCCGAAGGAGTAGGCCGGGTCAAGGTTGGCCCGCACGCCGCTGCTGGGGAATTCGGGGTTGTTGGTGGTGTCGTAGCGCAGGCCCAGATTCACGCGGGTCGTGAGGTTGGTGGGAGACAGGAGCGCCGTTGCAACTGCGTCATCCTTGTATTTGTCGACAGAGACGACGTCATCGGTCTGCACCGGCTCCAAGAAGTAGGTGCGGTAGTTGAGGCCCACGCCCGCGCTGATGCCCAGCGCAGAAGTGATGTTGCGGCCTGCCGAGACGCTGAAGCCCGTGGTACGAATGGTGTAGTCGCGGTCGGTGTCGTAACTCTTGTCTTTCAGGGCCTCGTTGGACTTGTCGACCAAAGTATTGTTGCCCGACACACTGGTTCCCACGTTGGCCGATACGCTGGTGCGGTTGGTGCGGAAATCCGCGAAGTCCAGATCGAGCCAAGGAATGGTGTATGACACGTTGCCCACGAGGTTCTGCCCGGCCTGGTTCTGCTGGGCACCCCCCGAGATGCTGAAGTTGTGGCCGAGTCCGAACACGTTGGGGTTGCTGTAAGAGGCGTCGCCTGCCAGGCCCGACACCGTATCGTAGGCCAGGCCGAGGCTCACGGGAATACCGCTGCTGGCTTCGGCCAAGGTCAGCACGTAGGTAATGTTTTCGGGGGTTTCAGGATCGCTGGTGGCCGATTCGCCCACGATGGTCACGTAGCCCAGACGGCTGATGTTGCCCAGGGCGGCGCGGATTTCCGGCAGGGAGAA
This sequence comes from Deinococcus aquatilis DSM 23025, assembly GCF_000378445.1. Taxonomy (GTDB): domain Bacteria; phylum Deinococcota; class Deinococci; order Deinococcales; family Deinococcaceae; genus Deinococcus; species Deinococcus aquatilis. Next base: position 39,381 of record NZ_KB899710.1, on the reverse strand, counting down.
CGGGCGGTTCACGGCGGGCAGTTCGCGCAGAATCACGCGGTCCTGGGTGCGCTGGTTGCCCTGCCACTTCAGGTCGTAGCCCACGATCTTCACTTCGCGGGTATTGAAGGTCAGCGTGCCGTTTTCAAAGGTCACGGCGTCGCGGGTGCTGATCTCATAGCCAGCCTTGCGGTAGGCGTCGCGCACGGCGAGGAAATCCTGCTGGGCCAGTTGCGGGCTGTAAACGTCGCCGACCTTGGTGCTGATGGCCGCCTGAAGCGTGGCAGTGGGAACCAGCGTATTGCCCGCAAACACGACAGCCTTGACGGGGCCGCTGGCGATATCTGCCGCCCCGAACAGCACCGTGACGCGGGAAGGATCGCTGGGGTCGGGTTGCAGGCCAAAGCCCACGGGTTTGCCCGTCTGGTTGGACAGGGTACGCACATCGGCCTGAATGCCTGCCAGCGTGAGGGGCTGGCCCACACGGGACTGCAAGGTCACTTTCGGATCGCCCAGATCGCTGAGGTCGAGGGCGGAGATGCGGCCTTCCAGAGCGCGGATTTTGAGCACGCCGTTTTCCAGGCTGCTGCCCTGCGCGTCTGCACCTGCCTGCAGGTATCCGGCAGCGTCGTAGGCCTGCTGAAGCTGCTGAATGGCCGCAAAGTAGGCTGTCGGCGTAAATTTCTTGGCGTCGTAGAGGGGTTTGAAGATGGCAGTGACGGTGGCGGCGGGCAGCAGCGACACGTTTTCCACTTCTACGCGCTTGATGGGCGCAGTTTCATCGACCACGAAGGTCAGGGCCACCGTATTGTCGGCGTTGACCTTCTGGGTCACGCTGATGCTGGGGGCAAAGGGATAGCCTTCGCTGCTGTAGTTCTGGGCGAGGGCTTCTTTGGCCTGATCGAGCCGCTGAGAGTTCAGGGTCGCGCCAGGAGCCACGTTCAGCAGATCGGCCACGCTCGCCTTGAAACCGTCGGCGGGCAGGAAGGTCAGGCCAGTGGTCTCCACCGTGGAAATGGTGGGGTTGGGCGTTACCGTGATGGAGAGGGTGTCGCGCCCGCCCACGGTACGGAGTTCAGCCACCGCAGACTTGAAGTAGCCGCTGGCCACGACTTCCTGCTCGACCTGACGCAGATTGACGCTGGACAGGGCCGCGCCGGGCTGGGTGGTCAGGGTGGCCCGCACAAAGTTGGCGAGCAGTTCGGTGGTGCCTGTGACGGTGATGTCCTGCACGGTTCCGGCCTGCTGAGTCTGTACGGGCGTGGTCGCGGGCGCTTGTTGGGCGTGGGCCAGTGCCGGAGCAACCAGCAGCATTGTCGTCACGGCAAGAGTCATGGGGTGTCGCATTCTTCTCCTAGTGTCGCACAGGCCCGCGAGAGTCCGCCCCGTGCAGTGAGAATTCTCTGAACATCTGGCTCAGAAATAAGTTTCACCGCAGCAGAACGTGGGCCTGACGACGCACTGAGCTACACCTTCCCGGTTGGGCTGCTGAGAAGCGTGAAGATTCCTTGACGGTAAGATCAGAAAGCAGGCTGGGAGAGCCTGCCCAACCGGGGGGGCAGACTTGAGAAGGCACCCTCGACAGTCCAGAATGCCTTCATGCCACAGTCATCCGTCGATCTGAGAGCGCCGTCCGTCAGGGGCGTGGGGGTTCATGGCTCATAGCAACACCAGTGCACGCTGGATAACGCCCGATCTCTGTCGCACTTCCGGGCTGCCCTGCAACGTGCCGGGGTCGCCATGAGCGTTCCGGAAGTGCTGGCCCATCTACGGGCGCTGGAGGCCGAAACCGGACGGCAGCCCGGCAGTGTGCGTCTGGTCGCCGTAACCAAGGGGCAGCCCGTGGAGGCCATTCGGGAGCGCGTGCTGGCTTACGGCGAACACACACTTGGAGAAGGCCGCGCCCAGGAACTGCGCGACAAGGCAGCGGAACTGTCCGGCCTGGAGACAGGGCCAACCGGGACCGAATGGCCTGGTGTCGAGTGGCACTTCATCGGGACGTTGCAGCGCAACAAGGTCAAGTACCTGAAACCCGTGACGCTGGTTCACGGCATAGAGGAGGTCTGGCAGGCCGAAGCCATCGCGCAGGCTGCCGAGGGCTGGGGGCGTGCGCCCGATCTGCTGCTTCAGCTTCATAATGGAGAAGAACAGAAACATGGTGTCAGGCCGGAGCAATTGAGTGCCGTCTACCATCAGGTGATGCAGACTGGACTGAAGGTACGGGGCCTGATGGTCATGGCCCCTGACGATGCCGACGAGCAGGCGACCCTGCGCCTGTTTGAAGACACGGCCCGCCGCGCCCATGATCTGGGCCTGCCTGAGCTGAGCATGGGCATGAGTGACGATTATCCGCAGGCGGTGCGGGCCGGGGCCACGTTGGTCAGGGTCGGCAGGAGGTTATTTCTATGACGAGGTTCTTTGCATGAGGTCAGGACTATGAAGTTATCTCCACTCGATATCCGTCACCGTGAGTTTCCGGGCAAGTTCGGGGGCTATGACCGCCTCAGCGTGCGCCAGTTTTTGACCGATGTGGCCGAAGAACTGGAAGGCCTGTTGCAGGAGCGCCAGGCTATGCAGGAACGCACGCAGGAGCTGGAACGCCGCATAGAAGAAATGAAGCAGCAGGAAGACGACATTCGCCGGACACTGGTGGCTGCCGAGCGCATGGGCCACGACCTGCGCGAAACAGCAGCCCGTGAAAGCGAGGTGATTCTGGCCCAGGCCAACACCTTCCGCGACGCCATTCACAACGACGCGCAGAGCCGCAGCACCGAGCTGGAAGCAGCTCACCAGAGCCGCATCAGTGCGCTGGAACTGGCCTTCCGGAGCCGTTTTGCCGACCTGGAGCGCGAGCAACACCAGTTGATCCTGGAGCGAGAGCGGGCACAGGCCGAACGAATGAACGCGCTGGAGCGCACCTTTTCCGATCGTCACAGCGACCTGACAGCGCGGCTGGCAAGTGCCCGGCAGGAGTACGCCCAGTTTCTCAGCGGCTACCGCGCCCTGGTGTCGTCGTTCGGTGAACTCTCGTCCCGCCACGTCCTGCCCGAAGAAGCGGCCCCGCTGGAACGCCCGCCCCTGCCCACCACGCCGCTGCCGATGATCGAGCCGGGCCTGCCCGAATTGCCTGATCCAGTTCTGGAAGCCCACGAGCCGCCAAGGATTGAAGAACAGCAGTTTCTATAAAGGCGCTGAAAGACAGTACGTGGTCAGTAGAGGAAATAAGAAGAACGTCTGCTACGGGATGAGATCGTCCAGTAAAAGTCGGTCCTTCCTCTGCTACCAGCAGGCTGACAACCGTAGTTTCCTTTTACGGGTGCCCCCACCCCGCACCCGCTAGGCTACGGCCATGTCCCTGCCCACTCTGGCACTCCCACTGACCGACCCTGAGTTTGTGCGCGATCCGTACCCCCTGCTGGCCGAGGTACGCGAGCAGACTCCAGCCTTCCACGATCCGAACCTGAACCGGGTGTTTCTGACCCGGCACGCGGACATTTCGGCAGTGCTGAGAGACAAGCGCTTTGGCCGCAGCGTATTGCACCGCTATTCCCGCGATGAACTGGGCTGGCCGCTTCCCGATCCCCGGCAGGCCCATTTTGATGCCTTCAACGGCAACCATATGCTGGACAGCGAGGGCGAAAAACATGCCCGGTTGCGCTCGCTGGTCGGGCTGGCATTTACGCCCCGGCGGGTGGAAGGGCTGACGCAGCGCATAGGAACGCTGCTGACCGCGCAACTGGAAGGGTTGCGGGAAAGTGGACCGTTCGACCTCGTATCGGCCTACGCCGAGCCGCTGCCCGTGACGGTCATTGCCGAACTGCTGGGAGTGCCGGAAGCTGAACGGGGCAACCTGCGCCCCTGGTCGGCGGCCATTGTGCGGCTGTACGAACCCACCCATACGCCAGAAGATCAGGACGGAGCAGAACGGGCCGTGCTGGAATTTGGGGCCTTGCTGCGTGACCTGGCCGCCCAACGCCGCCGCGACCCGCAGGACGACCTGATTACCGCGCTGGTACAGGCCGAACAGGACGGAGACCGACTGACCGAGCAGGAGTTGATCGACACCTGTATTCTGCTACTGAACGCAGGTCATGAGGCCAGCGTCAACGGCCTATCGGCGGGCGTGCTGGCCCTGCTGAGGGACCGGGAGGCGGATGGCAACCTCTGGCAAACGCTGGTGCAGGCGGCCCCGCAGGAAAACAGTTTGCCCCTCTTTCGCCGCGCTGTAGAAGAACTGCTGCGTTTTGATACGCCGCTGCCCATGTTCGAGCGATTTGTCCTGGAAGACACCACACTCCACGGCGAGTCCCTGAAAGCAGGAGACAAGGTGGCCCTGCTGTATGCCAGCGGCAACCGCGATCCACGCCGTTTTGATGCTCCCGACAGCCTGAACCTGAACCGAGACCCCAATCCACATCTGACCTTCGGGCTGGGCAGTCATTATTGTCTCGGTGCGCCACTGGCCCGCCTGGAACTGGCCCTGAGCCTGCGTGCACTGTGCCGCAATCTGCCAGAACTGCGTCTGGCCCATGCAGATGCACCCGCCGAATATGTGGGCGGCTTCGTTATTCGCGGGCTGGCGCGGCTGGATGTGGTAACGCGCTGAACGCACGGAGCCAGCGCCCATCCAGCTCTCCCACCGAAGCTGCGGCATGGGCCTGCTCTTCTTGACCCAGTGCCCAGAGCGCCAGCACATGGGCAGGACTGCGGGGCACAGCACGGGCCAAAGCTTTCTCGGCGGTGCGGCGAGCTTTTTCGGTTCCACCCACTGCGGCCTGTACCTGTGCCAGCACTGCCAGTAAGTGCGGGTCAGCGGCCTCGCCTGCCATCTCAGCGACCTTCAGGCCCTCGGCCAGCGTTCTGAGAGCGGCGCGTGGATCGGTAGGCAGCAGGAGTTCTCCCAGCAGAGTCGCGGCGGCCACAAGCGCTCCCGCGTCGCCCCCTTCACGGGCCAGAGCGCGGGCATGGATGGCCTGTGCCTGTGCATTGGCCTCACCTTCCAGCGCCAGCAGGCGGGCCGACAGCAGCGCCACACGCGGCGAATCGGGCAATGGGGCCAGAATCTGGCGGGCGGCTTCGGTCTGACCCAGGCGCAGCAGAGCCGCCACACGGGTCAGAGGGTGGGTAGCCCACTGCGCCGCCAGGCTGGGTCGTCCCAGATGGAGGGCCAGTTCCGCACAGGCCTGGGCTTCTGCTGGTTCGGGCTGCAATTCAGACAGAACGGCCAGTGCGCCTACGTCATCGCCTGCGTTCAGGGCAGCCTGAAGGGCGGCCAGTGTCATGCCTCTCCCCCATCAGGTTGTGGAGGAATCCAAGGGTGACCCAGCGGCAAAACTTCCCCGCTGCCTGAGTGACAGGCAGTGAGCCTGCACATCAGGAGAGGACTCTGTGCACTTATAGGCAGGAACAACACTGGTGGCAGAAGAACATTCAACATGTGCAGGGCAGAATAGCCCCGCCAGCGCCCCTGACCTTTGAAGGGAGTGCTTAGGCGCTGAGCGCCATATCCAGTCCCAGGAAGCGCCACAGGGCGCGGCGCGATACACGCAGACCGCTCGGATGCTCCAGCGCCACCAATCGTCCATCCCGAATCCAGCGGCGCACGGTGCGCTCGTGGGTACTCGTAAAATCGGCCACTTCACTGATTTTCAGGAGCTTGGGCAGGTTCTCGAACTGGTTAGAGAGAGTCAAGGTACGCCTCCAAAAAGCAGGCGGGGCCACCAGAAGGCAGCCCCGCACAACAATTTATGATTTTGATTTCCTGCACGATTTCACCGCACTCGGCAGCCCCACCCAAGAGGCCCACCGCGCCGCCCGCGCCCCAACCGCCGCCCTTGAGGGACGCAGTGGGATCAGACCCAAGCCAACGAACAGGAATCCGTTTCAACTTGCGGGAACTTTACCACACCCCAAGTCAGGGCCGCGTCAACGTTCAGCGAATTTAAAGGGGCCACCTGATGGGGGGGAAGAAAAGGTCTGCTCGGGACGTGGAAGGCGTCATACAGGTGCCCGGCTCGTCAGTCAAATGCTCTACAGTGCAGCCGAATGTCTCTCTTTACTCAACTGTCGGGCACCTTTATCAACGTGGGCGCAGTGCTGGTGGGCACGCTGCTGGGGCTGCTGCTGGGAGGCCGCCTGCCCGAACGCACCCAGCGCACGCTGCTGCAAACGCTGAGTCTGGTCACGCTGTTCATTGCGCTGGATATGGCGGGCAGCCTGAACCGGGTGAGCGGTGGGGCCGTACCAGGAGTCATTCTGGCTCTGGTCAGCCTCGCACTGGGCGCGGTGGTCGGAGAGGCACTGGGCATAGAAGAAGGCCTGGCACGTCTGGGAGACGCCCTCAAGCGACGTTTCAGGGGCGGCGGGCGCTTTACCGAAGGCTTCGTGGCCGCGAGCCTGCTGTTCTGCATCGGCCCGATGACCGTGGTGGGCGGCCTTCAGAACGGTCTGACGGGTGACAACGCCACCTACGTCCTCAAAAGTACGCTGGACGGCATCGCGGCGCTGGCATTGGCGGGCGCTTACGGCATCGGCGTGGGGTTTTCGGCCATCACGGTCCTGCTGCTTCAGGGCGGCCTGAGCCTCGCAGCGGGCGGATTTGCTGCTGGGCTGCTGGGCGGCGCAAGTCCCGAAATCCTCAAGACCAATCCCTACGTCCTGCTGATCACCGGAGCTGGCGGCCTGGTCATCGTGGGCATTTCATGGAACCTGATGCTGGCCGGGCTGGGCTGGGAAGACCGCCGCGTGCGCGTGGGCAGTATGCTTCCGGCCCTGTTGATTGCGCCGCTGGCCCTATGGGTGGCGACCCGGCTGGGCTGATCTGCGCCTGACCTGATAACGCTTTTTCAGCGTGCCCGCTCATTTCCTGCTTTCACTGACCTTCTGGGTCCACCACGTCCTGACCCAGCCACGAAAGTTGGAATATTTGCCCGCCAGACTCAGATGCACCTTACGGTCTTTTTCGGCAGACAGGCGAGCAATTCTGGCATTGAGGGCCGTGGCCTCGTCGCGTCCGAACACCTGCCTCCCGGCTTCTGCCAGGACTGCCTCGCTGCGGGCCAGTCGCCGGAGTTCAGCCGTTTGGGCAGGGGTCAGGTGCAGTTGCCGGACAAGGCGTTCACCATCGGTACGGCCAGAGGGAAGCACAAACAGCCGGGTCAATACCGCGCTGCTGGGCCAGGGGTCGGCAGGCTGGGTGGATGAGGCCTGGGCCTGCATGCTCGGCAACGTCGTCAGGGTCACGCCAAGAACGCTGGTGATCAACAGAGTTCGGAGGGGATTCATCCTTGCAGCCTAACGGCGCTTGATGACCGGCTTCAATGCCGCTGATGTGCCCTTCGTCACGTTTGAGTCAGGCCTGTCTCATGTGGCCGCCACATCTGCCGAATGACCTTACGGTGACGTTCATGGGCCACTGGGACAGCGTTTGTGAAGGAGTGAGGGTCAGTGCTTCGTCAGGTTCGCGCCCTACCTTGCCTGCACCGAAAGGCCAAACCCAAAACGGGCCACCCTACGTCCTATTCATTCCGGAGGTTTCCACATGAACACCAAAACGATGACCATGATCACCCTACTGCTCGGCCTCGGCGCAACGACCGTCGCCAGCGCCAGCCCAGCCAAGATCAGTGCCCAGAGCATCATCGTGAACCCGGTCGAAACCAAACTGAACGTACAGGTCTGGGTGAACAAGGACGCCAGCGGCAACCAGAATCCGGTCTACCGCAAGGGTGAAAAGGTCAGCGTGGGCCTCAAGACCAACGGTGACGCCTACGTCTACCTGTTCAACGTGAACGCCAACGGCCAGATCGACCTGTTTTTTCCCAACAGCTACGAGGAAAGCAACTTCGTGCAGGCCGGGGTCACGCGGGTTTTCCCCGCACAGGCCGCCAAGTACACCCTGACGGTGGCTGGCCCCAACGGTCAGGACCGCCTGCTGGCCCTTGCCAGCAAAAAAGAGCTGAATCTGGATGATATTGCCCGTTTCGTGGGCGACGAAGGCTTTGCACAGGTGCGTGTGCAGGGGCAGGAAAACCTGGCCCGCGCCCTGAGCATCGTGGTCAATCCTCTGCCCGCCGATTCCTGGGTCACGGACGTCGCCACCTTCCGCGTCGGCCAGGGCGGCGCTGCACAGGGCGGAGCAGGCAATCAGGGCGGCACTGCACAGGGTGGAAACAATCAGGGCGGCGCAACCGGAACCGTGACGGTCACGCCGGGAACACCTGCCCAGCCCGCACCCCAGCCGACGCCTCAGCCCATTCCCCAGCCTCAGCCCACCGCACGGATTCAGCCCGGACAGAAGCAGGACGGCTCCTTCGATCAGGCCATGGTCGAAGCCTATGACCGCCTGAAGGGAAGCGAGTCGCTGGGCAACGCGACCACCTACGCCGTGCCCTGGAGCGACGGCCTGTGGCAGAAATTTAACGGTGTGGGCGCCTACGGCGACGCCGCCCTGCTCCATGCCAACGGCAGCAGCCGCTCCTACGCGGTGCATGGCCGCCTGCTGGAACGTTATCTGGCCTTGGCTCAGGCCGAGAACAGCGCCACCCGTCCTCCTTCCCGCCTCGGCTGGGCTGCGGGCGACGAGAAAGTCATTCCCCGCAATACCTACGGCACCAGCGGCCTCTACGGCTTTTTCCAGAGCGGCGCACTCTACAGCACCGAAAAATACGGCACGTTCTGGCTGATCGGTGACGTTCTGAAAACCTACCAGGGCCTCGGCGGCAGCGGCTCCTTCCTCGGCTTCCCCACCCGCGACCAGTACCAGATCGGCGGCGCGTGGGCAGCAGATTTCGAGGGCGGCACCATCCGCACCGTCAACGGAGCCGTGAAGGTCTACCGCAAGTAAAGACCAGCCATCTTCTTCCCCGCACTCTCCCGGAACCGGGCAGGACTGACTGCCAATCTCCCATACTTGGCGTCCCCTCTCCGGTCACCTTCCCCCCGTTTTCCCGGTACATTCCCTGAACCGGGACGGGTCTGAATGACGGCGCTGACGCGGCCTGAACCCTCCGTTTCAGCACAAGCCCTCCACCCCATCAACCAGCGTTGAGATCAGAAGACGCGCCCGCACCGGAAGTGGTGATGGGCGCGTTTTCTGTGGCGTGCAGCAGCAGGGAGTCTCAGCTCAGTTTGGCTTTGAATTCCTCGTACCCGAACGTCTTGACGACTTCATAGCGCCCGTCTGCGTGCAGAATGCCGATATCGGGGTGCTTGACGCCGTTGAAGAAGGTCGTTTTGACCATCGTGTAGTGGATCATGTCGTCGAAAACCACGCGGTCTCCGACCTTCAGAGTGTGCGGGAAGGCGTATTCACCGATCACGTCGCCTGCCAAGCAGGTCGTGCCGCCGATGATGTATTCATATTCAAAATCTCCCGGATTGCCTGCGCCCAGAATGCGCGGGCGGTAGGGCATCTCCAGCACGTCGGGCATGTGGGCACTGACCGAAATATCGAGCAGAGCAGCCTGTTTGACGTTCTGCACCACGTCCAGCACGCTGCTGACCAGCCAGCCGGTCTGCCAGCCGAAGGCGCTGCCCGGTTCCAGAATGACATGCAGGCCGTAGCGTTCGCGGAAGGAACGGATGACGCGAATCAGGCGGGGAATGTCGTAGCCTTCGCGGGTCATCAGGTGGCCGCCGCCAAAATTGACCCATTTCATGCGCGGCAGGAATTCACCGAATTTTTCCTCGAAAGCTTCCAGCGTGCGCTCCAGCGTGGTGGAGTCGTTTTCGCAGAGGCTATGAAAATGCAGACCGTCTACCCCGTCCAGCAGGTCTTCGCGGAATTCGCGGCGGGTGACGCCGAGGCGCGAGAAGGGGCCAGCCGGGTTGTACAGGTCGGTTTCCACCTCGCCGTATTCGTGGTTGACGCGGATGCCCACATGAACGACCTGTCCGGCGGCGCGGGCGGCCTGCACCTGCGGCCTGAAACGTTCCCACTGAGAAAAGGAATTGAAGACCAGGTGGTCGGCCAGCGCCAGAATCTGCGGAAATTCGGCGTCGCTGTAGGCGGGCGCGTAGACATGCACCTCGCCCTTCATCTCCTCGCGGGCCAACCGCGCTTCGTTCAGGCTGCTGGCGGTGGCTCCAGTGATGCCGTATTCGCGCAGCATCGGGAAGGTACTCCACATAGAAAAGCCCTTGAACGCCACGATGATCTGAGCGCCGCTTTCCTGCTGCACCTGTGAAATCAGCGACAGGTTCCGCCGCAGCCGCGACTCGTCCAGCACAAAAGCGGGGCTGGGAATGGCCGCCCAGTCCACAGAGTCTACGGGCGTCACATCAGGCAGGGCAAAAGGCAGGGAGAGAGAATCAGGAGCCGTCATAGCGCACAGGGTAGCGGGTTCGGGGGGCCGTCAAGGTGTCTTTGAATTCTGACCGGGGGGCAAGACCGGCTGAACACCCCCAGCAGGCTTGGCGTTGGAAGTGGTGTCACGCTGCTGATCCTCAAGCATCTGTTCCAGAATCTGCCGTCTCTGTTGCTGCGCGTCCAGTGATGGAGTGGAGACGTGAGACGAGCAGGCCCGCACCCCTCCCACGATCAGCGCCACAGCCAGGAACCACGGAAAACGAAAGCCCTCCAGAGCTGGGCGCTTTGAAATTGCTCCCCCACCGGCGGGGCGAAGCGAAGACCCCGCCCGAATCCGCCTGGCTGTTTTGGAATTCCAGGCCGCGTCTTTGCTGTTTCGCAGAATTTTTTCTGCACCCTTGTGGCCTTCTGCGGCGGCCCGCTCCAGCAGGTGCTTGGCATAGTCCAGACTGTCTTGCAGAGGCGGACTATTCACCGGTCGCAGCACGCCGTCTTCTCCGACTTCTACCCGTCCGGCCCGCAACTGCTGGGCCAGCGCAAAGCGGGCGTTATTGTCGCCTGCATCGGCAGCCCGGAGCAGATAGCGGTAGCGGGCGCGTTCATCGAGGTCAAATTGCTGCTGGAATTCAGGAAACCAGTGATAGACCCGCCAGCTCATCTCACCACTGCCCAGATCAGCGGCTTTCAGAATGTGTTCCCGGATCACACCTTCTTGCCCAGGATTTCTGGCTTTTTCTACGGCGACTACCAGCTCGGCACAGGCCAAATCGCCCTCAGCTCTGGCCCGCAGCAGGGGCGGCAGAGGATTGGGCCAGTGAAGTTGCGGCATTTCGAGGGCCAGCGCACCCAACAGCCACGCCGCATCGGGTTCTCCAGCGTCAGCCATCGCAGACAACAGACGGCCCAGACGCTCTGAGACGGACGGGACCAGGTCGGGGCTTCTGAGCCAACCCCCCTGTGCATACGACAACCCCAGCGGGCGTTGCTGCACTTCCCGCTCGGCAAAAGTCAGGTAACGCTCCATCGCCCCGCGCCGCTCGGCCAGGGGGCGCTGCTCTCCACTCAGAAACCCGAACAGCAATTCGGTGTGTCTGTCGTCCAGATCGGCGGCCAGGTGGGCACGTTCCAGCGCTTTATCTGATTCGTGCAAAAACAGCCAGGCGTGGTGGGCCACACGGGCATGAAATTCGGCCCACAGCTTTTGCAGGTCTGTCTGAGACAGCAGCGCCGCCTCCTGCTGCTGGCGCACGAACGCGAGCATGTGCGTTTCGCTGCCGCCCCATTCGGCCCGCAGGTGCAGCAGCATGGCGCGGCGCAGTTCCAGACTGGCCGGATTGCTGCCCAGCGGCTCGGTATACCAATTGGGGTACTGCTCTGCTTCTACCTCTGCCAGCGCCAACCTACAGCCACGCGTATTGTGCACAGAAGCCACGACCAGCCACGCATGCAGCGGGTTGGCCGTCAGCGTGACCGCGTGCAATGCACAGGCTTCGGCTTGCTCCAGAAAATGATGCATACCGCGCCTGCCCTGATCGCTGACCAGATTCATGGTGGAACTGCCGCGCATGGCCCAGGCCCGCGACAGCAGCCAGGTCGCCAGGGCTGTATGGGCGGCGTACGATCCAGGGCAGGCCTCCAACCACGCGCCCAACTTCTCTCCCAGAGCCGGATCGGGCTGGTCAAACTGCGTGAAGACCTGTTGAAGATCGCTGGCCCGGCCCTCACCCCGCTCGAAGGCGTCCTGCTGACCTGAGATGGCCTCCTGCAGCTGGGCATATCGCCCATCCCGCAGCAGCGCGATAGATGAGGATGCGGCGGGCAGGAGTGGGAATGAGGAGTTCATCTCAAATTTATCTTACCGGTCTTCTTCTTATCCAGCGACGAATCTGAGCGCACCGGGCAGGCCAGTGCTGTCAGCCAGCGTGGGCACCAGCGTACTGGTGCTGAGTTGCGCGGCGTAGCGCACGTCTTCGCCCAACCCGAGGCTGGCGAGGTACGCCCCGTGTCCGGCACTGCCCAGCGCCTCGATTGGATTTCCAGCGTTGCGGCGCATGGTCAGGGCGATGCGTGCGCCGTCGTCGATGGTAAATTCTCCCATTGCCAGCAGGTATTCGGCCAGCACCCCCGCCGCGTACACGTCTTCCAGGCTCACACGTTCATCAGTTCCGGCGCACACCAGCGCAATTTCTTCGGTGGCGATGGCGCGGGCGCGGCGGGCGGCGGCGTGGGCATTGGTCAGGGCCGCCAGCAGGATGTGTTTGCCCGTCTGGGCGGCAATGTGCGCGGCTCCGGTGCCGTTGGTGGTATTCATGACCACCGTTTTGCCCGTAAAATTCTGCGCCGCTGCCTCTACGGGGCTGTTGCCGAAATCGAAACCGGGAATGGGCAGGCCGCCGCGTTCGCCGCCCAGCAGCAGGCCAGAGCCGCCGCCTTCGGGCCGAAGACCCAGCGCCACCGCAGGCGAGGAGGTGAGCAGCAGGGCGTCTGCACCGCGTTCCAGATAAGTCACCGCCGTGGTGGTGGCCCGCAGCACATCGATCACCAGGACCACATCGGGGTAATTGCCGTGCGGCAGCAGGTCTACGCGCAGCCTCATACGAGGGCCGCCCGCAGGCGTTCTAGCCCCGCCGCGCCTCCATCTGGGCCGTAGACCGCGCTTCCGGCGACCAGCACAGTTGCGCCCGCTTCGGCCAGGGCGCGGGCGTTGGCCGCATTCACGCCGCCGTCGACCTCGATTTCGGCGTCGCTGCCCAGTTCATCCAGCCAGCGGCGCAGGGTACGCACCCGCTCCAGACTGGCCGGAAGGAATTTCTGGCCGCCGAAACCCGGATTCACGCTCATGACCAGGACCAGATCCACGTCGGCCAGCACAGGGCGCACGGCTTCCAGCGAGGTGCCGGGGTTGAGGGTTACGCCCGCCCGTTTGCCCAGTTCACGGATAGATTGCACGGCACGGTGAAGATGCTGGGTGGACTCCACATGCACCGTGATGCCGTCGGCCCCGGCTTCGGCAAAGTCGCGCAGGTAGCGCTCAGGCCGCTCGATCATCAGGTGAACATCCATGAACAGGGAACTGACCCGCCGCGCCGCCGCCAGAATGGGCAGGCCGAAGCTGATGTTGGGCACGAACGCGCCGTCCATCACATCGACATGGGCATAATCGGCCCCGGCGATGGCCTGAAGTTCCTCACCCAGCCGGGAAAAATCGCAGGACAGAATGCTGGGAGCCAGCTTGACAGGGCGTGGCACGGTGCCGGATGCGGGGTCGGCAGATTGGGCGGGAACACTCACGCTGCCTAGTCTAACATTCCTTACCTTCGCACGGAACAGAACACCCGGATAGAATTAGATTCAGGCAGAATTTAGGGCAAAAAAACAGCCTCTTCCAACAAGGGAAGAGGCGGAATTTACCCTGATTCAGCGCCCGTAATAGGCGGTCAGGCTGGTCTTGGCAAGGGTGATGCCGTTCAGGTTGAAGCCGAGGAAGGCGGGGCTGGCGGTGGCGGGCAGCTCCAGAGTTTTGCTGAGGGCATACAGCGTGAAGACGTAGCGGTGAGGCGCGTCGCCGACAGGCGGGCAGGCTCCCACGAAGCCGGGTGCGCCGCCATCGTTGTTGAGTTGTGCAGCTCCGGCGGGCAGCGTACCGCCCGCGCTGCCTGCTCCCGCCGCGATTCCGGTGGCCGTGGCGGGAATGTTGTACACGGCCCAGTGCCAGAAGCCGCTGCCTGTGGGCGCGTCGGGGTCGTATTTGGTCAGGACGAGGCTCTGCGTTCCGGCGGGCACCCCCGTCCAGTTCAGCGCCGGACTGGTGTTGGGGCCAGTGCAGCCAAAGCCGTTGGCGACATGCTCGCCCGCATACACGCCGCCGTTGGTAAAGGTCGGGCTGGTGAGATTCAGGCTACCGGCCACCGAAGCGGGACTGGGCTGAGCCACCGTGAGGCGCTGGGCGGCGTTCAGGCCTGCGTTGATCCCGGGCACAGGAGCGGGCGTGGTGGGTGTGCCCATCATGCTGGGAGCGCAACTGGCGAGGGTCAGGGAAACGGTGGCGAGGGCGGCAAAACGCAGGGGCAGGGCAGTGGAGCTGAACACGGGAAACCTCCAGAGTGGGCAGTGGGGCGGGACATCCAGCCTGATGACGAATCTAAGCACCGAATGAAGTCGCCTGACATTACCTGCCGAACGGTGGTCTGAGGCTTGGTGCAATCTCACAATCTGGATATTTGAACAAGTGTGAATGTTTGAACAATGGCTGGACAACCGGGAAGCAGCCCCGCGCCACCCCAAACGCCCGTTAGGTTTTGCGTGGCATCATGTCGTTACACGGAGGCTTTCACCATGACCACCCCCACCGATCCCAGCACCGATTTAGGGGCGTGGAAGGCAATGGCCCGCAAGGATTTGCGCGGTGCCGACCCGGACACGCTGAACCGCACCACCGCCGAGGGCCTGACCCTCAAGGCCCTGTATACGCGGGCCGACCTGCCCAGCGGCGCAGATACGCTGCCCGGACTGCCGCCCTATACCCGTGGCCCCCGCGCCACCATGTACGCGCAGCGCCCGTGGACGATTCGGCAATACGCGGGCTTTTCTACCGCCGAAGAATCCAACGCCTTCTACCGCCGCAATCTGGCCGCCGGACAAAAAGGCCTGAGCGTGGCCTTCGATCTGGCGACCCACCGGGGCTACGACTCCGACCATCCCCGCGTGGTGGGCGACGTGGGCAAGGCGGGCGTGGCGATAGACAGCGTGGAAGACATGAAGATCCTCTTTGACGGGATTCCGCTGGAAGATATGTCGGTCAGCATGACCATGAACGGC
The DNA here is from genome assembly GCF_000378445.1 of Deinococcus aquatilis DSM 23025. Classification (GTDB taxonomy): domain Bacteria; phylum Deinococcota; class Deinococci; order Deinococcales; family Deinococcaceae; genus Deinococcus; species Deinococcus aquatilis. The sequence continues at coordinate 24,275 of NZ_KB899710.1, read as the reverse complement.
GCAGTCCTGCCCGTGCTGGCCGCCTTTATCGTGGCGGGCGAGGAACAGGGCGTGCCGCGTGCCCAGCTCTCGGGCACCATCCAGAACGACATTCTCAAAGAATTCATGGTGCGGAATACCTACATCTATCCGCCCACGCCCAGCATGCGGATCGTGGCCGACATCATCGCGTTTACGGCCCGCGAGATGCCCAAATTCAACTCTATTTCTATCAGCGGCTACCACCTGCAAGAGGCGGGAGCCAATGCCGCACTGGAGCTGGCCTACACGCTGGCCGACGGGCTGGAATATGTGCGGGCGGCGCTGCAAAAGGGGCTGGATGTGGACGAATTCGCGCCGCGTCTGAGCTTCTTTTTTGCCATCGGCATGAATTTTTATGTGGAGATTGCCAAGCTGCGGGCCGCCCGCCTGCTGTGGGACGAGATCATGGCCGGATTTGCTCCCAAAAATCCCATGAGCCGCGCCCTGCGGACCCACTGCCAGACCAGCGGCTGGAGTCTGAGCGAGCAAGACCCCTACAACAATGTGGTTCGCACGACCATCGAGGCGATGGCGGCAGTGTTCGGCGGCACGCAGAGCCTGCACACCAACGCCTTTGACGAGGCTATTGGCCTGCCCACCGATTTTTCGGCCCGGATTGCCCGCAACACGCAACTGGTCTTGCAGGAAGAAACGGGCATCCCAGACGTGGTGGACCCGTGGGGCGGCAGCTACCTGATGGAACGCCTGACGGTGGATCTGGCTGATAAAGCGCGGGAACTGATGCGCGAGGTCGAAGAACTGGGCGGCATGGCAAAAGCCATCGAATCGGGCGTGCCCAAGCTGAGAATCGAGGAATCGGCGGCCCGCAAACAGGCCCGCATAGACCGGGGCGAGGACGTGATCGTGGGCGTGAACAAGTACCGCCCGACCCAGCCCACCGAAGTAGACGTGCTGAACATCGACAACGCCGCCGTGAGGCTGTCTCAGATTGCGCGGCTGGAGCGGGTGCGGGCGCAGAGGGACGCTGTGAAGGTGCAGACCGCGCTGGACGCACTGGAAGACGCCGCACGCGCAGATAAAACCAACACAGGCGAGGGCAATCTGCTGGCCCTGAGTGTGGCCGCGATGCAGGCCCGCGCCACCGTGGGCGAGGTCAGTGACGCACTGGAACGGGTCTGGGGCCGCCACGCCGCCGAGGTCCGTACCCTGTCGGGCGTGTACGCGCAGGGCTATGCCGGGGATGAAGGCTTTGCGGCCCTGCAAGGCGAAATCGAGGCCTTTGCCGAGGCCGAGGGCCGCCGCCCGCGCATGTTGGTCGTCAAGATGGGTCAGGACGGACATGACCGGGGAGCCAAGGTGATCGCCACCGGCTTTGCTGATCTGGGCTTCGATGTGGACGTTGGCCCGCTGTTCCAGACGCCGGAAGAAGCGGCGCGGCAGGCCATCGAAAATGACGTGCATGTCGTGGGCGTCAGTTCTCAGGCGGCGGGCCACCTCACCCTGATTCCGCACCTGATCGCCGCACTGAAGGCCGAGGGCGCGGGCGATATTCAGGTCATCGCGGGCGGCGTGATTCCGCAGCAGGATTACGCGGCGCTGCGGGCGGCAGGCGTGGCGGGCATCTTCGGCCCCGGCACCCCTATTCTGACCAGTGCGCGGGAAGTCTTGCGGCTGGTTCGGGATGCGGGAAGTGGGGCGTAATGCGTGGTCTGAGGGCTGCGCAGGAGATAAATCCACCATCAGCCATCGCCTGCCGCCCACTCACCCGGCAGCGATACAACTCACCTATGAGACCAACCTCTGGTGAAGCGAAGACGAACTCGAATGGAGTGAAAAGGAGAACGGCGGCAGGGCAGCGACGGACGCCTCTGTCGGCGCTCTCCCGGCAGAGGTTGGGATCAGAGCCGTCTCGTCTGACCCGGATCGCCGCCCTCACTTTTACGGTCTGCCTGACGACCATGCCTGCCACTGCTGCCACGACGCCGACCAAGACGGCCCAACCTTCAGCCCCGGTATCAGGCCAAACATCGGCCCAGAATGCGGCGCGGGTGGCGGTGGCCCGCGAGACAGCGCAGGTGCGGCTGCTTCAGCGCAGCGGCGGTCTGAAGGCTGTAAAGGTCACAGGAAGCTGTGCAGGCCGCGACAACGTGCCCCTGTTGAAGGTCTGGGCCGATGCCAAGGGCACGCCGAGGCTGGTGCAGTATCAGCGCCTCTTTCCAGACAATTCCCAGAGTTTTATGGGTTACTACGATGCGGCGGGGCGGTTGCGCTATGCCACAGCCAGCGCCAGCGGATTTATCGGCCTGCTGTACAACGTGACCACCGAATACGACGCGGCGGGCCGTCAGGTGGCCGAGTCCGGTACACGCCGCCCCGGTTGGAGTCAGGACTTGCTGCGGATGCCGGGGCTGAATCCCGATCTGCTCAAGCGGGGCATTTGCACGCGGTGAGGGAACGCGGGGCGGTGAGCTTCGGGCCGTGCTGCCCGCCTGAAACCAGATTCCCAGCGTCCCACACGTCCTATACTTTCTTCACATGTCCTCCGCTGCCCATCCACTGACCGCGCCGCTGCTGGCCGGGAGCCGCCGGGCACTCGCGCAGGCCATCACGCTGGCCGAGAGCAGCCGCCCGGACCATGAGGAGCAGGCGCAACTGCTGCTGGCCGAGGTCGCGGGCCAGGCAAAGCAGACGGTACGTGTGGGCCTGACGGGTGTTCCGGGCGTCGGCAAGAGCACCTTTATCGAGGGACTGGGTGTACAACTGGCCGATGCGGGCCACCGGGTCGCGGTGTTGGCCGTAGACCCCAGCAGCACCCGCACCGGCGGCAGCATCATGGGCGACAAAACCCGGATGCCGCGCCTGACGGTGCATCCACGCGCCTTTATCCGGCCCAGTCCGAGCGGCGGCACCCTGGGCGGCGTAACGCGGCGTACCCGTGAAGCTCTGCTGCTGTGTGAGGCCGCAGGCTATGACGTGATTCTGGTGGAAACGGTGGGCGTGGGCCAATCTGAAACGCAGGTGGCCGCCATGACCGACCTGTTCGTGCTGCTCACGCTGCCCAATGCCGGAGACGAACTACAGGGCATCAAGCGCGGAATCATGGAACTGGCCGACATCTGCGTGGTCAACAAGGCCGACACCGACCCGAAAGCCGCCAACCGTGCCCAGTCGGAACTGACGGCGGCCCTGAGCCTGCTGACACCGCACAGCGCCGTATGGCAACCCCGTGTGGTGCAGGCTTCGGCCCTCACCGGAGCAGGCGTAGACCGCGTGTGGGAGGCGGTGCAGGCTTACACGTCCACGGTAGATCTTCCGGCCAAGCGCCGCAGCCAGACCGCGAGTTGGTTCGATGATCTGCTGCGCGAATTGGCATGGCGCAATTTTTTGGAGCAGACGAACAGCGCGGGATTGGCAAGACTGCGGTCCGAGGTGCTGCGCGGCGACTTGACCCCGGTACAGGGAATCAGAAAGCTGCGTCCTGCTTCAGGTGGCCCAGAATTTCCTACGGCACAACCATCTGACGCAAGATGACCTGATGATCTTCAAAAAAGCGCCGTGGACGACCCAGAGCGGTTTCGAGGGGTACGGGGCGCAGGGCAGCCTCTGGGACACCGGGCGGCGGAGGCCCCCGGTAGACGTGGGCAGCGGTTGGCCCCACCAAGGAGCGGGCAGGATGGTCGAATACGGCGTCGGCCACAGCGTGTGGGAGCTGCCCCGGCAACAGCACCCGCCCCGGCAGCTCCCACAGTCCCCGTCCGGTGGCCTCGGTGCGGGTCCGCAGCCAGACGTGTTGATTTGTGATACCAAATTGCGATGATTCGTGAGAATCATCCGAGCAGAGCGAGTAGCAAAAAGTACGGGCTGGCGGCGATGGACGAACATCTGGTGCTTTCCCGGATGTTCGGGAATCAGAGCAAGTCCGTATGAGGTGCAGCCAGCGTTCTTCGTGCAGCAGCAGTCCAGCGGGCAGGGTCGCCCGGAGTTGCCTGACGGCCTGCCATTCGGCCCGCAACCGTGCAAAGGCGGGGGTCAGGGCAAACCGGGTCAGGAAGGTCCGCACCGGGTCAGGAACTCCGGTGGGCAAGGGCCAGCCTTCAAACAGGGCCGCCCGAATATCGGTGGCATTCAGGCCCGCCACTTCGGGCACAGGCAGGCGCGACCAGCCGGGAAACCAGCGCAGATAGGCCGTGCTGGCATCCTTTTCAAAGCCGACCAGAGCTACGGGCCGAGCAGGGCCGAATTCTTGCTCGGCCTGCCAGCGCACATCGGCGGCCCACAGGTCTGCATCGAAGCGGTCGGGCAGGGCACGGAACCTGACTTGCCGCGTGCCGACTCCCGCTTCCCCGAGGGCGGCCCGCAGCATCTGGGCACGCTCGGGGGCGCTGAAGGGGTTGCGGATACTGCGGGCCAGATTGGCACTTCCCAGCAGCACCAGCACACGCGGGGCGGCCCCCAGAGCCTGAACGATGGTGGCGACATGGGCGGTGTGCGGCGGCTGAAAACGGCCCACGAAGACAGCGGGCGGAGGGTTGGCACTCATTCTTGAGGAGAGTTCAACTGACCGCGCAGGCCCTCTGCCACAAGGTCCCGCAGGGCAGCCACATCAGCCCCCAGACTGACCCGGTAGGTATGCGGATTCAGAAGGCGGCGCGTGCCCGCAGGCAGGCAGGCCAGTTCAGCCTGAGCACGCGCCTGCACGTCCCGCAGCGGTTCGGGGGCAGAGGTGCGCTGACCACCCCGCATGACCACTTCGCGGGCATTGGTCCAGTGCAGATCGGCGCTCAGGAGGCTGGAGCGTAGCGGGTTGGTGGGATCGCTGACCTGCTGCCCCGCTCGCGGCTGCTCTCCCAGCGTCAGCACATCGAGCATCAGGGTGCCTGCCGGATCGGTGGCCCGCCAGACGTGCTTTGAACCCGGCAGGCTGGATTTGGCCGGATCTCCCGTCAGCTTCATTTTGGGAACGCCTTGCAGGGCCGCCAGCTTAAATACGCCGCCCAGTGCGCCGCCGCCCCTGCCGCCTGCCGTGGCAAGCTGCGTGCCCACGCCATACACATCGATTCGGCCCCCCTCGGCAATCACTCCGGCAATCACCGATTCCGAGAGGTCGTTGCTGGCGACAATCTGCACCGCGTCAAACCCCGCCTCATCCAGCGCGGCGCGGATATAGCGCGACAGATACGCCAGATCGCCGCTGTCCAGCCGCACGCCCCGCAATTCGTGCCCCTGCTGGCGCAGTTCGCGGGCCACCGTCAGGGCATTGGGCAGGCCACTTCGGAGGGTATCCACGGTATCCAGCAGCAGGGTGGTGCTGTCTGGATAGAGGCGGGCATAGGCGCGGAAGGCGTCCAGCTCGGTGGGAAAGCTTTCGATCCAGGCGTGGGCGTGCGTGCCCGTGACCGGCAACCCGAATTGTCGCCCCGCCTCCACATTGCTGGTTCCGGTGGCCCCGCCCACAAAGGCCGCCCGCGCCGCGCTGACCGCTCCATCAGGCCCCTGCGCCCGCCTCGCTCCAAATTCCACCACCTGACCCCCAAACGGGCTGGCCTGCGCCGCCTGCACGCAACGGGCCGCCTTGGTCGCCACCAACGTCTGAAAATTCAGCGTGTTCAGCAGCATGGTTTCGATCAATTGGGCTTCCCACAGGGGCGCGGTCACGGTCAGCAGAGGCTCGTGGGCAAACACCACCCGGCCTTCCCGAAAAGCTTCGATTTGCCCGCTGAAGCGCCAGCCCCGCAGCGCCTCCAGAAAGGCGGGGGTAAACAGGTTCAGCGTCTCCAGATAAGCCAGATCGGATTCGGCAAAATGCAGGTCTTGCAGCGTGTCCAGGAGGGGTTCCAACCCGGCCCAGACCGCGTAGCCGCCTTCAAAGGGCAGTCGGCGGAAATACAGATCGAACACCGCCTCGTGGGTGTGCAGACCGTGCTGGTGGTAGCCCTGCATCATGGTCAACTGGTACAGGTCGGTCAGAAGCGGCGACAGGGAAGGCATGACGGCCCCATCATGAGAGGCCCACTTATCCGCAATGGTGAGGAGGCGAGAAGCAATTCTTATGAAGACTCCCTTTAATCCCGTATCAGGTGATCTCAGGACTACACAGGGCAGCGGTCATCCGGCATACTCCGCCCATGCCCGACACCTTGTCCCGGCAACGCCGCATTGCGCGTGAGCTGCACGTTCGGCCCGACATCGACCCCGCTGCGGAGACCAAGCGCCGCGTGGATTTTCTGGCGGCCTACCTGAATAGCACTGGGGCTTCCGGCTTTGTGCTGGGCATCAGCGGCGGGCAGGACAGTACGCTGGCAGGCCGCCTGTGCCAGCTGGCCGCCGAACAGGTGCGGGCGCAGGGGGGCAGTTGTTCGTTTCTGGCGGTGCGGTTGCCCTACGGCGTGCAGGCCGATGAAGCCGACGCCCAGACCTCGCTCGAATTTATTCGGCCTGACCGCTGCGTGACCGTGAATATCCAGCCTGCCGCAGACGCCAGCGCACAGGCCGCCGCCGATGCGCTGGGCCTGCCTCTGCGGGACTTTGTGCGGGGCAACATCAAGGCGCGTGAACGTATGACCGCGCAGTACGCACTGGCGGGGCAAGCTGGCCTGCTGGTGGTGGGCACCGACCACGCCGCCGAAGCCGTGACCGGATTTTTTACCAAATACGGAGACGGCGGCGTGGATCTGACGCCCCTGACTGGCCTGACCAAACGGCAGGGCGCAGCGCTGCTACAGCATCTGGGCGCACCCGACAGCACCTGGCGCAAGGTGCCCACGGCAGATCTGGAAGACGACCGCCCCGGCCTGCCCGACGAAGTGGCGTTGGGCCTGACCTACACCCAAATTGACGATTACTTGGAAGGCCGTGAGGTCGGCGCAGAGGTGGCCGCCAAGTTGGAGCGCCTGTACCAGCAGACCCGGCACAAACGCAGCGTGCCTGTCACCCCTTTTGATGATTGGTGGCAGACACAGGACTAAGCAGCATTCAGTCAGTGGTGGCTGTAGGCCGGGATTAAGGACAGGAAGCTCTGAGACCCGGCCCTGAGATGGGCCAGCCTCAGTTATTCGGCCTCGTTGAATTCCGCCTCAGCTGCCCGCTTGATCGGATTTTTCTGGGTGATCTGTGTTTCGGCGTTTTTGCCTGTAACACCCCGATTACTGGGCGTGGGCCGGGGCAAGAAACGGTTGCCCAGGGCCATCAGATCGGCGGTGAGTTGCGGGGCAATGGCCTGCGCTGTTCTGAGCAGCATGGCGGGGCCACCGATCATAGCTTCAGCGTCGCCGCGCACGGTGGCATTCACCATTCGGCGGGCCGCTTCCGGGGCAGACATGGAGATGACTGGCAGGTTGTCCAGCGTGGCAAACAGCGCGTATTCACGGGTATGTTGGCCCTTCACGGTGGCGTTGCGAGCACTGCCCGTCTGCATCAGGCCGGGGCAGACCGTGGTGACGGTGACGCCTTCGGGGGCCAGTTCTGCCCGCAACACCTGCCCCAAGCCCACCAACGCAAATTTGCTGACCGAATATGGCGCGAGGTGAGGAATGCCCACCTTGCCCCCCACCGAGGCCACCAGCAACACCCGCCCCCGCACGGCCCTCAGCAGCGGCAGCGCGGCGCGGGTCATCTTGAGGGGGCCAAAGGTATTGACCTCCATGATGTCCCGGAAATCGGCCTCGGTCATGTTCGCCAGCGGCCCGGTCTGGATGATGCCTGCCACGTTCGCCAGTACGTCCAGCCGCCCATATTCGGCTTCGGTGGCATCGAGGGCGCGGGCGATGTCGGCATCCACGGTCACGTCTCCAGCCACCGTGAGCACGCGTGCGCCCCGGCCCCGCAGATCAGCAGCGGCGCGGCCCAGTTCAGCGGCGTCGCGGGCCATCAGGGTCAGGTGAGCGCCCCGTGCGGCAAATTCGCGGCCCAGCGCCAGCCCCAGCCCCCGCGACCCGCCCGTGATCAGCACCGATTTTCCGGTCAGGTCGGCGGGCGTTTTCAGGGCGCGGCGGCCCACCAATGCAGCCAGCCCCGCCACCAGCAGCAGCCTGCGCGGAAGCATCCTTTTCTTGACTCGGGGTTTTCTGGATGTCTGCTTGCGGCTCATACCCAGAGTTTGCCGTGAACAGACCGGGACAAGGCGGCGCATGAGGGAAGACGAAAGGCAATCTCCCCCGGCCCCACTGGACAAGCAAACCTCTGGGCGCTTCGGCAGAATCCGTATAAGCTACCCGCATGACTGCCAACCGGGGCCGCACCATTTTCGAGCGAATTATTGACCGGGACATTCCCGCCGAAATTGTCTTCGAGGATCAGGAATTTATTGCCATCCGCGATATCGCGCCCAAAGCACCGATTCACCTGCTGGTGATTCCCAAGCGCCACACCGAGCGCCTGGACGACATCACCGACGCCGCCGAACTGGGCCGCCTGTGGCTGACGGCAACGAAAGTGGCCCGCGAACACGCCGACGATTACCGCCTGGTCGTGAACTGCGGCGAGGGTGGCGGGCAGGTGGTGTTTCATACCCACATTCACATTCTGGCCGGCTGGCAAAACGGCCCCGAGAGCGATACCGAATGAGGCCTGAAATAGGAGCGGTGCTATTTGATCTGGACGGCGTGCTGGTCGATAGCGAACTGTTGGCCGCCAACGTCTGGGTAGACCTGCTGGCCGAGCATGGCCTGACCATGAACCGAGAGAACTTTATGGCGCGGGCGGTGGGCAGCACGCACGCAGCCCTCTTCGACTGGCTGTCCAGCGATCACGGCTGGCAGCGGCCCGACACTTTTGTGCAGACGATGGATACACGCTTGGCGGCAGCTTTTCAGGCTGTGCCCGCCATCGAGGGAGCGCGGGAAACGTTGGAGGCCCTGCACGCGGCGGGGCTGCCCTTCGCGGTTGCCAGCAACTCCGAGCGCACCCGCCTGCACCTCAAGTTGGCCTCGGGGGGGTTGGCCGAATTGGTGGGCCAGCACGCTTACGACCCGGCCAGCGTGGGCGGGCGCGGCAAGCCCAAACCGGATCTGTACCTGCACGCCGCCGCACAGTTGGGCGTTTCCCCAGAGCGCTGCGTGGTCATAGAAGACAGCGCCACAGGCGTGATGGCCGGAGCCGCAGCGGGCGCGGCAGTGTGGGGCTTGTTGGCAGGCGGGCACGCCCACCCCAGTGGCGCGGCAGCCCTGACCGCAGCAGGCGCAGGACGTATTCTGCACACGCACGAGGAATTACGGGAGGCGCTGGGATTGGGCGTACCAGTCTAAAAAATTACCGCTGGGCCGACAGAAAGACCAGGGTTTTGGACACCCGCCAGTTCTCGTCTTGAAGCAGGGGCCGCAGCACTTGACCCAGCGCCGCCCGCCCGCGCTCCTGCTCTGGCGCGGATAACTTGTGCCATGCAGGAATGGAGGCCAGATAATTCAGCACCGGCTGGGCATCTGGAAAGATCAGCGCACTCTGCGAAAAGCTGACCTCGACATTGCCGAACACGTCCCGTACCTGCTCTTCCCCGTTCAGTTCCGAAAACGCCGCTGCATGAGTGCCCTGCCCAACCCGCACTGCCTCCAGCGACGGTTCCAGAATGGCAGCTTCGGCCACCACTGCTCACAATTCGGCCATATAGGTACTGGAATTGGTCACGGCCAAAAAGCGGCCACCCGGCTTCAATACCCGCCGAAATTCTTTGAGGGCAGCGGTCACGTCTGGTACGTGGTAGAGCATGTGGCGGGCCGTGACCACATCAAGAGTGGCGTCGGCAAAAGGCAGGGCATCGGCGCTGGCCTGCATGAATTCCACGCCGGACTGATGGGCACGGGCCTGCTCCACCATGCCCGCCGACAGATCAACGCCGACCAAGCGCCCGGTGTGGCCCCGCGCCCGCAAACGCCCGGGAAACTCGCCCGGGCCTGTGCCTACATCCAGCAAGATTTCTTGTCCATTCAGCCGCAACAGTCCGTCAAAAGTCGCCTCTAATTCGGGGCCGACGCTGTAGCGCACATGCGTATCGATACGGGTACGCAAGTGCTGTTCGGTGGCGTACTGCGCGGCGACCTCGGCGGGATGATTGGCGGTCATGGGAGGTACTGTAGAGCACTCAACGAGCCGATCTGACCGATGGTGCAGGCTCTCCCCTACGCCATCGGCAATTCAATCATGCCGCCGCCCTCGTCGGGTTGGCGGCCTTCCATGCAGGCGGTCACGGCCAATCCGGTGGGCGTTTGTGCAAGGCCACCTTCCGCCGTTTCGCGCAGTTGAGCGGGCATCATGCGGCCTACCTGTGCCATTGCGCCCACCACCTCATCGGGCGGAATGAACGATTCCAGTTGCGCCAACGCCAACTGCGCGGCACTGACGGCGTGAACGGCAAAGAAGGCATTCCGGCTCACGCACGGTACTTCTACATATCCGCCCACCGGATCGCAGACCAGACCGATGGTATTCATCAGGGCGAGGCTGGCCGCGTGGATACAGGCGCGGGGACTGCCGCCCAGAAGTTCGGTGACAGCCGCCGCCGCCATCGCCGCACTTGATCCAATCTCTGCCTGACACCCGCCCGCCGCGCCCGAAATGAACATGCGTTTGCTGATGGCTTTGCCCACGCCCGCCGCCAGAATCATCGGGTCTACGAGGCGTTCGTCGGGAATGCCCAGATGGTCGGCCACACCCAGCAGCGCACCGGGAATGGTTCCGGCACTTCCGGCGGTGGGGGCAGCTACGATGCGGCCCATGCGGGCGTTTTCCTCGTTGACGGCCATCGCGTAGGCCTGCACCCGGCGAATCAGCGGGGCATTCAGGGCGTCGGGCGCGTCCCACAGCCCCTTGGCATTCCAGCCCACCATGCCCGTGATGCTTTTGGCGTCGCTGCTCAGTCCCCGCTCTATGCTGTCCCGCATTTCTCCGATCCGGCGGGCCATTTCAGCGCGAATATCGGCGGGGTCCAGCCCGGTCTCTTCGCAGTCTTGGGCCAGCACCCAGCCGGAAGCCGGGGCCGGGGCGTTCATCAGGTCGGTGAGGGTCAGCATTTTCAGTCTCCTTCGGAGAGTCAGTGGTCAGTAGTGAGTGGGGAGTGGGTCGGGGAAAGGGAGGTAAAGATCGGGGTGAGCTAGAGAAAGAGAGCCAGCTAGTTTTAAGGCTTTTGACCTTCCCACTGACTACTCACTACTCACCACTCACCGCCTTTACCCATCCATCAGCTTCGGCAGCATCCGCGTCCAGGCCATACCCGCCCAGGCCCGCACAAAATTCAGGGCGGGTTCGCTGAGGGGTTGATCCAGTTCTATCGCCAGCAGCGCGTCTCCGCCCCGTTTTTCGCGGGCACAGGTCAGTGCAGCGATGTTGGCTCCATCGGCGGCGAGGGTGGTGGCGACGCGGGCAATCACGCCGATGGTATCCACGTAACGCAGCAAAAGCGTGGGCTGAGAAGCATCAAAATCCACCTTGAAGCCCTGCACGCTGCCCACCCGGATGATGCCGCCGCCTGTGCTGCTGCCTATCACCATGACGCTCTGTGTGTCGCCCTTCAGATCGATCTGGGCCGTGTTGGGATGCACGTCACCCAGATCCACGTCATGGAATTCGACCTTCAGACCGGCTTTTTCTGCTTCGGCAAAGGCACCCGGCAGGCGGGGATCGTCGGGCAAGAAGCCCAGCAGACCCGCCACCAGCGCCAGATGTGTGCCGTGACCCCGCCCCGTTTTGGCAAAGCTGGCGTGCAGGCCAATGCGGGCCGTGCGCGGAGCCTCGCCCAACAGGTGGTGGGCCACCAACCCGAGGCGGCACGCGCCAGCGGTGTGGCTGCTGCTCGGCCCGATCATCACGGGACCGATCATGTCAAGAAGGGACATGCGGGCAGTATAGGCAACTTGGCGGGCGACTGTCCGTGAGATGAGGACGGGGAAGGGGGCTTGGTCTCAATGTCCCAAGGGAATGAAGATCAAGGGGCCAAGGCATTTGGGCGGGTGCGTTCTGACCCTCAGCTTTGAGAAGACTCGTAAAGCTGCGCTGACAGAGGGGAGAGGTGAATCACCCTTCTTAGACCCTCACACGCTTTTTTCTCGCCCCAGCCGCTTCTTTTCTGCTCGCACCAGCCCCACGAACTGGGCCAGCCGGGGCGCACGGTTCCAGCGTTTGCGGTCTCCGACCACGCGCCAGATCCATTCCACGCCCATTTTGCGCGTCCACGCGGGGGCAAGGTCGGCAGTTCCGGCCAGCACGTCGATCACGCCGCCGCAGCCGATCAGCACGGGGGCATTCAGCACCTGCCGCCAGTACTGGTTAAAGGTTTCCTGCCGCCCACCACCCATTGCCGTCAGCACCAGATGGGCGTTGCTGGCCCCCACCAGATCGGCCACGCGCTGGTCTTCGGGCAGATCGAAGTAGCCGTGGTGCACGCCCGCCACCGTAATGCCGTAATCGCGGGCCGCGTTCTGGGCGGCAACCTCGGCCACACCCGGTTTTGCACCCAGGAAAAACACCCTCAGATCGGCCCCGTGGCGCTTCATCAGCCCCGCTACGATGTCGAAACCGGGAGCACGCGGCACCTCCACGCCGTGCAGTTGGCGGGCGGCGTACACGATGCCCACGCCGTCTGCGGTGACCAGATCGGCAATCTGAACCGCGTTGGCAAATTCCGGGTGGCTGCGCGACTGCACGATCAATTCGGGGTTCAGCGTGACGACCGTGTGCGGGGCGCGGGATTGCCTGAACATCCACTCGCCCAGCAGATCCAGGGTGGCATCCAGAGAAATCACGTCCAGCGGCAGCCCGAACAGTTCCAAGCGGGAAGAATTCGGAAGGCGCGGGTTGGAAGATTCGGCGGGGCGGGCGTTGGTCATGCTGGGCCGATTGTAAGGGGCAGGGGCCGGTTTGGGCCAACAGAGAAGGCCTCCCCCACATACCCCCGCCAACTTCTGGCCCGCTTGCGGCATACTGCGGGGCATGTTGCCCGGTGTTTTTGGAGTTTTGCCCGCAGACGCTCAGGCGCAGATGGTGGCGGCAGGACGGGTGGGGCGCTGGGCGCGGGGTGGGCTGCTGTTTCATCCCGAAGACCCCGCCGAAACGCTGCACCTGCTCACGCGCGGTACGGTCAGGCTGTACCGCCTCGGTTCCGGCGCACGCGAAGTCACGCTGGACGTTCACGGCGCGGGTGCGCTGCTCGGAGCCTCTACCCTGCTGCAAAACGAACGGTACGGCGTGTATGCCGAAGCGATGGACGATACGGAGACCCTGATGATCGGCCAGGAAACCCTGTCTCGCCTGACCCGCACCTATCCGCCCGTGGGGGTGGCCCTCACCGAACAGGTCACGCGGCAAACGCGGGGTGTGCAGGAACGGCTGGCCGGACTCGTCTTTCTGGAAGTGTCTCAGCGCCTGGCCCTGGCCCTGCTGAACCTGGCCGAGCGCGAAGGCCCCTGGCCCGAAGGCGGCACGCTGGCCCTGCGCGAGCGCGTTTCTCATCAGGATCTGGCGCATGTGGTGGGCAGCACCCGCGAAACCATCACCAAATTGCTGGGTGACTTCCGCACCCGTGGGCTGCTGGATCTGGGCTACCGCCGAATCATCCTGACTGACCGCACCGGGTTGCAGCAGGCCACGCGGGAGCCGCTGCGCTAGGCAGGCAGCGAATTTTGGGCCAGAGGATTCATGCTCTGTAAAGCTCCCCTGCTCTCACAGCTCCTTGATCAGAATATAAATTCTGCGCCCACCACGCCTTTCCTGCTGCCCACAACCTACGTCCCACTTTCCAGATGCCCTACCCGCATTGTTGCTTTAAGTTTTGCGGTGCTTTAACGTGCATGGGTTGATTCTTCCGCATATGGGACGGTGGAGGACTTAAATCCAAGATTCTTCCGTCTGGCACGCATTACTTTGGCCCAAACGGTAAACAGAAGGGGCGCAGCGGATGGCGGCAGATTTGGCAACAGCTTACCGAGCAGGCGAATTGGCAGAATTTATCCGGCTGCGGGCGGGCGATACGGCGGCGGCACTGGCCGAAACGCGGCCCGACATAGATCGGGCAGCACTGGCAGCGGCGCTGCGGGCCTATCACCACGATCTGGGCACGCTGGACGCCCACAGCGAGGCAGCCCTGACGCAGTTGGCGCACCCGGCCTCCCGCGTGGTGGTCACGGGGCAGCAAGCCGGACTGCTGACCGGGCCAGCCTACAGCGTGCACAAGGGCGCAGGCGCGGCGCTGCTGGCGAGCGAACTGCACACCGAGGACGTGCCCGTGGTGGCGGTGTACTGGATCGCCAGCCAGGATCACGACGCGGCAGAAGTGGCCTCTACGACGCTGCTGGATCACTCCGAGAAGCTGCACCACCTGACCTTGGATGTGCCGGAAGGCGTACCCGTGGGCCGCGTGGCATGGCGACCAGACTGGACCGAGCAGGTGATGGCCCTGCTGGACGCCTTCGACGCCCCCAAAGAGTATGTGGCCGCCGTGCGGGCCAGAGTCGAACGGGCGCTGGCTGCGGGCGGCAGTTACGCCGATGTGTTTGCCCGCCTGATTCACGGGCTGCTGGCCCCGGCTGGCCTGCTGGTGCTCGATCCTCTGCATCCCGCGCTGGCCCGCCTGATGGCCCCCACGCTGGCCCGCGAGCTGGAGCGCCCGCTGGAAAGTTCGGCCCGCATAGAAGCCGCCGCCGCCGCGCTGGAACGCCGGGGCTTCGTGCCGCAACTGCGCCGCCCCGCCGGGGCCACCAACCTCTTTATAGAGGAAGAAGACGGCCAGCGCCGATTGCTGCGACTGGAAGGCCGAACCTTCGAGACCGAAACCCGCAGCTACGCCAAAGCCGACCTGCTGGCCGTATTGGACGCCGATCCCTCGCGCCTGACTCCGGCGGCTGGCCTGCGCCCCACCGTGCAGGACGCGCTGCTGCCCACCGCCGCCTTTGTGGTCGGCCCCGGCGAAATTGCCTACGGCGCACAGCTCAAAGAGGTGTACCCGCTGCATGGATTGGCGCAACCGCTGCTGTGGCCCCGCCTGAGCGTGACGTGGCTGGAACCCAATGTGGCCCGCCTGCTGCGCCGCCTGAACGCCACCGCCGCGCAGGTGCAGGCCGACCCGGAAGGCGTGCTGGGCCGCTCTCTGGCGCAGGAGCGTCAGGCCGGAGCCGTGACCGCCGAACGCCTCAGCGCCCTCGACGCCGATCTGCACGCCCTGACCGCCGAAATCGCGGCCCTCGATCCCACGCTGGAAGGAGCCGCCGCCCGCACCCGCACCCGCACCACCGCCCGAGTTGCCCACCTTCAGATGTTGGCCGCCCGCGCACTGGCAAGGCAGGAAAATGACCGCAGCGGCCAACTGACCCGCCTCAAAGATCATCTGTTGCCGAACGGCACACCGCAAGAACGCGAAATGAACTTTCTGACCTATCTGCTGAAGCACGGCGAAACCCCGCTAAAGCTGCTGCTGAAGCGGCCTGCGGGGTGGCGGGGGGAAGTGGAGATTCCGTAAGGAACGGTCAGTGAAAACGCGTAGGTAGGCCATTCCTTGAAGGCTGGGCGACCCAACCCCCCCGTTGCTGACGCAACGCCCCCCCTTAAAGGGGAGGACTAAAGCTTGGTGCTCGGGCTGGCGGCGAAGCCAACTGGGGGGTTCTGCCACCCTAGAAATGCCCCGCCCTACACGCCCTTCCCACTCCCGACAACCCACCTCCCACAGCCCAGTATTTACCGCCCGAATTCCTCTACAAACCGTTCCTGCACCGCCGTTTCTATGGCATTGCGGCTGCGGGTGGCCCGCACCAGCTTGATGGCTTCTCTGGGGGGCATGCCGCCCTGCACTAGCAGACAGGCGGCCACCAGTCCGGCGCGGCCCAGCCCGCCACGGCAGTGCACGACCACGCTGCGGCCATCCAGCAGATGCGTCATCAGTTCGTCGATGTAGGCGGCAAAGCCAGCGCGGTCTGTGGGCGCGTGCTGATCCACTATCGGGCAGGCGGCGATCAGGATGCTGCGGGCCTCGGCTTCGGCGTGGTAGCCGTCCATGCCCAGCATGTCGAATTCAAAATCTTCGATCAGGGGGGCCAGGACCTGGACGCCGCCCTGAGCCAGCGTGTGCATATCCTCGGCCACATCGCGGGCATGGGTCACGCCCTGCTGATAGATGCTGCCGCCTTTCTTGCCGGGTGCAAAGGTCAGGCCGAGGCGTCCGGGCCAGATTCCGGTAGAAATCCAGTCCACGCGGATGGGGTCGTTGATGCTGTTCTGCTCTCTGGTGGCCTGCATGATTATCCTCCCGCCAGCCAACGGGCGGCGTCCAGTGCGTGATAGGTGATGATGGCGTCGGCCCCGGCGCGGCGCATTCCGGTCAGGGTTTCCAGCACGGTGCGGCGTTCGTCCATAAAACCCAGTTGGGCGGCGGCCTTGATCAGCGCGTATTCACCGCTGACGTTATAGGTGATTAAAGGAAGATCGAAGTTATCCCGCAGGAGCTTGAGCACATCAAGGTAAGCCAGCGCGGGCTTGACCATCAGGTAATCGGCTCCCTGCTCAGCGTCCAGCCGCGCTTCCCGCAGAGCCTCGCGGTAGCCGCCTGCCGGGTCCATCTGGTAGGTGGCCCGGTCCCCGACGCTGGGCGTACTGCCCGCCGCATCTCGGAAGGGGCCATAGTAGGCACTGGCGTACTTCACGGCGTAACTCATGACCGGAATATGTGAGAACCCCGCCGCATCCAGCGCCGCCCGGATCGCCGCCACTTGGCCGTCCATCATGGCGCTCGGAGCCACGATGTCGGCCCCCGCCCGCGCCTGAGACACGGCAGTCTGGGCCAACAGTTCCAGTGAAGGATCGTTGTCTACCGTCCATTCGTTGGGGTGAATTTCGCAGAGGGGGCCGCAGTGTCCGTGGTCGGTGTATTCACACAGGCAGGTATCGGCAATGACGGTTAGGTCGGGGTGGGCTGCCTTGATCGCCCGCGCCGCCCGCTGAATGATGCCCTCATCGGCATACGCCTGCGTACCCAGCGTGTCTTTATGGGCCGGAATGCCGAACAGGATCACCGAGCGGATGCCCAAAGCCAGTGCCGCTCCGGCTTGCTGCACGGCGCTCTCCAGACTGTGGCGGCTCACTCCGGGCATGCTGGCAATCGGCGTATCCGTGGCTTCCTCATGGA
Organism: Deinococcus aquatilis DSM 23025; assembly: GCF_000378445.1. GTDB lineage: Bacteria > Deinococcota > Deinococci > Deinococcales > Deinococcaceae > Deinococcus > Deinococcus aquatilis. Next base: position 7,198 of record NZ_KB899710.1, on the reverse strand, counting down.
CGAACATGGGGTGGATCAGGTGCGCCGGGGCCAGCGTGACCTCACGGGTCAGCGCCCGCAGTGCCGGAGAACGCCGCAAGCGCCGGGGACGGTCTGTAGGAATGGGAACAGCAGAATCAGGCATGACAGGAGGGTAGCGCGGGGCCACCACACAGAATAGGAACTGGAAAGGCGTCTGAAGGCTGAAAGGCGAAGGGGCCGAAGAAGGTCAATCTCTACGTTCACGATGTCTCTACTCTTCAGCGCCTCTCTTTGATCAGTGCCAGGAGCAACTGCACTCTACAGATTTACCGCCCCAACACCTTAAACCTTCAGATTTTCCCGTACTTCCACCCTAACCGCTCTGCCGCCCCCAACGCTTCCGCCTCTCCCCACACCGCCCCGGCCACAGCCAACGCTGCATAGAGGGCTGGAAATCCGCCCGGAGTAGTGGTCAGGTGGGCATCGCTAACGACCTGACCAGGGCGCACGTCGGCAGGAGAAAAGCCCCATAGCAGGTCGGTCAGGTCGGTGGGGCCACCCAGAATGCGGCCTTCCAGTGTGCCTGCCTCGCCGGGCAACAGGACTCCGCTGCCGCTGGCTCCGGTGGGCAACCCAGCGTGGGCCGCTAAAAAACCGCGCAGCAAAGGATCGCGGGCGGCTTTGGCGGCTCCGGGGCCACCGGGAATCAGCAGGCCAGCGGGTTCGGGCAGGGCGGCATACATGACATGCGGCGTGCTGACCAATCCCCCAGCGGTCAGAATGCTGACGCGGGAGCGGTGCAGCGTGCGGGTCGCGCCTTCACCTCCGCACAGGCGGCACACGGCCACCATGATCCCCAGTTCCAGTTCGCTGACGCCCGCGTAGACCGGAATGGCAACGACCGGCCCCTCAGCGCTGAGTTCTGGCCGCGCTGGATCAGGTTCGGTCACGACGAGACAGACGACGGCAGGGGCAAGGCCCGCACCTGATAACTGCGGCGGGCCAGCGGCGGGCTGACTTCACCCTTCTCTATCAGCTCCTGGGCAGCCTCGCGGGTCAGGCGCTCCACGCGGGTCAGGTACACCAACAGGGTTGCCGGGCCATCGAAACGGCGGGGATGCTGGTCGCCCTCGGCCCACAGATCGAGCCAAGCAATCATCGTCGTCCCCTCACGTCACAGCTCCCGCAGGTCTTCCCAGAGTTGCCAGCCCACTCCTTCCGGCGTGCCGTCCAGCAGCGGATTCAGAGCCTGGCTTGCAGCTTCGGCATCGCTGTGGAGGGCCTCGTTGCTGGGGCGGTCGTCGTAGACACGCAGCACCGTGAATTGGTAAAAGGTCTGGGCCGCCGTCGGCTCGCCGTTTTCAAAAAAGGCGAACGGCGGCGACACCATGTCCCACAGCACATGGGCGTCGTCCTCATCGGCGGCGCCCGGAGCTTTGGGGAGGTCCAGCTCTCGGGGAAGGTAGTGCTCCAGGTCTACATCGGCGCTCTGAGGATGCCAGACGTACCCTTGCAGCAGTCGGATGGCGGCGCGGCCTCCGGCCTGCGAATCGGTGATGCTCACACCCCCAGCATACCCGATAACCTTCCTCCCTGAATTCTTAATCCTGTGCTTGGAGTTCTGCTTCCAGAACCCAGAGGCGGTCGCGCACGCGCAAGACCTCTGCGCGGGCCAGGCTGGACGCCGGATAGACCCTCCGCAGCACGTCTTCTGCGCCCGGATGATGGGCCTCCAGAGCACGGCCCGCCTCACGCCATACCCCCGCCCGGAAAGGATGCAGGGCCGGGTCTTGCAGGGCATTACGCAGCCACAGCAGCGTGTCCGCGCCCTCGGTGATGGTGGCCCGCACCTCCAGCGCCAGCAGTTGCGCGGCCAGCCCCGGATCGGGGGCATAGAGGCCCGAGACCTGACCGGAGCCGCTGCCCAGCGATACCCGGCGCAGCAGGGCATGGGCGCGGTTGATGTCGGCCAGCGCCGCCTGGAGCTGAGAGGTCTGGGCCTGAGCAGGCGGAGCCGAGGGGGTCTGGAATTGACCTGCCCGCAGGTAGGCTTCGGCGCGGATGGCGTGGGCCTGAGCCGCCGCGTAAGGATGATCGGTCATGGAGAGCGCACGCTCGGCAAAACTGAGGGCCGAGGCAGGCAGCGGATCGGCCAGCGCCCGCGTCAGCAACATATCGAAGGTCAGGACCTGTTCCCGGTCAGGTTCGGGGGTGCCGGACAGCCCTGTGGCAGGACGCAACAGCTGGTCGAGCAGGGCGCGGGCCTGCTGCAAATCGGGATGGTCGCGGCGGGGACCACAAAACGGGTAGAGGTAGGGCAACCCGATTCCCCGCGTCAGGTACGCCAGCGCGAGGCGGTACTGGGTGCGGCGCAAACGGTATTCGGCCTCGGCCTGCCGTGATCCTGGTACCGTCAGCAGCCCCGACAGAAGGCTCAGGGCGGCGCAGGCCTGCGCCAACGCCTCATCGGGACGGCCCAGGGCCAGCAGGATCGGCAATCCCTCCGAAAGCAGGCGGGCGCGTGGAAGGGCGTCTTCACGGCCACGCGGGGCAGCGTCGGTGGCGGCCAGCAGTCCAAGGGCGCGCTGCAGAAGCGTCAGCCCCTCTGCCGGATGTCCCAGCCTGCGCTGCGCGGTGGCGGCGCGGGCCAGCACACGGGCGGTTTCTTCGGTGCTGCCGCCCGCACGGGGAAGGCGTTCGGCGGCGTCCTGAAGGGCATGCAGCGCGGCGGCAGGCTGGCCCAGTCTCAGGCGCAAATCACCCTCTTGGTAGCGGGCACGGGCCGACAGCAGCGGGCTGGAGGCAGGTACGCTTTGCAGCGCACTCAGGGCTTCGGGCCAGCGCCCCGCATCTTTGGCGATGAGTCCACGCCACAGCGCCGCACGTGGGCCGCCCTGCGCGGTGCGGGGGTCGGTGGCGGCGCGGGTGGCGGCCTCCAGATCACCGCTCCAGCGGGCCAACGCTGCCTGCACCAGCAGCGCATCGGCCTGTGCTGCCACTGTCCAGGATGACGGGGGCCATGACGAAGGCGGCCACGTGGACGGATCTGAAACTTCCGACAGCAGGCCGCTCAGATCGGGGTGGGCCAGTTGCCCACGTGCGGCCTCGAAATTTCCGGCATCCACACTACTTTCGGCCAACTTGACCCTGGCCCACGCCCGCACCGGATCACGGGGAGATTCCAGCAGGGTAAACAGCGCGTCGCGGGCGCGTGGGTCGCCGTATTCTCCCCGTCCGGCATGGTGGGTTGCCAGCGCACGGGCCAGGATTTCCAGGGCTTCCCCCGATGCCCCGGCCCTTTCCTTGCTCTTCCGGATAACGCTGCCCCGAAGACTGTTCCCACGAATATGGGGCCACAGCGGCGGCAGATAGCGGGCGTCGTCAGGGCGGCGGCTGACCTGTGCAGCCAGGGCGGGCCAGTCTTGCAACAGGGTCAGGGCAATGAGGGTAAAGCCCGCCAGTTGAGCCGCAGATTCGCTCTCAGGTCTGCCCTCCTGTTCACTGACCCCCCCCACGTCCTGAAAGGCAGCCACCAGACGGAGGGCGGCGGCCTGGGCCTCGGCAGCGGGAACCAGCGGCAGGGCAGCTTGCAGCACGTCGGCAGCTGTCCAGCCTGCATCAGAGGAACCGCTCAGCAGGGCGCGGGCATGGGTAGGCAGGGCAGCGGGCGAGAAACCCAGTGCGGCACCCAGGGCAATGTCCGGGAGCGCCGCTGGGAGCGCAACCACCGACAGGGACGCCAACGCCGCTGCCAGAGCACGAATATCAGGGTCGGCCAACAGCCGCGCCGCGCCGCTTTCTCCCTGTCCGGCCTCGCCCCGGCCCACACTGGCGAGCAGGGTCAGGCGGTCCAGATTGCGGCCCGTTTCCCGCACCAGGGCGTCAGCGGCAGCGCGGCCAATGCCGAGGCGGGCCATCAGGTAGGCGCGGGCCTCGGCAGGCGTGGGGGGGCGCAGCTCTATGAGTTCGGCCACGCCAGCGGGCAGATGTGCCCCCCAGTGGGCGGTCAGCTCCGCCGTGTCTTCCAGCGCCAGCAACACCGCCAGACCTGACGGAGCGCGGCGCAGCAGATGTTCGGTGGCCCAGACCGCCGCAGAAACAGGCGTGCCGTCAGGCAGACGGGGCGGCTCTCCGGCAAAATTCAGATCGGCAGTGACGCGGGCCAGCAGCACCCCTGCCCCCACCGGGAACGCAGCACGGACAGCCTCGGCCTGAGCCGCAGCCAACGCCGCGAACGAACGGCCAGCAGCAGGAAAGGCGGGCAACTGACCCGATGCGTCTCCCGCCAGCGACAGGCGCAGCACCGGCACATGCTCGGCAGCCAACGCCAGAGCCAGATGATCGATCAAGACCGTTTTGCCCGCGCCGCGCCGTCCAGTGACGATCATCCGGGGCGTCCGGCCCGCACGCACTCCGGCCAGGAACTGCTTGTAGGCCCGCTTTTTGCTGCGGCCCAACAGTTCCAGTTCATCGGGCAGAGGGGCCGGGGCACCCGGAAGCGACGCACCGACCAGAGAAGCGCTGAGCAGGGGGCGTCCAGCTTCATGCGCCAGCGCGGTCAGGATGGCTGCCAGCGCCGCTTTATCGGCAGGCGTGCCGATGTCGCGGTAGACGATATTACGCACAGACGCCGGATTTGCACCCTGCGCCCTCATCTCGCTTTCCAGCCAGCGCAGGCTGCCGCGTACTGCCCCCGCCGTACCGTGCACAGGCGGAAGATGGGCACGCAGATCGGCCAGAATTCCGCGCCAGTCGAGGTCTAGAGCAGCAGACCCGCTCATATCCGCCCCCACCGAGAGAGGGAAAGCAGAGAGGGGCAGAAAGCTACACAGTCCACAGGCGACTGAATCAAGGTGGCCTGAGCCTACCACCCTGGCCCCCAGTCGTTGCACCCGGTTCATAAATAGGCTGTGCAGACCGTTCCTGACGCACCAATCAGATTTTCAGGGTATGGATGTGTATACTCGGTGCAGCTTTTTAACTTGGACAAGGTTTCGGCGGCCATCGGCTGGCCGTCTGCCCCACTCAACTCACCTGATGCTGCCGCAGCGGGCCACCGCGCCCCACTTTCTGGAGGAATCACCATGCGCCTATCTCTGAAAAATCGTCCTTTTCTGACCCTCGCCCTGACCCTGACCGCCGTTTCCGGCGTTGCCCATGCCCAGTCTCAGCAGGCTGCCCAGTCCCTGTACGACTCCGGCAAATGGCAGGAAGCCGCTGCCGCCGCCGCCGCCCTGAACACCAGCATGGGACTGGCCCTGGCCGCCGAAGCGACCACCGGTGGCGCAGTTCTGGTCGCCGACAACGCCAAGAAGCCCCTCTTTGAAAAGGCCCAGAACTACGCGAAGCAGGCCATCAAATTAGACCCCAACAATGCCGAGGCCTACTTTGAACTGGCCCGCGCACAGGGCCGCCTCGCGCAGTACGTGGGCGTCTTCCAGAGCCTGCCACTGGCGCAGGACATGAAGAAAAACCTGGATCAGGCCATCAAGCTGAGTCCCAAACTGGCCGGAGCCTACGTGGCCCTGGGCCTCTGGAACGCCAACCTGGACGTCAGCGGCATCAAGGGACTGGCCGGACGCGCCGTGGGCGGCAGCAAGGCGCAGATTACGCCCAACTTTGAAAAGGCGATTGCCCTCGAACCCAACGTCGCCATTCACCGCATCGAATACGCCAACGCCCTGCTGACTCAGGGCAACAAGGCCGCCGCCGCCGCCCAACTGGAGAAGGCCGTGACCATCGAAGCCAACACCTTCTGGGAAAAGCGTGACCTGGACGCGGCCAAGGCCAAGCTCGCCACGTTGAAGTAACCCTTTTCGGAACGTGGATCGTAGATCGTGGTGAAGCTGTTTCCACGTTCCACGATCCACGTTCTTTATTTCACCTCTCTCCCTTCACCCGTTCAGCAGCGTCACCGCTCCGGCCAGCACCCGCACCTGAATTTCACTCACCTCGCCCGCCAGATCGCCGTCGAGGTGCAGGTGAGTGGGCGCGGCCCAACGAATCGTCACGGCCTGCCCGGTCGCGTGATACACGCGGGGTTGGCCCAGGTGCGTGCCGCGCAGCACCCTTCCCATCAGGCCCAGCAGTTGCGGGCGGGTCACGGGGCCGCTGGCGAGGGCATTGAGTTTGCCGTCGTGCGCGTCCGACTGCGGGCTGATCAGGAATCCGCCACCGTAACGCGTGCCGTTCATGACCGCCGCCAGGCAACTGGGGCCGGAATAGAGGGTCTGCCCGTCTACAGTCAGGGTCAGGTCGGTCAGTTGCAGGTCGCGCAGGGCGGCCAGTGCCCCCCACAGATAACGTCCGAATCCGGTCAGGCGGGCGGGGGCACGCAGCATGGTGGCGGCCACCTGTGCATCGAAACCCAGACCCAGACCGTTCAGCAACAGGCGGGGCACGCCCTCACCCTCACCCTCGGTCACGGTGGCCTCCAGCGCGTCTACGCGGCGCGGCGTGTAGCTCAGGCGGTCCAGGGCCTCTCCGAACCCTCCCGGTTTCAGGCCCAACATTCCGGCGTAGTCGTTGCCACTGCCCAGCGGCACGATGGCCAGAGGCCGACCCTGCTGGACGGGAGTGCCCTGGTCTGCACTGCTCTGATCTGTACTGCTGCCTGCACTGCGCCCGATCAATGCGGGCAACAGTGCGCCCACCGTGCCGTCTCCGCCCACGGCCATCACTGCCACTTCGGGGGGCAGGGCCTGAACGCGGGCCAGCGCATCGGCTCCTGATCCAGCCGAAATCAGCTCGAAATCGAAGCGGCGGGCCAGGAGTTCGCCTTCCAACCTGGGCCATTCGCGCGAGGCCAACCCGCGTCCGGCATGGGGATTGAGGACCACAGCATAACGGCGCTGGGCAGGGGGTGTGGGCAGCAAAGGTGCAGAAGTCACGGTCTGCTCAGAATACGGCGGCGGGAGGCGACACATCCTGCACACCAGCTATTCCGGGCTTCAGTACTGGACATCTTAGGTTTTTGATCGACTGAGACGCCACTGTTCATTTTCTAGCGTTGACCACATTTTGGGCAGCACATGAGCGGCATCACTGGTTTGTGACGACCCACGATGCCGCTCTCGCTGAGCCTACCAAGCTTGTCGACCTGTTGAAAGCCCGAGTTCCCTTCCTCCGGCGCGACACGCTGCAGCGTGTCGCTGACGTGATCGAAGCCCTGATTCAAGCGCAATCGACCTGTCACCGATTGTTGGGCACGTTCCTCCCCAATGAAGCGTCGCCTGAA
>NZ_KB899709.1 GCF_000378445.1 Deinococcus aquatilis DSM 23025 | reverse complement strand
CGGTCTCGCCTATTTGATGCTCCTGAGTGAAGGGACTGCGGTCGTCGCTGTTGGAGCGCGCCGGACGGTGGATACGCACTGGCAGCGGGGACTAAGCTACCTTCACATCGGCTGGCGAGCTGTTCGTCGATCGCTCACGGAAAGAACGCCGCTCTTGGAGAGGCTGCGCCTCTCCTCAAACGTTGATCCCGAACCCTCACGACGACGAAGTTCCCCACTCCGCTGGCACCTCATCCAAGGCTTCACATGACTTTTGTCGGTCCCCCAGCGGATTCCGTATGATTTCCGTACAGTCGGAACCCCACCGCCTGTCCGTCCATCTCCCGGAATCCGTACTTTTTCCTACTCGCTCCGCTCGAATTAAACGCCGAAAAGCACGGTGTTTAATCGGAATCCGTATCAGTGGGCAGTAGGAAGTGGAAAAAGCGTGGGAGCCGAGAAATCTGGGTTGCGGATAGGTGCGTAAACTTTCAAAACGCTGTCGTGGGCGGTCTTGTCCATTCTCTATCCCAACCCAACAAAAGCAGCCCCCAGCACTCAAGCCGGGGGCTACATCTTTTATCTTTTTCCACTCACCACTACCCACTCACCACTGACTGCTTTACTCCGTTGCCACCGACTGATCCACCGTCTGAGACGCGGGCAGCACCATACGGAAGTGTCCGGCAGGATTCACCAGCAGTTCGGCAATGCGGCGGGCGGGTACGGGCTGTTCACTCTTCAGCAGCAGCTCGTGGTATTCGCCCAGCAGGTCGCGGATGTCGGCGGCTCCCTGTGCGCTGAGAGGCAGAATTTGTACGCTGGCTCCCTTGGCGAGGCGGCGAGAGAGCGCGGCGTCGTCCATGCCCTGACCGGGTTCATAGCGCAGGTACACCACGCCGCCGCTCATGCCGGAGCAGATCCACGGGCCGGGGTCGCCCACCACGATGGCGCGGCCTGCGGTCATGTACTCGAAGGCGTAGCCCTTGGCGTTGGCGCGGGTGGCGAGTGCGCCCAGGCTGTCGTCGATGGGGGTTCTGAGTTCGCCGCCCAGCACCACATCGGCCCCGCTGAGGCGCACGCAGAAGCGGCTGTCGGCGCTGCCCTGCACGAAGAATTTGCCGCCGATGGCTCCGTAAGCAAAGCTCTTGCCGACGCTGCCGTCTACCCGCGTGCCCTGATGGTTGCGGCCCTTCAGGATCACGATTTTGCCGCCCAGTGCACTCTTGCCCACGCCGTCCTGTGCGCCGCCGTCCACATGAATATCCACGGGGCTGTTGTTGAACGCCCCCAGACCGTTGCCGGGAATGCTACCTGCTTCAAAGTGCAGCTTCACGCGGCGGGCCTGACGGGCGGTGCGCGGATCGCGGGTCAGGGTGCCCACCAGATGCGTGCCCAGCGCACGCTCGGCGCTCTGGACGGGGCCATCACGGTAGATCACGTCTTCTTCGTCGTCTTCCTCGATGGCTTCCGTGACCCACTCGCTCACCATCTTGGTCATGTAATTCAGGGGCTTGTGAATCACGCGCTTGCGGCTGCCCACCGTCTGCCACGCTTCGGGTTCTTCGGCCCGGCTCAGCAGTTCGGTCAGGTCAAGGGCGTCGGTCACGCCGCTCAGCAGGTCGGCGCGGCCCACGAGTTCTTGCAAAGAGCCGAAGCCGAGGCCCGCCACCAGCACCCGCAGTTCGGAAGCAATACCGCTGTAAAAGGCGTGCAGGCGGTCTACCTCGGTGGGCAGCACACGCGGCACAAAGCGCTTGAAGCCGTGTGCCTTGGCTTCTTCCTCCGTCTCGACCTGCGTGGTAATCCCCACATGGCAGGTGTCCAGTTGGCAGCCCCGGCAGATCGTACAGCCGATGGCGACCATGCTGAGGGTGCCGAAGCCCACGCGGTTTGCGCCCAGCGCCACCATGCGGGCCACGTCCAGCGCGGTTTTCAGGCCACCGTCGGCCCAGAGTTCCACGCGGTCACGCATTCCAGCGGCCACCAGCATCCGGTGGGCACGCGCCACGCCGAATTCCACGGGCATTCCGGCATATTTCAGCGCGTGGCTGCGGGCCGCCCCCGTGCCGCCTTCAAATCCAGACAGCGTGATGATGTGCGCCCCGGCCTTCGCCACGCCCAGCGCGATGGTGCCCACTCCCGGCGTCACCGGAACTTTCACGCTGATCTTGGCCTGCGGCGCGATGGTCTTGAGTTCCTCGATCAGTTGCGCGAGGTCTTCGATGGAGTACACGTCGTGGTTGTTGGAGGGCGAGATCAGGTCGGTGCCCTGTACCGCGTGGCGGGCCGCCGCGACCTTGGCGCTCACTTTCTTGCCGGGAAGGTGGCCGCCCTCGCCGGGTTTCGCGCCCTGTCCCACCTTGATTTCAATGACGTGGGCGCTGTTCAGCATCACGCTGCTGACGCCGAAGCGCCCGCTGGCAACCTGCTGGCCGCGCCAGTGGGTGTACTGGTTGAGCATCGAGGGAATCTCGCCACCCTCGCCGTTCATCGCCATGATGTTCAGGCGTTTGGCGGCTTCCACGTAGGCGCGGAAGGCCGTTTCTCCCTGAGAGCCGAAGCTCATGGCGCTGATCACGAAGGGCAGGCTGTGGCCGCCCACCGCGAGGTCCACGCTGTCGGGGTCCACGTCTTCGCGGTCTACTGGGGCCTTGAATTCCAGCAGTTGCCGCGCCGAGAGGGGCATTTCCAGTTCCAGCGCCCGAATCCGCTGTTGGTAATCGGCGGGGCTGATTTCCCCGTTGGCGAGGCTGAAGGCGGCCTTGAACACGCGGGGGTTGAAGCGCTGATCGCGGTCCATCGTTTCGCCGCCCGCGCCGAATTTGGTCAGGCGGGTGTGCAGGGTCTTTTCGATTCCGGCGAGGTCGTAGCCCTTCTCGCCGCCCCAGAAGCCGCGTGCGCCGATGGCATTCATCACGTCGGCAGCCAGCCCCAGCGCACTGAAAATCTGGCCGTAGCCGCGCAGCTCGTGAATGCCCATCGTGGACATCACCTTTTCCACGCCTTTGGTCAGGCCCGCCACCAGTTTGTTTCCGGCTTCCTCAGACGGATACAGGGCGTACATGGCCGCAGGTTCCACCGCTTCGGCTCCAAGCCCGATCAGCAGCATCACGTCGTGCAGGTTGCGAATCTGTCCGCTGCGAACCACCACGCTGGTCAGGCGGCGCAGGCCTACGCCAGCGCCAGAGGCAGAGTCAGTATCGGTGCGGGTGTTGGTGAGGGCCTGTTCCAGCGAACCCACCGCCAGCGCGATATCTATGGCGGCTTCTCCGTTGGCATACAGCGCCGAATCGTCCACGATCAGCACTTCCGCACCGCCGCGCACCGCCTCGGCTGCTTGCGCGTGCAGGCGGGCCAGAGCGTCGGTCAACTTCTCGCCCGCTTGCAGGTTGGGCACCAGCGTCACGGTCTGGAAGTAGTCGCGCACGCCCTGCACGGTCAGGGTGCCGTGTGCTTCTGCCACCACCTTGCTGGGGGCTAGAATCGGCGTCAGCAGGTCTACGGAGTTGCCGTCGCTGCTGCCGGGAAGAGGGCGGCGGCCCAGCAGGGCGCGGGTCGAAAAGTGCTCGATTTCGCGCTCCCGGTCAATGGCGGGGTTGGTGACGACGGCCACCGTTTCCTTGAAGAACTCCGCGAGGTTGGGTTTTTCGCCCCGCAGCGCAGGCATCTGGCCGTCGAAGCCCAGCGACGCAATCGGCTCTGCGCCCTTGTCGGCCACGGCCTTCACATATTCCTCGTCCCAGCGTTCCCAGCCCAGCGCGGCCCGCATGGCCTTGGAAAATTCGGGGCGGGTGGCCTCGTCGGTGGCGGGGGCATGGGGGCCGTTCACGCGCTCGTGGGCGTTCTCGAAGTTGTAGCCCTTGCCGTGTACGCGCTCCAGCACGAGGCGCTGCACGTTTTCGTTGGCGTGCAACTTGACCACGCCGCCGCCCAAACAGGCCACCATTTTTTCACCGGGGGCAAAGGGAGCGGGGTCGATGACCATGCTGCCCAGCGGAATCACGCCGCGCTCCGAAGACCAGAAGTATTCCTTCTCGGTTTCTCCGAACCAGAGTGGGCGCAGGCCCATAGCGTCCACGCTGAACACGCACTCGTTGCCGTGCCGCGCAATGATGGCTGCCGGGCCTTGAGCCAGTGGCCCGCCGCCTGCGCGCAGGCCGATATAGGCGCTTTGCAGGGTCGTCGAAAAGCTCTTGACCTCGCTGAGCACGGGTGGAAACACGCTTTCCACGGCTTCCAGCAGGCTCATGCCCCGGTCATGGATATAGCCCATCAGGACGCGGTTCAGGTCCTGACTGTCGCTGCCGCCCGTGAGGGGCAGACCCAGTTGCGTGCCTTCCTTTCTCAGTCGGTCAATGGTATTGATTTCGCCGTTGTGGGCCAGCAGGCTGAAGGGCTGCACCTGCTCGAAGGTGGACAGCGTATTGGTGGAATAGCGGTTGTGGCCGATGGTAACCACCGACATAAAGTCGGGCTTGGACAGTTCGGGGTAATAGCGGGGCAGCAGTTCGGCGCTGCCGCGAACCTTGTACACCACGGCGTTGGTGGCGAGGCTCACCACATGTACGGGGTATTTCTGCTCCAGCTCCAGCGCCAGATTGAAGAGCTGAGCGTCGCGTTCGTGGCGGGTTTCGCCCTTCACCATTCCAGCGATCTGCACAAACTGAGGCTCGGTCAGGCGGGCAATCGGCCCCAGCGCGTGCGAATAGACCTGCCCCTGACGTTCCAGCGTGACGCTGACGCCGTAGCGGCTGGCCGCAACCCGCAGCGCGTCCAGCAGTTCGCGGGTGCTCTGACCCTGCGGCACAAAAAAGTGGCCCACAAAAAAGTTTGGAGAATCCACATCGGCTGCGTTCTGCCGGGCTTCTTCCAGGTAGCGCTTCCAAACGAGGCGTGGAATATCGGTCTGGATGCCTGCGCCGTCGCCCTCGCCGCGCACCTCGCCGCTGCGGTGGGCCATGTGCGCCAGTTCTTCCAGCGCCCGCACCACGTTGCCGTGAGAGGCCTCGCCCGTCTTGCGAATCTTGCACAAAATGCCGCAGGCGTCGTGTCCAATCTCATCGAAATTGCCCGGAAACATCGGTTCCAGCCGGGTGCGCTCGGACTGGCGGTACAGGCTATCGCCCGGTTGGTAGAAGGGTCGGTCAGAGTGAGATGGGTGAGTCATGGGCATCCTCCGGGAGACTGGAACGGGATTGAGGTCAAGCGCAGATTCGGCTTCGTGTCCGGTAGACACCAACAAGGTGTATGCGGCGCGAAATTATTCATGTAATGGCATAAATCGTCGGCTCTAGGCGCGGGCCTGTCCAGATAGAATGCCGTGCCTGTCCAGATCGTGTAGGTCACTTGTACAGGCACAGGTCTTCATGAAAGAGCCGTACAGCTATATGAAAGTAAAGCGTCTGCTTCGCTTCTCATCCGTTACACAATCTATTTTGCCGGATATCTACTCAAGTGATAGGGGCCGGGCACACTCCACAGAAAAGGTTTGGCCCGACTGGTCTAGCCCTCTGCCTGTATGCATTCTCTGCATATAAAATCCGCTTCTGGAGACGAATCCAAAAGCAAATTCAGCCCCAGAGAGATGCCGACTGGTCAATAATGCTGCTCCACACCTACCCGGCACCCCTTCCGACCAGCCGGTTTGCTTCCAGAACAGTGATGAGATTAAACTAAAAAAATATTAAAACAGAGTGAATTTGGTTACACGTCCGATTTCAATTGTTGCCTGCCGCGCGTTCAGACCGCACAGCTCGGTTCAGTGCCCCCGAAACTTCGGCACCGATTCTTTTAAGGAAGTGACCTACAGTGGAAACCTTGCGCGTATCCGGTAAATCTCGGCCCAATGCAGTGGCCGGTGCTATTGCCTCTTTGCTCCGAACGGAGGGGCAACTGGAAGTGCAGGCCATCGGCCCCGCCGCCGTCAATCAGGCGGTCAAGGCGCTCGCCATCGCCCGCAGCTATCTGGAAGGCGACCACCTTGACCTCACCGCCCAACCTGCGTTCGTCAAACTCGAACTCGACTCCGAAGAACGCACAGCCCTGAAATTTGTGGTGCTGGCGCATAAGCCTGCGCGTTAGTACAGCGTTCTGCGTTTGGCTGGTGGTCGGTCGGGAACGCGCACTGGCTCAGTCAGTTGCGCTGCAAAGAGGACTCGGAACAGCCCAATGTGGTCATGCACGCCCTATCCAGCAAACCAGCACATCCGTTCACCCCTTGCAGTCTGCTCTGGAGTCGCTCAACCCACTCCCCGCTGTATCTCATAAAACTTGAGTGCTATGCACTAAGATAACTGTGGAGGAACTGCGTACATGGACTTTCTGTTTGGCCCCTACAGTTCGCTTATTCTGCTTATCTTCGTGGCCTCGCTGCTGATTCAGGGCTACCTGAGCCGTACTTACGGCAAATGGAGCCGGATCGCCAACCCCCGCCAGCTCACGGGCGCACAGGTGGCCCGCATGATGTTGGATGAAAACGGCCTGCATCACATTCCTGTTCAGGCCGTGCCGGGGCAACTCAGCGACCACTATGACCCGGTGCGTAAAACGGTAAATCTGTCTCAGGGCAATTACGCCGTGCCCAGCGTCAGCGCGATGGCAGTGGCGGCGCACGAGGTCGGGCACGCCCTTCAGGACAAGGTGCGGATGCCCGCGCTGGTGCTGCGGGGCAGGCTGGCCGTGCCGCTGAGTCTCGGCATGAACCTGGCTCCCCTGCTGCTGCTGGCGGGCGTTTTCCTGAAACTTACGGGCCTGATCTGGGTGGGTGTGCTGTTGTTCGGTGCGGCGCTGCTGTTTCACCTGATCACCCTGCCCGTCGAATTCGATGCCAGCCGCCGCGCTCTGGCCTACCTCGATTCACGCGGCCTGAACGGTGGACCTGAAACGGCCAACGGCGCACGCACGGTCCTGACTGCCGCTGCCCTGACCTATGTGGCGGGTTTTGCGATGGCTTTGGCCCAACTGCTGAACGTGCTGGGCATCGCCCGCAGCCAGAGCGACTGATCGGGGTGCGGGTCGTGGGATGTGGGCCTGTGCCTGCATCCCTTTTTTCGTTATGGAGTTATTGCACCTCGTTGGTTTTGGCATACTGGCCGCCATGCAGCAGTTTGTGTATGTGCTGGAAGTGGTGCGCGGCAGCGGGTTTGTGCGGGTGCATTTTGCCCAGACGGCGGGCGCGGCGCAGCGCAAGGCCAGCAAGTTTGTGGTGGGTGGAAGTTGGATAGAAACGGGGCAATCGGGCCTTCCGCTGCGGCTGCTGCACGGCGAGCAGGAACTGGCGCGGGTGGTCCGGGAAACGGTGGATTACGGGTGAAGCTCTGAACTCACCTCGCCCCGCCTAAACGAAGCTCGTTCCCCAACCGCTTCAACCCCTATCCTGACCCCCTATGCGCGTTGTTCTGAAGTTGGGTACGAGTGTCTTGACGGCTGGGGGAGACCGGATTCACGCCCCCCGGATCGTGGACTTGATTCGGGGCATGGTGGCCGTACGTGCAGCAGGGCATGAGGTCGTGCTGGTCACCAGCGGCGCAGTCATCGCGGGCTGGGAGGCGCTGAATTTCCCGCCGCGTGACCGTACGTTGGCCGAAAAGCAGCTCTTGGCCGCCGTGGGTCAGGGCCGCCTGATGCACACCTACGCCCAGATTGCCGATCTGTACGGCGTTCCGGTGGCCCAGCTGCTCCTGACTGCCGACGATTTCCGTGACCGCACGCGCTATCTGAATGCCCGCACCACTCTGGATGCCTGCCTTGCGCGGGGCGTACTGCCGATCATCAACGAAAACGATACGGTGGCAACCGGGCAACTGAAAGTAGGCGACAACGACACCCTGTCGGCGTTCGTTGCCAACCTGACCGAAGCCGATCTGCTGGTGATTCTGACCGACGCCCCCGGCCTGTACACCGCCGACCCGCGCACCCACCCGGACGCCACCCTGATTCCCCTCGTGGAGCGTGTGACCCCCGAGATCTGGGCCTTGGCGGGGGGCGTGGGTAGCCACCGTGGTACGGGTGGGATGCACACCAAGATTCAGGCCGCCGAGATTGCCACCCGCGCCGGAACGCCCGTGGTGATCGCGCCCGGAGACGCCCCCGACGCCCTGCCCCGGATCGTGGGCGGCGAGGCACTGGGCACCCGCTTTCTGGCCGCCGTCAACCGGCTGGAGGCCCGCAAACGCTGGATTCTGGCCGAGATCGCTCCGGGCCGGGTCATGCTGGATGAGGGCGCGGCGCGGGCGGTGCGGGAGCGGGGAGGCAGCCTGCTTCCCGCCGGAATTACCGCTGTAGAAGGCGTTTTTGAGCGGGGGCAGACCATTCGGCTGTTTGCGCCCGATGGCAGCGAGGTCGCCCGTGGCCTGACCCGTTACCGCGCCGCCGATCTGTCCCGTATTTTGGGCCGCCATTCCCGCGACATAGAGGGCGTGTTGGGCTTTACCTACGGCGCAGAAGCGGTGCACAGGGACGATCTGGTCAGAATTTAGCGAAAGGCCGCCGCCATACTGCGGATCATCCCGAGCTACTGACCTCCTCACTTCCTACACCCCGCAACCCGCTGCCCCATACTGTCGGGCGTGCGTTCATCCCGCGTTCCGCCGATTCCCGCTCTCGTGCTGTCCATGCTCTCTATTCAGGGCGGCGCGGCCTTCGCCAAAACGCTGTTTCCGCAGTTGGGCGCTATGGGCACGACCACGTTGCGGGTGTCTCTGGCGGCGCTGCTGCTGATGCTTATTTTTCGTCCCCGCTTGGGTGCGCTGACGTGGAAGGACTGGCAGGCCGTTATTCCCTACGGCCTGTCTCTGGGCCTGATGAATCTGGCGTTTTATCTTTCACTGACCCGCCTGCCGCTGGGTTTGGCCGTTACTTTTGAATTCGTGGGGCCGCTGGTGCTGTCGCTCCTGCTTTCGCGCCGCCCACTGGATTTCGCCTGGGTGGGGCTGGCCGCCGTGGGCATCGTGATGATCGCGCCGCACGGGGCCAGCACTGCGCCGCTGGATCTGATCGGGGTCGGGTTGGCATTGCTGGCGGGCGCATTCTGGGCGCTGTACATCCTGGCGGGTGGGGCTGTGGGGCGGCGCTTGCCGGGGGCAACGGGGGTAGTAGCGGGCATGGGCATTGCTGCGCTGGTGTCGTTGCCATTCGGACTGGTGCAGGCAGGTGCGGGATTGCTGCATCCTGCCGCGTTGCTGTCTGGTCTGGCGGTGGCTATTTTGTCCAGCGCCCTGCCCTACACCCTGGAGATGTACGCCCTCCGCGCCCTGCCCGCCCGCGTCTTTGGCGTGATGATGAGCGTGGAGCCTGCCATTGCCGCTCTGAGTGGCCTGCTGTTTCTGCACGAGTACCTGACGCCAGTGCAGTGGGTGGCAGTGGCCTGCGTCATCGCCGCCAGCGCCGGAATCAGCCTGACCGGAGTCAGTGCCCACAGCGAACCCGAGCCGGTTGGCTGAGTAGGTTCTGGCCCTGAGTCTTGAACACTGGGCTATTGGCGGTTCACAGGTTTTCTTGCGCCTCACTGGACTTGCAGAGTTGCCTCCCTGTCGGCCCAAGCCAAAAAAACGCGGAGTGCGTCCGCAGTTGCCCACGGTCTACACTCCACGTTCCGTTGCTTGTTTTTAAGTACTGGCCCTTCCTTACAGGTTAAATCCGAACATCCGCATCTGGCGTTTGCCGTCTTCGGTCATTTTGTCCGGTCCCCAGGGTGGCGTCCACACGAACTCAACGTTCACTTCATTCACGTTGTCGAGGCGGCTCACGGCCATTTCTGCATCGGCGCGGATCAGGTCCTGAACGGGGCAGCCCACGCTGGTCAGGGTCATGGTGATGTCGATCACGCCGTCCGGGTTGATGTCCACGCCGTAGATCAGGCCCAGATCCACCACGTTCACGGGGATTTCGGGATCCTTGACCACTTTCAGGGCTTCCAATACCTGCTCTTCGGTAGGCAGGCCGGAGACGGCGGCTTCGGTCACGGGTGTAGGGGTGAGATCATCCATTATTGACCGCCTTTGACGGTGGGGAGGCCCTCATTTGCCCAGGCCATCGTGCCGCCCTTGAGGTTGGTGACGTCGGTGTAACCGTTTTGCAACAGGAATTGTCCGGCCCGGTCGCTCCGTGCACCGCTGCGGCAGATCATGACCAGGGGGCGGTCTTTGGGCAGTTCGCTGAAGCGGGTTTCAAATTCGCTGAGGGGAATCAGGGTGGCTCCCTCGGCGTGGACTTCGTCGTATTCGTTTTGTTCGCGCACATCGACCAGCAGTGCGCCGCCCTGCACCAACTGTTGGCCCTCGGCGGGCGTCGCTTCGTTCAAAGTTCCGGCAGTCATGACGCCATGATACCCGACCAGAGCACTCGGATTGTGCTGGCTGCTTCAGCCCCGGCGGTATGCTGCCTGTATGTCCATCCCGCCCCACGTTACCCTGATCGACCTGCGCTCAGACGCACTGCGGGCCGCCCAGCCGCTGGAAGGACACGTCAGCAACCGCGTGTTGGCCGTGAGTCTGGAGGCCATAGAAGAGGGAACTCATGACCTTGCCCGTGTGCCGGGGCCGCTGCTGGTGGTCTGTGAACGGGGCGTGCGCTCAGGCCTCGCGGCGCGGTATCTGCGGGCCGATGGTCTGGACGCCGAACATGTGCCGGGGGGCATAGCGGCGCTGTTGAGAAGCTGACCTCTGGCCTCTAACCCCAACCCGCCCCACCTTCCCACCTGCGCCCACCCGCTAGACTGATGCGTTATGTCGTCTGAGCCAGTTCTTTTCCGCCCGCGAGTGAAACCCGAAGTGATGAGTCCCGTGGGCGGCTGGCCCCAACTGCGTGCCGCTGTAGAGGCCGGAGCAGACGCTGTATTTTTCGGAGTCAACCCGGTAGAGGGGACAGGTTCCGGCTTCCATGCCCGTGCCAAAGTCGGCTTCGATGCCGCCGAATTGCCCGACATCATGCGCGATCTGCACGAGCGGGGCGTGCAGGGCTTTGTCACCTTCAACGTGCTGGTCTTTGACCGGGAACTGCGCGACGCCGAGCGGCAACTGATCCACCTGGCCGAAAGTGGCGTGGACGCCATCATCGTGCAGGATCACGGCGTGGCGCGGCTGGCCCGTCAGATTTGCCCTGATCTGGCGGTACACGGCAGCACCCAGATGAGCGTGACCAGCGTGGAAGGCGTGCGGCACGCGGCGCGGTTTGGGGCCAGCCGGGTGGTGCTGGGGCGCGAGTTGTCGCTGCGCGATATAGAACGCATCGCGGCGGCCACCGACATAGAACTCGAAACCTTCGTTCACGGCGCGTTGTGCGTGTCCTATTCCGGCCAGTGCTTTTCCAGCGAGGCCTGGGGCGGGCGCAGTGCCAACCGGGGCCAGTGCGCCCAGGCCTGCCGTCTGCCCTACGAAATGCTGGTAGACGGCGTGCAGCGCGACCTCGGAGACGCCCGCTACCTGCTGTCTCCGGGCGACCTGTACGCGCTGCATCAGGTGCCGGAGTTGGTGCGAATCGGCGTGAATTGCCTGAAAATCGAGGGCCGTTACAAAGACGCCGAATTTGTGGCCCTGACCACCGCCGCCTACCGTCAGGCCGTGGACGAGGCGTGGGCGGGGCTGCCCCTCAGCGTCACGCCGCAGCAGGAGCGCGATCTGGAACAGGTGTATTCACGCGGCCTCGCGCCTCACTTTATGGCCGGAACCAACCACCAGACCGTGGTGCGGGGCCGTGCGCCGCGTCACCGGGGCGTGCAGGTGGGCGTGGTACGCGGCACCACCGAACGCGGCGTACTGGTCGAGCTTTCCGAAGCCCTGAAACCCGGTGACGGCCTGGTCTTCGATCCCGCCAACTGGCGTGCCCCCGAAGGCCGCGAGGAAGGCGGATTCCTGTACGGCCTGTGGTCGCAGGGCCGCCAGTTGGGTGAATCCGAACTCGCCTCGGTGCGTGCGGGCCAGACCTACGAACTCCGCTTCGGACGCGGTGCGGTGGATGGCCGCCGCGTGCGCGTGGGCGATCCGGTGTGGCGCACCCACGACCCCAGTCTGGTGGCCCGCGTCAAACCCCTGCTGGACGCCAGCGATCCGGTGTATACCCGCCCGATTTCGGCTCAGTTCGTGGGGCAGGTGGGCCAGCCCGTGTCTCTCACTCTGACCGACGAGGCAGGCCGCAGCGTGACCGCCACCCTGCCCGAGCCGCTGGCCCCCGCCCGCAACCGGGCACTGGATCAGGCCAGCTTGCAGGAGCAGTTGGGCAAACTGGGCGGCACGCCGTTTCACCTCTCGGCCCTTAGTGTGGACTTGCAGGGCGCTGGATTCCTGCCCGTGTCGTCGCTGAATGCCCTGCGCCGGGATGCCACCGACCAACTCCGTCAACTGCGCCGGGAATGGAAAGCTCAAGCTGTCGCCCCAACGCCTCAGCCTTTCCCACTCACCACTGACCACTCACCACTTCCCGCCCCTGTTTCCCGCCTGCATGTTCTCGTCCGTACCCCCGAACAACTGGACGCCGCCCTCACCGAGCGCCCCGATTCCATCACGCTGGATTATCTGGAACTGTACGGACTCAAGCCCAGCGTGGAGCGGGTGAAGGCGGCGGGCATTCCGGTGCGGGTCGCCAGCCCGCGCATTCTGAAGCCCACCGAACAGAACCTGCAAAAGTTCCTGCTGTCGTTGGGGGCCGACCTCTTGGTGCGTTCCGGCGGACTGCTGGAAGGGCTGCAGGACGCGGTGGCCGAATTGCCAGCGGGCCAGAAACCCGCGCTGACCGGCGATTTCAGCCTGAACGCCGCCAACGCGCTGACCACCCGCGCCCTGCTGGAACTGGGCCTGGACCGCGTGACGCCGACCCACGACCTGAACGCCCGCCAGGTCACTGAGCTGGCAGGTCTGGCTGGGGCCGCCTCGCTGGAAGTCATCGCGTATCAGCATTTGCCGGTGTTTCATACCGAGCATTGCGTGTTTTGTCGCTTCCTGTCCGACGGCACCGACTACACCAACTGCGGCCATCCCTGCGAGACCCACCGGGTGGCCCTGCGCGATGAACGCGGCGTGGCGCACCCGGTCATGGCCGATGTGGGCTGCCGTAACACTGTGTTTGAGGGTCGCCCGCAGGTGGCCGCCGCGCATCTTGGCGGCTGGCTGGAAGCGGGCCTGCGAGATTTCCGCTTAGAGTTCGTTCACGAATCGGCGGACGAGGTGCGCGAAGTCATCCGCGCCCACCGTGCCTACCTGAACGGGCAGGAATCGGCCCAGATGCTTGGCACACGCCTCGCTCCGATTGGCGCTCAGGGCGTCACCGAGGGCAGTCTGTTCGTGCCCAGCGGCTTTGAGCTGTTGCCTGCCCTGCCCGTGCTGTAGTCCCTGCGACGGGGGTGCAACGGCTGTGGGCCACGGACACCTGATCTTCAGTGCAACAACTTCAACATGGACGTCTTGAATGCGTGTGACTGCACTGGAAGAGGCATTCAAAGCTTCTAATTTCTGGCCCAGACTCGAAGACTTGTGCCCCCAATCCATACCCCCACTTGCTTCGACATCTACTTTTTAAACTCAGACCAGTCGGCTAAGCTGCTGTATGTCGGTTCATTTGCGCGCCTGCCCTGATGCTGCGGCACACCCTGTCAAGACCGAGCGTCACGACACCGACGCGATGACGCATCAGACCAACACAGGCATTCGCCGCGTGCAGACCTACCGTGAGCACGCACACGGCCTGTTTGTGGCGCGGCCCTTCGACCGCCACCCACGAATTCGGCACTGGCAGGCGCACCTTCTCCCTGCATTGGGGGTGCAGCTCTGCCGCTACGCCTTCTATCAGGCCCGCGAGCACGACTATTACATTGACATCGCCACCATTTCTCGGCCCCTGGGGAACGCGGCGGTGTGGGAGGTGCGTGACCACTACCTGGATGTGATCGTGCATGAGGGCGTGACCGCCGAACTTGTGGACGCCGACGAGCTGGAAGCTGCCCAGGCCGCCGGATTTATTTCCGAATCGGAGGCCCGCTGTGCCCAGGCCGTCGCTGACGCTGTTCTAGACGGCCTCCGGTTGGCCCGTTACCATGTGGCCGACTGGCTGGCCGCAGAGGGCGTGCAGCTGGAATGGATGGAGTCTCAGGATGTGGAGCAGGCTCAGTTGGCTTTGGGGCTGTCCTAAGTACGTCCTGGCGAGAGTGGAAGGATGGAGCGTTGTTTGCGAAATCCCGAAACGGCAGCCAGGACGTACTTCTGTCCTCTCCCGCTCTGCTCGGAGACCCTAAAGAGCATCAAGGAGCGGCGGAACGTGGATCGTGGAACGTGAGAACGGCCAAACCACGATCCAGAATTCACATTCCACGATCCCACCTGTCACTTTTTCGTGACAATCCACCCGGTAACTTGACCCGTGATACAGGTCAGTCATTACACCAAGCGGTACGGGCGGCATGAGGCAGTCAGCGACCTGAGCTTTACGGTTCAGCCGGGGGGCGTCTTTGGGCTGCTGGGCAGCAACGGGGCGGGGAAGACCACCACCATTCGGGCGCTGGTGGGCCTGACCCGGCCAACTTCGGGCACGGTGCGGGTGCAGGGGTTTGACGTGTGGGCCGATCCCGTGAAGGCCAAAGAAGCCTTTGGATATATCCCGGACCGCCCCTATCTGTACGGCAAACTGACCGCCCGCGAACTGCTGCGCTTCGTGGGGCAGCTCTACCGCGTGCCCAACACCGATTCCGAGATAGACCGCTGGCTAGAACTGTTCCGCCTGACCGAGTACGGCAACGAATTGATCGAAACCTATTCTCATGGGATGCGGCAGAAGGTGGCGATCGTGGCGGCCCTCCTGCCCGATCCACCCGTGCTGATCGTGGATGAGCCGATGGTGGGCCTTGATCCTCACGCGGCGCGGCAGGTGCGCGAACTGTTCCGGGCGCACGCAGACCGGGGCCGCACGGTCCTGCTGACCACCCATTCTCTGCCCCTGGCCGAGGCAATCTGTGACCGTTTGGTCGTGCTGGACCGGGGTAAGGTACTGGGCGAAGGCACGATGGACGACCTCCGCACCCGCACTGGCACGGAGGCGGGCGGCGTCCACGGCGACAGCTTGGAGCGGATTTTCTTCCGGCTGCTGGAAGAAGAACTGGCCGAGGCCGAAAGCAGGAAGGCAGAGGCAGTCGGGTGACCACCCAGCCTTACGTCTCGCCGCGTCCGCCTGCCCGTGCCCCGAGCCTGCTGGCGCTCAAGGCCACCGCTTTCGGGCATACGCTGCGGCGCGGGCCAAAGTGGGGATACGCTTTTCTGGTGCTGCTGGCGGTGGTTCTGGTGTCAGCAGAGGTCTACGGCACGTGGCGTTCACTCCAGTTTCTGGGCCGTTTCGGCTCCATCGGCACCAACGTGTTTGCCCGCATTCTGGAAATCGGCCTGATTACCCTCAGCAGCGGCGTGACCTTCAGCGCCACCACCACCGCCATTTCTACGCTGTATCTCAGCGACGACCTGAATTTTTTGCTGACCCAGCCCCTGCCCACGCGCCGGGTCTTTGGCCTGAAGGTCTTTGAGACATTCCTGAATACCGCGCTTGTGCCGCTGTTCCTGATGCTGCCGCTGCTGGCGACCATCGGCGTATTTTTCCATGCTCCGGTGTGGGCCTATCCTGTCATGCTGGCGGCTGCAATTCTGACTTTCGCCGCCCCGGTGGGCCTCGGCGCACTCCTGGCCGTGGGCCTGATGCGCGTGGCTCCGGTGGGCCGTGTGCGCGAGGTCTCCACGGCGCTGGGCGTGCTTCTCAGTGCGGGTCTGGTGTACGCCATCCGTGCCCTGCGGCCCGAAATCCTGGTGCAGAAGGTGCAGGACCCGGCCCAGTTTGAGGCCCTCCTGAAAAACTTTGCCAGTCCGACCAGTCCACTCCTGCCGCCCGCGTGGGCCTCGCAGGGGATCTGGCAGGCCGCACAGGGGCAACTGGCGTGGCCGCTGTTGCCGCTGCTGCTGCTGGCTGGGGGCCTGTTGCTGGCGGCCACCGCCCTCGCCACCCGCGCCTATCAGGAAGGGTGGGCGCGGGCGCTGGATTCCAGCACGCCCCGGCTCGATCCACGCCCCCGCCGTGCCAGTGCCGCCGAACGTTTTGCGGCCCGCTTCGGCATCGGCGGCAGCCTCGCCTACAAGGATCTGCGCCTGACCCTGCGCGACCCGACCCAGTGGAGTCAACTGCTGGTCGTGGTCGCGCTGGCCGGCGTGTATCTCGTCAGCGTCAAGTCGGTGCCGATTCCGATTCCGCAGTTTCGGGGCATTCTCGGGTACGTGCAGTTGGCGTTTCAGGGCTTCATCGTGGCGGGTGTGGCGGTGCGGCTGGCGTTTCCGGCCCTGTCGGTGGAAGGCCGCGCCTATTGGCTGCTCAGAACTGGTCCCATCACCGCCCGCCAGATTGTGGTCAGCAAGTTTCTGGGCGTGCTGCCCGTCACACTGATTCTGGGCCTGGTCATGGGCTTGGTCAGCGCCCGCAGCATGAGCCTCGGCCCCACCCTGTTTCTGCTCAGCGGGCTGGTCAGCGTCAGCAACGCCTTTGTGATCACGGCTCTGGGCGTGGGCCTCGGCGCGGCGGCTCCCAAATTCGACGCCGACAACCCCGCCGAAATCGGGGTCAGTCCCGGCGGGTTGGCCTTCATGGGCCTGAGCCTCGCCTATTCCGTGCTGGCGCTCCTGCTGTTGGCCCGCCCGGTGGCCGCAAGCGTGCTGCGCCCCGACCTGTTTCCCGGCTACAGCGCTCTGGCCGCCCCCGAAGGAATTCTGGGCCTGATCGGGCTGGCGTTGGCAACGGTGCTGGGTACGTTGGGGGCCTTGCGCTGGGGCTGGGTACGGCTGGACCGGCTGGAGTAAGAAGCAGGACGTCCTGGGTGCCTGAAGGGGGTCATAAGCCCTTTTGCCCATGCTTTTTCCGGGTCGCCCGTGGCTTTCTGTAGCGATGTCGCCAACCTTCTATCCGCCGCTCAATGTCAGGGTCATCACGCCAAAGCTGGAGCTTCACGGAGCCACGGATGACCTGCTGGCCCAGCTTCTTCCGGTGGTTCGTCGGGGCATGATCGGGCCGCCGCCCTACCCGTTCGATGATCCTATGTCTCTGTACGAAGAGAGTCCGCTGCGAGAAAGAAAGTGGCTTCAGGCCATCTGGCGCGGGCGCGGCACGGTTCGCCCCGATACCTGGCGGCTGTACTTTGTGGTTGTGCTGGGCAACAGGGCCGTGGGGATGCAGGACCTGATCGGCGTGAATTTCGACACCTTTCAAACCGTGACCAGTTTTTCTTGGCTGGCCCCAGACTTCCGGCAGCGAGGTCTGGGACGTGAGATGCGCTCGGCCATCCTTCACCTTGCCTTCGAGGGATTGGGCGCAGCGGAAGCGACCAGTGAAGCGTTTGTTGACAATACGGCCTCCAACCGCGTATCGGCGGCCCTGGGATATCAGCCCAACGGCAGCGATTGGGCCACCCGGCGCGGCGAGCCAGCCGTCCTGAACCGGTGGATACTCCGGCGGGATGACTGGGCCACGACTCGCCGTGCCGACATTGACTTGATTGGTGTGGATGAGTGCAAACCCGTGCTGTACATTCCCTAATTCGGCTTCTGAGAATAGGCTGGGAGAGTCTGTGTTCGTTTTGATGCGGGTGCAGTGGAGACCTGACAGGCACTCGGTGTCAGCATCCGTTCTGCTCCACGCAATGCCTATCCATAAAAAGGGCGGGAAGCGCATCCAAACGCCCCCGCCCTTTTCTTTTTCCGTTGTTTTTTTCCTACAACCGACAACCCACGTCCTCTACCCTCACTCAGTCGTGAACGAGTTCGATTCCGCTGAGTTCTTCCACCTTCAGGCCCCACTGGTTCATGGCGGCCACGAAAGGATCGGGGTCAAATTCTTCCACGTTGTACACGCCCGCTTTTTTCCAGGTGCCCTGAAGCATCAGCATGGCCCCGATCATGGCGGGTACGCCGGTGGTGTAGCTGATGGCCTGCGCCTGCACTTCCTTGAAGGTTTCGGCGTGGTCGCAGACGTTGTACACGAAGTGCACCTTCTCTTTGCCGTCCAGACCGATGCCGCGAGCCTGCACGCCGATGCAGGTTTTACCGCTGTAGTCGGCGGCGAGGCTTTCGGGGGCGGGCAGCACGGCCTTCAGGAACTCGATGGGCGCGACCTGCTGGCCCCGGAAGTTGATCGGTTCGATGGAGGTCATGCCCACGGCTTCCAGCACGCTGAGATGCTTGATGTATGCCTCACCGAAGGTCATCCAGAAGCGGGCGCGTTTGATGGTCGGAAAGTTGACCACCAGCGATTCAAGTTCCTCGTGGTACAGCACGAAGCTCTTGCGGGTCGCCACTTTGGGGTAATAGATGTCCTGCGCGATTTCCAGCGGCTGGGTTTCGACCCACTGGCTGTTTTCCCAGTAGCGCCCGTTGGCCGTAATTTCGCGGATATTGATTTCAGGGTTGAAATTGGTGGCGAATGCCTTGCCGTGGTTGCCGTTGTTGCAGTCCACGATGTCCAGATAATGAATCTCTTTGAAGTGATGCTTGGCGTGGTGGGCGGTAAACACGTTGGTCGCGCCGGGATCGAAGCCGCAGCCCAGCAGCGCCATCAGGCCCGCCTTCTCGAAGCGCTCGCGGTAGGCCCACTGCCATGAATACTCGAACTTGGCAACGTCCAGCGGCTCGTAGTTGGCGGTATCGAGGTAATGCACGCCCGTCTCCAGGCAGGCGTCCATGATCGTCAGATCCTGATAGGGGAGGGCCACATTGATCACCAGTTCGGGTTTGAAGCTGTTGAACAGTTCCACCAGAGCCGGGACGTGATCGGCGTCCACGCTGGCCGTGCTGAATTTGGTCTGGCTGTCCGGCATGTGCTGTTGAATTTCGGCCACAATTTTATCGGCCTTGCTCACGGTTCGCGTGGCGATCAGCACTTCCGTGAATACGCTGTCGTTCTGGGCGCATTTTTTGGCAACCACGTTGCCCACGCCGCCCGCTCCAATAATGATGACTCGGCTCATACGCGGCCCAGTGTAACCCGTCTTTGCCCTCCGCCCTGTTCTGCCAGCCGCTGTCACTCCTTTGATTCTTTACCTTGCTAGGCTGCCCCCATGAGTACGCCCAGTCAGCCTCCGCTCCGCACCATCAGCGACGCCCAGCGCAAGAACATTTTTCGCAGTTTTCTCTGGATTCTGGTTGGCTTTTTTGCCCTGATCGGTCTGCTGGTGGCAACCTTCAGTTTTCAGGGCCGCGCCGCCCGCGAATACGGTTCCCGTGCCGTGCAGGCGGCCCTGAGCAGCAACCCCTCTCCGAATATCTCTTATGAACAGAACTGCGCCGATCTGCTCAAGACGCCGCTGCCGGACACCGTCACGACCTGCACAGTCAAAGTCACTGCGGGTAAGCCGGAAGTGATCTTGAATGTAGAAGGTGGCCGCCAATATCGGTTGACCAAATAGGCTGTCATACGTGTGAATGTCACGCTTAGCCTAAAAGTCAGATAAGCCCACCAGAGTGTTTGCAGGACCTCTGGATGCCCTAAACCACCTTTGGCGGGCATCTCATCTGTACGGATCGTGCCCGTTTCACACTGTGAGGCATGAAACATCTGATCTTCCCGACGGTGGCGCAAGCCGACGCTTTTGTCCAGGACCTGCAAAGCCAGGGTGTCATCCGGCCCGAGATGGGTTCTGCATCTCTGAACCGCCGCAGCGGTATGACGGATAGCAGCATGGCGAGCACCACGGGCGTCACCAATGATCTGGGTGCAGATTACGGTGGCGGCACTGCCGAGGATGCAGGCGCAGGCGCAGTGAAAGGTACGGGCGTCGGTGTGGCTGTAGGCGCAGTGGCAGGCGTCGTGGCAACGGTGGCAACGGGCGGGCTGGCAGCCATTCCCGTGATTCTGGGTATGGCGGCGCTCGGCTCGGGCGTGGGTGCAGGCGTGGGCGCGATTGGCGGCGCAGCGGGTGTCGATGAAACCAACGGCACTGGCACGTACAACAGCAGCTACGATGTAGACGACGCGCATTACGACCGTATGAATGACACCGTTTCCAGTGGTGGACGCACCATCGCTGTCGAAGACTCCGTGCCGCACGACGTGGTGGCCGCCGCTGCCGCCCGTCATGGTGGCGAGTTCGTTCAGTAAACCAGCACCGGAGGTTGGTCAGACCAGCTTCCACAAGCAAAGGCCGCTTCTCTGTGGAGGCGGCCTTTGTTCTTGTATCAGGTTTTCAGGCCATCGTTTCTCAGTCGGAAGCGTTGACGGGAAGGGGTGCACCTGCAGTATTGACGCTCTCCACCACACCACCATCATCGCGGGTTTTGGCTACAGCGATGGCGTAGATCAGCAGGCCGAACAGGGGCTTGGCCAGCACATCGGCAATGGTGTAGCCGACCTGTACGCCCACCACCGCCCCGGATCCGACAATGCCCAGCATCGGCAGAATGTAGGCGATGGGGTACACGCCCCAGGAGGCCAGCAGCAACAGGCGCAGATTGCGAACCAGCACCTTGACTTCACTGGTCTGACGCTCGGTGGCGCGGGCCAATTCAATCCACAGGATGTAGAGGATGTACAGGAAAGGAATGGTGCTGAGGGTGCCCCACAGGAAGCGGGTTGCGGTGTCGTTCGCCACCTCGCCGGGGTAGCCCAGAGCGATCATCAGAACGGCGGCCACGGCTAGGCGCAGGATCAGGCTATTGGCCACGTTCCGCGCCAGGGCCAGCACGGCAACGGCTTCGACCAGCAACAGGGGCACGGTCAGCAGCCAGTCTACATAGCGGTAGGCATCGTTAAAGGGCACGGTGGTGGGGGCATATACACCCGCCGCGTTCAGAGCGTAGGCGGCCTCGAAGGAGTTGAAAATTCGGACATAGTGGTAGGCCGCAATACTCACGACAACGCCGCTGATCAGCAGCGCCACGCGGTATTTGGGAGCCACGTTGGAACGGGACAGGAAGAAAAAGATGGCAGACGCGCCCATGGCCGCAATAGCGAAAGAGAGAAAGTTGTAGATCAGGTTGTACTGACCTGCATTAAGAGCTGGCCCGGAGGTGTCTGGCCCGCCGACATTGGTTTGGGCAAGAGCGACACCAGCAAACAAGACGCCAAGGAATGGCAGCATACGTTTCATTGTTGTTCTCCCAAGTACCGCTATGGATGGTGACTGAAATCAAGAAACGACAGGTCACAACCGCAAATGGCGGCTGAGTAAATTTGGGCGCTCGAGCACCACCTGGACTTCTGGCCGAACTCATCATGCGCCTGGCATTAATAGATTTTAATGATGATGTCTTACAGTTTGACCAAGTAGAAAGCTGAATGCGCATTCAAACTTGAGGTCATTGACTTTAATGACAGAATGGTCAACAAAAATCAAACTCCACTCTGCATGACTCACCAGTTCTCAGGGACATTTGACTTCTTTCGATTGACTTGGTTGGCGTTCTTCACGCCTGATTCTCAAGTCTATTAAGATGCCGGGTGAAATGCGCTTCTCCCGAATCAAGCTCCCGCCGCGTTGGTTGATCCTGCCGTTGGCCCTGGCTGTGCTGGTCGGATTGGGCCTCCACACTCGCCAGACTCGCAGCGCAGATGTGGTGGCAGCCCGCGCCTATGCCCGCACCGTGCAAACAACGGCGCAACGGGCATGGAAAACTGACCCGGCCCAGCCTTTTCTGGAAGCCGGATCTTCGGAGGATTGCCGGGGAGCGTACCGGAGCGGTATTGCAGAGGCCAGGGTGAGTGCCTGCACGGTGACGCGTCTGCCCAACGGTTTCGAGGTCAATCTGACCCTGGGGCAAGCGCAGGTCACGGTGACGACGTACTGAAG
Organism: Deinococcus aquatilis DSM 23025; assembly: GCF_000378445.1. Lineage (GTDB taxonomy): Bacteria > Deinococcota > Deinococci > Deinococcales > Deinococcaceae > Deinococcus > Deinococcus aquatilis. Next base: position 74,986 of record NZ_KB899709.1, on the reverse strand, counting down.
CAGGCCAGCGTTACCAACAAGCAGGACACCGGAAGTACTGTGGATGCCATGACTCCAGTGGATATTGCGGTGTTATACCTGACAGATGTGCGGGCGCGGATGCGGGGCGTCAAGGCGCTGGGAGACGGAGCGCTGGCGCAGTTGCGGGAAGCCGAGATTGCTACGGCGTTGTCGGAGGAGGGCAACAGCGCCGCCATTCTGGTGCAGCATCTGGCCGGAAACATGCGGTCTCGCTGGGGCGGCCTGCAACTGGGGTATGCGGCGGCAGTGGAAGGCGAGGCCACCACGCGCAACCGCGACGCCGAGTTCGAGCGGCACCTGGAGACTCTGCCGGAGGTGCAGGCTGAATGGGAAGGAGGCTGGGCAGTATTTTTTGCGGCGCTCGATCACCTGACGCCCGCCGACCTGACCCGCCCGTTGACCATCCGGGGCGAGGTCCATACCGTACTGGAAGCAGTGCAGCGGCAGGTGGCTCATTACAGCGGACATGTCTATCAACTGATTTTCTTGGTCAAAACGCTGCGCGGCGCACAGTGGCAGACCCTCAGCATTGCGCGTGGAGGATCGGCGGCCTTCAATGCCCAGATGCACGAACGGCGCGGGAGTTCGTGAACCCCTGTCTTATCTGCCCACCTGCCTGCCCCGGCCTGCCGCGCTAGCCTCACGCCATGAGTGCCGATGGCCTGCCCGAACGTTTTGATGTGATGGTGTACCCCGCTGCCGAATTGCGGGGCGAGTTGAGGGCGCAGCCCAGCAAGAATTACACCACCCGTTATCTGCTGGCGGCCGCGCTGGCCGTCGGGGAAACCCGCGTGGTGGGCGTGGCGACCAGCGAGGATGCCGGGGCGATGCTGCGCTGCCTTGCCGACTGGGGCGCGGGCGTGGAACTGGTCGGAGACGACGCCGTGATCCGGGGCTTCGGCGCACATCCGGCGGCGGGCGTGACCCTGAATCCGGGTAATGCAGGTGCAGTGGCCCGTTTTCTGATGGGAGTGGCGGCCCTGACCACCGAGACCACGTTTGTTACCGATTACCCAGATTCGTTGGGCAAGCGCCCACAGGGTGACCTCTTGGACGCACTGGAGCGATTGGGCGCACGGGTCGCCAGCGAGCAGGGCAGGTTGCCCATTTCCATCAGCGGGCCGGTGAGGGGCGGCCCTGTGGAAGTCAGTGCCGAGCGTTCCAGTCAATACGCCAGCGCCCTGATGTTCCTGGCCCCGCTGCTGCCCGGTGGCCTGCAACTGCGCCTGACTGGAAACATCAAAAGTCACGCGCCCCTGCGTCAGACGCTGGATACGTTGGCGGCGTTCGGGGTGCAGGCCAGTGCCAGCGAGGACCTCAGCCGGATTTCTATTCCGGGCGGCCAGAGCTACCGTGCAGGACGGGTGCTGGTGCCCGGCGACTATCCCGGCAGTGCTGCGCTGCTGGCTGCTGCGGCCACCCGCCCCGGCGTGCTGCGCCTCAGCAATCTGCGCGAGCATGACCTTCAGGGCGAGCGCGAGGCTGTAGAGGTGCTGCGCCAGATGGGAGCCGATATTACCCGTGAAGGCGACACCCTGATCGTGCGCGGAGGCCTGCCGCTGAGCGCCGTGACCCGTGACGGAGACGGCTTCACTGACGCGGTGCAGGCTCTGTCTGCTGCTGCCGCTGCTGCATCCGGCACCACCACCTGGGAAAACGTGTATACCCTGCGCCTCAAGGAGTGCGACCGCATCAGCGATACGCGGGCCGAACTGGAGCGGCTGGGCCTGCAGACTTCCGAGACAGAAGACAGCCTGACCATTACTGGAACCGAGAGAATCGCAGGCGGCATCACGGTCAATGGGCACGGCGACCACCGCATGATCATGCTGCTGACCCTGCTGGGGCTACGGGCCGACGCGCCTCTGCAGATCACGGGCGCCCATCACATCCGCAAAAGTTATCCTCAATTCTTCCAACATCTGGAGGCGCTAGGGGCGCGGTTCGATTACCTGCCCACCGATGCCCATTGATGGCTGAACAGGGGAGCACTGCCCCGAGCTTTTCTGAACCTTCCCTCAATTTCTACACCGCGTTCCAGAACTGGGGCGCGGTCAGTGCAACTATTTATGCTGAGTTCAAGATTCAACCTGGTACAAATCAAGCGCTCTGGGTTGATTCTTCTCGGTTCCGCCTCGGCTTCCCTCTGTTCCCAAGCTGGTCTGTCCCACTGTTCTTGTCTTGTCTTCAGGAGGTTTTGCCCATGACTCAGCCCAACCTGTACAGCAACCCTGACATTCAGGGCGATTCACCCGCATGGATGAGCTTTATCTGGATCGCGTTCGGCCTCAGCTTCACTCTGATGGTCGTGGGCGTGTATTACCTGCCTGTAGATTGGTGGATCAAAGGCTACCTGTACATGGGCACGATCTTTCTGACGGCCAGTACGCTGACGCTCAGCAAGAGCCTCCGTGACCGTCATGAATACGAACGGTTGGTGAACCGGGTCAAGAGCGCCCGTACCGAACAGGTGCTGAGTAAATACGGGGAATAGAGCCGCTATAAAGAAGGGAGGAGGGAAACAGGTTGAAATGTCCTGTTTCCCTCCTCCCTGTAGAGAATGTGCCCGTTATTCTTCGCTGCTGTCGCGGTTCTCGCGGGTCGTTCCATCGTTTGCGGTGTTGGTCGCCTCCACGTCTCTCAGCAGATTGGTGTGCAGGATGGCCGGAACGCCGCTTGCCGTGCCGGTGCCAGTGCCTGGAATTCCGCTGGCGTTGCCGTTGGCGATGGCCGGAACGAAAGTCGCGTCACTGTCCCGACGCTGTTCTCCTTCGACCGGGGAGTTGACCAGATTGCCTGAGTCCTGCTCGATCTCTTCCACGCTCTTGCCCAGAGGTTCGTTGCCGTAGCGGTTCGAGTTGTCGGTCATGGCTTCAGTGTGCGCGTGTCGGGGAGCCGTCAGAGTGAGCCGAGCTTAGGGGCCTCTTCATGCGTGAAGGCCCAATCAGGCTAGAGGGCGCGAACTGTGAATCAAGTCGGTATGCTGCATGGCACAGTGAATGTCTCCTTGCAGGCCACCCCTTTCTTTTCCTTGCCGCATCCTACTTGTGCTGGAGTTGTTCACAGAGGAGCACACGCATGACTGACCGCGCCCAATCGGCCCTGAAGGCCACCGGAATGGATGAATCTCCCCTCGCTTCACTGGAACGTGAGGACGGCCTCTTCGTGCTGACCGCGCAGACCCTGCTGTTTCAGGATTCGGGCGGCACCCGGCGAGTCACCCTGCGCGACCTGACCCGCATTCACAGCGATCAGGAGGGCATCTTGCGCGTAGAAACGCCCGCTGGTACGGCACTGACGGCCAGCCTATTGGGTTTTGATGCTGCCCGCGTGCAGGCTTTCTTCGCCCAGGTTCGTGACACCACCGCCCGTGCCAAGCAGCAGGCCACCTCATCTCCGCCCGCAGCTGCCGAGCCAGTCAGTGAGAAGGCTGTCGTCAGTCCGCAGGCGGCGGTCACGGCTGCACCAGCCCCAGTGGCCCCGGCCAATACTGTTGCCGCGCCGGAACCACACAGGCCAGAAGCCCAGAAAACGGCCCCCACCATCGTCATCGGGGATCCTGACGAAGATACGGAGCCACAGGCGCAGGCCCCCGCCGCTGCCCCGGTGACCCGAACCACCATCAGCGCTGCTCCCACCCTCACCAAGCCTGCTGCGGCCCCGGCCAAACCCCAACCGCAGACTTCCCAGCCGGTGGTCATTTCTTCCAGCGGATTTTCACCATCCAGCACGCGACCTGCTTCATCCAATCATGTGACCGCCAGCCCGGTGGCTCCGGTGGTGCAGCCCATGACGGCTGCCGCGCCCAAAGTGGCCGCACAGACTCCTGTAGCTCAAACTCCTGTAGCGCCGACTTCAGTAACGCAGCCTCCAGCAACGCAGACGCCGTCAGCTCCGACTCCAGCGGCAACGGCTCCCGCCTCCACTCCGTCTACTTCCGCTTCTTCGCCCAAAGCCATCCGAACCCTGCCCACACGCAGCGCCTCGGCCAGTGGTCTGTACGCTCAGGCCGATGCAGTGGAGGCGCTGGTCAGCCGACTGCGGATTCTGGGGGTGGTGCTGGGAGTGTCAGCCATCGCCCTGGCCTTCTTCCTGTTTACTGCCGGACAGGGACTCAGCGGTATCTGGACATTGATCGCAGGCGGTGTGGGTGGAATCTCCCTGCTGACGTTGGCGGAACTGGCCCGCCTGCTGGTGGGCATTGCGCGGGCCACCGGAAATGGCGGCAACGCAGAGACGAGCAACCCAGAGAGCAGCAATACCAACAATTGAGGACACCAGAGTCAGAGCCGATTCGAGGCTGAAGCGGGCAGGAGGTGCGTCAGAAGGCGGTGATGATAAAAACGTCGCCTGCTCCCGCCGTCTGTCCGCAGGCTGCGGGGCCGATCTCATGGTGGTCACTCCGGTGAGGTAATCTCACCCCGATGACCTCCGACCCCACTGCCGATTCCACCGCGCCCGGTCTGGCCCTGACCCCTGCCCAGCAGGAGGCCCGTGAACTGTTGATAGAAACCGTGCGGATTCCGTCTGTGTCTGGAGAGGAAGGCGTGGCGGCGCGGTTTTTGACCGATTGGATGACCGCGCATGGGTTTACGGCGCACATTGACGAGGCAGGCAACGCGGTGGGCGAGCGGGGCAGTGGACCATATACGGTGGCCCTGTTGGGGCACATAGACACCGTACCGGGCAACATTCCGGTTCATGTAGATGAATCCGGCGTGCTGCACGGGCGCGGCAGCGTGGATGCCAAAGGCCCCTTCTGTACCTTCGTGGCTGCCGTCGCCGCCCTGCCGCCAGAGGCATTGGCTCAGGCCCGTTTCGTGTGCATCGGGGCCACTGAGGAAGAAGCTCCCAGCAGCCGGGGCGCACGTCACGCCATGCATACCCTGACGCCTGACGCCGTGCTGATCGGAGAACCCAGCGGTTGGGCGGGCCTCACGCTGGGGTATAAGGGCCGCCTGGTCGCCAAGCTGCGCGTGACCAAAGACAACTTTCATACTGCCGGAGAGGGCACCAGCGCCGCCGATGACCTGACAGAAGCCTGGTTCAGAATTCGGGCGTGGGCAGAGAGTGTAGGTGCGGGCAGCCCCGGTATTTTTGACCGCGTGCAGGCCACCTTGCAGGATCTGGGCGCATTGAGCGACGGGCTGACGCAGACGGCCTGGGCCAGCGTGGGCCTGCGCCTGCCGCCAGAGCTTGCGCCCTACGCTGCTCAGGACGCTGTCTATGAGGCCGCCACTGGCCTTACCGCTGACATCAGCTTCACCGGACATGAAAGCGCTGTGCGGCATCCTAAAGATAATGCGCTGACCCGTGCCCTGCGCACTGCCATTCGCGCTCAGGGAGGCACTCCCACCTTCAAGGTCAAGACCGGCACCAGCGACATGAATGTGGTCGCTGAACTCTGGCCCGTGCCCACGCTGGCTTACGGCCCCGGCGACAGCAGTCTGGATCACACCCCCGAGGAACGGCTGGACCTGGCCGAATATGACCGCGCCGTGCTGGTGCTGACCGACGCACTGACCCGTCTGGCCCGGACTGCGGCGGCAACTTCGCCCTTGCCCTGAACTTCTCCTGCTTCTGTAAACACTTCTCCCGGCTCTATAAACCTCTCGTGGGCCTTTTCCTCACGTAGCGTCCACGGCGCCGGGGCAGTCTGCCTGAACGCATGGAACCCGTCACGCTCATCCTGATTCTGTTCGTGGCGGCGCTGGTGCTGTTTGCCACCGAATGGCTGCCCATCGACGTTACCGCTCTCTGTCTGCTTTCTGCCCTGCTGGTGCTGGGGCTGATCGAACCCAAAGTCGCCTTTGCCAGTTTTGGCAACGATACTGTGCTGACCCTGGCCTCGTTGTTCGTGCTGACGCGGGTGCTGCTGCGGGCGGGCGTGATCGAATGGATCGGCATGACGCTGACGCGCCGGGCAGGCAATCCGGCGGCGCTGCTGCGCGGACTGCTGGGCACAGTGGCGGGCGTGAGTGCCTTTACCAGCAATACGGCCACCACCGCCGTGTTTCTGCCTGTGGTGGCGGGCGCTTCCCGGCGGGCAGGCATTCCGGCCAGCCGTGCGCTGATGCCTCTGGCTTTTGCCAGCATTCTGGGCGGTACGATCACGGTCATTGGCACAAGTACCAATCTGGTGGTGTCGGGGGCGCTTCCGGCCAGTGGCCTCAAACCTCTGGGCTTTTTTGAACTGGCCTGGGTGGGCGTTCCCTGCGCCGTCATCGGCCTTGCTTATCTGTTTTTTGTGGCCCCCCGCCTGCTGCCTGCCCGCGACACCGAACTGGCGGAAGGCGTGCGGGCTTACCTGGCCGACCTGACGGTGGCTCCGGCCAGTCTTCTGATCGGCCTGACCCTGCGCGAAAGTGGGCTGGGACGTGATTACGGCCTGACGGTGGTGGCAGTGCGCCGGGCCGGAACCACAGAAAGCAGCTACGGCCCCGGCCCAGATTTCATTGTTCAGGAAGGCGATACTCTGACCGTAGAGGGCCGCACCGAGCGCATTCTGGCAGGCAAAACGGCGCTGGGCGTCATCAGCCGCAGCGAGCAGAAATTACAGGCTCTCTCTGCCGCAGACGGCGGGGCCGCGGGTTTGGGTGGCGCGGCCCGTCCGGGCGATGTTCGGCTGGTCGAAGCTGTGGTGATGCCCGGTTCGAGCCTGCTGGGGCGCACCCTACGCGAGAGTCAGTTTCGGGAGCGTTACGGGGCGTCGGTGTTGGCGCTGCACCGCCGTTCGCGCACACTGGAGCGGGCCGCAGCCAGAAAACTGGATGACCGCATGGTGGAGCGCCTGGGTCATACCCGCCTGCAAATTGGAGATGTGCTGCTGGTTCAGGGCAGTGCGGCCCGTATAGAGGCGCTGGGAGAGCATCTGGTGGTGCTGGGCGACCTGACTGAACAGGTGCGCGATCTGCGCCGTGCGCCGCTGGCCCTGCTCCTGTTCGGCGGGGCGGTACTGGCAGGTGGCCTCGGGCTGGTGCCGCTGGCGGTGGCGGCAGTCGTGGCCGTGGCCCTCAGCGTAGCCCTGCGCCTGATCACTCCGGAAGAGGCCTACCGCAGCATCGAGTGGCCGATTCTGGTCTTGGTGGCCTGCATGCTGGCCTTCGGTACGGCCTTCGAATCCAGCGGCGCGGCCAAAGTTCTCACGACGACGCTGTCGGGCGTGCTGGAACCGTTGGGGCCATACGGCCTCCTGGCGGCCCTGTTCGCCGTCACAGTGGCCCTCACCCAACCCATGAGCAATCAGGCCGCCGCACTGGTCATGCTGCCGCTGGCTATCGGCACGGCCAACGCACTGGGCTACGATCCGCGCCCCTTCGCCATCGGAATCACGGTGGCGGCCAGCAATTCCTTCATCACGCCGCTGGAGCCATCTTGCATGTTGGTCTACGGCCCCGGACGCTATACCTTCCTTGATTTCGTGCGGGTGGGCGCGGGCCTGACCCTGGTCACGTTCGTGGTCGCCATGCTGATCATTCCCAGAATCTGGCCGTTCTGAGGGCGGCCCACAAAACGGGGCGGACAGCCGAGATGTACTGGCTGACCCGCCCCGTGTTCGTGCCCTGAATCTTTTCAGATGAACAGAGGTTCATCCGGGTCGTCGGGCAGAGGACGACCTTTGCGGGCCAACAGCGCGGCGGTGGTACCGATGCCGACAAGTGCGCCGACAGCCAGCACCACCAGCGTCCACGTCAAGACGAGATGTGAGCGATCCGGGGAGCGGTCTGAACCCATACCCGCAGCATAACAGCCCCCGCCCCGCTAAACCTGAAACCTGAAAGCTTATCCACTATTGAGGAATGCCAGGGTGGGCAATAGACCCTGCACCGGAGCCTTGAAACACAACCACCACACGCTGCTTAATCGGCGCTGGACAGTCCCACAGCCTGTGCTGGAGGCTGCGGCTTGTCCAGCTTGCGCGGCAGCCTGCGCCACAGCGCCGCCACCGACAGGGCTCCCAGCACGGCCAACGTGACCAGACCCCAGCGCGATCCCAGCAGCCCATCTTTGGAAATTAGACTGCTGGCGATCAATGCTCCGGGCGGTCCCATGCCGACCAATACAAAGGAATACAGGCTCATCACGCGCCCGCGCAGGTGGTCGGGCAGAGTCAACTGAACAGTGGAGTTGGCACTGACCAGCAGGGTCAACATCCCGAAGCCGCACACGGCCAGAATTGGTGTGGCGATGGCCGGACCAGGAGCGAAGGCCAACGCGACTGTACTGATCAGCAAAATAATGCTGCCGATGCGGAGATTCTTGAGGGGATTGGGCTTGCTGGCCTGCCAGAGTGCCCCCGCAATTGCCCCCACACCAAAGGACGCGCTCAGCACGCCGAATGCTGCTTCCCGTGCATCAAATACCACGCGGGCGTAATACGGAATAATCACGTTGAAGTTGATGACCGTCAGGCTGAGTGCGCCCACCAGGAACATCACGTTCCGGACGGCGGGTGTGCCGCGTACATAACGCAGACCCTCGCGCACGTCTTCGGCCATGCTGCCGTGCTGACCGCCGTCGCGGGCCGGAAAGGGCAGTGTGGCGATCACGAACAGCACCACGAAAAACGAGGCCACATTCAGGTAAAAGGGGAGAGCCAGCCGCGAGAGGTTGTCGGAATTGCCGCCAGCCAGGAGGGTGATGCCCAGCGCCGCCACCACGCCGAACAGGGCCTGCCCGATGGTGCGGCTCACATTGAAAGACAGGCTGTTGAGGGCCACCGCGTTGGGCACGTCGCTTCTCGGTACAAAGTCCACGACCATGCTCTGGCGGGCAGGCATATCGAAGGCGTTGGCCGTGCCGCTGATAAAGGCCAGCAGCATGACCAGTGGCAGGGTCACGATCCCCAGGTGGGTGGTGACGGCCAGCGCCGTTGCTGTAATGAGCAGGGTAATCTGCGTGGTCATCAGGACCCGGCGGCGAGGTACCCGGTCGATCACTGCGCCTGCAAACAGCGACAGCAGCAGGCTGGGCATAAACTGCGCCACCGTGACCCAGCCCAGAGCCGCGCTGCTGCCGCCCGACAGCTCCAGCACCAGGTACTGCTGGGCAGTGGCCTGCATCCAGGACCCCACCAGCGAGAGAAGTTGGGAAAACCAGTAACGGCGGTAGGCAGGGTGACGCAGGGCGCTGAATGTTCGGCTGCCCCACGCGTGGGCACGCGCAAGCATTCCCGCAGGATAGACTCCTGAGGCGTGCGCCGTGCCCTGAACTGTCCTTCAGTCAGTCATGCAGGACGGCGGGCAGACGTCTTCATCATTGGCATGGGGGGCTTGGCAGGTCAAAGGTGCGCGTGTTACGGTGCGCTTAATCCTGTCCTGAGCGTCACCTGAAGGTCTGTTGATCTTTGGTGGCCTGTCCTGAAGCTCCCTGTGAGACCTTTCTAGTGCGCTACGTTCTCTCAATTCGCCGCTGTGCTCTGGCCCCTCTGATGACGGTTGGCCTGCTGCTAGGCGCGGGCCTGTCTGGTGGAGCAGATGCGGCGGGGGGTACTGTTCCTCCCACCGATCCTGCCCTTTTCGCGGTCACGGTACAGCCCGGTGACACCGCCTATGCTCTGGCCCGACGGGCAGGCATCAGTCTGGAGGCACTGTTGGCCCTCAACGGCCTGACCCCCAACGCGGCGGGGGGCGTGGATCTGCGGGCAGGTCAGACGGTGCGGATTCGGGAACTGCCGCCCCATGTGGTGCAACCCGGCGAAACGCTGTATGGGCTGGCCCGCCGCTACGGAATGACGGTGGATGCGCTGCTGGCGGCCAATGGTTTGCCTGCTGGCGCAGTGCTAAGTGTGGGTCAGAGCCTGCGCCTGTCCGTATCTGCGCCTGTTGCTGTGGCTCCAGTCCCCCTGCTGCCCGTATCAGCTCCGACCGTGCAGGCTCTTGCGCCCCAGCCTCCGGTTGTTCCCACGTTGTCGCCTGTCCTGAGCAGCCAGAGCCAGGACAGCCAGAGTCTGCGGGTACCCGGTCAGGTGCCGAACCAGAATCCGGGCGTTGTTGCACCCCCAGAAGCTCTGTCCAGTGCCCTGCCCAACGACTGGCGAAGCGCGGCAATGGCGCTGCTGGGTACGCCCTACGCTTTTGGTGGGGCCACCAGAGCCGGAACGGATTGCAGCGGCTTCGTGCTTCAGGTGTTCGTGCCGCTGGGTGTGCAGTTGCCCCGGCGCAGCGCAGATCAGGCCCAGGCGGGGTTGCCCATAGACGCCGCTGCCCTGCTCCCGGGCGATCTGGTCTTCTTCGACACCGAGGGGCGCGGCGCGGTCACGCATGTGGGCATCTATCTGGGCGAAGACACCTTTGTGAATGCCAACAGTTATAAAGGGCAGGTGGCCGTAGACAAACTGATGTCAGACCGCTACTGGGCCGCCCGCTATCTGGGAGCGCGGCGCGTGTTGCCTGAAAACCTGGCCTACAGCCACTAGCGAACCGGGTCATAGGAAAGGAGGGTGGCCCGGATTCCCTCTGTTCTGGGCGTAGCCATAAGCTGTCAGCATCAGGAGTTGCCCACCAGAAGAGTTGATGGGGTAAGAACGATAAGCAGGCTGGTAGTTGATAGACCAGAGCTTCAGGCGGCTGTGCCGGAGCTGATGCCTGACCAAAAAAGTCTGAGCAGGAAAAAACCGCCCATTTGCACAGGCGGCCTGACCAGGAGGGTCAACAACTCAGGAGTCGTCAGCGGGTTCGGTCTGATCCAGAATGGCGCGGTACTCTTCCATATTTTCGCCTTCGCCGAGTTCCTTGGCTATTTTTTCTATGGCGAGGCGCACCACTTCGCTTTTGCTGATCAGCCGTTCGGGGCTGGACAGTTCATACGCCGTGCGCGTCAGCAGCGCGTCTTGCTCGTCGCTGATGACCACCTGCAGGCGTTTACGGTCTTTCTTGGGCATGACGCTCCTGCTCGGCCCTCGCAAGTCAACATGGAAAGCGTGGGGAGAAAATGAGAGGGGAAGGCGGAAAAGAATCCAGAGGACAGTTACAGAGCGCTTGTTGACTTGACCTGTCGGCAGCGTAGCATGCATCAAGAGTGACCTCAACATCAGGCTCACCCAGCTCACCAGTCGCCTCTGAGTAGAGGAAGTAAGGTGAGTCTGGGCCTACCCCCGAAGGTGGCGAGTCCATTCGGTCTAGACGCGCAGTGAGTATCGTGTGTAAGATGCACCTGTCAAGAGGGAATCTGCCACCGATTCTGGCTGCTTCTTCTCCGTTTTCTGCCACGCTTTACTGGCACACCAACTTCATCCCCCGCGCCCCCGCGCTGTATAAGGAAACCTCATGCAACTGACCCCACTGCACATTCAGGGAGGCCGCGAACTCAGCGGCGAGATCGCCGTTCAGTCCAGCAAAAATGCGGCCTTGCCGATCATCGTCGCCAGCCTTTTGAGCAGTGAGCCGGTCACGCTGCACGGCATTCCCCGCCTCAGTGACGTGGATACGATTCTGGATCTGGCACAGCATATCGGCACGCGTCACGCCTGGGTCGGCCCCAACAGCCTGAGCCTGTACACTCCCGAAATCCTGAGTACACACGCGCCCTACGCGCTCGTCAGCAAGATGCGGGCCAGTTTCATCATCATGGGTGCCATTCTGGCCCGCGCCGGAAAAGCGACTGTCAGCATGCCCGGTGGCTGTGCGTGGGGTCCGCGCCCGGTGGATCAGCATGTCAAGGCATTCCGGGCACTCGGAGCGCACATCACCGAAGACGGAGGCGATTTCGAGGCCGAGCGAACAGGCAGCCTGAACGGGACGTTCGCCTTCGAACTTCTGACGGTGGGCGGCACACATAACGCAGTGTTGGCCGCTGCCCTCGGTGACGGCGTGGTCGTCCTCGAAAACGCCAGCATCGACACCGATGTGATCGACATGATCGAGTTTCTGAACAGTCTTGGCGCACGTATTGAGGGCGCGGGCACCAACACTCTCACCATTCACGGTGTGCCTGCCCTGCACGGCGGCGAATATACGGTTATCCCCGACCGGATCGAAGCGGCGACATTCATGATCGCTGCCGCCGCCACCCGCAGCCGTATCACGCTGACCAATGTGCGCCCCGACCACCTGCGGGCCGTGACGGCCAAGCTGAGCGAAATGGGCGTCGATGTCACCGAATCGGGCAAAACGATGGTCGTGGATGCCAGAGACCGCGAGCTGAAGCCTGTGAATGTGACCACCCAGAGTTACCCCGGTTTTCCCACCGATGTGCAGCCGCAGATGAGTACGCTGCTGGCAACCATTCCCGGCACGAGCGTGGTACAGGATCCCGTCTACCCTGACCGCCTGACGCATGTGGCCGAACTGCACCGCATGGGCGCAGATATTACGGTCAGTGGTTATACACAGGTCATTCAGGGAGCCAAGTTCCACGCTGCCCCCGTCAAGGCCGCCGATTTGCGGGCTGGAGCCGCCCTGTTTATCGCCGCCCTGACCTGTGAAGGCGAAACCGTGATCGACGGCGTGCAGTACCTGAACCGGGGCTATGAACGCCTTGCAGAGCGCCTGCGGGGGCTGGGAGCTGATGCCCGCCAGCCCGAGCCAGCCCTCGCCAGCGCGATGGACTGAGCTTCTCAGTTTAAACAGCTTTTAATTCTAAACAGCAAAAAAGCGCCTGCTCCAGATCATCGGGGCAGGCGCTTTTTTGCTGTATTACACGAATTGCTCCTGTCTTTACACCAGCTCTGCTCGCGCTTCCTGCTCTTTGCGGAATTGCAGTTCGTAGAGGTCGCGGTAGACGCCGCCCGAAGCCATCAGCGCCTCGTGGGTGCCGTCCTGCACGATGTGGCCCTCGTCCAGCACCACGATTCGGTCTGCATTGCGAATGGTGCTGAGGCGGTGGGCGATCACGAAGGTCGTGCGGCCCACCATCAGGGTTTCGAGGGCCTGCTGCACCAACGATTCGGATTCGTTGTCCAGCGCACTCGTCGCCTCGTCCAGAATCAGAATACGCGGGTCTTTGAGGATGGCGCGGGCAATTGCCACCCGCTGCCGCTGACCGCCCGATAGCTTGACGCCGCGCTCACCGACCACGGTGTCATAGCCCTTTTCAAAGGCGCTGATGAACTGGTGGGCATTGGCGGCGCGGGCGGCGGCCTCAATTTCCTGTGGCGTGGCGTCGGGGCGGCCATACAGGATGTTCTCGGACACGGTGCCCGAAAACAGCAGCGTTTCCTGCGGCACGAGGCCCACCTGTGCCCGTAAATTTTCCAGCGTGTAGTCGCGTACATCGTGTCCATCCACGCTCAGTTGCCCTTCGGACACGTCCCAGAAGCGGGGAATCAGGTTGACGAGGGTGGTTTTACCCGCGCCACTTGGCCCCACCAGCGCCACCACCTGTCCGGCGGGCACGTCCAGATTGATGCCGTTCAGAATCGGTGCGCCCTCATACCTGAAATTGACGTTCTGAAAGGTCACGCGGCCTTCTGCACGGGCCAGCGGCACAGGTTTGGTCGGCTCTGGCAGGTCGCTTCGTTCGTCCATCAGTTCGAAGATTCGGCCCGACGCTCCCAACGCTTCCTGAAATTGATTGAAAATCCCGGTCAGGGCCGCCACTGTGCCGCCTACCTGTAGTGCGTAGATCAGAAAGCTGACCAGTTTTCCGGGGGTCAGGTCGCCCGCCATGACCTGCCGCCCGCCGTACCACAGCACCAACGCCAGCGCCCCAAAGGTCAGAAAGCTCATGACGCCTGCCATCAGGGCCTGCAACTGCGCCCGCTTGAGGGCCGCCACGAAACTTGCCAACACGCCCCGGCCATAGCGGTTGCGTTCCACCTGTTCGGCGGTAAAGCTCTGCACCACGCGCACGCCGCTGATGGCTTCTTCAGCGCTGGCGTTGGCATCGGCAATGGCGTCCTGCACGCTGCGGCTGATTTTGCGAATGCGCCGCCCGATGGTAATGGCGGTGCCGATGACCAGCGGAATGATCGCCAGGGTCAGCAGGCTGAGGCGGGGGCTGGTGGTAATCAGCAGGATCACGGCTCCGATCAGGCTCACGCTCTGGGCGGCCAGCTGCGCCAGAGCGGTACTGGTCACGGTCTGCACTGTTCCCACGTCGGCAGTCAGGCGGCTGGTGAGGTCGCCCGTCTTGTGGTCGCCAAAAAAGCGCGGCGACAGCGTAATCAGATGAGAAAACAGCGCCCGCCGCAGGTCGGCGACCACGCTGGCTCCCACCCGTGACAGCAGATAAGACTGGGTAGCTCCAAACAGCGCTGAGAGCGCAAAAATGCCCAGCAAACTCAGCACCGTGCGGTCAAGCGGCCCAGTATCGGTGCTGCCCACCTTCAAAAATGAGGCGTCAATCAGGCGTCCAAAGAGGCTGGGAAACACCAGATTCAGACCGCTGGACACCAGCGTTGCCAACACGCCCAGGGCAAATAATTTCCAGTAGGGCCGGGCATACGCCAGGAGGCGCAGAAGTTGCCTGGGATCGCGTTTGGGACGTGGTGCGTTTGGGTCTGCATCGGCGGGCAAGGCCATAGAGCGGCTGGGACGAGACAACATATGGTCAGGTTACGCCTCAGAAAGGGGGAAGATGGCCCGACCAACCTTGAGTGGGCCAGAGAGCGGTATTTCTGAGCTAGACGGCAGAGCGGCGGGCGCACCTCTGGCCCCGCCGCTCTGTCCATCACTGACTTTCCGGTTGTGTTTACGCCAGGACGGCCTGCGTCTCCACGTACTCCATGCCCAGTGCATCGGCCACACCCTGATAGGTGAGCTGGCCTGCGTGTGTGTTCAGGCCGAGGCTGAGGGCCTTGTTACGGCTCAGAGCGCCAATCCCGTGATCGGCCAACAGCAGGGCATAGGGCAAGGTCTGGTTGGTCAGGGCAAACGTGCTGGTGCGCGGCACGGCTCCGGGCATATTGGCTACGCCGTAGTGGATCACGCCGTCAACGAGGTAGGTGGGGTCGTCATGGGTGGTGGCGTGAATGGTTTCCACGCAGCCGCCCTGATCCACGGCCACATCCACGATGACGCTGCCTTCCTGCATCAGCGGCAACATATCGCGGGTGACGAGGTGGGGAGCTTTTGCGCCGGGAATCAGCACCGCGCCCACAAGCAGGTCGGTTTCGGGCAGCAGGGCGCGGATGTTGGCTTCGCTGCTCATCATGGTGGTCAGCTTGCCGAAAAACACGTCGTCAAGGTAGGTCAGGCGGCGGTGAGACACGTCCAGCACGGTCACTTTTGCGCCCAGTCCCATCGCCATTTTTGCGGCATTGGTGCCCACCACGCCGCCGCCCACGATCACCACATGTCCGGCCTGCACGCCGGGCACGCCGCCGAGCAGCACGCCGCGCCCGCCCACCGGCTTTTGCAGGTGATACGCGCCCGCCTGCACGCTCAGGCGGCCCGCGACCTCGCTCATGGGCATCAGGAGGGGCAGGCTGCCGTCTTCGACCTGTACGGTTTCGTAGGCGATGGCGGTGGTTCCGGCCTTCAGCAGGGCTTCGGTGAGGGCGCGGTCTGCGGCGAGGTGCAGGTAAGTGAACAGCAACAGATCGCTGCGGAGGTAGCCGTATTCACGCTCAATCGGCTCTTTCACCTTGACGACCATCTGTGCGGCCCACGCTTCGTCTGCCGTGCCCATCACTGCGCCCGCTGCCACGTATTCGGCGTCGGCAATGCCGCTGCCCACGCCTGCGCCGCGCTCCACCGTCACGGTATGACCGCGCCTGACCAGTGTTCCCACACCGCCGGGAGTGAGGGCAACGCGGTTTTCTTTGACCTTGATTTCTTTGGGAAGTCCGATATTCATGGTGTTCCTCCTGGGTAAAACGAATCTGGCTGGGCCGCTGTGACCATCACGCGGCAGACCTGTCTTGAGATGGCGCAATGCTAGCAGGAAGCACCCAAGTCGCGATTGCCCGCACGCCCGCCAACAGAGGCATTGCCGCAATAACGTTGCGCCAAACTGCTAAACTTGGCCTCAAGATGTCACAATCTCAGCCTGCTTCCGCACGTTCCGGTGTCGTGGAACTCGACGCCATCGATCGGCACATTCTCGCCATCTTGCAACGCGATGCCCGCATTCCCAATACCGAATTGGCCGACGAGGTGGGCCTGACACCCGCGCCCACCCTGCGCCGGGTCAGGCGGCTGGAAGAGGAGGGCATCATTCACCGTTATGTGGCCCTGCTTGATCCCAAACAGGTGGGCCGCGACCTGATGGTGGTGGTGCGCGTGACGCTGGACAAGCAGACCAAGCAGGGTTTTGAAACCTTTGCCGAACATATGCGGGGCCGCCCCGAGGTGCTGGAATGTTACCTGTGTCTGGGCGACACCGATTATCTGCTGAAGGTGTGCCTGCCTGATCTGGACGCCTACCAGAAATTCTTGGTGGATGTCTTGGCCGCCATTCCCGGCGTCCGCAACACCGCCAGCACCATCGTGGTCAAGCAGGAAAAGTACACGACCAGTCTGTCTCTGGAATAGGCCCCGGCAACTCTGAGCGATCAGGCCAACCCGTGGGGACTGTTGCCCGTCTCATCTCCACCTTCTCTATACTCCGGCCATGCTTGCTCATAAACGCTTCCTCGGCCTGTCTGCGCTCGGTCTGCTGCTGATGTCCTGTGCGCCCCAGGCCAGCAAGGTTCCCACCTCCGTACCAGCGAAAACGCCTGCCGCTGCCACCACGCCTGCGACTGCTGCCGCGCCAGTCGTCTATGCACCGCTGCCCTACCTCAGCTCCACCCCCATTCGCACCTTCGAGAAGGCCACGCAGGTCACGGTGCCCGGCAAGCAGTACCGCGCCGTCCTGAAAACCACCAAGGGTGACATCACCATCGATCTGAACGCTGCGGGCAGTCCGGTGGCCGTCAACAACTTCGTATTCCTGGCTCTGAATCACTTCTATGACGGCACCCGTTTCCACCGTGTCATCGACGGGTTCATGGCGCAGGGCGGTGACCCTCTCAGCGTCGATCCAGCCAAAAAAGCGGCCTGGGGAACAGGTGGTCCTGGCTACCAGTTCTCCTATGAAGTCAAGAACAAGCTGCGCTTCAACTCGGCAGGTGTGCTGGGCATGGCCCGCTCGCAAAGCCCCGATTCTCAGGGCAGCCAGTTTTTCATCACCCTCACCGACGCTGATTTCCTGAGTGGACAGTACACGGTGTTCGGCAAGGTCACGGCGGGGCAAGACGCCCTCAATAAGCTGACGCGCACGGCGAGCGGCAACGATACGCCCCTGCCCGGAGTGGTGGCCGATACCCTGCAAAGCGTGACCATCCTGGCCTCCAAGTAAGGCTGTTCAGACCCCAGAGCGGCGCGGCCTGCGGGTTTGCGCCGCTCTGTTTTTGGTCTGTGGGGCTTGCCCCTCTGTACGGTGCTGCTTCCCGCTAGACTCCGGCTATGACTTTGTTGCGCCGCATTCTGCCTCTCGCCGCTGCCGGAGCCGCCCTGTATTACCTGCGCGGCGTGTACCGTTTTCGCGATCCGGTGCGGTTGCCGCCCACCGATGCCGATACGGTTCTGGCCCCAGCCGACGGCGTGGTGTGCTTCGTGAAGCGCGTGACGGGCGGGCAGATCGACACTGACTCCGCAGCCCATTCCATCCCGGTCAGCGACCTGTCGGGCCTGTCGGAAGCCGCCCCTGACGGCTGGTTGCTGGGTGTGTACATGGGACCGCTGGACGTGCATTTCACATACCACCCGGTCGGTGGGGCAGTGACCCGTGCCCACCATACGGGCAGCCGCCAGAACACGCCGCTGCTTTCGGCGGGGGCAGCCGTTTCTTTGTTGGCTGGACGCCCTGCCGACCTGTTGGGCACACGTGGCACGCTGGAAAACGAGCGCCACGCCCTGACCACCCAGACCCCGCACGGAGACGTGACCGTGACGCTGGTGGCTCCCGGCAGCGGCCTGAAGGCCACGTCTTACACCCGCGAAGGCGACGCGGCGCGGGCGGGCAACAAGAGTGCGTTTCTGGATGAAGGCGGGTTGGTGCTGCTGCTGCTGCCCGCCGCCTTTACGCCCCAGATCAGCGTAGGCGAGCGCGTAATTGGCGCAGAAACGGTGGTGGCGCGGGCCGAAGCATGACTTTTGAGCTGGCACATCCGGCGGGATCAGGGCCAATTCAGGTGGTGCTGTGGGGGATTCCGCTGCTGCTGGCGGCACTGGCCTTCGTGCCCGACCTCCCCGAATCGCCCACCGTACCGCACTGGGAATTGCTGCTGGGGGCTGCGGCGCTCACAGTTCTTTTTCAGCTTGCGCCGCGCCGCCTGCGTTACCGCCTGACCCCAGATGGATTGGAAATCAGGCATCTGTTTGGAACCACGCTGCTGCCCGTGCTGGGCATGCGGGCACGGCGTACAGCAGGACGCTTGGGCGTTCGCACCTTTGGCACAGGCTTGCCGGGGTATCTCAGCGGCGCATTTTCGTTTGTTTCCGATGAGGTGAAGTCGGTTACGGCTCTGGCATCGGCAGGGTCGGGCGGAATTCTGGTGGGTTTGCCGATCAATCAGGCCGCCTCCCAACCGCTCCGGTGGTACTTCCTGACCCCCGCCGATCCTCAACATCTGCTGGATGAACTGGCGCGGCGCGGCGCGGTGGTCAGCCCATGACCCTCACGCTGCTGCCCGATGTGGGCGACCTGCTGCGCCTCAGCCCGCAGTACAACGCGGGTACGGTGGTCGAACTCCTGCGGTTTCTGGGCGTGTCCGAAGTCTGGTGGGCCACGGGTTCCGACCCCGATCACCCCCTGCGCGACGCCTTGCCCGCCGCCCGAATCGGCATCCGCGAGGTGGCCCCCGACTGGGCCTGGGCCGAGGCTGACTACCACCAGCTCACCAACTTTTTGAACCAGTATCCACAGGGTCGCGAACGGTTGCGGGCGGCAGGGCAGGCCGAACGTGCCCTGAGTGCGGCCCTGACCGAACCCCTCAGTGACGTGCGGGCCATCAGCCCAGAGCTTCTGGACTCTGCCCGCACCTACCACGCCGCCGTGCGTACTGCGCTGGACGAAGGCCCTGGCACGCGCTGGCAGGAGCGGCGTCTGTCCGAGTTGGCAGGCGCTCTGGAGGGTCAGTCGGGGGTGGTACTGGCAGCGCTGGACGATCTGCCGGGCTTGCAAGCCCTCCTGCCCGAATCCACCCTGCCTGAGCTGACCGGGTTTGCCCCCGGCGAATTGAGCCGCGTGCGGGCGCTGGCCGACCGGGCCTGGCAACTGAATGAAGCCGACGACTTGGGCGCATTGCTGGCCGCCCTGGACCGCGAACCCGGCGATCCGGTCACGCCCAAAGCCGAACTGGACGCTGCCGCCGCCAGCATTCACCTCGCCGTGGGCGACCTTGCCACCGCCCGCGCCCTGCTGGAACGCGCTGCACACGGTCTGACCGACTTGCCCCGCAGCCTGCCCGGTCTGACGCTGGCCCGTCTGGGACAAGTGCGCGACGCGCAGGGAGACCGCGACCTTGCGCTGCGAACTTACCGCGCTGTGCTGGCCCTGACCCACGCTCCCGCCATCGCCCGCGAAACAGCGGAAGCGGGCCTCAAGGTGCCGTTTGGACTGGAGAACACGGCCTAGCTTTCAGCGCACCCGCTCGACCCACCGCGCCCGCACATCCAACCGCTTGGCGTGCAGCAGATGGGGCTGGCCCTCCAGCACTACACCCAGGCGGTCAGCCAGCGTATTTTCGGTGATCTGGGCTTCGGCGCGGCGCAGGGGCCAGGGCGTGTGGTGGATGTGCCCCCGGTAGACGCGGCCCTGCTGGTCGGCGCTGTACAGGGCCAACCGATTGGTCAACCAGTCTTCCAGCGTGCCGGGGGCAGCCTGAAACTCTGCTCCTGTGGACCGGTAGGCGGCGGCGAATCGGCCTGCCGGGGCGTCGGCCTGCGTGCGGAGGCTGGCATACCGCGTGATTCCGTGTTCATGCTGCATCCACATCCGGGCCAGGTTGTAGGGCAGATAAAAGAAGGTGCGGGCCAGCACCACAGGCAGAGGTTCAGGAATATCCAGACTGTAGAACCACACGCCCGGTACGCCGTCCACCGTGACATACGTTCTCAGGTTCAGCTCCGGAAAGGCGCTCAGGCGCGGCACGTCGGGCAGGGTGCGGGGCGCGACACCGCTCATGCGGAAAGGCACGACGCCCAGGTAGGCTTGCCCGCCGCGTGTATCTACCTCCACACCTGCTGGCAGGGTGCGGGCAATGGCCTCAGCGTTCACGGGCCAGTGCATGAAACACAGGTCGTGCCACTGCATTCGCAAAACCCAGGGACCGCGTGCGGGAGGCAGGGGAGAGGAAACGGGCGCAGTCATGGACGCAGTCAAGCACAGACCCGGCCATCAACATTGTCTCAGGGCATGCCCAATAGAGGCTCAACGTCGTGTTAATTCCTCCTGTGTGTTTTCACGCCAAGCCGTATGGGTACGCCCCGTACTCTCGGCATATGGCCTGTGGGCCGGGTGTGTTAATGCGCCCCATTGCCTGCATTCGCCCTCACACCTCAGGAGGAACTACCATGACGATGACCAACGAAACCGTGCTGGACAAACTGCAATACCTGCTGGGCACCCTGCGCGACGGTGAAAAAGGCTTTGCCGACGCCGCCGAACATGCCACCGAAGCCAGCCTGAAGACATTGTTTTCGGAGCGCAGCACCCAACGCGCCCAGCTTGCCAACGAAGTGGAAGCCCACATCACCCGCCTGGGCGACAAGCCCCGCGAGGGCGGCAGCGTGGGTGCAGCCCTGCACCGTACCTGGCTGAACGTGCGCGACGCCGTGACCGGACGCGGTGACTATCAGGTGGTGGCAGAGTGCGAGCGCGGCGAAGACGTGGCCGTGGAAAACTATCAGGATGTGCTGAAAGAAGCCGACCTGCCCGCCGACATCCGTTCTTTCGTGGAAACGCAGTTTGCTCAGGTGAAGGCCAGCCATGACCAGATCCGCGATATGAAGCACAGCATGGAAGCCAGCAAGTAAAGTCCAGTCAATCTGGGGCAGGGGCCGCTAGAGGTTCCCTGTCCTTTTTGATGTGGGCTGCTCGGTAAGTCGCGGCCTTCCCCTCAGCAGCTCTTTCTTGCTGCGGTGTCAGGATGTTTCTGTTCTGCATCTTTACAGGTATGCCTCTGTCCCTCACCTGAGACAGAGCGCTGTTGTCGGCACGATTTCAAAAGCGGTGGGCGGCCCTTTGTTGCTCTGGCCGCCCACTGCTGCTGATGTTGAGAAGACTTATCCGCGTTTACGGCGGCGCAGACGGTCCATCGCGGCTTCCAAGCTGAGGCGCATCCGCTCCAGTGCCTGTGCCAGATCACCGATTTCGTCGTTGCGGTCGGCCTGTACAGGACGGGTCAGGTCGCCCATGCTGATGGCATCGGCCACAGAGACGAGGCGCTCGATGGGCTGCACCACGCGGCGGGCGGCACGTACAGCCAGTACACCGGCCAGTGCCAACGCCAGCAGCGACACGCCCAGCACCAGCAGCAGCGTGTTGCGGAGGTTGATGGCGGCCTGTGCGTTGGGCACCCCTACCGCGATTCGGTACAGCAGGCTGTCGTTCTTGGCGGTGGCGGAGGTGGTGGTGCGCTGGCCGTTCTCGCCCTCGATCACGCCCAGGCGGCTGACCACGTAGGGTGTGCGGTCGCTGCGCTGGTTGGCGGGGTCTTCGGCCTGACGGCGAAGCTCCTGCGCCTGGGCAGAGTCACCTGCGCCCACGTCCTCAAGCTGCTGCAACTGGGTGCGGTAGCTGTCGGCGGCGCTGCCCGACGTCTGGAAGGTGCCCGTGATGGGGTTGTCCACCAACCACTTCGCCACGCTGCTTTGCAGGGTTCCGTCCAGGCGGGGGTCACGGCCACGGAAGTAGGTCGTGCCGTCGGGCAACTCCACGCGCACAAAACCTACGGCAGAGCGGGCCAGAAGAGCGTCGAGCTGCGCGTTTACTGTTTCCTGGTCGCGGGTGTCGAGGCTGGTTCCCACGGCCACGGCCACGGCCTGTGCGTTCTGGGCCACCAGTTGGCGCTGCAATCCGGGCAGGGTCAGGCTCAGCAGGGTCAGCGTGACGGCGGTAGACAGGGCCAGCGGAGCCAGCGCCCCGAAGGTCAACTGCTGGGCCAGACTGCGGCGCCGTCCCAGGTTGCTGCGGCTTTCTTCGTTCACGGCGGTCAGGAACATGGCCGAGGGCGTTTCGGCGGGGGCAGCCTCCTCGCGGGGCTTGGCATCCGTGATCGTCAGTGCGCCCGTGAAGTCAGACCACACGTCGGTAGAGGCATTGGCCTGCGCCGCAGGATCAGACAGATTGGCGGCAGAGACTTCGGGCAGGCTGTCCAGCCCGTTCATCGTGGGCGCTGTTCCGAGCGGAGCGCCGCCCTGAGGCGCAAAAGGATCGGGGAAAACGGTGGTGTCGGGGAACGCCGCACCAGCGGGAAAGAGGCTGTCCAGGTCGTTGCTGCCCCGTCCAGACAGGTTGCCGGGCTGCGGCGCGGCGAGGTCGGCCCAGTTGTCGTCTTCGGCCAGGGCGGCGCGGCCCACCACTCCACTGGCAGGCTGACGGCCACCAGCGTCGCTGCGGGCGCTGCTGGCGATCAACTCGGCCAGCGTTTCGCCCTGACGGGTCGGTGCCAGAGGCACGTCGTCAGTTTGGCCGTTGCTCCAGCCCGCCATGGCAGGCGTGGGGGTGGGAACAGCCTGAAAGGGGTCGCTGAACATGCCCGTTTCTTCCCGTACCTCTTCCATTGCCACCTGTGCCCCCACATCCTGAAACACCCGCATCAGCAGGTCGGCGCGGGCGCGGCCAGTGGGTTTCATCAGTCGGCCAGAACGGCGGGCCGAGAGGCGCTGGGCCTGATCACCCGACAGGCCGAAGCGTTCCATGAGTTGTTTTTCCAGATTGGGGCGAACCTCATCTGGTACGGGCTGGCGAATGATGACGGTGTACTTCATGGCATGACCTTCCGGTGGGGGCTGCCCAAGCCTAGACCGCTGGGCAGAAGAGGGGCGCGGACGGAAGAGGGATCAGAGAGGCGGTGGTGTGCGGTGAGGTGCGCCGCGAGCAGTGAAAGTCGTGGGCCGTCTCTGGAACGGCGCAGGCGCGTCATGCGATGCCCCGCGCCCGCAGTTGCCGGACGAAGGCCTGCACGCGGCTTTCGCCCAACTGGGTCGCCAGGTGGCCCAGCAGTTGGCTGAGGGTCACGTTCTGCTCCCCGAGGTCTTCAAAAGCGTCGTCGACCATGAATTCACCCATCGGCCCGACGACGACCATCAGGCACTGCTGAATTTCCTTGAGGGCCTGTTCGGTCACGGGTTGTTCGCGCTGCGCTGCGCGGCCCGACCAGCGCCCGGCCTGACTTACGGCATCCAACACTTCCGGCAGACTCACGCGGGCCAGCCGAGCGACCTCCATCGCGTCGCGCTCGCCGTTGACCTGATGCATCACGCGCCACACGTTAAAAGGCAGCGGCGTGGAATCTTGCAGGTCGCTCGGCCATCTCAGGGGGCCAGTGGAATTGGGTTGTCCAGTGGGGGCGGTCATGCGGTCACCTCCAGTCCAGCAGTGGCCCAGATGGGCTGTTCACGCAGAGAAGCGATGGGCAGATCGTTTAGGCGCACGCCCAACCGGGTCAGGGTGGCGCGGTAGGCCGCCAGCAGCGCGGGCCGCAGCTCACTCACGCCCACCTCCTGATCGGCCTGGAGTACCCCGCCCAGCACGCGTACTTCCTGTGCGAAGGGATCCAGGCAGGGGTGTTCGGCAGCCAGCCCGATGCTGACCTGCCGCCAGACTTCATCGAGGGGGAAGGCGCGGTGGGTCACGGCGATCAGTTCCATCCAGAAGGCCAGCAGGGTCGGGCGGTCGTCGATGACTGGCGGCGAGAGCGTGACGCAGGCCGCGCCCTGTTTGGGAAGGGTGCCGCCCAGCATCCGGCCCGTTTCCCAGTAGCTGCACGCTGTTCCGGAAACCAGCACCCCAAAAAACCGCTCGCGCTCCAGCGTGACCTGAACGTCGGGCCACGCGCCGCGCAGTGGAGCAGGCTTGGCCTGACGGCAGCTCCATACGATCTCGGCCACCACAGGTTCCAGTTCTTGCAGGCTGATGATCGCCTGAGGCAGACCGCGCATCATGGTGGCCCAACTGACCTCACCGCCCGCCGTGAACCCGCCGCGCATCTGGCCGCGAACCCACAGGAACCGTGCCCACCGCTGGCCCTGCATGGCATCGAATACCCCAGTAAATCCCTGTGCCTGACGTGTGGCGAGGTCTACCGTAACTTCTGTCCAGGGGTAATGATCGGTGGATAGATGAGAGTACACCGCAAGGTCTTGCGGTACGGAGAGCAGAGGCAGAGTGGTCAACATGGGCAGTGTACCTACGATTAAGATGAGTGGAAGTTAAATTTTCGCTGTACGCACGGAGCGGGCGTTGCAAAGTACCGGGCCGAGGTTCCTGGCAGTCCCTCTGAGAAAACTAAGTGGGGAGTGTGCAGAAAATGAACACCACCATCTCACCGCGAAACCTCTTACGGCCCGCTTACACACGTCGAAAATCTCACGTCCGGCCCGCCGGGTTCGGCTGGGTTGGACATGAGACTGGAAGAACAGAGATCTTAATTTGTCGGCTGGCTGAGGCGAGAGCGCAGGATTGCCGATGCAGGAGAGGAGAACCATAGATTCGGGCCAGAGCGGGCCGGATGGACTGAGGCGGACTGAGCAATATGAACGCACACCCGCTGGAATTGCCGGGTGTGCGTCTCTTGGGCAGACTCAGTTTCTTGTTCTACCTGGTTCCACTTTGCTCGCGGGGATCAGCCCAGCTCGGTCAGGAGTTCCTGAACACGGGCCTTCAGGTCGCCGCGCTGCTGAGGCTGACCCAGTTGGTGCAGGCCGCCGTGATAGGCGTCGGGGTCGCCAAACAGACGCGACAGCAGCTCGAATTCGCGCTGACTGCGGAGGCTGGCGTCGTCGCGGAACATATTCACGTACTGATCCTGAAAAGCCCAGTCGCTGAGGCGGCCTTCCACGAAGTCGTGCATCAGGCGGCGGTAGGGTTCCACATTGTCGTCGGTGGACACAGCCCCTTCTCCGGCACGCACGGGCACCTGCGCCGTGAACACAGGCTCCAGCGCCTCTGGGGTGATGTCCCAGTTGTTGACTTCAAACTGCGGCTGGCCTTCCTTGAACAAAATCAGTTGGGGACTGTGGTGCTGAATGCCCGTCAGGTCAGTGACGTGGTTGCTGGCCGGACGCCAATCCACGACCCGGATAAAGCCCACAGGCAGTTCGTGGCGCTGCAAAAACTGCTCCAGTACGCCAAAGCCCTGCATGGTCTTGTGGCAGGTGCCCGCCTTGAATACGGCGGCCAGGGGGTGCTCTTTCAGAAATTGATCAACGTCTTCGGGCGTGGTCAGGGGCACCAAAACTTGCTGTTGGGCCTCGGTCTGAGCGTTGGGGGTTGTCATGTGGGTATCTTACCTCTGATGCTTTAGAAAATGAAGTGAGACTGGACACAAGGAGCGGGAAGTGGTCAGGAGTGAGGAGTCAGTGGGAAGGTCAAAAGATTCACACCTGATGCCGTTTTGGAGGCGGTTCTGTTCTTGCCGTTCCCACTCACCACTGACCACCTACCACTGACCGTTTTTCGGCATCCAGCGCCGCAGCACCAGTGGTACTCCTTCTGCTGCCACCCACACCAGCAGCGCGTACCGCAGCGCCCGCACCAGCCCGATGTCTTTGAAGCTCTGGGGCAAGGCTCCCAATCCGAAGAACACAGCAAAGACCAGCAGCAGGCCCAGCACGGCCACGATCAGGCGTCCGGCCAGGTCGCGGGGCGGGGTGAAGGTGGGGCGGGCGAACCAGAATCCGGCCAGCAGCCCCAGCCCCGTCCCGTACTCGCGGGGAGTTCCGGCGGGCAGGAAGGCCGCGACGACCAGCAGCAATGCGGGCACGCCCCAGCGCACCGCGCCGTCGTCGGGCACATGGATTCGGGCGGCCATGAGGGCAAACAGGCCGCCCACCAGCAGACCCACGATCACGTCACTGGGGTAGTGCACGTTCAGGGCGAGGCGGGAATAGGCGATCAGCACGATCAGCAGACCCGCCGCCACCCACATACCGGGCCGCCGGACTTGCAGGGCAATGCCGCCCCAGAGGGTGGCCGCCATCTGCGTGTGACCGCTGGGCAGACCGGGGCCGCCTGCGGTGGCTCTGGCTGCGGCACTGGCCGCCGTGGGGTCGTTGGTAAAGGGGCGCGGCAGATCGAAGCCAAATTTGAGCGCCGAGTTGACCAGATAACTCAGGGCGAACGCCACGCCCAGATTGCGCCCACTGCGCGGGTTGACCAACCACGTATACAACGCCAAAACCACAATAAAAACTTCATCCCGTCCCAGATTCGTGACTGCCAACCAGAATGATTCCATGCCTCACATTCTGACTGAAGGCCGCAAACGGCAAGCGTGAATTACTTTGCGCCTGCCTGAAGAGGGTGCCTGCATCTTCATCCTTCCGGCTGGCCCCGCTACACTGTACCCATGACCGCCCCCACTCCCGACGTGCTGCGCGAGGTTCGGCACAACTCTGAATATGCGCTGGAACTGCGCAACATCACCAAACGCTTTCCGCTGGTGCTTGCCAACGACAACATTTCTCTGGCCGTGAAATGGGGCAGCGTGCATGCCCTGTGCGGCGAAAACGGCGCAGGCAAAAGCACGCTGATGAAGATCGTCTACGGCGCTCAGCCGCCCACCAGCGGCGAAATCGTGGTAGACGGCCAGACGGTGAATCTGAACAGTCCCGCCGACGCCATCGCACGCGGCATCGGCATGGTGTTTCAGCACTTTATGTTGGTGGATACCCTGACCGTGACCGAAAACGTGATTCTGGGCGCAGAACCCACCATCGGCGGGCGCATCGACATTGCGAGTGCAAGGCGCAAGGTGGCCGATCTGGTCAAGCAGTTCAACTTTGACCTTGATCCGGACGCCCTGATCGGGAATCTGCCGGTGGGCAAGCAGCAGAAAGTAGAAATTCTGAAAACACTGTACCGGGGCGCACGCATCCTGATTCTGGACGAACCCACCGCCGTGCTGACCCCCAGCGAAACCGACGAACTGTTCGACTTCCTGAAAAACCAGTATGCGGCCAGCGGTAACGCCGTCATTTTCATCAGCCACAAGCTACATGAGGTGCTGCACATCTCGGACACCATCAGCGTAATCCGCGACGGCAAGATGATCGGCTCTATTCCCAGCGCTGGGGCCACCACCGAAACCCTGGCCCGCATGATGGTGGGCCGCGAGGTGAATCTGCGCGTCGACAAAACCGCCGCTCAGCCCAAGGAAGTCGCGCTGGACGTGAAAAATGTGACTGTGAAGGGCGAGTACAAGAACGCCGTAGACAACGTGTCGTTTCAGGTACGGGCGGGCGAAATCGTGGGCATCGCGGGTGTGGAGGGCAACGGCCAGAGCGAACTGGTGGAAGCCATCACGGGCCTGATTCCTACCCTCAGCGGCACGATCACCTATCTGGGCAAGCAGGCGCGGGGCGTGCGCGAGGTGGAAGCGGCGGGCCTCTCGCACATTCCTGAAGACCGCAACGAGCGCGGGCTGGTGCTGGACATGACCACCGCCGAGAACTTCATTCTGGGTGAGCACGATCAGGCCCCCTTTGCCGGGCGCTTCGGCTTCCTGAATCTGGATGTGATCGAACAGAACGCCCGCGACCTGTCGGAGAAGTACGATGTGCGCCCGCGCAGTGCCAGCCTGCAAGCGGGGCGCTACAGCGGCGGCAACGCCCAGAAAATCATCGTGGCCCGCGAGATGAGGAAAGGCCCGAAAATCCTGATCGCCAGCCAGCCCACACGCGGCGTAGACATCGGCGCAATCGAGTTTATTCACGCCCGAATCGTGGAAGCACGCGATCAGGGCTTGGCCGTACTCCTGATCAGCGCCGATCTGGGCGAAGTGATGAACCTCGCAGACCGGATTCTGGTGATGTACGAGGGCCAGATTGCCGGGGAAGTGAGTGCCGCCGACGCCACCGAAACCCAGTTGGGCCTGATGATGACGGGCAGCGGCGGGCAAACCAGCGGCGGGCAAACCAGCAGTGGCCGCAGCGGAGAAGTCAGCGTAGGCCAGACGACTGGGGAGCGGTAAGGCGGAAAATAGATCTAGCTCCGTCAAGGATCAGAGATGCCAACAGTCATGGCCCTCGATTATTCGGCTGGATGCGTCAATTTCCGCGATGTGGGTGAGTTTCTTCAATTGATTGCCGGAAAATCGATCTTGCCCCCCGGCAAATTGTTGAGGGGGGGCAAGATCGATTATGTCGATTCACTGGATGACATCGGCTCGCCAGAGACCATCATCAACTTGAGGAATGGGCCAGATCAACACAACTGGCCTGTAAAAACGCTGCACTTTCCAACCTCGAATACCCTGGAGAAGTACAACACCTCTGATGGGCAAGTTCGGCGCTGGTTAAATGCAGTTGTTGCCAGTTTTGAGGCTGACTCTCTTCAGTACCCGGTTCTGATTCACTGCACATCGGGTAAAGATAGAACAGGCATTGTCGTTGCTGCCCTGCTCAGTATTCTTGGCGTGTCAGAACAGTCTATCGTTGCTGAATATCTCTTGAGTGATGGGGAAGTCAAAGAAGAATGGATGGTGCAGGCGCTCAAAGGAATGGGTGAACCTGAAACTTACTTCAACCGAGTTGATTTGAATCAAGTCAGGCGAAATCTTGTACACCCGGTGGAATAGATTTAGATGACTTCGCGGTAGGCCACGCTCTGACTTCTGTTTTGCAATTCGCTCCGTAGATATTGCAGACGCGGGTGCTCTAGCTTGGGGTCGTGGGCCAGAATGTGCTTGGCAAGTTCGCGGGCCTGCTCGATGATTTCTACGTCGTTGGCGAGGTCGCCCAGTCGCAGGTCGGGAACGCCGCTTTGGCGGGTGCCGCGAATCTCGCCGGGGCCGCGCAGTTTCAGGTCGGCCTCGGCAATCACAAAGCCGTCGGTGCTGCCCTCGATGATGCCGAGGCGCTGGCGGGTCTTGCGGCTGTTCTCGCCCGAAATCAGCACGCAGTAACTCTGGGCACTGCCCCGGCCCACGCGCCCGCGCAACTGGTGAAGCTGGGCCAGCCCGAACCGCTCGGCGTTTTCGATGACCATCACGGTGGCGTTGGGCACGTCCACACCGACCTCGATCACGGTGGTAGACACCAGAATGTCGAATTCACGGGCGCGAAAGCGGTTCATCACATGGTCCTTCTCGGCGGCGCTCATCTTGCCGTGCAGCAGGTCTATGCGGGCTTCGGGCAAGATCACCTTCAGGTCTTCGGAAAGCTGCGTGGCGGCCAGCAGTTCCAGCGTGTCGCTTTCTTCGATCAGGGCCGTGACCACGAAGGCCTGACGCCCTTCCCGAATCTGGCGCATGGCAAAGCCGTAGGCCTGCTGGCGGTGCGTGTCCTGCAAGAGTTTGGTTTCAATCGGGGTGCGTCCGGGCGGCAGTTCATCGATAATGCTGAGTTCGAGGTCGCCGTAAGCGGTCAGCGCGAGGCTGCGCGGAATGGGCGTGGCGCTCATGACCAGCACGTCGGGGCGGCCTGCCAGCAGTTTGCGCCGCTGCTGCACGCCAAAGCGGTGCTCCTCGTCCACCACGGCCAATCCCAGATTGTCGAAGCGCACGTTTTCCTGAATGAGGGCCTGCGTGCCCACCACCACATCCACATCCCCCTCGGCAATGCGCGTCTGCATTTCCAGCTTCTGCTTGGCCGTCATGGCCCCGATCAGCAGGCCCACCCGCACATCCAACTGGTTCAGGTAGCCCGACAGGTTGGCGTAATGCTGCCGCGCCAGAATTTCGGTGGGGGCCATCAGTGCACCCTGATAGCCGTCTCGCACGGCCAGATACAGCGCACAGGCGGCCACGGCGGTTTTGCCGCTGCCCACGTCGCCCTGCACGAGACGGGCCATCTGGCGCTCGCTGCGCATATCGTCGGTGATTTCCAGCAGCACGCGGCGCTGGGCACCCGTAAACTGGAAAGGGAGTGCGCCCTCGAAGCGGTGGATGTCGTCGCCCGTGGCCTGAAACCGTTTGCCCAGCAACACGGCGTCGTCCCCTTGCAGCAGCACGCGCAATTCTAAAAACAGGTATTCGTCAAAGCGCAGGCGATTCATGCCGCGTGCCAACTGCGCCTCATCGTGCGGAAAATGCATGCCCCACAGCGCGTCCGACAGGTCGGTCAGGCCGTATTTCTGTCGCCAGTGCGCGGGCAGATAATCGTCCAGGGGCACGGCTTCCAGCGCCCGGTGTGCGGCGCGGCGCAAAAACTCCTGACTGATGCCGTCTTTGGAGTCGTATACCCCCACGATCCGGCCTGTGCTGAGGCTGCTTTTGGCGTCTTCCACCGTTTCCAGATGCTCCACGCCAATCTGAACGCTGCGCCCAAATTTCTTCACGCGGCCCGTGAGCACCAGCCGGGCACCCTCGCGCAGTTGCCGTTCCATCCACGGCTGATTGAACCAGGTGGCCTTCACGCGCCCGCCCGCCGGAGTTTCCAGCGTCACGTCCAGAATCAGCATGCCCGGTTTGGGGCTGCGGCGCGACTTGGCCACCACCGTGCCTTCCACCGTCACCTTCTGGCCTTCTTCCACCTCCGATAAATCGGGCAGGGCGCGGCGGTCTTCGTGGCGGTGCGGGTAGGCGTGCAGCACGTCGCGCAGGTTCAGGAGGCCCAACGAATTCAGCTTGCGCGTTCCGCCGGGGCCAGTATCCAGCCGCGCCAGATCCGCGTCGGGCGGCAGGCGTTCGCCGGGGGCGGCAGTGGGCACGGCGACGCGGGCCGGGGCGCGTGGAGTTCTGGGCGCTTTGGCGGCGGCATCCTGTCCGTCCAGCACGTTCAGGGCGGCATTGAGGGCGGCGGCGCGTCCGGCTTCGTCCAACTCGCCGTATCCCTTCAGAGCCTCACGCACACCCGGAAAAGGGTTGCCCAGCGGCGATGCCAGCAGCTTTTCCACGCCGCCCGCCACAATCTTGTTTTGATGCCCACTGGCCCGCTCTGCCAGCAGTGGTCGCCTGAGTTTGTCCCGCAGTTCTGCCACTGTTGCCATACGGGGTGCAGGCTAGCAGGCGGGAAAGGTGGGTATGGGTGCGCGGGCAACAAAGGAGATTCAACCAAGCAAAACCCCCAGCGGTGAGGCCGGGGGTGAGAGGGACAGAGCAATGGGGGTTCACACGCCAACTCCGAATCAGCTCACTTCAGGCTATACACCCGCACACTGTCAAAGCGGTTGGTAAAGCCGCTGCCACTCATCGAGAACAGGCCGATTTTGGCTTGCCCCAGCTTGTGTGCCCAGACGCCGCCCCGTGTCCAGTTCACGCCGTCCCGGCTGGAATAGGCGGTGTAGGTTTCGCCTGCTGTGGCCCCGCTGCTGGCCCGCCGCACGATTCTCAGCCAGGTTTCGCGGCCCGGTGCCGACAGTACAGTGTTGCCGTAGCGCGGGAACTTGTCGGCCACTGGCCCCTGCTCCTTGGCAAATTCAATCTGCCGGGTGTTCCAGATCGACACCACGCCGAGTTTCACAAAGTTGTCGTCGTCGCCGTAGATCAGCAGGCCGCCCTGAGCGTAGTTGAAACAGCAGCCCTCGTCGGGCAGGTTGCTTTGCATCTTGATTTCTACGGCGTAGTCGCCAGCGGGCGCATTTTCGGTCAGCACCGAGGCGTTGTCGCTGTCCTCGAACAGGTCGGCGGCCTGTGTGTCAAAGCGCAGTGCTCCGTTTTCCAGTCCGGCTTCTGCGGGGGCGGGTGGACGAATCCAAGTCCAGCGCGTGTCGAGGGCAGGGCCGCTAAAATCGTCGTTGTAGGCGCTGATGGTGCTGCCCAGTACGTCAGCTCTGGGAGCGGTGGGCACGTAGGCGCTCAGTTGTCCGGCCTGGGCAGCGGGTGCAGGCATCACGCCGTCAGAGGCCCACTGGCCGCCGCGTACCGTGGGCCAGCCCTCCACCCAATCCAGCGGGTCCAGCAGCACGGGCCGCTTGTTGACGCCGCCAGGAGTGAAATAGGGGTCGTTTTCGTTGATCGCGTGGTACACCGTCCAGTCCTGACCACCTGCATCGGTGAATACGGCGTTGTGGCCGGGGCCGACCCAGCGGTTGCCGTTCATGCTGATGACGGGGGTGCCGCCCACACGGGGATCAAGGAGTGAGACGCCTTCTTTATCCACAAACGGCCCAGTTGGAGAAGCCGAGCGGCCCGCGAAGATGCTGTAGCCCGTGAGGGGGCCATTGCAGCAGTTGGCTGCCGAGGCCATCAGGTAATAAAACCCGCCGTGCCGCACGACCTGAGCGCCCTCATAGCGGTTGTCCAGTGCCACTTCTTTCTGGGTGGCGGCGTCGGTTCTGAGGCCATCGGCGCTCAGTTGCCGCACCGAGATTCCCCCGAAGTAGCTGCCGTAGTACAGCCAACCCTGGCCCGCGTCATCGGTGATCACCTCGGAATCAAAGACCCAGCGGCGGTCGTTGGGATTGCCTCCGGGCGGGCCTTGCGGTTCGACCACCGGGGTTCCACTGTCGGTCCAGGGTCCAGCGGGCGAATCGCTGGTCGCCACACCGATGGCGCTGCCGCCTGCTTTGGTGTCGCTGGCGGTGTAATACAAGTGATACTTGCCGTTTACATACTCGATATCGGGTGCCCACAGGCCCGCGTCATCCTTCACCCAGGCGGGTTTGGTGGCAAAAGCGTCTCCGATATACGTCCAGTTCACCAGATCGGCAGACCGGGCCATGCTGATCAGGTGAAAGTTAAGGTTGTTGTTGGCATCCACATCGGTGGTGTTGTGCGGATCGGTGGTGCAGTACAGATACCAGTTGGAATCGCCGGGGGTGCGCGACTGGATGATGGATGGGTCAGCGCAGGATTCCACCCTGGTACCGTCAGTCTTGCTGATCGTCAGCGGATTGCTGTAGGTCAGTTTCAGGGTCTTGTCAGGAGCCTTGACGGTATCGCAGGCCGACAACAGGCCCACAAGCCCCAACATCGGCCACGCCGAACGTGAACGGAAACGAACCTGTCTGAGTTGACCTTGCCTGGGTTGTTGCATCACTAAACCTCCTGAGAATGAGGGGAGAGGCCAGAGGAACCGGGGGAAGGCTCCCGGTTGCATAGAGAACTGACTGGATACAGCGGTTTAAGTGTTTCCGTACCACACCACAGCTCTGGGTTTCCTGCCATCACGCTTTTCCACTCAGCACGGCTAGAACACTGGACCGAACTCAAGGCTGACTGAATGGAGAAGTGTACGCAGGGAACGCGCACCGAGCAGAGCGACGTGTGGTTACCCTGCTGCTCAGGAAAAGTCAATCTGGTGAAGGTTGATCCCGGTTGCAGCGGCACAGCAAAGGCATCTCGCCAGAGAACGGAGGGCGTAGGACTGACCGGACCAATCTGATCCGGCGAAACGTAAGTTAAGGACAAAAAAATCCTAACACGTAACTCGCGACATACCCAGTTTTGTTGTGACTTTATGAATGCAGGCCCTGGCAAGGTCGTCTCAGCCATGTTGCCAGACTGCTGGTAGGTGGTCTGTACCCCCGCCGCCGCCCCCGGCATGTGAGGTTTCGCCTCGCCAAAGGGCAGTTCCGGCATATCATGGCCCGCAGATGCTGAATCACCTCTCGCAACTTGTAGCTGACGTAGACGGCGCGTGGGCAGCGGCTATCGGGGGTCTGGACGGCCTGCTCGTGGAAGGACATACCGCCACGACCGCAGACCTGAACCTGCTGGTCGCCGAACACGCCGGGCTGCTCCGTACCGCCAGCGCTGCCTATAGCCAAACCCTCAACGGAGGCCAGACCCGCGAACTGTACCTGCGCGGCGAACGCCTCAGCGTTTACCTGCATCCCATCAATGCCGATTTCTTTTTGCTGCTGGCCCTCGATGGCCGCAGCAACCTGGGGCAGGCGCGGCTGTATGGCCGGGACACCGCCCGCAAACTGGAGAGCCACCTGTGAAACTTGAACCCCTGCACGCCATTCCCGGCGTCGTGGCGAGCGCCCTGGTCGGCCCGGACGGCCTGCCCATCGAAATGTACGGTGAGGCGGGCGACGCCCTCGCTGCCGAACTCGCCTCGTTGCGTACCAGCCTGGACCGCACAGGCCGCCGCCTCGGAGCCGGAGAAGTGACCCGCCTCGCCTTTACCAGCGAGCGCGTGGAAGTGGTGGCCCTCGCCAGCGGCGAATTCGTACTGGGCGCGGCCATGATCCGTGGCAGCGATACCCGCGCTGCCCAGCAGGCCCTGGCACGTCTGGCCCTTGATCTCACCGATCTGCCCAAGGTGGATGACGCATGATCGAGGCCCTGATGGAAACCCGTGGTATGCGTCACGCCCTTCTTGTCAATGCGCAGGGCGAAATCGTCACGTCTGCCGGGCCGCGCGGCCCCCACTCCGACGCCGACCTGAACCTGGTGGCGGCTGGCCGCGCCGTGATTGCCAGCCTCCAGGCCACACAGGGCAGTGCCGAATGGAACGACCTGCTTCTGGACGTGGACGGCGGCCCCGTGCTGCTGACGCCAATGGGCGACCAGATTTTATTGGCCGCCTTCGACGATGTGGCGAGCCTGGGCCGAATCCGCTTTGCCGTGCGGCGTTTGCTGGGGCAGATTTAAGTATAGGCAGAGGCCGTCAATCCCGTCTCTGAGCTGTGGGTTATGGGCGATGAAAGCCGTAGCCCACAGCTCTTCTGTACTTTGGAAGGTTGTTCGTGATCATACCTGGCTGACTAGAGAGAGGCTCGGTCTCAGCAGGAGATGGTCCGAACCCCGTGACTTTCAAATTCCCTGGTTCGGAGCCTCTCCCTGCTTCCGTTGCTATTCCCCGTCCAGCGCCTCAAAGCCCGCCAGCCCATCGAACAACCCGCGCAGGGGGAAGGCCGGGAGTCCGGTTCGCGTGCCGCCGATGCTGAAGTTTTCGCTGCCCAGCATGCCGACCTCCATTGCTTCCCGCTCTTCGGTGGTCATTCGGCCTACCAGACTTTCTGCGCCCATCTGCGTTCCGTGCGCGGCCAGGGCAGCCTTCTTGTTCTCGGCGTAGGGAGCCACGTTCATAGTCACGGCAACGGTGCCCGTGTCCACGCCGTACACCATTGGGTCAAGGTCTGGGCCCAGCCTGGAGAGCATGCTGGTGGCAGTGGCGGTGGTCAGTGCCGTGAAATACAGGCGCTGTGGCCCGCCGCCCGGAAGGTGCCCGGTGCTGAAAAAAGCCGCGCTGGTGGCCCGGTGAATCTGCAAATGATCCACATGGCCGTAACCGCCGTGCGGGTCAAAAGTTAGGATCACCTGCGGGCGAATGTCGGCAATCAGCGCCCGCAGTTTCACCTCTACGTCCAGTGGATTGACGTTCATCATGGCGATGGGGTCACTGGTGCGCGTGCGCTCGTAGCGGCCCGAGTCGTGGTAATCCAGAAAGATGGGCGGCTCGATCTCCAGCGCTTCGCAGGCGCGGCGTAACTCCTGCTCGCGCTGCACGCCCAGATCATCCACGGTCATTCCCGGCACCGTGATTTTGCCTGCTTCACCGCGTGTGGCACAGGCCAGTACCACGCGAACGCCTTTACGGGCATAGTGGGTCAGGGTGCCGCCCACGCTAAAAGCTTCATCGTCGGGGTGGGCAAACACGGCCAGAAGGGTGGGCCGGAGATTGGGTTCGGCGTTCAGTTCATTGGGAATCGGCTCGGCAGTCATGGCTGGCAGTCTAGCGGGGAAGACTGGCCTGGATCGCCAGCTAAGCTAAACGCATGAGAGCAGCCGTGCAAGCCCTTTGGACAGTGCTGGAGCAGATCATTCTGGCGCTGGTTTCTCAGCCTGTAGCGGGCAGGCAGGTTAAACCCAAGCGTGCACCTGATTTCCGCCCCGCTCCGGCCCGGCGCACTGTACAAACTCTAGTGCGGCAAGTGTGGCTGGCTCTGATCGGTCAGCCGGATGCCGCGCCGCGTCCCACAGACTCAGCTTCTGCCGCCTCCAACAGCAAGCCGCGTTCATAAAAATCCCAGATTTCATCCGGCCAGGTGACGTACAGCAGGCGGCGGTTCCGCAGGTCGGCGGCGTCCAGCGCCTGCCCCAGCGCGGCGTAAAAGCGGCTGCCCTGCTCCTGCATGGCGCGTGCCGTCCAGTAGGGTTCGGCGGCCAGCAGGGTACTGAGGCGCTGCTCTGGTGAGAGGGGTGAATCAGACATCTGCCCATCATGCC
The DNA here is from genome assembly GCF_000378445.1 of Deinococcus aquatilis DSM 23025. Taxonomy (GTDB): domain Bacteria; phylum Deinococcota; class Deinococci; order Deinococcales; family Deinococcaceae; genus Deinococcus; species Deinococcus aquatilis. Next base: position 38,814 of record NZ_KB899709.1, on the reverse strand, counting down.
TGACGAAAGCCTGCACGCCCTCTGATACGCTGACCGTATGCCAAAGGTGTTTGCCGTCACAAGTGAAAAAGGCGGCGTGGGCAAAAGCACGCTGGCCGTACATCTGGCCGGAGCGCTGGCCGAACGTGGACTGGGCGTGGCCCTGATCGATGAAGACCCCCGCGTAGGCAGCAGCGCACGCTGGGCGGCGCGGGGCGTGAAGTTGGGGGGGCCGGGCCTGCCTTTCGCCGTGTACGAGGCCGACGACGTGAAGCCCAAGAAACTGGCCGCGCTGGATGTGGTCGTTATCGATACGGAAGGCCGTCCCAAACGCAAGGAACTTCGCCAGCTCGCAGACCGCGCCGACCTGATTCTGGTGCCCAGCGGAACCTCTGCTCTGGAGCTGGAAGCCACGCTGGAGCTGATGGATTTCCTTCAGGGCGACGCCGATGCAGCCCGCCAATCGCGTGTCGTGCTGACGCGGGTGCCGCCTGTGGGCCGTGCCGGAGAAGAGGCCCGCGAGGATTTGCGCGAGGCAGGCGTGACCGTGTGCAATACGTTGGTACGCTCCTACGCCGCCTATGTTCGGGCCGCCGAACTGGGTACGCTGGCCCGCGATGTGCGCGACCCCCGTGCCGACACCGCCTGGGAAGACATGCTGGCGTTGTCACGCGAGGTGCTATGAGAGCCGCCGAAGCTGGGACTGTCCAAACTGGAGCCGACTGATGGCCCGGTTCGACTATCTGAAAGAGGCTGGCAAGGGCAAGAAGAAGGCCGGTAAATCGCCCAAGAAGCCCAGCACCACGGTTGCCCCCGAACCCGATGGACGGCGCAAAGGCGAAACTGCCGAGCGGGTAGAGGCCGTATATGTTCGCAAGGAAACTGTGCGGGCCGTGTGGCGCGAGGTCAAACGGGGTGGCGGCGAAAGCGTGAGCGAGCTGGTCGAAGACCTGTTGCTGCGCTGGCTGCGTGAGCGGGCCTGAACATTCCGGCTTGATCCGGTGAAGAATTCACAGGCCCGGTTATTGCGCTGGCTGGGGCTGATGGTCGCGGTTGTCTTCGTCACACCGGGCATCTTCCGGCCTCTTGCCGGACACCCGCTGGAGCTGGTGAATCTCGTTTTTCATGAGACGGGACATGTGCTGCTGGCTCCGGCAGGGGCCACATTGATGCTCCTGGGCGGCAGCCTCTTCCAGGTTCTGGTACCTGCGGTGTGCATCGGCCATTTCTGGCGGCGCTGCGACCACTACGCGGCGGGGCTCCTGTGCCTCTGGCTGGCGCAATCGTGGGCAGGTGTGGCGGCGTATGTCCAGGACGCGCCCACGCGTGCCCTCGACCTGATCACGGGCGACCCCGATACCCACGATTGGTGGCAACTGTTGGGGGCATGCCTGACCCCGGGCTGCGGCCACCTGAACTGGGCCGATCCGCTGGGACGCCTGCTGATGGTCGTTGCCGTTTTGACTGCCCTTTTCGGTGTGTTGCTCGCCATCTGGAACGACCTTCAGGAGCTGTGATACCGAATTTGTGCCGCTCCAACGGCAAGATATTGCTCGCGGCCTCGTTCCCGCCTGATTGTCCAGAGGTGAATTTTGACCTGCTCAGTTGTTTCGCCTGACCAGCAGCCGAAAGCACGGCGTTTTCAATTGGAGTCCGTCCGATCTGCGCTACCCTACTTTCATGACTGTGGGCCGCTACGCACCGAGTCCGACGGGCGGCATGCACCTGGGCAATGCCCGCACCGCCCTGCTGGCCTGGCTGCATTCGCGTGCTTTGGGGGGTCGCCACATCCTGCGCTTCGAGGATCTGGATGTGGGGCGGGTACGCGGCTGGGCCTACGACGCCACCCGCCGCGATCTGGAGTGGCTGGGCCTCGACTGGGATGAAGAATATCTGCAATCTGAGCGGCTGGAGTTGTATGCCGATGCGGTGGCGCGGCTGAAGACCTATCCCTGCACCTGTACCCGCCGTGAAATCGAAGCGGCCATTCAGGACAGCGCGGGCGCTCCACACGGGCCAGAGGCGGTCTACCCCGGAACTTGCCGGGCCGGGCAACCTGACCCTTCCCGGCCCGCTGCCCTGCGCTGGAAGGTACCCGATCAGACCGTGTGCGCCGCCGATTTCTTGACCCGGCAGACGCTCTGCCAGCAGCTTTCCACCGAGGTCGGAGACATCGTGCTGCGGCGCAATGACGGCGTGTTTGCCTACCACTTGGCGGTGGTTGTAGATGATGCGGCGATGGGCGTCACCGACGTGCTGCGGGGCGTGGATCTCTGGACGGCCACACCGCGCCAGATCGCGCTTCAGCAGGCGCTGGGCTACCCTCAGCCTCGTTATCTGCATGTGCCGCTGATGACCGATTACGCCGGGGAGCGCCTCGCCAAGCGCGGGGGTGCGCCGTCGGTGATGGCCCTGCGCGAAAGGGGAGAGGATGCAGCCCAGGTGCGCTCGGTCCTCGCGCAGTCTCTGGGTAACGGCTTCTGGCCTGTGCCTCTGCCGCCCGAGGTCGCACTGGACGATCTATTGCTGCTGTGGCGGCACAAATTGGATCGGCTGCTGCTGTAGTCTACCCCCCCATCAGATACCCCCAATTTAGACCAGTTGTCTAAGTTTCCCGAACGCCCGTTAGGTTTCTGGGATTAGCATTTTGTCATGACACTCAAGCTCTCTGATCTGACGCTGCTGCTGCCGGATTATCCACAGCCTGACCCCCGTGGGCGCTTTGGCCGGTTCGGTGGCCGCTACGTGCCCGAAACGCTGATTCCGGCGCTGGATGAACTGGAAGAGGCTTACCGAAATGCCAAGCAGGACCCCAGCTTTCTGAACGAACTTGACCGCCTGCTGCGCGAATTCGTGGGCCGTCCCAGCCCGTTGTATCTGGCCCAGCGCCTTACCGATTACGCGGGTGGGGCCAAGATCTACCTCAAGCGCGAGGATTTCAATTACACGGGCGCACACAAGATCAACAACTGCCTTGCTCAGGGTCTCTTGGCTGTTCGCATGGGCAAAAAGCGCATTGTGGCCGAAACGGGTGCGGGCCAGCACGGGGTCGCCAGCGCCACCGCCGCCGCCCTGCTGGGCCTTGACTGCGTGGTGTACATGGGCGCAGAGGACATCCGCCGTCAGGAACTGAACGTGTTCCGGATGAAGCTGCTGGGCGCAGAAGTGCGTGAAGTGACCAGCGGCACCAAGACCCTCAAGGACGCCACCAACGAGGCCATCCGCGATTGGGTGACCAACGTCCGCGACACCTTTTACATCCTGGGCAGCGTGGTGGGGCCGCACCCCTACCCCGCGATGGTGCGCGATTTCCAGAGCATCATCGGTGAAGAAACCAAAGTGCAGCTTGAAGCACTGGAAGGCCGTCAGGCTCCTGACGCAATCGTGGCCTGCGTGGGCGGCGGCAGCAACGCCATCGGCATTTTTGCCCCCTACGCGTATCTGCCCGCCGATCAGCGTCCCCGTCTCATCGGCACGGAGGCCGCCGGAGAAGGCGTGCATACCGGCAAGCACGCCGCGTCGGTGGCGGGTGGGCGCGTGGGGGTGCTGCACGGCTCCCTGATGTACCTGTTGAATGACGATGAAGGCCAGATCGTGCCGCCCCATTCCATCAGTGCGGGGCTGGATTACCCCGGCATTGGCCCGGAACACTGCTTTTATTCCGAAACCGGGCTGGCCGAATACGTCCCCGTGACTGACGCGCAGGCGTTGGAAGCTCTGAGCCTGCTGACCCGTCTGGAAGGAATTTTGCCTGCTCTGGAAAGCGCCCATGCCATTTATTACGCTGTAGAACTGGCCCGCGAACTTGGCCCAGACGGAATCATCGTGGTCAACCTCAGCGGACGCGGCGACAAGGACGTTTCCGAGGTGATGCGCCTTCTGGACTTGGAAAAGAAGCTGGATTCCGATAAATCAGTCGCACAGCCACAAGATCAACATGTCGGTGATGCCCGCAAAATCGAGGTGAACGCATGAGCGCTCCAACTGCACCCACGACGCCCAAGGTGCGTGGCCCCGCCCGCATCCACGCGGCTTTTGCCGAAGCTCAGGCGCAGGGACGCGCCGCCTTCATTCCCTTCATGACCGCTGGATATCCCACCGCCGCCGAATTTCCAGCGGTGGCCGACGCTCTCCTGGAGCGGGCCGACCTGCTGGAAGTGGGTATTCCCTATTCCGACCCCCTCGGAGACGGTCCCACCATCCAGCGGGCCAGCGAGCAGGCTCTGGACGGCGGCACCAGCACCCGCCGGACCCTGCAACTGGTGGCCGATCTGCGCGTGCGGCACGACAAACCCATCGTCATCATGACCTACGTGAATCCCATCTATGCTGTCGGCCCGCGTGAATTTATGCGGCTGGCCCAGGAAGCGGGCGTAGATGGCCTGATCCTGCCTGACCTGCCACCCGATCAGGACATAGAAATTGCAGCGCTGGCAGAAGAATATGGCCTTGCCGTCACGTTCCTGATCGCGCCCACCAGCACCCCGGCCCGCGTGCGTCTGGTGGCTGAAGCCTGCACCGGATTCCTGTATGCCGTCAGCGTCACGGGTGTCACCGGAACGCGTGAGGGCGCGGCGTTGGGCGAGGTGCCCGCCATGCTGGCCCTGGCCCGCCAGTTTGCTCATGTGCCGATTGCAGTGGGCTTCGGAGTCAAGGACGCTGCCACAGCGTCACAGGTGGCCCAGCAAGCCGATGGGGTGGTGGTAGGCAGTGCCTTTATCAATGCCGTGCGGGATGGGCAGGATGTGGGGGCGCTCGCGGCGGAGATTGCCGAGGGGTGCAAGAAGCAGTGAGTGGGGCGTGGTGAGACGGATTCCGGGAATCATCTGGAATCCGTCTCTTTTCCTGCTCGCTCCACTCGGGTTAAATACCGAAAAGCACGATGTTTAATCGGAATCTGTATGAGTGGGAAAAGAGGGGAGGCGGCTAGAGCTACAGCTTTGGTTTTGGGTTTTCCACTCCCCACTCACCTTTTACCACTTACCCTGTACCCATGACCTTCCCCAGTTCGGCCCGCTCCACCTGGACTCAACACCGCCGCGTCGGTGATGCTAACGTGTATTCCCTGACCGACGGCCTGTTCCGGCTGGACGGCGGCGCGATGTTCGGGAATGTGCCCAAAGTGCTGTGGGAACGCCGCGCCCCCGCTGACCATCTGAACCGTATTCGCCTGAGAATCAATCCTTTGCTGATTCGCCTGAATGGCCGCAATATCCTGATAGAAACGGGATTCTGGGACGGTGGCGACGAGAAGTTTGAATCCATCTATGCCCTGGACCGGGATGAAACGCTGTTCCGTGGGCTGGAGTCAGTGGGATTGGCTCCCGAAGACATCCACACCGTCATCAACACGCACCTACATTTTGATCATGCGGGGCGAAATACCACGCTGCTGGGCGAGCCGACCTTTCCGAATGCCCGTTATGTGGTGCAGGCCGCCGAGCTGAAGGAAGCCACCTACACCCATGAACGCAACCGCGCCAGCTATGTGCCCGAAACCTTCCAGCCGATTCTGGACGCGGGCCTGTTTGACGTGGTAGACGGCGAGCATGAGCTGTTGCCGGGCCTCAGCGTGCTGCCGGTGCCGGGGCACAACCTGGGGCAGCAGGCGGTGGTGCTGCGGAATGGCGGCCAAACCTTGGTGTACACCGCCGATATGCTGCCCACGCTGGCGCACGCGCCCTATCCGTACATCACGGGCTATGATCTGTACCCCGTGACCACGCTGGAAAACAAGCGCAAGTATCTGCCCCAGTGGTTCGAGGAGGGCGCATTGATCTGCACGCCACACGACCCGGATGTGGCCTTTGCCCGGTTGGTGGAGGGCAAGAAGGGCGGGTTTGAATTGGTGGAGGCGGAATAGGCAAGAAAAAGGAGAACGCCCCGCCAGTACATTTGGCGGGGCGTTCAGTTGCAACCTGTTGGGATTTAATTTTTCAGGCGTAGGTATTCCAGTTCTAGTTGTGAGGATTGAAAGCCGTAGGTATAAGCTGCACCACTGGTGGGGGCAAGGCTTAGGCTGTGAACGTTGTCGCCGTAAGCATCTGAAGGTGTGATGGACTGGGCACCCGTAGTTAGATCTAAGCGGGTTAAAGCAGACGAATCGACAAACCAGGCCGTCTGGTTATTTTCAACAACGACGTTGCTATAACTGATGGTTGGATTGTTGCCAATATTTGCGGTCTGTGCTGCAGCCATAGAATTGAGGTCAAGTCTGACTAGCTTTGGCCCCGGCCCACCGATAGCTGCCCAGATTTGCCCCGGACGGTCAACGGTCAGGAAGCGCAAGCTTTCCATGCCAGTATTTGCAAAGAAGAGCGGGTTAGCGGAGGCGACGCTTTCGCCCGTCACTGTGTTGACGCGAACGAATGTACCGTCTGTGGCAACAAACACCACGAATTGACCGCTGCCGTCATTGATCACGGGAACAGAGGTATTGGCCGTTTTTACCGTGGCTACCGTCGTTGTTTGTCCGGTTGCAGGATCAAGGCGGCGCAACTCGGGGGCATTGAAGCCGTCAAACCACATGTACCATGCGCGGCCACTAGCATCAAGACCAAAGCTAGGTGTGTTGCCGGACATGTATCCGCCAGTGGCGAAGCTCTGAATGCTTGATCCGTTGAGGCGGTATAAGCCACCCGTTCCCCGCGCCCAGATGCTCCCATCAGGCCCAATTCTGACCTGATCGGCGCTGTACCCACTGCCCAGCGGGAACTGGTTGATCACTTGTTCGGCGCGAATCTGAATCAAGCTGGAGCCTGTGCTGCCCGACTGCACGCCCCAAAGGTCGCCGTTGGAAGCGAGGGCGAGCGAGGACACCATACCCAAGCCAAGGGGAGTGCGACGGGGGTTCACCTTGATGTCTACCGTCGTCCTGATGACCAGTTTGCCGGAGGTGCCGACAATGGTCACAGGGTAGATACCGGGTGTGACGTTGGCTCCGACAGTGAGGGGCAAGTTGGTCTTGCCGGACGTGCCAGTAGCTCCAGCAGAGGTAACGCCTGCGGGCGCATTTTCCAGAGTCAAGGTTACGGGAGAACTGAACCCGTTGGAAGGTGAGACCACGACAGCAAGAGAGTTTGCCTCGTTGACGTAGGCTGGGGCAGGCTGAGCCTGAGAAGAATCCAGTCCTAGGCCGAAGGTTGGCCCGATAATTGTTACCCGAAGAGGCTCCGTGCCTACCACGACGCCACCACGTTTGATGATCACATTCATCGTGCCGTCAAAACTCTGTGCATCGGCACTCACATTGAACGTCAAGTTGGTCTGCAACCGCTGAGGCTGAAGCGCAGCCGCCGCAAGACCAGTTTTACCCGCACTGCTGGCACTCAATGGAGCCAGATTCAGTGTACCAGGCGTGATTGTGATGCCGGGAACGTCGGTTTCGAGGGTGATCGCGCCGCTGATGGCTCCCGTTTGCAGCAATACCACAGGCAAGCTGGCGCTCTGGCCGGGGCGCAGGGTGGGCAACGTAGGATTGGGGAAAATGACGGTGACTTCTTCGTCGGCCTTGGCAAGGGACAACTGAACCCGTGAATCGCTGGCAACGTTGCGAACCGTAAAGGTTGTGACGCCGCCCGCCACTGTGCGCACGCTGCTCAGGGCGTTCCAGCCTGCTGCCACAGTGAAATCCAGATCGAGTTTGGTGGTGGTACTGCAACTGGCAATCCCCTTGAGGGTGGCTGCGCTGGGCGTATACACCCGTTCCACAGCAAGGCCAGTCGTGGTAGTTTCGAGGATTTCGCCCAAGAAGTCATTGGTGACACTGTAGGCCAGTGGAATGGCAAATTCAGCCTGAAAATCACTTCCAATGACCCCCGCAGGTAACTTGCAATTATCGAGGTAAGAACCCAGCACCGTCGGGACAGGAAGCGCCGTATTAAGCCCCCCTGTTGCTGAAATCTGTAGCGTTGAGGCGTCCACATACTTCCTGCTTTCAGGCAGGTAAAACGTGAGTTCGCCCGGACCAAATGTCCATCCAGGCAGGGTGCCCTTGAGCCTAGCCGCGTCCAATGCCGCTCCTGCCAAAGCCACGTAACTCAAGGTCACCGTTTTGCTCGCATCCAGCGTCACCGTTTGGGCAGCGGGCGTGTTGTAGCCGCTCACGTTGCCACCTTCTACCTTCAGCACGTCGTTGGCCGTAAGGCCCGCAAAGGTTTTGCTGGCATCCAGCGTGCCTTTGAACAGTTCTGTATTGGTGGTGGTATTGGTGACAGTGACAGGTGCGGAAGACACGCCAGCCAAGGCAACCGTCAGATCAAACGTAGGGGCTGGGGGCGTAGGGCCGGGGCAGGCCGTCAACAACACAGTCAGGCCTAACATGGCCCCCGGCAATTTCAAACCATTCAGAATCTTCATATCTGCTTTGAACTCTACCAGTCAGATGAGTAGGCCGTGTGCAAGATTGAGGTTTCTTCACCGAGATTAAGGGTGCGTCAGATTGGCGTGGGCAACTTCCCGCTGATCGTCTATCCCACCTGCCTTGCCCTGATCCCGGTGCGGCGCTACACTCAGGCCATGCCGAGCGCACTGACGATGAACGGGGCCGCCCAAGTGGGGCTTCTTCTTAGCTGGGGGCGTTGAGCGCTGGCCCTGCGTTCACCTGTTGCCCCCGGAACCCCAATCGGTCCGGGGGTCTTTCATGTTACGGGGCAGACCAAACAGCAAGGCCACACCGCAAGACCAACTGGGGGAAGACTTATGGGAATGACGATTTCGGAAAAGATTCTGGCGGCTCATAGTGGACACGAACACGTCGTACCGGGGCAACTGATCGAATGCACCACCGATTGGGTGCTGTGCCACGAGATCACCACTCCGGCGGCCCTGCGAATGCTGGAAGAGCGCGGCATGGACAGGGTGTTCGACCCGAGCAAGATTGTCGCCATTCCCGACCACAGCGTGCCCGCCATGAACATTAAGGCCGCCAAGATGTACCAGAAGCTCAAGTCCTGGGTCCACGAGAAAGGCATTCAGCACTTTTATGATGTGGGGCGCGGCGGCATTGCCCACGTGGTGCTGGAAAACACCGGACTGGTCAAGCCGGGGCAGACGCTGGTCAGCGGCGATTCTCATACCTGCAACGCGGGCGCACTGGGCATGTTCGCCACGGGCGTGGGCAGCACCGACCTTGCCGGGGCCATCTACGCGGGCCGTGTCTGGTTCAAGATTCCCGAAACCATGCTGATCCGTGTGACCGGAGACATTCAGCCCGGCGTGACCCCCAAAGACATCGTGCTGGAGGTCATCAAGCGCATCGGGGCCGACGGCGCGAATTACATGGTGATGGAATGGGTCGGAGACACCATTGACCGCCTCGATATGGAAGGCCGTTTTACGCTGACCAATATGGCGATTGAGGCGGGCGGCAAAACCGGCATCGTGGCCGTGGACGACACCACCCGCGCCTACCTCGCGGCACGCGGCATCGAACCCGGCAGCTACACCGAATACACCAGCGACCCCGACGCCAGCTACAAAGTCGTGATCGACATCGACGCCAGCAAGGTCGAACCCACCGTGGCCTATCCCCACATTCCCAGCAATGGCCGCGTGGCAGGCAGCGACAAAATCGCCGTCACACACGCGTATGTGGGCAGTTGCACCAACGGGCGCATCGGGGATTTGCGCGACGTGGCCCGCATCCTCAAGGGCCGCAAGGTGGCCGAGGGCGTGCAGATGATCGTGGTTCCAGCAACGCAGGCCATCTGGAAACAGGCCGCGCAGGAAGGGCTGATGGAAATTTTCGTGGATGCGGGCGCAAGCGTCAGCTACCCCAGTTGCGGAGCCTGCCTCGGTATGCATTCCGGCGTTCTGGGGCCAGACGACGTGTGCATCAGCTCCAGCAACCGCAACTTCGTGGGCCGCATGGGCGATCCCACCGCGCAGATTTATCTGGCGAGTCCGGCAACCGTGGCTGCCAGTGCTGTGGCCGGGTTCATTGCCGATCCCCGCGCCTACAACGCCGACGGCAGCAACGCCGCCGACTGATGGAAGTGGTCTGATGGACACGCTGATCGCGGTGGCACTGGTGCATCTGGTGGTTCTGGTCATCCCGGGGCCAGACGTTCTGCTCGTCAGTCAGACGGCGGTGGGCCGTTCGCGGCGGGCGGCCCTGTTCGCGGGTGCGGGCGTGGTCACGGGAATCGCGGCCTGGGCCTTGCTGGCGCTGCTGGGCATCGGCATTCTGTTCCAGAATTTCGCCTGGATTCACGGCGTTATCCGGGTGGCGGGCGGAGCGTATCTGCTGTACATGGCCTATACCCTCTGGCGCTCCAGTTTCGGGGCGGGTGCTGCCCACGCTCCCACTGTCACGCCGCTGGGCGACTGGAAAGCCTACCGCTCCGGCCTGCTCACCAATCTCGCCAATCCCAAGGCGGCCATCTTTTTCGGCAGTGTGTTTTCCAGCGTGATTCCTGCCCACAGTTCGGCGGGCCTGAGAATGGGCGTTTTCGCTGTTATTTTGGGGCTGAGTCTGGTGTGGTTTGCACTGGTGGCCCTGGGGATGTCCACAGCACCGCTTCAGGCGCGGTATCTTCGGGCCAGACGCACTATTGACCGTGTGGCGGGCACGCTGATGGCGGGATTTGGGACGCTGCTGCTGGCGTCAAAGGACTGATTATGGGAGACGCTAAACGCCGTAAACAACTGGGCCTGATGCCCACGGTGCACCCCTTCGAGGCCGATATGGACATCAACGGCAATGTGACCCTGAACCGGGGGCCGCAGGAAGCCGCACTGCAGGTCATGATCGTGGATGCCCTGCGTGAAACCCAACCGACGGGGCCGCTGTGGGACAGTGCCTACCGCACCTCGTTCGTGATGGCGGGCCGTCCTGATCGCCTGCTGGAAACCGCTGAAGACGTGCAGTCTATTGCTGTGCCGCCACACCGCCATTTTGTGGGCGAACTGGCGCTCGGAACCTCTATGCCCGAAGAAGCCAACAGCTATACCCACATTCCCGTCGAGGGCGGCGTGCTGCACCTGCGCCAGCAGACCCACTCTGCCGACGGCGTGCGCTGGGAATCTTTTCCGGCCAACACCGACCCCCGGCGGGCACTGGAATTCCTGATGCAGCACCCGGCAGCGGGGGGGCAGGGCAAAGTAGTCGCGACCTTCCGCATCGAGCAGGCGCAGGGCGTGGACGGACAGCAGGGCCGCGTGACCATCGATCCCGAGCCGCCCGAAGAATGGCTGGAAGTGCTGGAAGAACTGGCAACCGAGTGGCACGGTCAGACCCCCGAAGACTGGGCCGAACTGCATGCCGAGATGGTGGGCGAAGACGACCCCAACGCGCCCGTACTCAAGCGCAGCCTGTTTGAACTGCGCGAGCCTGCGCTGCTGCTTTCGCCGCTGGGCACACCTTTTGCCCAATTGGGCGGGCTGGAACTTCACATAGACCCCGCAGGTTCCGGCTACTCACCGGACGGTGAGGAATGGATCACCTATGACCCCGAAGCCGCGCCGCTGGGCGACTCGCTGCCGCCAGAGCTGAGCCAGTTTCTGGATGTAGAAACCGTGACCGTCACCGTGTTTGCCGATGGGCGCGTGGAATGGGCAGAGGGCGACGTGCCCAATGATCAGGCGGAGCGCATCCGCGCCGATCTGATGCAGGCCACAGGCGCAGGCCACACCGAACGTTGGGCTGACTGGACCGAAAATCTGTTGCTGGAAATCTTTGCCGACGAATACCCCGACCTGAATGAGATAGAAACCCTGCCTGTGCCGACTGCCGTACGCCTCGATATTCCGGTTGATGCCCTCACCGATCCCGACCCACTGGCGCAGGCATTCATAGAATCCGAACTGACCTTCGACGGTCAGACGTGGCATGACCTCTATGCCGAAGAACTGCCCGCCGAGCTGAACGCGGTTCGGCCTCTGAATTAAGGGTGTGTTGCGTGTAAACCCCCAGTCTGCTTTGCAGCCAGCCCCCCTTAAGGGGAGCGCAACAGCAGTGGTCCTCCCCTTAAGGGGGGGCGTTGTAAAGCAACGGGGGGGTTCACCTTGAGAACCTCAAACTTCCCCGTATCCCCAATCCCCCACTCCCACAAAGGAATCCCACATGCCCAAAGTTCATGTCTTCGGACGCGACCACATCAACACCGACGAGATTATTCCGGCCCGCCACCTGACCACCGACGTGGAAGCCGAACTGGCCCCCTACGCGATGGAGGATTACGACAAGACCTTCGTGACGCGGGTGCAACCCGGTGACATCATCGTCGCGGGCGCAGATTTTGGCTGTGGTTCCAGCCGCGAGCACGCGGTCTGGGCGCTGCGCGGCGCAGGCATCGGGGCCGTCATTGCCCCCAACTTTGCGCGGATTTATTACCGCAACTCCATCAACAACGGCTTTCTGGCGCTGGAGTGTGCCGGAATTGTGGAGGCCTTTGAAGACGGCGACGAGGCCGACCTCGATCTGATCGGCGGCACGATTGCCAACCTCCGCACCGGCCAGAAATTGACCTTTGTGCCGGTGGCCCAGTTTGCGCTGGACGTGCAGAAGGCGGGCGGCTGGCTGGAATACATGCGTGATCACGATCAGGCCGCGCTGGAAGCCGAGTCTCTGGAAGCAGTCAGCACCGAGGCCGGGCACGGCCACCCCGGTCAGGACGCCGAACAGGAGGCCCACCATGCCTAAAGTCGTGATCCTGCCCGGAGACGGTATCGGCCCCGAAGTCACCGCCGCTGCCGTCGAGGTGCTGCGCGAGGTGGCCCCCGACGTGACCTTTGAAGAACACGCCATCGGTGGCGGAGCCTACGACCAGTACGGCGATCCCCTGCCCCCCGTGACCCGCGACGCCCTGGCCGATGCCGACGCCGTTTTGCTGGGTACAGTGGGCGGCGCACAGAACAGCCCCTGGAACCTCCTGCCCCGCCACCTGCGCCCCGAAAGTGGCCTGCTGGCGCTGCGGAAACTGCTGGGCTGCTATGCCAACCTGCGGCCTGTGCGCGTGCAGCCGGGGCTGGAGCACCTCAGCCCCCTGAAGCCTGAACTGGCGCGGGGCGTGGATATTCTGATCGTGCGCGAACTGTTGGGCGGCGTGTACTTCGACCAGGACCGCAAGATCGAGGGCGATACCGCCTACAACACCATGCGCTACACCACCGCCGAGGTGGAACGGGTGGCAAAAGTGGCGTTCTGGGCCGCCGAACAGCGCCGGGGCCGCGTGACCAGCGTGGACAAAGCCAATGTGCTGGAAGTCAGCGAACTGTGGCGGCGCGACGTGACGGCTCTGCGTGACCGTGAGTACCGCAACATTCACCTGAATCACGAATACGTGGACAGCGTCGCCATGCTGATCGTGTCCGATCCCAGCCGCTACGACGTGATCGTGACCGAAAATCTGTTCGGTGACATCCTGTCCGATCTGGCCGCCGTAATTCCCGGTAGCCTCGGCCTGATGCCCAGCGCCAGCCTGGGTGACGGCGCGGGCCTGTTCGAGCCGATCCACGGCAGTGCTCCCGACATCGCCGGAAAAGGCATCGCCAACCCCGCCGCCGCCATCATGAGCGCTGGAATGCTGCTGCGCCACGGCCTCAAGCGCAGCGACGCCGCCAACCAGATTGACCGCGCCGTCGCGCTGGCCCTGCGCGAGCATCCCACGCCCGATCTGGGTGGCAAGGCCGATACCCGCACCTTTACCCGCGCCGTGCTGAACGCGATGGGCAGCCCCAGCGTGGGCTGAGGCACAGATCAGGCTGGGGCGAAGGCGAGAAGCTCTTCGCCCCGTTTTGGTTTACGCTCTGGTTTACTGCCTGCCTTCCAGATCGCGGATACGCCTTTCCAGTGTGTCTATGCGTTTGCGTTGGCCGCTATTGACCCTTCCAATCAGCTTGAGGGCCAGCACCACCACGCCGACGATCACAGCACCCATGAGCAGCATCACGATCAGTTCGGTGGGGCCGAAGTTGGGCATAACCGTAGATTACTTTGTTGGCGGTCAGCTATCAAGCAAAGTTGAGCAGGGAAGTGGCTCTGGCCGAAGAGTGCAGGGTGGGGAGTTGTGCTCCGCCCGTTGCCTTGCAACGCCCCCCCTTATTCGGAGAGCTGCACGGCAGAGAGGGCGTTGCGAAGCAGAGGGGGCCGACGAGCAATGTCAAAGAGCCAGTTTGTTGATCCCTGCGTGACTCAGGCACGGCCAACCCCCCAGTCGGCTTCGCCGCCAGCCCCCCTTAAAGGGGAGCGCAAAAGCCCTTGTCCTCCCCTTTAAGGGGGGGCGTTGCGTGAGCAACGGGGGGGTTGTCTTGCCCAGCCTTCAAGGTGTTGCCAACCTACACAAGAATCAATAATCCCGTATTAGAGGGGAGGACATGGGCTAAGCTCGACAGAGGCGAATAAAGGCAAACGCGCTTGCGGCCCCGCTCTGGCGGGCGCATCCTGTGGCTATGACTCAGGCTGCTTCCATCACTTTCCCCGCCCCCAAGCGCATCCCCTATCCCGGCGGCTGCGTGCTGGAACCCGGCCCCTACGCGCTGGATTATCTGCTGAAATGGCGGGCCGACGTGAGTGTAGGCGGCACGGTTCATGCCGATACACCCGTGTTTCCCCTCCTGCGCTCTCTTCTGGCCGATCCCCAGGCGCACGGCGTGACGCAGGCTGAAGCCGAGGCAGCGCGGGAGCGCTTTCTGGAAGTGGCAGGGCAGGCGCTTACCGCAGAGGGCGGTCAGGTGGCGTGGCTGGTGCGGGAATTTGGGCGGGCTTGACGCTCATTCCCGAACTGCTGCCCAGTCTGCCCGGAGAGGTGCTGCATGCCCGCGTGGCCCGCACCCTGCGCGACGCCGTGCAGCGCGGCATTTTGGTGCAGGGGGCACGCCTGCCCGGACACCGCACGTTGGCCGCGCAGTTGGGAGTCTCGCGTAATACGCTAGTCGATGCACTGGCGCAACTTCAGGCCGAAGGGTACGTGAGTGCCGGAGAACGGTCTGGAACCCGTGTGGCTGTGCCGCCCGCTTCCGCCTCTGCTCCTGTTTCCGCGCTGCCGTTGCCGCTGAGTGCGTGGGCCACCCGCGCTCTGGCAGGCCGAGTTACGGATGCAGGTGGAGTGTACGCTGTAGATTTCCGGGTAGGTCAACCTGTACCGGATCTATACCCGGCAGGCGCGTGGGCGCTGGCCCTGGCGCGGCGGGCAGGGCAGGCCAGTTCGGGTCAACTGGGCCTGCTGTCTACCACTGAGCCAGGATTGAATGAGTCAGGGCCAAACGAACTTGGCCCACTGGAAACTCGCCGCGCTCTGGCCGCCTACCTGAATGCCGAACGCGGCGCACGGGTCACGCCCGAAATGCTGATGTTGACAGGCGGTACGCAGTGGGCACTGGACGCGCTGGCCCGCGTATTTCTGGAAGAGGGCCGGGTGGCCGCCACCGAAGACCCGACCTATCCGGGAGCGCGGGCAGCACTGGCCGCCACCGGAGCCACGCTGCTGCCCGTTCCTGTCGATGAGTACGGCATGGACCCCGCCGCGTTGCCTGCGCACGCCACGCTTCTGTATGTCACTCCCGGCTGCCAGTACCCCACCACCGCTGCGCTGCCCGCTGCCCGAAGTCAGGCCGTGATCGCGTGGGCGCGGGCCTGCGGAGCCTTTATTCTGGAAGACGATTACGCCGCCGACCTGCACCACACGGCGCGGCCCCCAGCCGTGATGCAGGGCCTCGCCCCTGACCGGGTGCTGCTGCTGGGCAGCTTCAGCAAAAGCCTTGCCCCCGTGACCCGCAGCGGCTATCTGGTGGCCCCGCCCGATGTGGTGCGCGTGCTGGCCGGAACCCGTCCCCTCACAGACCGTGCCCCCGGCGTGCTGGACGCCCTCGCGCTGGCCGACATCCTGTCTTCCGGAGCGTATGCCCGCCACCTGCGCCGCGCCCGCCAGAACATCCGCCACCGCCACGACACCCTGCTGGAAGCGCTGGCAACCCACCTTCCCGGCTGGCAACCTACCCCCGCCCGCGCTGGCCTGCATGTGCATGTCACGCTTCCCCCGCATCTGACCGAGGCGGATGCCGTGGCCCTTGCCCGCCGCGCCGATGTGGCCCTGACGCCCGCTGCACCGCTGGCCGTCCTGCCGCGCCCGCCCGCCGTGCTGCTCGGCTATGCCCACCTGCACCCAGAAACGATTCGGGATGGCCTGAGGCGAACAGCCGAAGCTGGAAAGTAAAGGTAGAAAGCAGAACGTGGATCGTGGTCAGGGCTTTCGCCTTTTCCACGATCCACGTTCTGTGGTCAGCCGTTATCTTTTCCCACTTCCTACTGACCACTCACCACTGACGGCCCTCAAACAAATGCGCTGAGGCCCGTGATGGCCCGGCCCACCACCAGCGTATTGATCTCGTTCGTACCTTCATAGCTGTAAATCGCTTCGGTGTCGGCAAAGTGCTTGGCGACGCCGTGTTCCAGCAAAATCCCGTTGCCTCCAAAGGTTTCGCGGGCAAAAGCCACCGTTTCGCGGCAGCGGGCCGCCGTAAAGACCTTGGCAAGTGCGGCGTGTTCATCGTTCATCTCGCCCCGGTCTGCCATATAGGACAGGCGCAGGCACAGGGTAAACATGCTGGTCACGTTGCCCAACATATGCACGAGGTGATTCTGAATGAGCTGGAATTCACCGATGCGCTTGCCGAACTGCTTGCGGGTCTGGCTGTAGGTGAGGGCCAGTTCGTAGGCTCCCATCGCGCAGCCCACGCCCTGCCACGCCACGCCCGCACGGGTCAGGCGCAATACGTCGGCGGTGGTGCGCCAGCCCTGCACGGCTTGCAGACGGTCACGTTCCTCGATCCGGCAATCCGTGAGGGTAATGTGCCCGTTTTCCACGATCCGCAGGGCGATCTTGCCCTCGATCTTCTTGACCTCGAATCCCGGCGTTCCGGCCCGCACGATAAAACCGCGCACTTCCTGCGTGTCCACGTCGCGTGCCCAGATCACCGTAAAGTCACTGAAGGTGGAGTTGCCGATCCATTTTTTCTCGCCGTTCAGAATCCAGCCGTCTCCGTCACGCTTGCAGGTGGTTCTCATGCCCTGACTGACCTGAGAGCCGCCCTCGGGTTCGGTCAGACCAAAGGCTCCGATGGCTTCCAGATCCATCATTTTGGGCAGCCATTCGGCTTTCTGCTCGGCGCTTCCGCCCAATGCGATGCTGGCAAAGGCGAGGCCCGCATGCACGCCAAAGAAGACGGCGGTACTCACGTCCACCTTGCAGGCTTCCAGCGTCACGAGACCCTCAATGATGGTGGCATTGGGCTTGCGTGTGCCGTCCTCGTTCCAGATTCGGCGCAGCAGATCCAGCTTCCGCAGTTCTGGAATCAACTGCTTCGGGAATTCGTCGCGGCTCCAGTACTCGTTCATGATGGGTGCAACGTGCGTGTGCATAAACTCTTTGGTTTGGGCAGCCACCTCGCGCTCATCGTCTTGCAGGGTGTCCATCAGGCCATAAAAGTCGCCGTCGGCAGTGGGGAGCGCCGCTTTCTTGCCCGTGTCGCCCGACAGCATGCGCGTCAGTTGTTTCAGTTGGCCGTCGCTCATGCTCGAAGCGGTTTTCAGCAGGGCGGGCAGATCCACGCGCCCACTCAGTTTTCCCAGCGCCTGAAGGTCAATCTGGGCCAGCAAATCCATGGGGTTGGGGGCCGTCGCATCCTTGGCGGGAGAGGTCATGTCCATAGTTTGACATATTTTGTACTCGGTACAAAGTTTCAATTCCTGCGATTGGTCGGCCCGGTTATTTATTTATTCTTTAGACAGCATGGGCTGCCAAGTTGGGCTGCGCCTAGCATGGGCTGCCAAGTTGGGCTGCGCCTAGCATGGGCCATGTCACTCTCGTTGCCTCTGGTTACCGCCCGATGACCCTGCCAAAGGCAGACCGGCCTACCCGCCCCTTGCCTGCCAAACCTGCCGGATACGTGGAACTGGCGCGGTATTCCAGTCTGGGCCGCCTGTGGGCTTTGCTGGGCGGGGCGCTGAGGGAGGGCCGGACCGTCAGTGTGGTGCGCGGCGATGCTGCCGATCTGTGCCGCCGCCGGATTGCTGGATACACGCTGCCGGGGGCGGCCCTTTTTCTGGATACGGCCCGCCTGCTGAGCCAGTTGGAAGATGGCTTCGAGACTCATCCCACGTTGCTTGCCCTGTTGTCGGGCAACGCTGATCCGTTGCGGGCCGAGTTGAACGCGCACTATGAACTGCAACTGAATTTCGTGGTTGCCCTGACTGCCGCACGCGATCTGATCGCCCGCCCTGAATTCCGCTATCTGCCCACCGTACCGGGCTTCAGTACGCTGCCTGCTCAGTTGACTCTGGTTCCCCGCCGCCTGGGACGCGACGAATTGCATCTGTTGCTTCAGCGGGCCTGTGGACTGGCCTGAGGGAAACCACGCTTTTGTCACATCAGTTCCCCGATTGGGGGGGGTGTACGCTGTGAAGCATCCGTCATAACCCGTAATCAACCACCTTTACATTTCCAGGTCATTTGGACATTCTGGCTTGACGAGCGCCTTGACGTTACTTTGCTTGATGCTGAACTGTTCCACACATTTTTCTCACAGTCGTTTTGGATACCACAAAGGCCGTGAGGGTGTGTTTTTAGCTCACTGGCACTACATTTA
Source organism: Deinococcus aquatilis DSM 23025 (assembly GCF_000378445.1). Classification (GTDB taxonomy): domain Bacteria; phylum Deinococcota; class Deinococci; order Deinococcales; family Deinococcaceae; genus Deinococcus; species Deinococcus aquatilis. The sequence continues at coordinate 20,250 of NZ_KB899709.1, read as the reverse complement.
AGTGAACGCTTGTTCCCATGAACCGTGAATGAGTTCACAGCCAAGCGGACAGTTAAAGAGCTAAGGTCTGACTCGTGGTCAGCGAAACTCCCCGTCCCGCCCGTGCGCGTAGTCCTGAGGAAAAAACTCAGCGCCGCGACGATATCCTCCGTGCCGCCGAACGCCTCTGGACGAATACGCCTTATGCCGACCTGAGCATGAATCAGGTCGCGCGGGAGGCCAAACTTGCCAAGGGCACCCTGTACCTGTATTTCGATACCAAAGAAGAGCTGTTCCTGGCACTGCTGACCGAGCACTTGCAGCAGTGGTTGGCCCACCTGACGGGGATGCTGGCAGAGCGTCAGCCCAAAACAGCCACCGACGTAGCTGATGTGATCATCGACGCTTCCAAGGGGTACGAGGCCCTGCGCCGCCTGCTGATTCTATTGGGCACTGTTCTGGAGCGTAATGTTCGCCCTGAACTGACCCTGAACTTCAAGCGCGATGTTCGCCGGATGCTTCAGGAGGTCATCGGCCAGATGCCTTTCGAGCCTGACCTGACCCTCAAGATCGTCGTGCATGTCTATGCTCTGGCCGTCGGCTGGCAGCAGATCACGGAAGAAACTCCGTCCTCGGAAACATTGCGCCGCTACCCCGAAATGTCTTTCCTGACGCTGGATTTCGACACTGAGTTCCCCATCTCGGTGCGTGCCACCATTGACCGCCTGACTGCCAAAGCGTAAGCATCTAAAGCCGTATAAGTCAGAGAAAGCAGGCTCCCCGTTCATGTGGGGAGCCTGCTTTCTTTTGTTACAACTCGGTTTGTCTACTCCTGTCTTTTCTGATGGTTAAATCACTTCTGTACGGACGATTTGACCACCAGCAAGCATTATTCCTTGACGCCGCCAGAAACCGTGCCGCCCACAAAGTAGCCCTGGAAGCCGTAAAAGAGGGCGATGATCGGCAATGCACCCAGGGTCGCGGCGGCAGAGAAGATGCCCCACTTGGTGCTGAATTGCCCCGTGGTAAAGCTGCGGAGCATCACACCCACCGTCCACTGATCCACGCCCGTCAGCAGGATGCTGGCAAGAATAAATTCGGCATAGGTGCCGATGAACTGGTTCAGGAAAATGAAGACCAGAATGCCGCCCGAGAGAGGCAGGACGACCTGCACGAAGGTCTGCCAACGGGTGGCTCCGTCCACCATGGCCGCCTCTTCCAGCGATTCGGGCAGGCTTTCGACGTACCCCTTGAAAATCCAGGTGTTGAAAGCGATTGCGCCGCCGGAGTAGGCCAGAATCAGGCCCGTAAAGGTGTTGACGAGACCCAGAATGACCATCAGGGTGTAGACGGCCACCAGCGCCAGAAAGACCGGGAACATCTGAATGAAGATGAAAAATAGCAGCATCTGGAAACGGCCTGGAAAGCGCAGGCGGGCCATCGCGTAGCCAGCAGTGGTACTCAGCACGATGGCCAGAAAGCCCGTGACGCCCGACACCAGCAGAGTGTTACGTACAGACAGCAAGAACTTGCTTTCGTTGCCCTGACCCGTAAACTGCGACGGCACCATGAACATCACCAGCAGGGCCAGTGCAGCGATGAGCGCACGCATAGCCCAGGTCCGCGCCTGCACGATGCCTTCACTTTCGCGACCAAATTTGCCCAGCAGGGCCAGAATCAGCAGGACCGTCAGGGCGGCTCCGACGATGACAGCCAGCACCAGTTGCCAGCCCGGAATGGTCACGCCTTCAAACAGTGCAGCATAATTCTCAAAGCTGAGCACCTGTAAGTTGGGAAGCAATCCTGAACGGTAGAGGATATTGGGGTCGGAAAAATTGGGGAAGGCGAACAGACTGTTGCGTGGATCGAAGGCCGCGATCAGCACGTACATCAGCGGGTAGACGGCGATCAACACGACCAGAATCAAAAACAGGTGCGTCAGTTGGTCGCCCAGCACGGCGGTGTAGCTGATTTTGCGCCCCGTGCGGGCCATGCCGATGCGCTGCCCGATCAGGCTGGTGAGGGCCAGGACCCCGCTGGCCGCCAACAGGAACAGGAGGAAGCGGACCCAGCCACGCTCCACGAAATAGATGGTGAAGCTTTTGGGTCGGCCTGTCATGTTACGCGCCAGAAAGAAGCCCAGGACCAGAAAGCCGATCACGACGGCGGCAGCCACTATCCAGGGTGCGGCGCGGCGGAGCGGCCCTGGCTCTTTGTGGACGTATCCACCGGGGGGCAGATCCTGAGGGGTCGGAAGAGCGGTCATTTGCGGGCCTCCTCAAAAACGCCAGCGGCCTTGAAGTTGACGAGGCTGATGGCGAGCGTCAGGAAAAAGATGATCAGGGCAATGGCACTCGCCAGCGAGTAATTCTGGCCCCCAGCGCTGGCAAAAGCCGTGTTGTATCCCCACGACAGGAGAATGTCGGTACTCTGAGCGGTACTTTCACGGCCTTCCTGCGCGGGGCCGCCTGCCGTAAGCAGATAAATAATGCCGAAGTTGTTGAAGTTGAACGCGAAGCCCGACAGCAAAATAGGTGTGAAGGCATTTCTGAGCAGTGGCAGGGTAATGGACTGGATTTGCTGCCAGCGAGTTGCGCCGTCAATGCTGGCGGCCTCGTACAGATCTTCGTTGATGGTGGCGAGCGCACTGATGGTGGCCGTCATCATGTAGGGGAAACCCAGCCACAGATTGACCAACAGAATGGAGACTTTGGCCCACAGCGGATCGTTCAGCCAGGGCACGGCGGCAAAGCCTAGCAGTCCCAGCGCCTTGTTCACGATCCCAAACTGCTGATTGAAGAGCGCGACCCACATCTGCACGCTGATGACGGCAGGAATGGCCCAGGGCAAGAACAGCAGCGTGCGGTAGATATTGCGCCCCTTGAGGCGCTTGTTGTACAGCAGGATGCCCAGAATCAGACCCGCCAGAGCATTGATGACCACGGTGGAAAAGGCAAAAATGACTGTCCACAGAAATACCGGCCACAGCGCACTGCTGGCCTTGGAAAAAATCTCCTGAAAGTTGGCGAGGCCCACACGCTCGATGCGGTTGATGCGGGTCACGTCGGCCAGCACGAATCCGGCAGCCACGGGCGCAGTGAGCGTCACCGCGTTGCCTGAAACGCTGTCAATCCGGGCTCTGATCGGTGCCGAGGCATCTTCATCCAGCAGCACCAGCGTATCGCCTTTACAACTGGTGACCTTGCACCGCAGGTACGCCTGTACCGAATCGGCTTCTGGGGTATCGCTCAGCGTGACCACTTTGCGGTCTGCGCTGAGGGTCGCTGCGGTTCTGACACCCGAATCCGGGTTGCCGCTGTTCTGGCCGCTGTAGTTGGTAAAAGCGTAATTGACGGTCAGGATGATCGGCAGTACCGTAAACGCAATCAGAAAGACCAGAGCCGGAAACAGGTAATACCAGTTGGCAATCCACGGTACTACCCGTCCAGTAATAGGCATCAGCACCAAGAGGGCCGCCAGGGTATACACCAGAATCATGTAGGGCGGAGCCGTGGGTATGGCGCGGGCGGTGATGCTGGACAGCAGCCAGCCGATCAGGGCTGAGCCGCCCAGGACCAGAGCCAGGACCAGAATAGCCAGAAGGACGCCGCGGGTTCCTTCTGGTGGAACCACCTTGCGTTTGGCGGGAGCAGAGAGGGTCGTGGTCATCGGTTGTCAAACCTCCTGTTGAAAAGCTCGGGATTGAATGCGCCCCATTGTGGGCGTCAAGTGAAGTGACTGCAACTCCATTGTGATACAGAAAAATCGTTGATCTGACCAGACAGACGCTGCAATCGTTTGTAGGAGGTATTTTTATTGCTGTCTGAAACAGTTGCCCGAATGACAGCGCCAGAACAAAGACTTGCGCGTCTTCTATTCCCCCAAAAATCTCTGAATATTCACTTACTCCGTTTGGTCAACAGCGATCAACACTTCTGATATGAGTTCAGATGGAACGTGGAGTCAGCACAGTGTTCAATCTGACTGACAAGGCTCTTCGGATCAGTTCCAAGCATGGGAAATAGAGCAGTTTCGAAGAGCTACTCAGGAGGAACAGGGGAGAGTACAGACAACCCGATATGGAGGTCAGGTGTTCTTATGAGCGTCCGTTTAGACCGATAAACGTGCCACCAGTGAAGTCCTTTGCAGCCCGGTCATCAAACGGAGTCCGTATAACGACTGCTCTGGGATACGGCCTTATTAACGTGGTAGCTCGGACCATGAAAAACGGACAGGCTATCTCTGCCCGTCCGTCTTTACGGAAGCAATCTCCGCTTATTTGATGTTGCTGTTGATTTCGGAAACGGCCTTGTCCAGAATCTGAGAGTAGTTCTGGTTGGGTTTCTGTACGCTCTGGGCGATGGCGGCGCTCCAGGGTCCCCAGACACTGCCCATTTCGACGATGTTGGGCATAGGCGTGCCCATGCTGATGGTCTTGCCGAAGCCGGAGACCACAGGATCGGCCTTCAGCTTGGTGCGGGCGCTGAGGCTTACGGGGATGCGGCCACCGGCCTGATTGAAGGTGACCTGCGCGGTGCTGGAAGAAATCTGCTTGGCAAATTGCGCGGCAGCGGTTTTCTGCTTGCCGTAAGCGTTGATCATGGTGCCCTGCACGCCGACGAAGGGGCTCCACTTGCCACTGGCACCGGGAGGGGTGGGGAAGGCAGCAATACCGTAGTCGATGCCTGCCTTCTTGATGTCACCGATGTCCCAGGGACCGGTGAGCAGCATGGCGAGGCGTCCGTCTACAAACGCACTCTTGGCCGCGCCGCCGTCCACGCCTTCGGGCACGAGGTTGTACTTGTAGCGCAGGTCGTTCAGGAACGCGCTGGCTTTTTCGGCTCCAGCATTGGCGAGGCCGATATCTTTGGGATTCAGGGTGCCGCCCGTGTTTTTGAACACGTAACCACCGTACGCACTGACCACGCCGTAGTTCATGTAGGCGTTGCTCAGGTCGGCCAGGAAGCCGAACTTACCGTTACCGGTGTTCTTCTGGGCTGCCGACAGGAAAGCGCTCCAGGTGGTGGGCGCGTTGGGAATCAGTTTTTTGTTGTACACCAACGCCACGCTTTCAGCGAACATGGGCAGGCCGAACAGTTTGCCCTTGTAGGTCATGGCCGTCAGCGCAGTCTTGTCGAAGTCGGTGCGGCTGGTGACGTACTTGTCCATCGGCTCGACGACGCCCGCAGCGGCCAGCTGGCCCAGGCGATCCTGCGGCAACGTGACGACCACATCAGGACCCTGACCCTTGGGCGCACTCTGAATGAACTTGTCGGGGATGTTGTCGAATGGCACGCTGACCAGTGAAACCTGGGTGCCAGTCTTCTTGGTGAAGTCGGCAGCCTGAGACTTCAGCCAGGCCAACTCGGGACCACCGAAGTGAGTCCAGACCGTCAGGGTAGCGGCGCTCGCCTGAGAGGTGATGGCGCTGCCCAACAGGGCCAGAGACAGGATGGTTAAAGCTTTTTTCATAATACTCCTTGGGTAGATCGGCGGTGAACCGCTTCCAGTAAAACCATACGGAGAAACCATTGAACAGAGCCGCCGCTTTTAGAGTGCTTTAGGAGCACCATTCATCCTGCCAGTTGCGGGACGTTTTGTACGCGAGCCGAATGCTCACGCAGCGTTGGAGGAGAATGAACGGGGATGTTCGGCCATCATTATAGGTCTCTCTGTACCGCTTGACAAGAAGATTTCCTGACCCAGAGTTAGTCTTTATTTCACGCTGTCATCAGACAAAACAGTTTTTGTTGGAGTCGATACAATTTTACGTTTCGGTAAAAATCGCGCCGCCTCTCAATGGCCAGGAGACCATTCCGGACCTGCTCTCCACTCCATTTCGCCGTATGCTGGCCGGATGATTCGTTCCCGCCGTCCCCAACCCAGCAAGGCGAGTGCTGAGAATTCCAGACCAGAGACTGATTCCGCCTCAGCCTCGGCGTCCCGTTCAGAGAAATTCCGCCCGCGCCCCGAACAGGCCAACCCCGCCCGTGAATTGGCTGTGCGGGTGCTGCTGCGCGTGCTGGCTGGAGAAGCTTACGCCGCCTCTGCGCTGGATTCGGCCCTGCAGGCGGCCAGGTTGCCCGGACGCGATTCCGGCCTCGCCACCCATATCGTGTACGGCTCGCTGCGTTATGCGCCCCTGCTTCAAAGCCTGCTGACCCCGATGCTGTCAGAAGAGACGCATCCCAAAGTGCGGGCCTTGCTGCTGGCCGGAGCCTTTGAAAAACTGATCCTGGGCACGCCCGCGCACGCTGTGGTCAGTGAATACGTGAATCTGGCGCGGGCCGCCCGCTTTGCCCCGCCTGCCCTTGTGAACGCCGTACTGCGCCGCGTGGCCCTTCCGCCCGAAACCGAGGAAACGCGCACCGCCCTTCCCGCATGGCTGATTGATGTGTACCGCGCCGCTTACGGCGACCATGCACCAGTTGTTATGGCCGATCTGCTGACCCCCCAACCCCTCTGGCTCAGCCTGTCGGAAGCGGGGGAGAGGCTGCTGGAAGAGGAAGGCAGCGAGGTTTTCCCCGGTCCCAACAGTGTGCGGCGCGTGGCGTTGGCCCGCCCGCTTCGGGAATCGGCGGCCTATGTGCAGGGCGAGGCGCAGCCCATCAACCCGGCCAGCCTTGCCTGTGTGGACGCACTGGGCGACGTATCGAGCATGCCGGTGCTGGATCTGGCGGGCGGCATGGGCATCAAGGCAGCGATGCTGGCTGCCCGTGGAGCCGATGTGACCAGCGTAGATGTGATGCCGCACAAGCACGACGCAGCCCGCACCAATCTGGAACGCCTCGGCTTACGCGCCAAGTTCATCACGCACGATCTGACCATGCCACTGGATGTACTGTCCGCGCCTCTGGTGCTGCTGGACGCCCCCTGCACCGGCAGCGGTACGCTCCGTTCCCACCCTGAAATTAAGCTGCGTCTGACCCCGCAGGCCGTGACCCAGATGGCAGCCCTGCAAGCCCGGATGCTGCCCCATGCCGCCGCTGCTGTAGAACCGGGCGGCGTGCTGGTGTACTCGGTGTGTTCGGTGATGCCGCAAGAAGGGCGTGAGGTAATTGGCGCATTTTTGGACGCCCACCCGGAATTTGTGCCTGAGCCTGTGCCCGACTTGCGCCTGCCCACCGTGCCCGCCGGAGCAGGCGTGCTGACTGTGCCCGAAGACGGTATAGACGGCTTTTTCATTGCCCGGTTGCGCCGCCTGAGCTGAGTTCCGTATTACACTGCCCGTATGTCTTCCAAGCGCAGCCTGATCACTCTTGCCCTCATGCTGTGCGTCTCTCTGCCTGCACAGGCACAGACTCCAGCCAACTGTGCGCTTGCCAACGTCGTAGATTCGGCCAGCTACGATCTGCTGACCATCGCGGTCTGGAGCGAGGCCGATCAGGACAATGCCAGCGCAAACTGGGCCGACTGCCGCGCCGCCAAACTGAACAAAGACTTGGCAACACAGCCCCAGTTGAGGGCCAGATTACAGACCCTCCGCAAGCAGTACCGCGAATTGCGGGCCATAGAGGGCGAACTGGCCGGAATTCGGGCGGGTGGCGGCACGATGTATTTTCACGCCGTGCCGCGTATGTATCCGGGCCTGGAGGAACAACTGAGCAGCCTTGGGGCGCTGGCCCGCAGTGCTCTGGGCGCACCCACAAGCCAGCAGTACGCCCGCACCATCGCGCAGGCCAGAGCCGACCACGCCAACTTCCTGAAGCTCCAGCGGGCCTATAAACCCGGCCCCGACGAAGACTATGTGCAGCTTGACCCCAAAAAGTGGGCCGCCACCCTCAACCGCTACGAAACGCTGGGCAAGGCCATCATGCTCACGCTGGGGGGGCGCAACGACGCGGCCACGGCGCTGGGCTACAGCATCCTGACCCAGTTCACCTTCTCCGCCGATTCGGGTGAATTTACGAACTGAACGGCAACCGACAGCCCGTGCACGCGCTGTAGACATGAGCGTGCACGGGCTTCCAGTTATTCAGCGGTTTTGGCAGGGAAGACCCCAACGGGCAATATTCGTCCAGAAGTAATCTAAGACCAAGCCTGTATTAGCCCTGCTTGCCTTCAGTTTCCAGCCCCAGCGCGGCGTCGAGGGCCACCTCGATCATGCCGTTGAAGGTCAACTGGCGCTCTTCGGCGGTGGTTTCTTCCTGTGTAATCAGGTGGTCGCTGATGGTCAGGATGGTCAGCGCCCGCACGCCGTGTTTGGCGGCCAGCGTGTACAGTCCGGCGGCCTCCATTTCTACGGCCAGCACGCCAAAGTCGGCCCACTGCTGAAACTGCTGGAATTCGTCCTGATAAAAGGTATCGCTGCTCATGATGTTGCCGACGTGGGTGGAGAATCCGCGTTCCTGCGCGATCTGGTAGGCCCGCAGCAGCAAGCTGAAATCCGCGATGGGCGCAAAGTTCTTGGCCCCGAAGCGGATGTTGTTGATGTTGGAATCGGTGCAGGCGGCCTGAGCCAACACCAGATCACGCACATGCACATGCGGCTGATAGCTGCCCGCCGTGCCCACCCGGATCAGGTTTTTGCAACCGTAGCCGGTGATCAGTTCGTGGACGTAGATCATGGAACTGGCAATGCCCATGCCGGTGCCCTGCACGCTGACGCGCTGGCCTTTGTAGGTTCCGGTATAGCCCAACATGCCGCGCACGGTGTTGTGCTGCACGGGGTTTTCAAAAAAAGTTTCGGCAATATGCTGGGCACGCAGCGGGTCGCCGGGAAGCAGGACGGTTTCGGCAATTTGGCCGGGTTGGGCGTTCAGGTGAAGACTCATCGGGCCTAGCCTACCAAGTTTGGCGGGCGTACCTTCAAAGTACTTAGCCGTCTACCCATTCCTGCGCCAGCCAGTGCGCGTACGGCAATTCTCGGCTCAGGATGCCGCGCTGCACCTGTGCCACGTCGTAGGCGACCCGGTGAAAGGTGGGATGCCAGCCCGACGCCGTGCGCTCCAGAATGAGGTATTCGGCCCGCGCCAGATTCACGTAGCGATCTCCGCGCCGCTCGAAGGGCAGACCGACACTGCCGGGATTCAGCAGCGCCCAGCCTTCAAACTGGCGGTGCAACGGCTGATGCGTATGCCCGCCGACCCACACCGCCTGTTGTCCGAATTCGGCCCGCAGTTCGTCTAGCCGTGCCGTTGGCGTCTGGGCCGTCAATTCTTCGTTGTCTCGCTCTGGGCTGCCGTGAAAACACAGCAGGTTGGGCCATTCGGTGCGGGCGGTGTAGGTCTGTAACAGTTGCGATTCAGCGTGGCCCAGTTGTGTTCTGACCCACTTGTCTATGTCATGCAGTTGTTCTTCATCTGGAAAACCACGCGGGGCAAAGGGTTGGGGAGGTTCCAGCAGCATTCTGTCAGCATTGCCGCGTACCACAGGGCAGCCCAGCGCCGCGATCCGCACAATGCATTCGGCGGGCCACGCGCCGCCCATCGCCATATCGCCCAAACAGAGGTAAGCCTCCGCACCTTGCCGCGCCATATCGCTCAGCGCTGCTGTTAGGGCAGGCAAGTTGCCGTGAACGTCGCCAAAAACGGCTACCTTGAAGCCTTGTTGCATAAATCAGTTTAAGTGTCCACCAAAGCGGAAGTTAGCTGAATTACCTGTACGCTAACAGAAATGACCACCCCGTTTATATCGCCCAACACTTTGGCCGCTCCTGCCGAAGCCACCGTCCAGCGCGTGGGTACCATCGAATTGTTTTTCGACCTCGTGTTCGTCTTTGCCCTCACACAGTTGACCAGTTTGGTGGCGCACCCGCACGACTTCGCCGCCTATGCCAAGGCCCTGCTGGTTTTCATGACCCTGATGTGGATTTATGACGGTTATGTGTGGCTGGGGGGCAACGTCGAGTTCGGTGGAGACAGCCGCCGCCGCCTGATTTTTGTGGCGATGGCGGGCTTTTTTGTGATGGCCCTGAGTATTCCCACGGTCTTTGATGCCGGGGGATTGCCTTATGCATTGGGTCTGCTGACCGTGACCGCCATTCATGCCTTCCTGTTCAACACAGCCCAAAACAGCAGTGCGCGGGCCATCTGGCGCATTGCTCCCTACAATTTCGGCTCGGCTTTGCTGGTGCTGGCCGCCGCATTCGTGCGCCCGCCCTACGATTGGCCCCTGTGGGTGGCCGCCGTCACCACGCTGCTGGTCAGTACTTTCTTTTCACGTCGCCGTCAGTTTCAGCTCAGCCCCCGGCATTTTGTGGAGCGGCACGGCCTTTTGATCATCATTGCGCTGGGAGAAAGCATCGTGGCGGTGGGCGGCGGCGTGGGCGTGTCGGCCCTCTCTGGCCCGCTGCTGACTTACGGTGTGCTGGCCCTGATGCTATCGGCCCTGTTGTGGTGGACCTATTTTCACCGTGACGATGCCCGCGCCGAACACATCTTTTTGCACGCCGATGCCGCAGCGCGGGCGCGAATGGCTATTCTGGGCTATGGCTACGGCCACTTTGCCATGATCTGCGGCATCATCCTGATCGCGGCGGGCCTGAAAGTTGGGGTGGCCCATCCCACCGGGCATCCAGACGCCATCGGGATTTGGAATCTGACCTTTGGGATCGGGCTGTACCTGCTGGGCGACGTGATCTACCGCCGCATTCTGGGCATCGGCCCCGGCTGGGTGCGCCTGAGTCTGGCCGCCGTGCTGCTCCTGACCATTCCGTTGGGTCTGAGTTACGGAGCGCTGCCACATCTGCTGGTCTGCGTGTTGTTATTGACGTCGCTCCTGTGGGTCGAGGCGGCGCGTGATCCATCGGACGGCTGAGCTGGTGCGCCCATAGCCTCTGTCACAGCTAAACGATTGATATAGCCGCTTCCTCCAGACTGGGGAGTACTGTTGCCTGTCAGGCCGCACTTCTCGTTCCTCTGTCTCCAAAGGAGTCCCCATGACCCAGCTTTCTTCCGGTCAACTGCCTTCCCGCCAACTTGGTGCCCTCCGCGTCTCTGCCCTCGGCCTCGGCTGCATGGGCATGAGCGAGTTTTACGGCAGCACCGATGAGGCCGAAAACATCCGCACGCTAGACCGCGCTCTGGAACTGGGCGTCACTTTTTACGATACCGCCGATATGTACGGCCCCTTTACCAACGAAGAACTGTTGGGCCGCTGGCTGGCCGGAAAGCGTGAGCAGGTGGTACTGGCAACCAAATTCGGGATTCAGCGCGACCCAGCCAGCCAGACACGCGGCATCAGCGGCAAGCCGGAATATGTGCAGCAGGCCGCCGAAGCTAGCCTCAAGCGCCTGAACACCGACCATATCGACCTGTATTACCTGCATCGGGTAGACCCCACCACCCCCATCGAAGACACGGTGGGCGCGATGGCCGACCTGGTGCAGCAGGGCAAGGTGCGTTTTATCGGCCTCTCGGAAGTCAGCGCCGACACCCTGCGCCGCGCCCATGCCGTCCACCCAATTACCGCTGTACAGAGCGAATACAGCCTGTGGACGCGGGATCCCGAACAGAACGGCGTGCTGGACGTGTGCCGTGAACTGGGGATTGGCTTTGTGCCGTACAGCCCACTGGGACGCGGATTTCTGACCGGGCAGATTCAGACGCCCGACGACTTTGCCCCCGACGATTTCCGCCGCCATAGCCCCCGCTTTCAGGGCGAGCACTTCCAGAAGAATCTGGATCTGGTGCGGCATGTGGAGCGCCTGGCGGCCCAGAAAGGCTGCACGCCCTCTCAATTGGCGCTGGCGTGGGTGCTGGCACAGGGTCAAGACCTCGTGCCTATTCCCGGCACCAAGCGCGTGAAGTACCTTGAAGAGAATCTGGGAGCCGTGGACGTGCATCTCAGCGCCGATGATTTGGCCGCTATAGACGCGGTATTTCCAGTCGGTGCGGCCAGTGGTGAGCGGTACGCCGACATGGGAAGCGTCAACCGCTAGGTAAAGCAAAGATAACTGGGCAGAGAAAACAGCAATCAGCCTCATTCTTCGTGTGTTGGACGGAAGAACGAGGCTGATTTTTTGTACTTCAAATTAAACAGGAGTAACTGAGAACGCATACTCGCCCACTCAGACGCTCACCAGCCCCAGCCCGATGCCGCGTGCCACGGCTCCGGCGCGGCTCTGAACGCCCAGTTTGGAATACAGCGCCTGCACATGAAACTTGACGGTGCTCTCGGTCACGCCCAGTTCCCGCGCGGCCCGTTTGTTGCTCAGACCCTCGGCCAGCAGCACCAAGACGTCGTGTTCGCGTGGGGTAAGGGTCACGTCCGAGGGCGGGGCATCTTCGGCTTCAGCTTCGGCCTCGGCTCTCTGAAAGAGTGCGGGCGGCATCACCACCAGGCCCGCCGCCGCGCCCAGGACTCCGGCCAGCAATTCGGCGGGGGTGGCATCGGTGCTCAGGATGGCCCAGCCACCGCCCGTCAGTTCTGGCAGAAGGTTGGCCCACGCCGCCGACCCCAGGGCCACCACTCCTGCGGCTTCGGCCAGAGCGTCGGCCAGCGCCTCCGGGTCGTCCAGCCAGCCATCGTCCACGATCAGCACGTCGCTTTCTCCTGCCGGAAAGGTCAGACCTGCGGCGGCCAACAGGCTTTCTATCCCCGCCCGCAGCATGGCCGAGCGCACCGCGACCCGCACCGAGGGCAGCCGGGGGCTGGACAGGGCAGAGAAGAGGAGGGCCGTGGGCGGGGTCATGGCTGATGCTACGCGCTGGGGCAAGGGTTTAGCGTTCTCCGACCAGGACAGCTAGATCAGTTTCCTGGCCGCCGCGCAGCACGCGTACCGTCAGGGTTTCCCCGGCCCGCTCGCGCACCCGCTCCAGCAACTCTCCGGGGTGGCGCACGCTGTGGCCGTCCAGCGCCAGCAGCACGTCACCGACCAACAGTCCGGCAGTGGCGGCGGGGCTGCCTGCTTCGACCTGCACCACCGTCAAACCGACCCGGCCCCCGCCCCGACCAAAACCGTTGGGGCCACGCTGAGGGCCACCCCAACCGGGGCCGCCGCGTCCATTCCAGCCGCCGTTCCAGCCGCGCCCGTCTCGCCTGCCATCCCACATGGGGCCGCCGCGCTCGCCTCGCCCGCTTCCCTGACGTGGGCCGGGGCCTCCGCGCCCACCGCGTTCTTTGGCTGCGGGCTCTCCGGCGTTGGGTTCGCTGGCTGCTTCGGCCTGTGCCTGTTGTTTTTCTGGCTCTCCTTCAGGCCGTTCTTCTGGAAAGTGAACCGGCTGCGTGGCGAGGCCCAGATACCCGCGAGGCACGCGCCCCGCCGTGTTCAGCAGGTCAGCGACCCGCAGGGCACGGGCAGCGGGTACGGCCAGCAGGGTGCCCCGGCTCACGCCAGCATTCAAAATGCCTACCAAACCGCCGCGTGCGTCTACCAAAGCTCCGCCCGTCACGCCCCGGAAGGGAGCGGCTCCAGCGTCCAGCCAGCCGCGCATCGGCCCACGCTCGGGCGGGGCGGCGCGTTCCATCAGGCCCAGCGTGACCTGTAAGCCGTGCATGGGGCGGCCCACGGCCAGCAGCAATTCTCCTACCCGTACTCCGCCGCTGACGGTCATGGCGGGCAGATTCAGCCCTTCTACCCGCAGCAGGGCCAGATCGGTGGAGGGGTCACGGCCCGCAACTGTGGCGCTGAGTTCCCGTCCGTCTGCCGTGCGTACCTTCACTTCATCGCCGTGCAGCACATGGGCCGCTGTCAGCACCTGTCCATCGGCTACCACGGTGCCACTCACGGTTGCGGGGCCTCCGGTCAGTACCGTCACTACATATTGTCCCGCCGTTTGCGCGGCGTCCGCTAAGCTCTCCGAAATCTTACTCATGTCGTCTGTGTTCGTCATGCCCATAGAATGCGTCCAGCAGGCCAAATCCGCGCCGGGTGAATGGAGGGGGCCGCAGCCTGTCCGAACGGCTAGGGTGTGGCAGTCTGCAAAAAGTCGGCCCGCCCCAGCAGATAGCACACCACCTCCACCCATTCGCCCCGGTAGAGTTCCGGTTCTGCCCGCCCCACTTCTGCAAACCCCAGCCCCAGCATCAGCCGATGTGAACGTAGATTCGGCGCGTGAACCTGCGCGGTGACGGTGTCGAGGTCAAGGGGGCCAAACGCCTGAGACAGCAGCAAGCGGCACGCCCTGGCTGCCAGCCCGCGCCCCCACTGCGCCCGCTCGCCTATCGCCACGCCGAGTTCTGCGGTGTGCGCCTGCCTGTGGGCAAGGTCCACGTAGCCCAGCAATTGCCCATTTTCCTCCACGCCCAGCCGTAAAAAATCCGGCCCGCTGCCCGCGATGATGCGCCGCCAGTGCGCCCGCACCACACGCGGGGCAAGGTGAGGAGTCCAGTCTGCGGCAAGGCAGAATTCCGGGTCGGCAGCCCAGGGCACGGCGGCCTCTTCGTCGCCGGGTCGCAGCGGGCGCAGGGTCAGAGACATGCCCGCAGGATAGGCTGAATTCAGTGTCCACCTTCCCGCACCCCTACCGCGCATTCACGGCCTTTCTGGGTGCGTCGTTTGGCGCTGGGCCGCCGCCCCGCCGTCAGTTCCTGCCCGCTGAATTTCGTGAAACCCTGTTGGCCGGAGCGGGGGAGAGGTTGCCCCTCCACGCTGCCTCCATCTTGGAGTGGGCCTTGGCCGAGCGCGTTCACGACGCCGAATATCTGCGGCGCTGGCAGGCCGGAGAGGTCTCGCGGGCCGAAGAACGGGCGCTAGGGTTCGCCTGGTCGCCCGCCGTCGTGGAGCGCGGCCTCGCCAGCAGCGGCGCAACCCTGGCCGCCACACAGGACGCTCTGGCACTGGGCCTCGGCATCAATCTGGGCGGCGGCACGCACCACGCCTACCGCGCTCATGCCGAGGGGTTTTCCTTCCTCAACGACGTGGCAATCAGCGCCCAGTGGCTTCTGGATGAAGGCCGGGCCACACGAATTGCCATCATCGATCTGGACGTGCATCAGGGCAACGGCACAGCTTCCATTTTTGCCGCCGAATCCCGCGTCTTCACCGTCAGCGTGCACGGGGCCAACAATTACCCTTTTCAGAAGGAAGTCGGCGGGCTGGATGTGGCCCTGCCCGATGGCACGGATGACGCGGCTTATCTGGCGGCGTTGCAAGACCCGGTTTTTTCTGCGCTGCACGCCTTCGCCCCCGATTTCGTCTTCTACCTCGCTGGGGCCGACGTGCTGGAAGGCGATCAGTTGGGCCGCCTCGCTCTCACGCCCGCCGGGGTGCGTGAACGGGATAACCGGGTCTGTCATTGGGCGGCCCTGCGCGGCCTTCCGCTGGCCCTCGTGATGGCGGGCGGCTACAACAAAAGCCCCCAAACGCTGATCGCGGCGCGGTTGGGGACGTTGGAGGCGGCTTTGGAGGCAGCGGGTCTAAGGGTCTAAGGGTCTGGGGCCACTTCGCTAAACCTCAGACCCTTGAATCTCTTGAGTCTATGAAAAGCCCTTGAAGCCTCTTCCTACTTCACCACGAAGTCGATTTCCACCACTGCCGTCACGTCTTTTTCCAGCGCTGTGGTGTCGTAACTGCCCGTGTCTTCCACGCTGGTCTCAAAGCGGGGCGTGATCTGGAACACACCCACGCGGGCATTCTTCACGGCCCCGATGGAGTTTCCGGCACTCTGAGCGATGGCCTGGGCACGGCGTTGGGCGTCTTTGCTGGCTTCTTCCAGCAGTTGCACGCGTACGTCACTCAGTTTGGTGTAGAGGTACTGCACGTCGCCGCTCTCGATACTGACGCCGCCTGTGCTGGCATCCACGAAAGCGGCGGTGGCCGCGCCCACAGCGGCTTGCAGCTTGGCAATGTTGCCCGACTGCACGCGGTAGGTCTGACTGACCACGTAGCGAGTGCGCTGCACTTCGGCGTTCTCGCCGTTCACGTCCTCAATCACTGTGTAGTTCTGCGGCCCGGCGTTCACCGGCTCGCGCCTCAGTTCCGAACCCGAAAACGCTTGCGCCTTCAAGAATGCTTCGATGGCTGGTTGCGCCCCCTGAAAGGCCCGGTATGCGTTTTGCAAATTGGTGTCGTCGCTGCTGCGAACAGTAAACGTCCACCCGGCCAGATCGCTGGTGATGTTGCGTTTGGCACTGCCCGTCACGTTGATCACGTCGCTGGCATTTTTCACGTCGGCCAGACCCCGCACGACCACAAATCCAGTGGCGAAAAAGGCGACGGAAGCGATGGCGGTGGCAATAATGGCGCTGGGTAGGCGCACCGAGGGGGTCATGATTCACGGTAACATTTCCCTCAGTTGGGCGCATCATCCAAAAGAGTTGGGGCTGTGGAGAAACAGGTCGGAGCGCAGGCCGTGGCATAACGAAGGCTGTTTGGTGGGGCGCGGGAAGAGGTCTGTCAACATCGATAAAAGCCAGAAAGACGACCAGGCTCGCGTGTCTCGTACCTTCAAAGGGATCAGGCCAGTTTATTTAAACAGAGGCCAGTCTCTTTCTTTGAGGGTCACTTCGTTCCATTTGGGGTGCATTCCTTCGGTTTCTTGCAATGTGCTGAGCTTGGAAAGGGCGCACTTCTGGTAGGCCAGCAGCGGCAGTCTGCGTTCGGGGGTCTTGAGATTACGCGTGATCAGGAGACGTTGCACGCTGTAGGTACTGATCGCCGCGCCGAATTTTGGGTAGAGCAGCCGCGCAGGGCGGTAAAATCCGTTCAGCACGCCTTGAGGGATATCGAGTGGTGCGAGAGTGAATACAGCGGGGTTCAGGGTATTGATCCAATCGGCAGGCTGGCCGACCACCGCGAGAACGGCGTCCACTTGCCCCGCGTTCAATGCGGCGAGGGAGGCTGCACGGTCATTTAAGGGCACGACGGTGTAGGCGTTGTTGGCTTTGGCTTTCAAAATTTGGGCGGTTACGACACTGCCACCCCACGCGCCGACCCGTTTCCCCTTCAGGCCACTGAAAGCGGTGACGCCCTTGATCCGGCCAAAGACGTCTCTGGTGGGGCGCTTGACGATCAGGTGAATCTCGTCGAAATTGAGCGGCAGCAGCACCCGCAGGTCTTTGGCACGCGGATCCTGGTCGATCTGATCGCGGGCCTTGAGCACATCGAGCTGAACGAACGCTAGGGCCACCTTATTTTCCATCAGCAGTTGAATGTTTTCTATGCTGCCCGAGGTTTGCCGTTGCCGCAGCAGGGCCGCCGAGGTGCACACGCGCCCGAGATCACGGAACATATCCGCAGCCGTCGAGCCGTTGGGACTGGTGGCTACGTTCATGACATTCGGGGTGGATTGCGTTTGGCCGCCTGATCCGAGGGCCAACAGGATGAGGGCGAAGCTGGTCGCTTGGGCACGGTTGAATCGTGGGGTGAGGTTCATGGCGTCTCCCAAAGCGGTAAATCAAGCTGTCAATGAGGGGCTTCATGGCGTTCAGAGCCGCAGCTCTTGGCTGTCCGGCTGGTTTTAGAAGATCAGGCATTGTTCAGCGGTGTGTCAGCCGGTGGACACTTCAGGGCCGGGTCGTGTCAGCTCAACTGAATGGAGCAGCCAGCGGTGGTGTGAAAGCAGCGGGCGGGCGCGGTATACTGGGCGTATGACGCGCCGCCTAACGCCAACCTAGCGTGAGTTGAAGGCGTGAACCATCCGATCATCTCTACGTTTCAAGATTCGGGCCACTGTAACAGGCCCGCAGGAGTTGCTATGACCAGTCTTCCCACCCAGCCCGACGTGCAGGACGGGGCCGCCGTACCCGAACAGATCACTGAATCCATTGTGGCCGAACCCACCGCCATAGAGAAGGCCGCTGCTCTGGCCGACAAAACCCTGACCACCGAGATTGCCCGCCGCCGCACTTTCGCCATCATTTCTCACCCCGACGCAGGCAAGACCACGATTACCGAAAAACTGTTGCTGTACGGAGGCGCGATTCTGGAAGCGGGCAGCGTGACCGCCAAAGAAGGCCGCTCTCATACCAAGTCCGACTGGATGAGCATCGAGCAGCAGCGCGGAATTTCTATTTCCAGTTCAGCCCTGACCTTCGAGTTTTCGGGGCGGCACATCAATCTGCTGGACACCCCCGGACACCAGGATTTCAGCGAGGATACCTACCGCACCCTGACCGCCGCCGACAGCGCCCTGATGGTGCTGGACGCGGCGCGTGGAGTGCAGACGCAGACCGAAAAGCTGTTCGCGGTGTGCCGCAACCGGGGCATTCCCATCCTGACCTTTGTGAACAAGATGGACCGCCCTGCCCAGGACCCCTTTGAACTCTTGGAGCAGATCGAGAACATTCTGAAAATTACGGTGGTTCCGCTGACCTGGCCGATTGGCGACGGCCCCGACTTTAAGGGCGTGTATGACCTGCAAACCAGGCAGGTGCTGGCCTTCGAGCGCACGGCGGGCGGCAAGCAGCGTGCGCCTATGCAGACGGCGGGGTTGGACGACCCCAAACTGGTGGGTCTCGTGGGTGCGGATCTGGCCGCCAAACTGCGCCACGACGTGGAACTTATCACCGCCGCTCTCCCCGAATTCGACGCCGACGAGTTCCTGAGCGGTGAGCTGACCCCTGTGTTTTTCGGCAGTGCCATGAACAATTTCGGCATTGAGCACTTCCTGAGCAACTTCGTGGAACTCGCCCCGCCTCCCGGCCCCACCGAAACCAATCTGGGCGAGCGCGAGCCGGAAGCGCCGTTTGCCGGATTCATCTTCAAATTGCAGGCTAACATGAGCAAGCAGCACCGTGATCGCACGGCTTTCATGCGTGTCATCAGCGGGCATTTCGAGCGGGGCATGGACGTGACCCACACCCGCACCGGGCGCAAGCTGCGGCTCTCGCAGGCGCATACGCTGTTTGCCCAAGACCGCGAAAAGGTGGAAGATGCCTACCCCGGCGACATCGTGGGACTGGTCAACCCCGGTGTCTTCCAGATCGGAGACGTGATCAGCGTGAACGGCAAGGTCCTGCTGCCCAGCTTTCCGCGCTTTACGCCCGAAACCTTCGCCACCATCGGCCTGCGCGATGTGGGCAAGCGCAAAGCCTTTATGAAGGGCCTGCAACAACTGGCCGAAGAAGGCGTGGTGCAAGTGTTCTATCCCACGGACGGCGCACGCGATCCTTACCTTGGTGCAGTGGGGCCGCTCCAATTCGAGGTCTTCCAGGCCCGCCTGCTGGAAGAATACGGTGTAGACGTAGAAATGAACGTCACGTCCTATCAGCTCGTGCGCTGGCTGGCAGGCGACGCGGGTTCGGTGGCCCGCTTTGCCCGCCACGTCGAGGACGATCAGGGCCGCCCGGTGATGCTGTTCCGCTCCAAGTACGACCTCAGCTATACGCAGGAGCAGCATCCCGAAATTGAATTCCTGCCCTTGCCCAAAGACCTGACGCGGGTTTAAAGCCGCCGTCTTGATCCACGGGCCTAGTACAGCGTTCAATTAATACGAATGGTTTCGTATTGGCGTCCAAGGGTTCGTCGGGCGGCCTGAGTCGAGAACTGCCAGTTGAGCGTGATGGCCGCGCGTGAACGCGCGGCGACCCACGCCTCGACTTCGTTCCGAAGTCGTTCCAGCGAAGGAATCCGCCGCTGTAAACACTGCCGCTGAAGAACGCTGAATTCCAACTCCGCCATGTTGAGCCAAGAGGCGTGTTTCGGCGTGTAGATCCACTCGAATCGGCCCACCAATCGGTGGGCCTGGTCTGGCGGCATCCACTTATAGAAACTCCCCCCATGATGGGTATTGAGGTTGTCCTGCACCAGCGTAATCTGAACCGCCTCTGGATAGGCCTGTTCCAGCTCCTGCATAAATGCCGTGTACTCCTCGGCCGTTCGTCGGGCACATACCTTGACGAACCGTCGACCCGTTCGGGGTTCAACCGCGAGCAGCACCGCGCCGCTCCCGAACCGTTCGTATTCATAGTCCTGCTTGGCGACTCGTCCCGGTTCCATCGGAACCGGGGCCCGGGTATCGCCGATCAGGAAACAGGGCTGCTCATCGAAGCACAACACCGGCAAGCGTTCATCGTCGGGCCGGGCATACACGTCGAGGACACGCTCCATCTCGCACAAGAACTTTGCGGTCAGCTGCGCGATGCACCACTGCCTTTTGCGGTGCGGCTGGACCGCGTTTTTTTCAGAATGTAAAAGACGGTGGACGGCGCAATGCCGTCCACCACGTTCAATTCCACCGCTTTTTCAGCCAGCAGGCGAATACTCCACTGGGCATGGCCTGTCGGAGCCTCACTGCACGCGAGGGCCGTGATCGCTGCCCGATCCTGGCCCGTAAACTTCGCGGGTCGGCCGGTATGCGGGGCATCATAGAGCGCCGCGTCCAGCCCGCCGAGCACGAAGTGTTTTCGGATCGACTGCGCCATCTGCACACTGATCCCCAGGGCTTC
>NZ_KB899708.1 GCF_000378445.1 Deinococcus aquatilis DSM 23025 | reverse complement strand
CCGCTTTACCCCAAACTGCGGGATAAAGCTCCATTCCCACTACGACGTACTTTCTTCGATACTCGCTTCGCTCGGTTAATCTATAGATTAACTTCGACCTACTTAGTTCTTGTCGTTCTGTACCCCGGAGTCCTCAGTTCTGAGTCTTTTCGCATCAGGCCTTTGCTACCCTAACCGCATGAAACTTCTGGTGGTGGGCGGAGCAGGCTACATCGGTTCGCATACAGTCCGGCAATTGCGGGCCGCAGGGCATGACGTGGTGGTGCTGGACAACCTTTCCAGCGGACACCCGGAAGCCCTGCCCCCCGAAGTGACGCTGGTGAAGGCCGATTTGCAAGATGCCGAAGCGGTCAAGGCGGCCCTGAATGCCCATCAGCCGGATGCCGTGATTCATTTTGCCGCGCTGATCGAGGTGGGCGAGAGTATGCGTGCACCGGGCCGCTATTACCGGAACAACGTGCTGGGCAGCCTGAACCTGCTGCAAGCCATCGTGGAAACGCGCAAGATTCCGCTGGTGTTTTCCTCCACGGCTGCCGTTTACGGCACCACCGACGCCGTGCCGATTCCCGAAACGGCCACCAAGCAGCCTGAAAGCGTGTACGGCGAAACCAAATGGATGACCGAACAGATGATCCATGCCTTTGGGGTCGCTCACGGCTTGCCCTATACGATTCTGCGCTACTTCAACGTGTGTGGCGCGGCTCCGGGCGGCACGATTGGCGAGGCGCACGCCAACAAGACCCACCTGATCGAACTGGCCTGCCTGACCGCGCTCGGCCAGCGCGACAAGATGCTGATTTACGGCGACGATTACCCCACCCCCGACGGCACCTGCATCCGGGATTACGTGCATGTGCAGGACCTGGCCGACGCGCATGTGCTGGCGGTGGAAGCGCTGCACGGCGGCGGGCAGGTGGCAACCACCTATAACGTGGGCCTCGGTCACGGCTTCAGCGTGCGCGAAGTGCTGGACGCCGTGGACGCCGTGGTGGGCACACCTCTGACCCGAGAACTGGCCCCCCGCCGCGCCGGAGACCCCCCGCGTCTGGTGGCCGATGCCAACCTGATCGTGAAGGAACTGGGATTCGCGCCCAAATTCACCGACCTCAAAGAGATCGTGGCAAGCGCGTGGGAGTGGCACCGCACGCATCCGCACGGCTTCGAGCAGTAGGGGTTTGGGGGGGAAGCCGCCCTCCATCCTTTACCCTGAGGGCCATGACTTCCACCCCATCCAGCGACCTGTCCCCGCACATCGCACGCGGCCTGTCGGATTTGGCCGAATTTGTCGCCATAGAAAGCGTGAGCGCACAGGGCCGGATGCTGCCCGAAGCGGCGGCCTACGTGACCCGTCTGCTGGAGGCCGAGGGCTTCACCGTGCGCCAGTATCCCGGCACGGTTGCGCCTGTGCTGGTAGCAGAGGCAGGCAGCGGCCCCACCACCCTCCTGATCTACAACCATTACGACGTGCAGCCCGAAGACCCCCTAGACCTCTGGGACAGCCCGCCTTTTGTGCTGACCGAGCGCGATGGGCGGCTGTATGCTCGCGGCGTCAGCGACGATAAGGGCGAGATTATTTCCCGGCTGGCGGCGGTGCGGGCGGTGCGCGAGCGGCACGGCGGCCAGTTGCCCCTGCGCGTGCGCTGGCTGCTGGAAGGGGAAGAAGAGGTGGGCAGTCCCAGCCTTGAAGCCTTTGTGGAGGCCCACGCCGACGAGCTGCGGGCCGATGGCTGCTGGTGGGAATTCGGGTCCATTACGCCCGAGGGTCGCCCGGTGGCCTCACTGGGGCTGAAGGGCGTGATGTGCGTGGAACTGCGCTGCCGGGTGGCCGACTCCGACCTGCACAGCAGCCTCGGCGCGGTGATCGACAATCCGCTCTACCGCCTTGCCCGCGCCGTGGTCTCCCTGCGAGACGACACGGGCCGCGTGACCATTCCCGGTTTTCATGACGCCGTGCGCGACCCCAGCGCCGCCGACCTTGCCGCCATCGCCACCATTCCCGGCGACGGTCAGGCAGTACGCGACACCTACGGCGTGACCCGCCCGCTTGCCACTGGCCCCGAGTATTTCCAGCGCACCAATCTGCTGCCCGTGGTCAACGTGAACGGCTGGAGTGGCGGGTATCAGGGCGAAGGCAGCAAAACGGTATTGCCCGCACACGGCAGCGTCAAGCTGGATTTCCGGCTGGTGCCTGATCAGGACCCGGAACAGATTCTGGCGCTCTTGCGTGCCCATCTGGAGACCCAAGGTCTGGGCGACATAGAAGTCGTGGAACTGGAATCTCACCAGAAGCCCGCCCGTGCCGACGCCGGACATCCCTTTGTGGTGGCCTGCCTGGAAGCGGCGCGGGAGGCCCACGGTTCGGAGCCGATCATTCATCCCAGCAGCGCGGCCAGCGGTCCCATGTCACCGTTCAACGAGTTTCTGGGCGTGCCCTGCGTGGCAATGGGCATCAGCAATCTGGGCGGGCGGATTCATGCGCCCAACGAAAATATTCTGCGGGTGCATTTTGAACAGGGCGTGGCGTTCGGGGTGGCCCTGCTGGAGCGGCTGGGGCGGGGGCTGTAGCGGGCTGAGTTTTTGGGCGAGGCGGGTGGGTGGGCTTCTGCCACGGTGGATTCCCCCACCCCCCAGCCCCCGCCCCCAAAGGGGTGAGGGGAGTTTTCGCTGCGCTCGGCAGGAGTGATCTTGTCGTGTTCAGCCCCGGCTGAATCTTTCATCTGAAGTGGAAGTGCCAGTTCACTCTGAGCTGGAATTGGCCCGCGCGTTTCACGCACGACGGCCTCACACGGATTGGGCGGGCAAGAGTATGGGGCGGCCAAACAAAAAACCGGAGAAACGCTCAGGCTTCGGCGTTCCTCCGGTTTTCCCACTTCCCACTAACTACTTACCACTCACGGTCTCTGAAACTGTCTCTAAACGTCCTCGTTCCCCGTGTCCATCCGCACCACTTTGGGCATGAACTGGCCCAGCACGTCCACCAGATCCGTCTGGCGGGCAATCACATCCTCGATGCGTTTATAGGCCTGAGGCGCTTCATCTATGCCGCCGCCGATCAGGGTGATGCCGTGACGGTCCAGGTAAGCCTGCACGTCCTTTTTGGCAAGGGCGTTGATGGCGGCCTTGCGCCCCAGCTGACGGCCTGCGCCGTGGCTGGCACTTGCCAAGGCTGCCGGGTTGCCGCGCCCACGCACCAGAAAGCCGGGGTCGGCCATGCTGCCGGGAATCAGGCCCAGTTGTCCGGCGGCGGCGGGGGTGGCTCCCTTGCGGTGAACGATCAATTCCTTGCCGTCTATCTGCTGTTTCCAGGCCAGATTGTGGCTGTTGCTGACGCGCAGCAGCGGCGTTTCACCCAGTGCGCGGGCAAGGCGGGCGTGAATCAGGTCGTGGTTGGCGAGGGCGTAGCGGCCAGCCAGATTCATGGCGAGCCAGTAGGCCTGACCTTCCTCGCTGCCGAGCGGAAGCCACGCCAGCTTCTGGGCGCTTTTGTCGATCATGGGGTGAAGGGCCTGTGCCAGCCGCGTAAAGTGGTTGGCGACCTGTGCCCCGAACCCCCGCGAGCCGCTGTGAGACAACACCGCCAGATAATCGCCCGCTTCCAGCCCCGTGCCGCTGTCGGGCGCAGAGAGGCTGAACGTGCCGAACTCTACGAAATGGTTGCCGCTGCCACTCGTGCCGATTTGCGTGATGGCCTTGTCGTGCAGGTGACCCAGAATCGGCAGGGCGTCCCACGTTTCCTCGTGCAGCACGGCGTGGTCTTCGCGGTCACGTTTTTCAAAGCCCACGCCCGCGCCAAAGCGGGTATGCCGCATCAGCAGGGCTTTGGCTTCCTCGGTTTTCAGGGCGTTGCTGGGCAGGGGCAGCACACTCAGCATCATCGAGCAGCCGATGTCTACGCCCACGCCGTACGGAATCACGGCGTCTTCAGTTGCCAGCACGCCGCCGATGGGCAGGCCGTAGCCGACGTGTGCATCGGGCATCAGCGCACCCGCACGCGAGATGGGCAGGCGCATCGCCACGTCCATCTGGGTGTGTGCGCCGGGGTCGATCAGGTCTGCGCCCCACACCGGGTAGGGCAGAGGCGTGGGCCGCAGGTCGCTGAAAGCCCGCGCTTCCTGCACGCCGCGCACCGCGATCAATTCGGCGGCGAGGTCGTTGTACAGACCACCCAAAAAAGCCTCGGGGTTGGCCTGCACACCGCGCAGTTCATTCAGAATCTCATCTCGGCTCAGGCCTGCCCGCTCGCGCAGGGTGGCGGCAGAGAGGGCCAGCCCAATGGCCTTGCGTTCAAATCCAAGTTTGGTAATTTGCTTCCCGTTCATCGTCTGTCCTTGTGCGGGAAGCCTCTGTACTGCTCAATGGGGGCTTGCCCGCGTGTTAGGGGGTGGGGGCGCGGCGCGTGGTCACGCTGTTGCCCGCTGCTGTGGCCCTTCGCCAATCGTCCGAATCTGCATCTCTCATTCTGTGCCCTCCCCTTTATTCAGGGCCAGTCTGCCCCGTCCGCCTGCCTCAGCACATCGGCAAAGTGGCGCACCCGGTTACGTCCATACTGCTCTTTCTACTTACCGTGCCGAATGAGGCCTGGTTCACGCTCCCATCAGCTTCACGGTTTACTCTGGATACATGAGAAAATCTGCCCTTTTGCTCCTGTGCGTTCCTTTGGCCCTTGCCGCCTGCGGGCCTCGCGGTATCCAGACGCCCGACGCCTACGATGTCAGCGGCAGCATTGCAGGCAGTTGGGGCACTGATGCACGGCTGCGGTTGGCTCTGGTCGGTACAGGCTTCCCCGAAGTGGTGACCAACAACAGCAATCTGGCCCAGAATGTGCTCCTGACCGGCATCAACACCTGGAATTTTGGGGTGGATCTGCCCAACGTGCCCGGAGTGGTGGGTGTGTATCAGGTGGTGGTCTATAACGACGCCAACAACAACGCCAATCTGGACGCCACCGAGGTGGACAGCGTGGCCCGCAACCAGCAGTGGCTGATTTACAGCCAGGTGGGAGGCAACGTTCCGGCCACCCGGTTCACACCCGAAATGAACGTGACTCAGGGCTGGAACCTGTACGACAAGCGCGTGGTGATCAGCACCACCAACCCCCGCTCTGGTCAGAAAGTCACGGGCTACGACCTCAGCCGCTAATTTATTCTTCCCGATCCGCCCGCCTACACGTCCTGCGTGGTCGGGCGGATCAGCAGTTCATTGATCGCCACATGCGCGGGCTGCTCCAGTGCGTACAGGATGGCGCGGGCCACATCGTCGTCTTGCAGGAATTCGGCGTTTTGAGGCTTTCGGCCCTCGGCCCAGAACGGTGTTTCGACCCGGCCCGGTTCAATCGTGGTCACGCGTACGCCCTCGGCGCTCACTTCGCGGCGGATGCTTTCGCCCATCCCCGAAATTGCCCATTTGGTGGCGCTGTAAGGGCCGGGTGTGGCGACCCGTCCGGCCACAGAACCCACCAGGAGCAGGTGGCCCCGGCTGCCGATCAGGTGCGGCAGGGTGGCGCGGGCGGTCAGGGCAGCCCCCAGCACGTTGGTCAGGATCATGTCGCGCCACTCGTCGGGCGTGGGGTCGCCGGTGGCGTAGCGGGGCGCACCTGCCGTGAATCCTGCATTGGCAAGCGCCGCGTCCAGCCGCCCAAAGCGTTCCAATGTGGCCGCCACAGCACCCTCCAGGTCGGGCCACTGGGTCACGTCCGCGCGGAGGGCAATGGCCTGTTCTCCGCCCAGTTCGGCAGCCAACGCCTGCAATTTGTCTTCGCTGCGGGCCAGGAGCGCCACGCGCCAGCCAGCCTGTACCGCCTGCCGGGCAGTAGCCGCGCCGATGCCCGTGCTTGCGCCCGTAATCAGAAGAACTTTGCCTGTAGAGGAAGTTGAGGTCATGTGTTGAGCCTACTCCCTGGCTTCCCAGGACTTGCGGAAACTCATAGATTGGCCTTAAAAAATGCCACGCTACGTCTGAGGGCCGTGGAGAGATTCTGGCTCAGGTTGTGGTTGTCGCCCTCGTAGCGGTAGGCCTCCACCCCCTGCCCGGCGGCGCGGAGGTCGTCGGCCAGAGCTTTTTGAAAGGCATAGGGCACATCGGCGTCGTTGGTGCCGTGGTGAAGCTGAGTGGGTCTGCCATTCAGTTCTCGCAGCAGGCTATTGGGGCTGAGTGCCCGCAGGTAGCGGCGATTCAGACGGTCCAGCGTGGGTTTGGGGCCGTTGGCAGGGGGGTTCCAGTCGGTCGCCAATACGTCGTAGCTGGCGATCACGCCCGCCCACAACGACGCGGCCTTGAAGCTGTCATCGACCAGCATGGCCCGCAGGCTCAGTTGGCCGCCCATCGAGTGCCCCCACAATCCCAGCCGCGCCGGATTGACCCGTGGGTCGGCCTTCAGGCTGGCGGCGGCGTTCAGCACATCAACCGTGTAGCCGGGATCGTTGTATCCGCCCCGCGCCTCTCCCTCGCTGCTGCCGTGTCCCCGGTAATCGCTTTTCAGGGTCACGAATCCGGCTCTGGCGAACGCGTCCTGATACGCCACGTAGCGCTCGGTGGTGCGGTACTCGGCGGGCGGAATATACCCGTGATTGAACACGATGGCGGGCCAGCCTCCTGTGGGCGGCGTAC
Organism: Deinococcus aquatilis DSM 23025; assembly: GCF_000378445.1. GTDB lineage: Bacteria > Deinococcota > Deinococci > Deinococcales > Deinococcaceae > Deinococcus > Deinococcus aquatilis. Next base: position 97,835 of record NZ_KB899708.1, on the reverse strand, counting down.
CGCTCGGTACCGTCAGCAGGGCATTGATCCGCAGGCCATCCGACTGGTAGCTCACCACCTGCCGCGAATAGTTGACCCCGGCCCGCAAATTCTGCCGCACCGTCAGGGCGCTGCCGGGGTATTTCCGCGTTCGCAAGGCCTGCACGCTGATGGGTTGCCACGCCACCAGTGCAGTCAGGGCCGCGTCGGTCAGGCTGCCGTCCGGGGCGGGTCTGCTGATTTCTGGGCTGGGGGCGGAGGAGGGGGCGGCGGTGCGTCCAGGTTGGAGGTTGCCCGGCAACGCAAACGGCAGGTTCTCTGGCTGGGTCACGGCCACCCAGCCCGCGCCCGCCACCAACAGCAGGAGTCCTACCTGCACCAGTCGCCGCATCAGGGTTACAGATTCGCCTTGAAGAAAGCCACGCTGCGGTTGAGGGCCACCTGCAGATTTCGGCTGAGGTTATGGTTGTCGCCGGGATACACGTAGCTCTGCACAGGCTTGCCCACTGCTTTCATCTGTGCGGTCAGCCGGGTGTGAAAAGCCACCGGTACGTCTTCGTCTGCTGTGCCGATATGGAGCTGAATCGGGCCGCCAAGGTCGCGCAGATAGGAATTGGCCGCCAGCGTGTTCCAGAATTTGGGGTTGGCCTGCGGCGTGCCGTACTTGGCCACTGCTTTTTGCCGCAGCCCAAGCACCGACCGGGGAATAGAAGCCGGAACCGGGCTGCGCCACTCGTTGATGATCTGGTTGTAGTCGCCCACCACGCCCGCCCAGATCACGCCTGCCTTGATCTGGCGGTCTATCACCATCGCCCGCAGGGTCAGAAATCCGCCCATCGAGTGGCCCCACATGCCGATTCGGGCCGGATTGACCCGCTTATCGGCCTTCAGGCTCGCCAGCGCATTCATCACGTCGGTGGTGTAATCAGGCGCAAAATAGCCGCCCAGCGCCTCTCCCTGACTGCTGCCGTGCCCCCGGTAATCGCTTTTGAGGGTGATGAATCCGGCGCGTGCAAAAGCGTCCTGATAGGCCACGTAGCGCTCGGTGGTGCGGTACTGGGCGGGCGGAATATAGCCGTGATTGAACACGATGGTCGGCCATCCCCCTTTGGGCGGCGTGCCACTCGGCACCGTCAGCAGGGCATCGATCCGCAGGCCATCCGACTGGTAGCTCACCACCTGCCGGGAATAGTTGGCTCCAGCCCGCAAATTTTGCCGTACCGTCAGGGCGCTTCCCGCAAAGGTTTTGGCCCGCGCCGCCGGAATACTCATCTGGGCCGCGTCCAGCTTGGCGAGGGCCGCCGCCGATTGCGCCGATGCCTGCCCATTCATCCCGGAGGAAATGAATCCAGAGGAAATCAATAGGGCTGTCAATGCCCGTCCGTACCCGCGCCGCCTGAAGGTCATGGCTGCACCCTAGCTGTGCAGGGCGGCCAACACGGGGCGCAAGCCCACCAACACGCACTGATTCAGTCTTGAGGTTGTCCTCAAAGGAATCTCAGGAGAGGGCGGCAGGCTGCTCGTTGAGGCGGTCTCTGCGCCTCCCGAGACTCTTTTTCTGGCGCCGGGCGTCAGTGCGCCGCCGCTATGGCCTGCACCATCTGGTCTTGTAGGCCGCGCAGGGTCAGAATCGGCGTGGTTTCCGGGCCGTTCATCAGGATAGAAAAGGCAAGTGTTTTGCCGCTTTTGGCGGTCACGTAGCCTGCCAGCGCACTGACGCCCGGCAGGGTTCCGGTTTTGGCCCGCACGTCCAGCCCCGAACCCTGCAGCCGCAGGGCCATCGTGCCGCCGCGTCCGGTGTGCTGCGGGTCAGTCTCACCGGTACCTGCTCGGGGCAGGGCCTCGGCAAAAGCGTTGCGGCGGGCGCGGTAAAGGGCAGCGGGCAGCGTTCGGGATGTCCCGGCTGCGGCGTAAGGCAGGTCGTACAGCACGCTGAGGAGCTGTATCTGGGCACGGGCAGTCAGGCGGTTGTCCCGGCTCAGGCCGCTGCCGTCGGCCAGCGTTACGCCGCTCAGGTCTACTCCCATGCGGCGCAGGGCGGCCCGCTCGCGCAGCAACGCGCCCTCCAGTGTGCCGCGTCCCAGGGGTGTGGCGGCCAGAGTTCCCAGGAGTTCTTCGGCCTTCAGGTTGTCGCTGGGGCGCAGTGTGGCGGCCAGAAACGGTGCAGGAGAGCCGCTACTGACGCTGGCAAGGCCCTGTTCTGGACGGCGGTTCACGGGAATCAGCGGATCGGGCGGCAGAGGTTTGCCGTCGTTGTCCAAACGGGCGGGGGCAAGGTAGGGCATGAACCCAGGAGCCACGCCCACCACGTCCGACCCCACCTCGATGCCCGCTCGCCGCAGTTCGGCCACCAGCGCCGCGCCCGCTCTGGCCCGCGCCTGTGCCCCTGATGTGGGCGGGTTGTTCTCCCATTCGCTCAGGCGTACGGCGGTCATGGGCACGTCCACAAGCAGGTCCGTCCAGCTGCCTGCCTGCATCCGGGACTCGTCCAGCCGCACGGTTTCGGCGCGGCGCAGGCCACGGGCAAAAGCCTGCTTTGCAAGTGCCCGCAGACTGTTGAGGCCGTCCGACACACTGAGGGTCGGGTCGGCACTGCCGCGCAGGGTCAGGGCAGACACGCTGCGGTGGCCCACTTCTGCCGCTGGCACGGTCAGTTCGGTACTCCACCAGCCTCCCGCGCCGCCCCGGTCTATCAGCACCGAGGCCGCCGTGACCAGCTTCTGGGTGCTGGCCGGAATCATGGGTTCGTCGGGCTGCTGGGCTTCCAGCACCGGGCCGCCGCCGACCTCGCGCACCAGTACCGATACCTGTACGTTGTCGGGGGCACGCTGAAGGACTTCCCGCACGCCTGCGCTGAGGCCGGGGTCGCGGATCAGGTGCACCGAGATGGGCGTGGTCGGGGCCACTGCCGCCAGCTCTGCTGAAAGAAGGATAAAAGTACAGAGGGTCAGCAGGCGGCGCACCCGCAGAGGATAGCGTGTGAAGCCTGACGGCGGGTTTGAGGTTGGGGGTCTAAGTACAGCGTTCTGTCAGTGGTCCACAAAAACCTGCAATTCCCAGACCCTCAACCCCCGACCCCTAAACACTCTTTCTCAGGACTTGGTTTCCTGCGTCATCTGCAAAAACATCTGGTACTGCGGCGCACCGCCCAGCATGTTCTGGCCGCCGTCTACGGGCAAAATCACGCCCGTGACATAGCTGGCCGCGTCCGACACCAGAAACAGCGCGGCATTGGCGATGTCCTGGGGCAGGCCGAAGCGTCCCAGCGGCACGGTGCGCGTAAATTGGGCGCGGGTTTTTTCATTGGGGGCGAGGCGGGCCATGCCCTCGGTGCCGTCTATCGGGCCGGGAATGATGGCATTCACGCGAATTCCGCGCAGGCCCCATTCCACGGCCAGCGTGCGGGTCAGGGCGTCCACGCCTGCCTTGGCGGCCACCACATGCGCCTGCATCGGCACAGGCACGCCGTAGGCGCTGATGCTCAGCACGTTGCCGCCCGGAGCCTTGATGTGCGGCGCGGCGGCCTTGATGGTGTTGTAGGTCCCCAGCAGATCGATGTCCACCACCGTCTTGAATCCGTTGGGGCTGATGCCGTCCACGGGTGCAGGAAAGTTCCCGGCGGCTCCGGCCAGCACGATGTCGAAGTCTCCGTGGGCTTCCACGGCCAGCGCCACCGCCGCCTGCAGGGCGGCAAAATCGCGCACATCCGCGCTCACGCCGATGGCCCGCCCGCCCGCTTCCACGATGCCCGCCGCCGCCTTCTGCGCCTTCTCCAGATTGCGGCCCAGAATCGTGACCGCGCAGCCGTGCGCCGCAAAACTCTGGGCAATGCCGAGGTTGATGCCGCTGCCGCCGCCGGTAATCAGAGCATGCTTGCCGCTCAGCAGGTCGGGGCGAAAGGTGGTGGCGGGATTGGCAGTCTGGGTCATGGAGGTGCTCCTTTTGAAGTGGTCTGAATGTGGCTGGTGCAGCGTTCAGTCAGTGATCAGTAGTGAGTGGGAAAAGCGTGGGGGCCGAGAACTCTGGGTTGCGGGGAGGTACGCAAACTTCTAGAACGCTGCACCCAGGCTGTCAGGTTGTCTAGTTCAGCGCCGATGCCAAGCCCTCTGCGGTCATGTGTTCGGCGTTCCAGTCCACTGCCGCCGCCAAGCTCTGGGCATGAGGCAGGCCGCCATTCAGCGTGCGCTTGGTGCCTTCCAACGCTCTGGGAGGCAGGGCGGCCAGGTGCGCGGCCAAGGCGTCGGCGCGGGCATACAGCGCGTCGGCATCGGCGTGAAGCTCTGTGACCAGGCCCCAGCGTTCGGCGGTGGCGGCGTCGATGGGTTCGGCGGTCAGGGCAAGGTGGGCAGCGCGGCCCCGGCCCACGATTCCCGGCAGGCGTTGCAGCCCGCCCAGATCGGCGGCGATGCCGAGGCGCACTTCGGGCAGGCTGAAGCGGGCCGCGTGGGTGGCAAGCCGGATATCGCAGGCGGCGGCCAGTTCCAGTCCCGCGCCGATGCACCAGCCGTCTATGGCCGCGATCACCGGAATGGGCAGGGCGGCCAGCCCCTCAATGGCGGCGTGCATCTCGTCTACCACAGCTTTAAACGCCCCGTGCCTGGTGGCAGCGGGCTGACTCAGGGCAGCGGCGATACTGGGCGCGGTGGCCTTCACGTCCAGCCCGACGCTGAAATGGCGTTCTCCGCGCACGATCAGCACGCGGGCCTGGCCCAACTGCCCCAAGGCCTGCGCCGTTTCCAGCCAGGTGGCGGGGCCAAATGCCGCCTTGGGATGCGTAAACGTCAGCGTGGCTATCCCTGCGGACTCGGACAGCCGTACAGCCCTCTGCCCACCTTCCTGCCCCAGATCGGGCGCTGAATTGCTCATGTCTGAAGTGTAACCCGATTCGGTAGACTGGGTTCAAAATTCCTGGGCCACTCACCCGCTTTGGCCGCGCTTGGGGTTTGCTATAGCTATGGCAGCCGGCGTGGATGGGGCAGAACAGTGGAGCGTGGGCGGCGTGCCTGTTCGGGTCAGGCGCAGTGCGAGGCGGCGCACGCTGGCCCTGCAAGTGCGCCCGAACGAGGTCATTCTGCATGCGCCCACGCAGGTGCCCGACCAGACGCTGCTGGATTTTCTGAATGCCAAACGTGACTGGGCCGCCGGACACCTCGCCACCTACGCCGCCCGAATGCCCACCGTGGCTGCCCTTCCAGACGGCGCAGAATTGAGCTTTCTGGGCGAGAGGTTGACCCTGTGCCTGAAGGCTCCCGGCACACAGGCCAAGCGCGATGGGCAGACCCTGTGTGTGCCCTCCGATGCTCCAGAAGCGGCCCTGACGCAGTGGTACAAAGCCGCTACCCTCCCGCATTACCGCGAACTGGTCGAGGGATACGCCGCTCAGTTGGCGGCCCGCTCCCACCTGGCCTCGGTCATGGTCAGCGATACCCGCACCCGCTGGGGCAGTTGCACCGCCGACGGTCATATTCGCCTGCACTGGGCCCTGGCCCGCGCCCCGCTGGAGGTGGCCCGCTACGTGGCCCTCCACGAAGCCGCGCACCTGCTGGAAATGAACCATTCACCGCGTTACTGGGCACACGTCTCCCGCCTGATGCCGCACCACAAACCGCAGCGCGACTGGCTGCGGTTGCATGGGCACGGGCTGATGAAGTTCTGAGAACGGTCAGTGGTGAGTGGTCAGTAGGAAGTGGGAAGATCAAAAGCTGGACTGATCTCGAGTGAACGCCCTTCCCACTCACCACTCACTGTTCTTCTACATCGCTGGCATCGGCATGGGATTGGGCCACGTCGGCGTGTCCGGGTTGTCTGTCGGCTCCGGCTCGGGGAAACCGGGGGTGTCCGGGTTCACGGGCGGGTCGGTCATGGGGCCGAGGTCGTCGCCTCCTGGCAGGCGCTCTGGCCGGGGCATGGGGGTGTCGGTGGGTTCGGTGGCAGGGGCAGGTGGGCGGTCATAGGGGCCGGTCATGGTTGTTGCCTCCTCGGGTGTGCGGAATGGCCCCAAGTGTGCTCCGCCGCCTTCCTGTTCAGACAAGAGGGGCGTGAAGGGGCCTTGATTTCCCATCAGATTCCCGCCCAAATGTGAGCTGTGCTGCTAGGCTGCTTGCACTGTTCGTCAGGTAGGTTCAGCAGGCAAATCAAAAGCAGACAGCAGTTGCTGGAGGGGTTCGCTCATGTCGAAATTTATCCTGGCTCTGGATCAGGGCACCACCTCTAGCCGCGCCATCGTGTTTGACCGGGCGGGGGCAGTGGTGGCCGCCGCGCAAAAGGAATTCACGCAGTTTTTCCCGCAGCCGGGGTGGGTCGAGCACGACGCGCAGGAGATCTGGGGCACGCAGGTGGGCGTGGCGCAAGAAGCCCTGACGCGGGCGGGCCTGCGGGCGGCAGATGTGGCGGCCATCGGGATCACCAATCAGCGGGAAACGGTGGTGGTCTGGGAGCGGGCGTCGGGGCGGCCCATTCACCGGGCCATCGTGTGGCAGGACCGCCGCACCGCGCCCCTGTGCGACGCGTTGCGGGCGGCGGGCCATGAGGCCACCATTCAGGCCAAAACCGGGCTGGTGCTGGACGCCTATTTTTCGGGCACCAAGGTCGCGTGGCTGCTGGATCAGGTGCCGGGGGCACGCCAGCAGGCCGAACGCGGAGAATTGGCCTTTGGCACGATGGATTCCTGGCTGGTCTATAACCTCACGGGGGGCGAGCTGCACATCACCGATGCCAGCAACGCCAGCCGCACCCTGCTGTTCAACATCCACACCGGAGACTGGGACGACGAGCTGTTGGCCCTGCTGAACGTGCCCCGCGCCATGCTGCCGCAGGTGCGGGCCAGTTCGGAGGTGTACGGCGAAACCGCCGAAGGGCTGCTGGGGGCGCGGGTGCCGATAGCGGGCATCGCCGGAGATCAGCAGGCGGCCACCTTCGGGCAGGTGTGCCTGAAGCGCGGGATGGCTAAAAATACCTACGGCACAGGCTGTTTTTTGCTGATGAACACGGCTCGGCAGGCCGTGACCAGCCAACACCGCCTGCTGACCACCGTGGCCTGGCGTTTGGGCCAGCAGCTCACCTATGCCCTCGAAGGCAGCGTATTTACCGCCGGGGCCACCGTGCAGTGGCTGCGCGACGGGCTGGGCATCATCCGCGAAAGTGGCGACGTGGAGGCGTTGGCGGCTAGCGTGTCCAGCAGCGGCGGGGTCACGTTGGTTCCGGCCTTCGCGGGACTGGGTGCGCCCCACTGGGACCCACACGCACGCGGCACGATGCTGGGCCTGACGCGGGGAACCACGGCGGCCCACATTGCCCGCGCCGCTCTGGAGGGCGTGACCATGCAGGTGGCCGAGGTGCTGGCGGCGATGGAACAGGACGTGAAAAAGATTCCGGTTGAATCCCGTAGTTCTGGGATTCAATCCGAGCGGAGCGAGCAGGAAAGAATACGGGTTTCGGGAGATGGACGGACACCCGGTGGGGTTCTGGGTGGCCGGGAATCGGACGAAATCCGTATGGGTGGTGCTGGAAGTCCGGCCCTGACCGAACTGCGCGTGGACGGCGGCGGCAGCCGAAACGACCTGATGATGCAGCTTCAGGCCGATATCGTGGGCGTGCCGGTGGTGCGGCCCCGCATTACCGAAACCACGGCGCTGGGCGCGGCTTATCTGGCCGGACTGGCGGTGGGCTACTGGCAGGGTACCGATGAAATTGCGGCCCAGTGGCAGGAAGACCGCACCTTTGAGCCACGGCTCAGCGCCGACGAGCGCGGGGAGCGGATGACACGCTGGAGCCGGGCCGTGTTGCGGGCCAAAGACTGGGCGGATCAGGACGTTCTTCTGACAGAGAAAGGAGCAGAATGACGGGCATGTCTTCTGTGTCTGCCCCGCCAGCCGATCCCCGAACTGCCACCCTGCAAGCGGCCACCACTTCTGCCCAGTGGGACATTCTGGTCATCGGTGGGGGCGCGTCGGGGTTGGGCACCGCCGTAGAAGCCGCCACTCGCGGCCACAGCGTGCTGCTGCTGGAAGCCCACGATTACGCCAAAGGCACCAGCAGCCGCTCCACCAAACTCGTGCACGGCGGCGTGCGGTATCTGGCACAGGGCAACGTGTCGTTGGTGCGCGAGGCCCTGCGGGAACGCGGCCTGCTGCGCCAGAACGCTCCCCATCTGGTGCGCGATCTGGGCTTCGTGGTTCCGGCCTACGACTGGTGGGCTGGCCCGTTCTACGGCATCGGCCTGAAACTGTACGACGTGCTGGCGGGCAAATTAAACCTCGGCACCAGCAAAAACCTGACCCGTGAGGCGGCCCTGAAGCGCACGCCCACCCTCCAGCCCGAAGGCTTGATGGGCGGCATCCTGTACTTTGACGGCCAATTTGATGATGCACGGCTGGCAATCACGCTGCTGCGAACCCTGCAAGATCACGGCGGCGTGGCCCTGAACCATGCCCCCGTGACCGGCCTGATCAAGGAAGACGGCAAGGTCGTGGGCGCACGCTTCCGCGACACCGAAACCGGGCAGGAGCATGAGGTGCGGGCTAAAGCGGTGGTCAACGCCACAGGCGTGTGGGTCGATGAAATCCGGCGCATGGACACGCCCGACGCGCCCGATATGCTCTCGCCCAGTCAGGGTGTGCATGTGGTCGTAGACCGCAAATTTCTGCCCGGAGACAGCGCCATCATGATTCCGCGCACCGATGACGGGCGGGTGCTGTTTGCCGTGCCGTGGCACGATCATGTGGTCATCGGCACCACCGATACCGCCGTGCCCAGCGCCAGCTTTGAGCCGAGGGCCTTGGCCGACGAGGTGGAATTCATCCTGAACACGGCGGGTCGTTACCTCTCACCCGCGCCCACCCGCGCCGATGTTCGCAGCGTGTACGCGGGCCTGCGTCCCCTCGTCAAGCCGGAAGGCGGCGCAGACACCAAGGCCATCAGCCGGGATCACATCATCCGAATTTCGGAAGGCGGGCTGATTACCCTGACCGGCGGCAAGTGGACGACCTACCGCCGCATGGGAGAAGACACCGTGACCCGCGCCGAGCAACTGGCGGGCCTGCCCGAACGCCTGACGCTGACGCCCAAATTAAAGTTGCATGGCTGGAGCGACGAAGAACGCCCTGACCACTGGAAGGTCTACGGCACCGACGCCGAACGCATTCAGGCCATGACCGGAGCCGACACTCAACTTCACCCCGAGTTGCCCTACACCGAGGCCGAACTGCGCTGGGGCATCCGCACAGAAGGCGCACGCACCGTGGAAGACCTGCTGTCTCGCCGCACCCGCGCCCTGCTGCTGAATGCCCGCGCCAGCATGGAAGCCGCGCCCCGTGCCGCTGCGATTCTGGCCGAGGAACTGGGCAAAGATGAGGCGTGGGCCGCCGCCGCCGCGCAGGAATATCGTGATGTGGCGGCGGGGTACGTGCTGAACTGAGGTTGTAGGGGGTAGATCGTGGATCGTGGGGAAGGGCGAGAGCTTTTAATCCTGTGAGACGGATGTCAGCCTAGATGTCCACAACATTTTTTCCACGATCCACACTTCACGATCTACACTCCTTCCCTCACGTACTCCAGCATCAGCGCCCCCGTCGCCGTCAGCGCGTCCGTGTGCGTGCGCTCGTAGGCGTGGCTGGCATCCACGCCGGGGCCGATCAGGGCCACCGGGTAGTCTGCGCCAGCTCGCCATGCCGCTGTGCCGTCGCTGGAATAGTAGGGGTAGATGTCCACGCGCAACGCTACTCCGGCCTGCGCCGCCGCCGCCCTGATCCGGTTGCCCAGATCGTGGTCGTAGGGGCCGCCCGAATCGGCCACGCACAGCGTCACATGGTGTTCACTGCTGGTCTGCCCATCACCTATGGCAGCCATGTCCACGGCGATCAGTTCGTCGGTGTGCGCCGGGATGCCGGTGGCGGCCCCGTGCCCCACTTCTTCATAGGTGGTGACATGAAAAGCCACCGTGCGGGCGGGCGGCGCTTTTAGCAGCTTGCGCGTAACGCCCAGAAAGATCGCCACCGCTGCCTTGTTGTCCAGATGCCGCGCCTTGACGTACCCGGCAGGCGTGAGGCGGGGCCGCGCATCGAAGCTGACGAAATCGCCCACGCCGATGCCCAGGTCAAACGTATCTGCCGCCGAAAATACGGCCTCATCCAGCCGCACTTCCATCACGCTCTGCTCTCGCCGCAGCTCTCGCAGGGCCGCGCCGTGCACATGCACACTCTGGCGAATATTGACCACCGTGCCCGTGACCACGCGGCCCGACTGGGTATGCACGCGTACATCTTCGCCCTCCACCGTGGCCCAGTCGTAGCCGCCCAGTGCACTCAGCAGCAGGCGGCCCGACCCCTTCACACCGCGTACCATTGCGCCGAGGGTGTCTACATGCCCGCTGAAGGTGGTGTGCCCCGGCCCAGTTCCGGCCACTTCCCACGTCAGCGCTCCCTTACGCGTGCGAACAGAAGGCACGCCCAGCGCCGACAACTCGGATTCGATCAGGACCACCGCCGCGCCCGTGAACCCGGTAGGGCTGGGGGTATCCAGCAGGCGCAGCAAAATATCGAGGGTATAGGGCAGGTCTAGGGCTGTCATGGTGCCTCTATGATGCCCTAAACCCATCATTTTCCTCCCCTATAAGGGGGGCATTGCGGGAGCAACGGGGGGTTAAGCTTCCAGCGTTACCAGCAAACTCCCCAGTCGGCTTCGCCGCCAGCCCCCTTAAGGGGAGCGCAAAAGATGTTTGGTCCCCACCTCTAAGGGGGGGCATTGCGGGAGCAATGGAGGGATTCACCCGCCACCCCCAATGCCCGCTCAGTCCACTTTCATGGTCATGATGCTGGCCCCGGCATCCACGTACACGGTCTGTCCGGTCATGCCGCTGCCCAGATCGGACAGGAGGAAGAGGGCCAGTTTGCCCACCTCTTCGGGGGTGGCATTGCGGCCCAGCGGCGCGGCGGCGGCGGCCTTGTCGTACATGGCCCCAAAGCCCGGAATAGAGCGGGCGGCGATGGTTCTCATGGGGCCTGCACTGATGGTGTTCACGCGCACGCCTGCCGCGCCCATTTCGGAGGCAAGGTAGCGGGTGGCGGCTTCCAGCGCGGCTTTGGCAACACCCATCACGTTGTATTTGGGCACCACCTGCTGAGAAGCATGGTAGGTCAGGCTGACGATGCTGCCGCCCGCATTCAGCAGCGGTTCGGCGTGGCGGGCCGTGGAGACCAGCGTATAGGCGCTGACGCTCAGGGCCGTATTCCAGTCTTCGGGCGTGGTGTCCACAAAGCGGCCATCCATCGCGCTGCGGGGCGCAAAACCGATGGAGTGTACCAGCATGTCCAGCGTGCCGAATTCTGCTTTTACGCGGGCAAACAGGGCCGTCAGGTCTTCTTCACTGGTAGCATCGGCCTGCTGCGTCCACACGCCTTCACGCCCCGCCAGCAGCTTGTCCAGCTCTCCCTTCAGGCGCTCGCCCTGATAGGAAAAACCCATGCGGCACCCGGCGGCCAACAATTGCTCGGCAATGGCCCAGCCGAGGCTACGGGCATTGGCAACACCCATCACGAGGGCGGTTTTGCTGGACAGATCAACGCTGATACTCATGCCGGGAACTGTAGCAGTGTGCGGGGGCAGGCCGCTGAAGTGGGTACAGAGTTCAAGACCCAACCCCCCAGCTAGTCCCCTTGAGAGCGTATCCAGGAAAGCCAAGTTAATTGGAAGAGAAATCTGTTTAGGCTGAGATTTTTAGCTCCCTCACCCTTGAGGGGGGAGGGCTGGGGAGGGGGTGAGCGGGGGACACGTTCTAGCACAGCTTATTGACCACTTCCCCTCTCACTTTCCGAAGAGGCTTAGAGGGGAGCACAAACGCCCTTGTCCTCCCCTTTGAGGGGGGCGTTGCAAAGCAACGGGGGGGTTATTCAGCAACGGGAGGGTTCAGTCGCCCAGTCTGCAAGGAGTTGCCCACCTCAGCCAGCATCCATCATTGGCTGTAGCGTGGTCGAAGCGTCTCTCACCCCCGTTTCGTCACCCCGTCCAGCGTCATCAGCGAGCCGTAGAGTTCTGGGCGGCGATCTCTGAAAAAGCCCATGCCAGCGCGGAATCGGCGGGCTTCTTTGAGGTTGAGGGTCTGGGTCAGTGCGCCCTCCTCGGCCTCGTTCAGTTCGGCCACGATTTCGCCGGTGTAGTCGGCCAGAAAGGAGTGGCCGTAGTAGGTCTGGGTGAGGTCGCCCACGGTTTCGGTGCCGATGCGGTTGGCGGCCCCCACATACGCCGAGTTGCTGACGGCGTGGCCCTGCATGGCCCGCTGCCACATGGAATGGTTGTTGGGGCTTTCCACGCCTTCGGGTTCGCTGCCGATGGCGGTGGGATACAGCAAAAAGTCGGCTCCGCCCAGCATCAGGGCGCGGGCGGTTTCGGGATACCACTGATCCCAGCAGATGCCCACGCCCACGCGCCCAAACTGCGTGTCCCAGACCTTGAATCCGGTGTCGCCGGGATTGAAGTAGTACTTTTCCTCGTAGCCGGGGCCGTCGGGGATATGGGTTTTGCGGTAGTTGCCCAGCACCGCGCCGCCCGCGTCGATGCACACGAGGCTGTTGTAATGCGCCTGCCCCGCCCGTTCGAAGTAGGAGAGCGGCAGCACCACGCCGAGTTCCTGCGCCAGATTCTGAAAGCGCCCGATAAACGGGTGGCCTTCCAGCGGGTGCGCCAACTCGAAGTATTCCTCGCGCTCCACCTGACAGAAATACAGGTTCTCGAACAGTTCGGGCAGCAAGATGACCTGTGCGCCCGCCCTGGCCGCGTCGCGCACATGGGCCTCAGCGCGGGCCACGTTGTCTTGCAGTTGGTCGGTCACGTGCATCTGGATCACGGCCAGATTCAGGGTGTCGGGGGTGCGGCTCATGTCTTCAGGCTACCTGACCCAGCCAGAAACAGAAGTGATCAGGGCAGATTTTGTCGCTTTGGTGATCGAATCGGCAAGGTGCGGGGCGCTGAATTCGACTCCTGCCGCCGCTGCCTTGACTGTTTCTTGCCACTTGGTTGCTGCATCAAATGAGGAGTGAGCGCCCCGATTGCTCCATTACGCCTGTGCTAGCGTTCCGGCATGACTGCTGCGCCTGCTGCTCCCACCGATGTCTTCTTTGACTTTCTGTGCCCCTACGCCTGGCGCGGTCTGGAACTGGCCGACGTATTGCGGGCGCAGGGCCACACCTTCCGGCTGCGGCATTTTTCGCTGGTGCAGGGCAACCACGCCGATAACGCGGCGGCGGGCGGCCCGGTGTGGTGGCTGACCGATCAACCGCTGGATGAAGGTAGCCCGTACCAGCAGCACAGCCTGGCCGCCTTTCTGGCCGCCCACGCCGCCGCGCAGCAGGGTGAGGAATTGCACTGGGCTTTTACGCTGGCGCTGTACCGTGCCGTCCACGAACACAAAAAGACGCTGGATGAAACCGCCATTGCCGAAGCCGCCCAGACTGCCGGACTGGATCTGAGCGCCTTTGCTGCCGCCCGCGCCAATGAAGCGGGCCTCCGCGCCAGCCTGCGTGCAGAACTGGCCGAGGCTGCCGAAATCGGAGTGTTCGGTACGCCCACCTTTGTGCTGCCCGATGGAAGCGCTGCCTACTACCGCTTCGAGAACCTGACCCGCGACCCCGATACGGCGCTGATCTGGTGGAACCTGTACGGCGAAGTCCTGCGCTCCGGCGCGGGTATTGCCACCATCAAGCGGGCGAAGAACCGTCCGGCACAGAAGGCCTAGGCTCTGGCACATCCATTCCCAGCCGCCGCGCGACTTCTCCCTCAGCCCGTTTCAGGCCGCAGCGAACGTCCATGTACTCGCGGTACACGGGGTCGAAGCTATAGATCAGGACGGCTATAACTCCGTGATGGTCTATCTCCATGCCCTGAAGGCAGAATCCGGCCCGTAACTTGGGGATCAGCACCGCATTGTTGGTGGCGTGGTGGTGGCTGCGTACCAGGGCCGAGCCCTCGGCTTTCAGGACCTCCAGCACCACGGGCAGCAGGCGGGTATACACCCCTTTGCCCCGGTGCTGCGGCAAGAGCGCCGTATTGACCATATACGCGGTGCGGGCGTCCCATTGCCGCGAGATTTGCCAGCCTGCCACCTCGCCCGCAAACAGGATCAGCCACGCGTGGCGCTTGCCCTGTGGCAAGGCAAACGGGGCGTCAGCCTGCCAATCGAACGACACGCTCTGGTACGCCTTGGCCTCCAAGTGGTCGGCCATTGCCCAAGCCTCGGCATTGGTCACGGGGCGCAGGCTGTAACCGCCGCCCAGATCAGTTTCGGGGCCAAGTGCGGGGGGAATGGGAAGGGCGAGAGTCAGTTCACTCCCCATTCCACGCCTGTCCCAGCGGTTGCTGCTGCGTCACGCAGTGAAAGCTTCCGCCGCCTTCGATGATGGCGCGGCTGCTCAGGCCGATCACTTCGCGGCCCGGAAAGAGGGGGCGCAGGACTTCCAGCGCGGGCAGGTCGTTGGGATCGCCGTACTGGGGCACCACCACAAAACCGTTACCGATATAAAAATTGGCGTAGGTGGGCGGCAGGCGGCCCTCTGCGCCCTCCAGACGGTCTGCGGGCAGCGGCAACTCCACCACCCGGAAAGGCTGGCCGCCGAGGTCGGTCATGGCCCGCAACTGCGCCAGATTGCCCGCCATCGTGGCGTGGTTGGGGTCTTCGGGGTTGGGTTCCACGCTGGTCACGATGGTCTGCTCATCCACAAAACGGGTGATGGTGTCGATGTGGCCGTCGGTGTGGTCGTTTTCCAGCCCGCCATCCAACCACAGCAGCTTTTGAAGGCCCAAAGTTCCTTGCAGCAGTTCGGCGTAATCCTCTTCGGTCAGGCCCGGATTGCGCGTATCGGTCAGAAAGCACGAACGGGTCGTCAGGCCCACGCCCGCGCCGTTGACCTCCAGCCCGCCGCCTTCCAGCACCTCGGGCCTGTCCCAGTGCGTGAGGCCGAGGGACTGCGCCACGTATTCCGGCACGCGGTCATCATGGTCGGCGTTGAATTTGCCGCCCCACGCGTTAAAACGCCAGTTGATCAGGCTCAGGTCGGCGTCTGCGCCCATTCCCCGAGTCACAAAAATGGGGCCGTTGTCGCGCATCCACACGTCGTCCAGCGGGACATGATGGAAGGACACGTTCGCCCCTTCCAGCCGCTGACGGGCGTCCTGCTCGCTCTCGGTGTCGCGCACCAGCAGATGCACGGGTTCAAAGCGGGCAATGGTCCGCACCAGCTCGGCAAACTCGGCCCGCACCCCGTCCAGATGCCCGAACCACAGGTCATCGTCGGCGGGCCAGCCCATCCACGTCGCGGCGTGTGCGGCCCACTCTGCGGGCATCGCAAAGCCCTGCGAGGCGGCAGAAGCGTCTTGCGGCAGCAGGTGCTGTTCGGGGGCAGGCAGATCAGAGCTAGTCACGTGGGGCATTGTCGCATTCCAGCGTTTGGGGAAGGTGATTTTGGGAGGGTGATGGGCCGTGAACACCTCAGCGTTGTGGGGGATTCACAGCCCATAGCCCATCTTTTTGGTCCCATAAATACACTAAAAACGGGCGAAGCATCCCCGCCTCGCCCGTCTAAGTTCAGTCAGGTCAAATCAGCCCATCAGCGGCGTGTCGCCCAGATCGGTGCTGGCGAGGGCGCGGAAGATGTCGGCTTTTTCGGCAAAGCCCATCATGTCGTAGCAGGAAGCCAGTTTCAGCGCAAAAAACTGTGTGGCGCGGGCATCTTCGCGGCGTTCGGCGGCCTCCAGACAGTCGCGGTAGTGGCGTACGGCGAGGTGATACTGCGCCCCACCCTCGGCATGTTCGGCCCGGCAATGGCTGATCCGCAGAGCCACGATATCGGTGGGCAGCAGCCCGGCACCGTGGGCAGAGGGTGCGCTTTGCAAGTTCACGTCAGAGGTCGCGCCGTTCATGGCCCCGATTTTAAGCGTGTAGCGCAGTAGATGAATGAAAGGTGAACCGGATTTGGCGTGCCAAAGGTGTGTTCCCAAGCGTTGTTTGAAGCGGGTACAGACTTTTGTTGGAGATTCCGACCGTGGAGTGTAAGCTGAACTTTCGCCAAGTTTTTCACAATGTACGTGTTGGTTTCGTTTCCAGTGCCGTTGGGTCATTCCCCCGTGACGATTCTGGCCCGCACAGTCAATTTCGGCAGATCCACGTCGGTCAGGCGCACACGCAGAGCCGTTCCTGCCGGGGCGGGCGTGCTCAGCGGCAGGTCGTAGGCCAGATCGGGAATCAACAGGGTGGCCTGCGGGCCACGTCTGTCCACGATCACGGCGTCCCACACACGGTCTGGTTGGGCGGCCACGTAGCGCAGGGTGTGGTGTTTGCGGCTGAGGCGTTCGGCCTGCCGGGTGGCGTCGGCGTTCATCTGGGCCTCGGCCACGCGGGCAGCCACGGCTTTTCCGCCCAGCGGTTCGGTGCCCGTCAGGTGCGAGCGCAACTGCTGATGCACCACCAGATCGAGGTAACGGCGCATGGGGCTGGTGGCCTGCACGTACAGTTCCAGCCCCATGCCGTGATGTGGCCCCGGCGAGGGCTGAAAGCGCGTGCGGGCCAGCGTGCGGCGGCGTGCCCACTGGGCGGGCAGGGTGTCGCCGCGCACGTCGCGGGTGGGCGCGTCCTGCGTGGCAAAGGGCAGGGCAATGCTGTGGTCGTCGCCGTAGATGGCGGCTCCCCATCCGGCCAGGGTCATACATTCCTGCACCACGAATCGCATTTCGGGCTTGGGCAGCGGCGACACTTCCGCGCCGTGGGCATCGGCCTTCACACGCACTTCGGGCAGGTCGATGCTCAGCGCTCCTTCCGATTCGCGCAGATCGCGGCTGGCACGGGCAAGGCGGGCCAAGGTCAAGAAGGGTTCTGTGCCCGCGTCCAGCCGCCCCTGTGCCTGCGAGTAGGTCAGGCGGGTCACGCGCACGCGGCTCAGGCACACGTCCACGGCGTCGGCGTTGCCGTCCGAATCCAGATCGAGGCTGATCGACAGCGCGGGCATGGTGTCGTGCAGGCCGAGTCCGGTGCGTTCCACCAACTCATCGGGCAGCATGCCGATGGTCTGGTCGGGCAGATACAGCGTCGCGCCGCGTGCGCGGGCTTCCAAGTCCAGCGGGCTGTCTGCCGTCACCAGCGCCGACACATCGGCCACATGTACCCACAGGCGGGTGAGGCCGTCTGGGAGGGCTTCGATCCCTACCGCGTCGTCGGGGTCGCGGTTGCCGTCGTCGTCAATCGCAAAGGCTTCGAGGTGCGTCAGGTCGAGGCGGGCTTCTTCGGCAAAGTCGGGCACAGGCAGCGTCACCGGGGTCAGAGCCGCGCCCAGACGGTCTGCATAGGGCGTGCGGGCCTCCGTCCAGAGGCCCAGCCGCAGCAGCAGGGCGTGGGCGGCTTCGGGCGTTTCGGTCTGGCCCAGTTCGCGCAGGGTACGGCTTTTCTCGGCCTTGCCCCGCGCCAGCAGTTCTACGTCGGTGCGCTGGGCGGGCGTGAGTTCGGGAAGGGTCATGAGCTAGAGGATACGGGGCAGGGCAGGCCGGAGCGCGGAAGTTCTGCAAATAGCAACTTCAGATTGCTAGTCCCTCCGGACCCGTTTCCAATGTTTGGGCTGGGAGTGCGTTCAGCGGGTCGAATTGCGCCGAGATATTCATTAAGTCTAAAACTGCGCTTGACAATCTGTGAGTTTGGTGTTTCTATATATTCATTCAAAGGAGACGAGCATGAATGAACAGCATCCCCCCGAAGATTTCCGCTCGCAGGTTCAACGTCTGGTGGCCGAAGGCAAACTCACCCCCGATGAGGCGGCAGGGTTATTGGAAGGCGAAGGGCCGGAAGCCGGGTTGTCGGCAGACCAACGGGCCGAGGGCATGACGCTGATGCCCACGCTCAGTACGGATGAATTCAGCGATTGCCCCCCAGACCTTGATCTGCATGTCACGGGCTACGGCCTCACGGTGCTGCAAGATGCCCGTCTGTTTGCCCCCCAGCTCAGCGCCAACCGCGACGGCGAAGTCACTTTGCAGGCCACCGCTCACGGCTGGGTCGTGCGCCGGGTGGCTCGCTCGGGTCATCACGGTCTGAATCTGAAAGCCATCCTGAGCCTGCCGTTTGTGCCCCGGAATGTGCATGCACAGGTGGAGGGCGGCAGCCTGACCCTGCCCGATCTGGACGGAGAAATGCAGGCCGAGGTGAACGGCGGCCATGTGCGGATGGGCCGCGCCGCCAGCCTGAACGCCGAAGTCAACGGCGGCAACCTGACCGCCACCGAACTGGGCGGCCCCACCCACCTCAACGTGAACGGTGGCAACCTGACCCTTGAGGGCGCACACAGCCTGAATGCCAGCATCAACGGCGGCAACCTGCGCTGGGCGGGCCTGCTCACGGGCGGCGACCACCGTCTGGAAGTGAATGCCGGAAACGCGACCCTGTACCTCAAAGAGGGCAGCAACGTGCACTTGAGGGCCGAGGTGACGGTGGGAGCCTTCAAAACCGACTTTCCCACACGCAAATCGGGCGGGTTTCTGAATACCCAGCATGAGGGGCAACTGGGCAGCGGCGACGCGCAGCTTTCCTGCCGGGTCTCGGCGGGTCAGGTCAAAGTGTTGAGCGGATCGGGGGTGACATCATGAGAGAAAAAGTCAAGCGCATTCTGGATCTGGTGCGGGCCGGAAAACTCGACCTGAACGACGCCGCGCCGCTGCTGGCCGCCCTGAGTACGCGGCTGGCCCTCACCGACGCAGACCGCGAACTGATCGGGTCGTTGCTGGCCCGCGAAGACCTCGATACCGGGCAGGTGGCCGAGCATCTGCTGCTGCTGCGGGGCGTGCGTGATACTCCGCCTGCCGCGCCGCGCCCCCCCAATCCTCCGGGGCCTCCCGGCTGGACCTGGGAAGAACAGGCCCGCTTTGATCGCCATCCCCCCGGACGCGGCATGAATGTAGACGTGAATGTGGACGGCATCATGGAAGGCGTGAACAGCGTGCTGGGGCGCGTGGGCGGATTGATCGGTTCGGCGGGAGCGCCCCCCCGCGCCGGAGTGACCGCCCGGATTCTGCGCGTACAGGTGGAATCCAGCGGCGGCGACGAATACGACGCCAACCTGCCCGTGAGCCTCGCCGCGCACCTGCACAAACTGATTCCCCCGCACGGCATTCGCGCCCTGGAACGTGCTGGCCTGAGCATCGAGGCGTTGCAACTCCTGATCGAAGCCTCGCCGCCCCCCGGCAACCTCATCAACGCCGAAGACAGCGAAGGCAACAGCGTCAAGCTGACACTTTCGTAGAAGGAGCGGAGAGTGGAACGTGGTTGGGCCGTTGCCACGTTCCACCTTCCACACTCCATCCCCTACAGTGAATCCCATGCCCCGCCCCCTGCCCATTCCATTTCCCGATGAAACGGAAGCGCCCACCGTGACCGAACTGCGGTTTCCCAGCAGCGGCGTCACGGTGCGCGGCGATTTTACCCTCAACGAATTTGCGACCCTCACGCCCGACAATCTGGAATTCCTGCGCCTGTACGTGCGGGTACGCGGTAACCTCAAGGAAGTGGAGCGCGTGCTGGGCGTGTCTTATCCCACCGTTCGCGCCCGCTTCGATACCCTGCTACGGGCCATCGGTTACGAACCCGAGGCCGCTGACCCCCAGTCGGAAGTGCTGGAACGGCTGGAACGCGGGGAAATTACGCCAGATGAGGCGGCGAGGAAACTGCGGCGGTAGTGCGGGAGACTTGAAAGGTGAACCCCCCCGTTGCTGGCGCAACGCCCCCCTTAGAGGGGAGGACCTAACAGCTTTTGCGCTCCCCTTTAAGGGGGGCTGGCGGCACAGCCGACTGGGGGTTGGTCTTACTGCCCTTCCGCGTGCGCCTGCACATCCCGCTTCAGCCGCATCAGGATCGCGCCCATGCCACGCAAACGCATGGGCGTAATCAGTTCGGTCAGGCCCATGTCCATATAGAACTGATCGGGTACGCTCAGGATGGTTTCCGCGCTCTCGCCGTTCAGGGCCTCACTCAGAATGCCCGCGTAGCCGCGAACGGTGGGGGCTTCTTCGGGCACCTTGAAGAACATCTGTACGCCGCTGCCTTCCTCTTTTGTGACCAGAAAGAAGGGGCTGGCGCACTCGGGCACGGGCTGCAAAAATTCCGGGTGATCGATGTATTCCTGCGGCAGAGGCGGCAATTTGCGGCTGTATTCCAGCAGCGCCTGCAATCTCAGCGGCTTGGGCGCACGCCGGAACAGATCCACGATGCTCTGAAGTTTTTCGGGCAGGGGCGCAGTGGGGGGGGTGGAGTCGGCGGTCATATGGCCACTGTACCCCCGAGGCTGGGCAGGATATGGTAAGGCTTGTCCAGTTGACCCATTTTGTCAATTAGTAGGGCGATTCGGTACAATCAGGCCGAACAGTCAGGGCCGACAAGCCCACCACCAGTCTGCCTCACCGCTTAGTATGGTGGCCCTGCCCCCCCACATTCTTCAGGAGGAATCCCCATGACCCAGCAAGCAAGCCCGACCCAGAACTATGCCAAAGACGTTTTGGTCAACACCGATTGGGTGGCCGCGAACCTGAATACCCCCGGCGTGCGCCTCGTGGAAGTGAACGAAGACATCTTGCTGTACGACACAGGCCATATTCCCGGCGCGGTGAAGGTGGACTGGCAGGGCGACTTCTGGCATCCCGTGGAGCGCGACTTTATTACCGCCGATCAGGTGTCGGCGCTGCTGGGTCGCCTCGGCATCAAGGAAGACGACCAGATCGTGCTGTACGGCGACAAGAGCAACTGGTGGGCCTCCTACGCCTACTGGTTCCTGAGCTACAGCGGCGTGAAGAACCTGAAACTGATGAACGGAGGCCGCCAGAAATGGGTCGCGGAAGGCCGCGAGCAGACCACCGACGCCACCGAAGTGACGCCCACCACCTACCCCAAACTTACCCGTGACGAGAGCCTGCGGGCCTACCGCGATGAAGTTCGGGCGCACTTGGAAAGCGTGAAGGCCGGAACGGGCGCACTGGTCGACGTTCGCAGCCCCGACGAGTTTTCGGGCAAGGTCACGCATATGCCCGCCTACCCGCAGGAAGGCGTGCTGCGCGGCGGCCACATCCCCGGCGCACGCTCGATCCCCTGGGCCAGGGCCACCAACGAGGACGGCACCTTCAAGAGCGCCGACGAACTGACCGCCCTCTACGGCGGCGAAGGCGTGACGCCCGACAAAGACGTGATCGCGTACTGCCGCATCGCGGAACGCAGCAGCCACAGTTGGTTCGTGCTGCGCGAACTGTTGGGCTACCCCAGCGTCCGTAACTACGACGGCTCCTGGACAGAATGGGGCAACGGCGTGGGCCTGCCCATCGAGAAGACCTACAGCGAAGAGTAAGCCGCTGGGTAGGGACAACAATCAAGTACAGGCCGGGGCAGCGTCAAACTGCTCCGGCTTTTTGTGCTGGCTGGACAGAGGAATACGGCAATATAAAGATGACCTTAATCTAGGTGCCCTGTGCCTCGTTTGACGTTAGGCTGAAGCCCGTAACAGACAATTCACTGCCTTCCTCTGTCGGCGTTTTCTGTCATGGGACCTGGGCCTCGGCCCGGTTTGCCCTCTCCCGCTCCCTTTGCTCTGCGAGGTTCAGCATGAAACGACTTGGCCTTTCCATCACTGTCGCGGCGCTCCTGTCTACCGGAACGCTGACCTCTTGCAGCCTGATGTTTCCGGGCATGGCACAGACTTCCCCGGTGGCCTTGCCGCCCCTGTCGGTGCCCGGAGACCTGCGCCCAGACGCCCCCGCCCTCAGTCCACGCGGCAACTATGCGGTGGGCGTGCAGACCGTCAAGCTGGTGAATCCCGGCCAACTGGACATCGTGAACGCGCCCAAGGAAGGGGCCACCCCACGCTATGACCGCCCGCTGACGGTGGAAGTCTGGTATCCCACCACCGGGGCCAGCGGCGCGGGCGCGACCACCTACGGCGACGTGCTGGGCAGCGGCCCCAACGATCCCAAGCGGCCCAATACGCCGTTTGCCACGCCCGGACGCGCCACCCGCAATGCCCCGGCCAACCTTCAGGGCGGGCCGTTTCCGCTGGTGATCGTGTCTCACGGCTACCCCGGCAGCCGCAGCCTGATGACCTACCTGACCGAAAATCTGGCGAGCAAGGGCTATATCGTGGCGGCCATCGACCACACCGACAGCACCCACGGCGATAAGGCCGCTTTTGCCAGCACGCTGCTGAATCGCCCGCTGGACGACATGTTCGTGCTGAACGAGATGGCGCGGCTGGGGGCGGCGGGCAGCGGCAGTGTCCTGAGCGGCATGGTCAACGCCGATCAGACCGGGCTGGTGGGCTACAGCATGGGCGGTTACGGTGCACTGAACGCGGCGGGCGCAGGCTTTGGCCCGCAGATGCTGCCGCTGGTGCCGGGGGGCGCACTGGCCGCCCGCCAGACCGGGGCCTATTCCACCGACCCGCGCGTCAAGGCTGTGGTGGCCTTCGCTCCGTGGGGAGGAGACGCCGCCGTGCGCTCTATCGGCGTCAATTTTGGTGGTGCATACGGCTTCTGGGATGAAGCGGGGCTGGCGGCCCTCAAGGTGCCGACTCTGTTCATCGTGGGCGATAAGGATGACGTGGCAGGCTACACGGGCGGCGTGAAATCCCTGTTTGAGAATGCCGTGAACGCCGAGCGGTACATGCTGGTCTACCAGAATGCCAGCCACAACTCGGCTCCCAATCCGCCGCCCGCCATTACCCTGAACAGCTTTGACGACTACATGCACTACGCCGAACCCGCGTGGGACATGGGCCGCCTGAACAACATCAATCAGCATTTCGTGACGGCCTTTCTGGATACCAAACTCAAGGGGATGGCCTCCGCCGCCGCCTACCTGAATGTGCCCACGCCCCTGTCCAACGACGGCAAATTCAGCCGCAACGCCGACGGCACGCCCAAGGCCGACGATACCTACTGGCCCGGATTCCAGAACCGCACGGCGCGGGGCATGGAGTTTTACAAGTTGATGCCGAAGTAAGGGCCAACTTCGGTGCGTGGCGAGTGGGAAAAGGCGGGGGGCCATCTCGTCCACGCAGTCAGTAATTCAACCTCCCTTCACCGAAATTCATTGACCCGCAGCAGTGGCCCGCCCAATCCGTTGATCTGGGCGGGCAGTTTTGTGGGGTCGATGGCCGCGCCCGTCCCGGCGTCCACGGCGCTCAGGCGGGCGCTTCCGGCCTGCAAGTCGATGTCCAGCACGCTGACCACGCTGCGGGCCGTGCCGGGAAAGCCCACGTAGTCTCGCCCGCCGATTCCGCCGCTGTTCAGGACGTTCAGCCTGCCCAGTCGGGCCGGGTAGTAGGCCGCGTGATGCCCGCTGACATAGGCCAGCACGCGCCCCCGCTCCATCACTTCCCGCAGGGCGGCGGCCTGTGCGATCACCTCGCCGGGTCTGTTTTTGCCCTCGCTGACGCCTGCCAGCGGCAGATGCCCCACGACCAGACGCACACCCGCTGCCCGCGCCTGCGGTGTGCCGAGTTGCGCGGCCAGCCATGCCCGCTGCGCGGCGTCTACCCCCGGCCCGCTGGCGTCCAGCACGGCAAGAAAGAGGGTTCGTCCGGCCCGGTCGGTGCGGGTCAGGCTGTAACGGAAGGGATACTGCGCGGCGTCCACGACAGTTCCGGCAGGGGCAAACTGCTTCCAGTAGGCCGCCGCTTCCCGCCGATCCCGCGTCAGGCTGGCATCGTGGTTGCCCAGCGCAAAGACGAAGGGAATGGCGGCCTGTGCCAGTGGCGCACGCACCTCCCGCCCGAAGGCGGCCCACATGCCGCGCACGTTGGCGTCGGTCAGGCTGGCTTTCTGGCCCGCGATCAGGTCGCCCGCCGACAGCACCAGATCTGGCTTCCAGGTGTTGATGATGCGGTCGAGGGTGGATTTCAGGTCGGGAGGATAGGTCAGACTGCCATAAGAGCCGTTGAAGTCGCTGAGAACCGCCACGCGCATCAGGTCGGGGGCGGCGCTTGGGGCAGGAGTGGCCGACAGCAGCAGCGGCAACAGAAGGACGAGGCGGCGCATGGCGTCAGTTCATCACGGTTTCTTGAGCGAACCGTCAGACGCTCCTGACACATCCCGCGCAGACTGGGGCATGACCCAGAACGATGACCGCGACGCCCTGCCCGTAAATCCCGCGCTCTCGGTGCGCGGCGCAGATCAGGCCGCGCCTGAACACACGCCCGCCGAACAGGGTGACGCGCCAGCTGATTTTGCCCAGCGCCCCATTCCGCCCATGCCTACGCCCAGTACCGAGGGCCTCAGCGCAGGCGAAGTCAGCACCATGCTCGGCGGCGATGCCAGCATGACCGAGGCCAACGAAGCACTGGGCACGGCGGAAGGGCTGGACATCATCACCGAAAGCTGAAACCCTGCCCGCGTGCCAGACTGCCTCCATGCGTTCTGTCTCCGATCTGCGTGCAGCCTGCGCGGCCCTGCCCCATTCGCACGAAACCTTTCCGTTTGGCATGGACACACTGGTCTGGAAGGTGGGTGGCCCGGAAACAGCCAAAATGTACGCGCTGACGGGCATCAACGATGATCCGCTGACGCTTTCGCTGAAGATTCGGCCGGAACACGGCGACCAGTTGCGGGCCGCTCACCCCGCCATCGTGCCGGGGTATCACCTCAATAAGCGCCACTGGATCACGGTCACGCTGGACGGCAGTGTGCCCGACGACCTGGTGCAGGAATTGCTGGCCGGAAGTCACGCGCTGGTCTGGGCAAGCCTGACGCGGGCGCAGCGGGCAGAACTGAGTACACAGGAGGACGCATGAACGTTGCCCTGGGAGCCGGGACACAGCGCTGGAACGGCTGGATTCCCACCCAGCAAGAAGAATTGGATCTGCTGAAGCCTGCCACCTTTGCTCATTTTTTTGGCGAGGCGCGGGCCGATGCCTTCCTGTGCGAACACGTCTGGGAACACCTGACCCTGGAGCAGGGGAGAGCGGCGGCGCGGTTGGTCTCCCAGTACCTCCAGCCCGGTGGATTTCTGCGCGTGGCTGTGCCGGACGGCCACCATCCTGACCCGGCGTATCAGGCGTTGGTGGCGGTCAACGGCCCCGGTCCCGCTGCCGATCATCAGGTGGTGTATACGCTGGAAACCTTCGCGCCCATCTTCGAGGCGGCTGGCTTCCGGGTGCGCCCGCTGGAATGGTGGGACGCGGCGGGCCAGTTTCACCGCGCCGACTGGAACCCAGCCGAGGCTCCAATAGGCCGGAGCAGCTTCCTCGATGACCGCAATGCAGCGTGGCGAGCAGGCTCCGGCCAGTTGGGATTCACCAGCCTGATTCTGGATGTCTTCAGGCCGGAAGAGTTCTGACCATAAAAAGCAGGAGCCGCAGGCCATCGCCCCGGCTCCCGCTCTCAGTTGGAATTCCCTCAGTCGGAATTGCTTAGAACGCCGTGTCCAGCGCCTCTAGCGCCGCATCCGGGTTCTGGATCCCGGCCTGTGCCATATCTGGGCGGCCCCCGCCCTTACCGCCCGCTGCGGCGGCGAGTTTGCCCACCAGTTGGCCCGCGTGTGCGCCCCGTGCCACAGCTTCTTTGGTGGCCTTGATGACCAGTCCGGCATCCGAGGCGATGACCACCAGATCAGCGCCGCTGGTGTCCAGCAACTTGTCGGCGGCTCCGCGCAGTTCGTTGCCCGCAATTCCGGTCAGTTTCAGGGCCGCTACCCGGAAGCCGCCCAATTCGCGCAGGGGGGCCGCGCCGCCGCCGTTTCCGCCGCTCATCTGCGCTTCGGTCAGTTGGCGGCGTACCTGCACCGTTTCCTTCTCGGCGGCCTTCAGTTGGGCCTGAAGCTGGGCCACACGCACCTCCAGACCCTCCAGACTGGTGTTCAGGCTGGCGGCAAGGCGGGCGTCACTGTTCAGGCGTTCGCGCAGCCACGCGGTGGCGGCCTCTCCTGCCAGAGCCTCGATCCGGCGCACGCCCGCCGCCACGTTTTCATCGCTCAGCAGCACAAACGCGCCGATTTCGCCGGTACGGGTCACATGTGCGCCGCCGCAGAGTTCCTTGCTGCTCACGGTGTGGCCGCCAAGGGTCACGCTGCCTTCCACGCTGACCACGCGCACCGTCTCGCCGTATTTTTCGCCAAAGAGGGCCGTCGCGCCCGCTGCTTTGGCCTGTGCAATGGGCATTTCCTGCCACTGCACCGCAAAGTCGGCGCTGATCCAGCGGCTGACGAGGCGTTCCACTTCGGCCAGTTCTGCGGTGCTCAGGGCTGCGCCGTGGGCAAAATCAAAGCGCAGACGATCCGGGGCCACCAACGATCCAGCCTGACGCACGCCGTCGCCCAGCACGGCACGCAGGGCCGCGTGCAGCAGGTGGGTGGCCGTGTGGTGGCGCTCGGTGGCCTGCCGCGCTCCGTCTACCACGCCGCGCACCGTGATATCAGGGGTCAGGGTTCCGGCCTGCACTTCCACCTCATGCAGGAACACGCCGCCGGGAGTCTTGCGGGTATCGCGCACCACGCCCGCGCCCGCGAGGCCGTCCTCACCTGTCCATTCCAGCCGTCCGGTATCGCCTACCTCGCCGCCACCCTCGGCATAAAACGGCGTCTGCGTGAGTACCACCGTGCCCGCCGTGCCCGCTTCCAGCGCGTCCACGCGGCCTTCAGAGGTCATCAGCGCCAGCACTAGCCCCTCGGCTTCGAGGTGGTCGTAGCCCACAAACGCGGTGGCGCTCAGGTCGCCCACGGTGTCCTGTGCGCCAAACAGTTCGGATTTGCCGTACTTGCTGCCTGCCCGCGCTGTGGCCTGCGCCTTTTCCAGGCTCTCGGCATATCCGGCTTCATCCACGGTGACGCCGTATTCTTCGGCAATTTCTTTGGTCAGGTCTACCGGGAAGCCGTAGGTGTCGTAGAGGGTAAAGGCTTCCTCGCCAGAAAGTATGAGGTCTGTAGGCTGAAAATCTGTGATTTGAGCAATATGTGCTGGGAAGCTGGCCCGCCCGATAGTCATCATGCCATCTGGATTCATGATGTCTGCTTTGCTGTAAATTTCTCTCCCAAACTTTGTATAAACCCAATCATGGTACTTACGATGCTCGTCACGGATGGTGTAAGTCACGCCATCGGATGAATTTTGCCTGTCGTACAAACGTCCCAGTTTGGCAATAGCTACTTGGAGTCGCTGAATCCCGCCTTCCAGCGTCTTCAGGAACCGTTCTTCCTCGGCCCGAATCGCTGCCGTCACGCGGGCTTCTTCGCTCACCAGTTCGGGGTAAGCGCCGCCCATGCTTGCCACCACCAGCGGCACCAGCGTATGCAGCACGGGTTCGCGCAGGCCGAGCAGATAGGCGTGGCGGCTGGCGCGGCGCAAAATCTTGCGAATCACGTAGCCGCGCCCGGTGTTGCTCAGGGAAACGCCGTCGGCCAGGGTCATGCTCACAGACCGGACATGCTCGGCCACCACGCGGTGAGAGATGCTTTCTGGCCCGAGGTACGGCTTGCCGCTCAGTTCCACGATCCGGGCGATGATCGGCGCGAACACATCGTTGGAATAGAAGTCGAACACATCCTGCACCACGGTGGCGACGCGCTCCAGGCCCATGCCCGTATCGATGTTCTTGGCGGGCAATTCGACCAGAGTGGGTGTGCCGTCGGCCTGCGGTTCCTGCCGCTCGAACTGCGGAAACACGTTGTTCCAGATTTCCAGAAAGCGGGCACTTTCGCGGGTGTCGGCGTATTCTGCCCACGTATCGTCGCCGTAGGCTGGCCCCCGGTCATAAAAAATCTCGCTGCATGGCCCGCAGGGGCCGTTTGGCCCTTTGGCGGGCGCATCGGCGGGCCAGAAATTCTCGTCGGCCCCAAAGCGCAGCAGGTGGTCTTCGGGCAGCCCTATTTCCTGCGTCCAGATGCCGAAGGCTTCCTCGTCGTTCTCGTAGATGGTGGCGTACAGCTTGGACGCATCAAGGCCCATCCATTCTGGAGAAGTCAGGAATTCCCACGCCCAGGTGAGGGCCTCGCGCTTGAAGTAATCGCCAAAGCTGAAGTTGCCCAGCATTTCCAGCAGCGAGCAGTGACGCAGCGTGCGCCCCACGTTCTCGATGTCGCCCACGCGCAGGCATTTCTGGGCCGTGGTTACGCGGGGATTGTCGCCGTAGCCGGGGAATTTGGCCGCCGCGCCCATAAACTGCGGTTTGAAGGGCTGCATTCCCGCCACCGTAAACAGCGTGGTGGGGTCAGGGGCAATCAGGCTGTGGCTGGGCAGGCGCAGGTGGCCTTTGCTCTCGAAAAAAGACAGATACTTTTCGCGAATCTGTGCCGTGGTTGGGGCAGTGGTGGGCGGAACCGTCATAGGTGCAGTCTATCAGCGGCGGGGAAGGGGTGAATCTGCCAGATGAAGGGCGGTGCGTCAACAACTGGGGGGTTCACACGCAACGTTGGCATGTGAACCCCCCAGTCTGCTTTGTCGCCAATTCCCCTTAAAGGGGCGCACCAAAACTCTTGTGTTCTCTCCGCTCAGTCCAGATCCACAGCCCACCAAGCTTCGCGCTGAGCGGCGAGGCGGGCGCGGGGATCACCGATGGTATCGAGGGCGCGGGCCAAACCCTGCCAGTCCAGTTCACTCATGGGGTCGATGGCGAGGGCGCGTTGGTGCAGCATGGCGGCGTCTTTGGCACGTCCGGCGTCGGTGGCGGCGCGGGCGGCAAGGCCCAGAATGCTGAGCTGCTTTTGCTCCAGCCGCGAGCGCACGTCATCGACCCACGGGCTGTCGGCTCCGGGCAAAAAGTGGCCGTAGATGCCTGCCAATTCGCGCAGTTCTTCCAGGCCGAGGCTGCCGTTTTCGGCCTGCCCAGCCAGCAGTTCGTAGCGCTGCACGTCGTATTCGGGGGTCAGGTCGCTGGCGAGGGCGTAGCGGCGGTTGGTGCTAATCACGGCCTCGTTGCTGAGGCTGCGGCGCAGGCGGTGCAGGGTCGTATGAAACAGGCTGCTGGCGCGGGCCTCGTCTTTTTCGGGCCACAGCGCTTCGGCGGCTTCCCAGCTCGTCACTTCTTTGTGTTCCAGCAGATAGAAGAACAGTTCCAGCGCCTTGCGTGAAACCCACGCCACCGCCGCCCCTTTCCAGACCACCTGAGCGGTGCCCAGACCCTTTGCCAGCATTCCGCTTTCGCCCTGAATGGTCAGGCCAGCGCGGCGCAGTCTCGCGTCTACGGCAGTGGTCAGGTCTTGCGGTGTGAAGGGCTTGGGCAGGTAGTCATCGGCCCCCAGATTCATGCCCCGGCGCACGTCGCCGCGCTCGGCATGGCTCGACAGCAGCACAAACGGTAATGCGCCCAACTGCTCGTTGTCACGCACTTTTTCCAGAAACTCCAGGCCCGTCATGTAGGGCATGACCACGTCGCTGATCACCAGATCAGGCGTGAAAACTTTAAGCAGATCAAGGGCTTCGACCGGATGATTGCTGGTGCGAACCTCATGCCCAGCACGGGACAGGATGACACTGATGAGCTTGAGGATGGCGGCGTCGTCATCCACGACAAGGATGCGCGGCATGTGAGCAGTCTAGCAGGCTCCTGCCGCACTGTGAGAACAAGTGACCGTAAATGCAGTGTTTTCCATTCCCGCATACAGGAACGACCTGGGGCCAATACCCGGACAGCCCCCGCGCCGCTGCTCTAGGCTGAGGCCATGACTCCGCCGCTGCATCTTCTGTTGGCCCGTACCCTCACGCTCGATCCTGCCCAGCCCGAAGTCGGGGCTGTGTTGGTGGGGGGCGGGCGCATTCTGGCCGCCGGGTCTGCCGAAGAACTGGGCGCACTCGCTCCCCGCGCCCAGCGCCACGATCACCGTGACCTGCTGCTGACGCCTGGGCTGGCCGACGCGCATATTCATTTGGTCGGCTACGGCTTTTCTCTGTCGCAAGTCGGGCTGCACGGCGCACGCAGCGTCACGGAAGTGCAGGCACGGGTGGCGCAGCGGGCCATGAACACACCCCACGGCACCTGGATTCGCGGCGGCGGCTTCCTGATGAGCGAACTGGGCCTCACCGAATACCCCAGTGCCGCGCTGCTGGACGAGGTCAGCCCGCACCACCCGGTCTTGCTGTATTCCCGCGACCTGCATCTGGCGTGGGCCAATTCGCTGGCGCTCCGTCTGGCCGGAATTTCAGACGCCACCCCCGATCCGGCGGGCGGAAAAATCGTGCGGCCCCTCGGTACATTGCTGGAGAGTGCCACCGATCTGGTCGTCGGCGCGATTCCGGCTCCCAGTGAGGCGCAGTATCTGGCTGCTGCAAAGGCCGGGGCAGATGACCTCGCGGCACGCGGTTACGTCAGCGCCCACACGATGGCCTACGAAGCGCCCGAGGCTCCCCGCGCCCTGCAAACCCTCGCTTCCCGCGCAGAGTTGCCGCTGCGGGTCTGGGCCAGCCTGCCGCACGAGCGCCTGCATCTGGCCCGTGAACTGGGCCTCGGCCTCGGCGTGGCTCCGCAGGGACCGGGCGGGCTGTTTCAGTGGGGCGGCGTCAAGTTTTTTGCCGATGGCGCACTGGGAAGCCGCACCGCCTGGCTACACGCGCCGGGGTTTGCCGATGGCAGCGGCACAGGCATCGCGCTGGATTCGCCCGAACTGATCCGCGAACTGGGCGCACAGGCCATTGCGCTGGGCCTCACGCCCGTCACGCACGCCATCGGAGACCGGGCCAATACCGAGGTGCTGGACGCCTACGACCATCTGCGAGAGGCCGCCGCCGCCCGTGGAATTCGCCTCAGAATCGAGCATGCCCAGCATCTGCGGCCCGCCGATGTGCCCCGGTTTGCCGGACTGACGGCCAGCGTGCAGCCCATGCACCTACAGGGCGACGGCGCGATGATTCGCCAGTTGTTGCCGCATCTGGAGGCAGAAACGTACGCCTTCCGCGCTCTGCGGGATGCCGGAGCAGTGCTGGCCTTCGGCAGTGACGCCCCCGTGACTCCGCCCGATTACCGCGCCAATTTTGCCGCCGCCGTCAGCCGCGTGGACGACGAAGGTGGCCGGGTGGCCCCGCACGAGGCCCTGACCGAACTGGACGTGCTGCACGCCCACACACGCGGCCCCGCCCTGGCCGCAGGCTGGGAAGATGAAGGCATCATCCGCCCCGGCGCACGGGCCGCCTTTACGCTGTGGGACAGGCTGGGCGGAAATGCGCGGGCATTGGTGCTGTAAAACCGTGAGTGGTCAGTGGTGAGTGGGAAAAGATAAGGGCGTGGCCTGCAACGATATTCGGTGTGCAGGCCACGCTTTTTCTACTTACCACTCACCACTTCCCACTTACTGCTCTTCTTCCTCCGGCATATCCGCGTTGGAATACACGTTCTGCACGTCGTCCAAATCTTCCAGAGCTTCCATCAGCACCATCAGTTTGCGGGCGTCGTCGCCCTCTACGGCCACCGTGTTGCTGGGAATCATGGTGATCTGGGCGCTTTCCACGGCGAATCCGGCGGCGGTCAGGCCGTCCTGCACGGCGTAGAGGTCGGCGGGGGCGGCGGTGATCTCCAGGCCGTCCTCACTTTCCAGAAAGTCTTCCGCGCCGTGTTCGATGGCGGCTTCCTGCGCGGCTTCCGAGGCGTCGGCCACCAGCAGCACGCCTTTTTTCTCGAACTGCCAGGCCACGCTGCCGCTGTTGCCCATGCTGCCGCCCTTCTTGCTGAACACGCTGCGAACCTCGGCCACCGTGCGGTTCACGTTGTCGGTCAGGGCCTCGATAAAGATGGCTGTTCCGCCGGGGCCGTAGCCCTCATAGCTGACTTCCTTGTACTCCGCTGCACCTTCGCCCGCGCCCAAGGCCCGCTTGATGGCGCTGTCGATGTTGTCCACCGGAACCGTATCGGCCTTGGCCGCCGCGATGCAGTTTTTGAGGCTGAGGTTGCCCGCCGGGTCGCCGCTGCCACCCGAACGCACCGCCGCCGTGATAGCCCGCAGGTGCTTGCTGATAATGGCCGAACGCCGCTTGTCGTTGGCTCCCTTCTTGCGCTTGATTTGCGACCATTTGCTGTGACCGGCCATGTTTTTGTGTCTCCTTGAGTTCGGCGCTTCCCTTGCGTTGGAAGGCGCACAACGTTTTTTATTCTAAAGCAGCGGAGAAGAAAGGCCCGGTTGCGTTGGTCCATCAACGCTGTGTGTGAACCCCCCAGTCGGCTTCGCCGCCAGCCCCCCTTGAGGGGAGCGCAAAAGAGCTGTTGTCCTCCCCTCTCCTGCGGAGCTTTTCAAGTCTAAGGGGGGGCGTTGCACAGCAACGGGGGGGTTCACCTTCCAACTTCACCTGACTTCTTGCCCGGACGCACGCCGTACACCAGCGCCCGCACCAGCCGTTCCAGCGGCCCCGTGCCCCAGCGCCGCAAGATCCACGCACTGACCGGCAACTGGGCCAGCCCCACCACCAGTGCCAACGCCACTGCCGATGCCGCGCCCCACTTTCCAAACTGTGCGCCTGCATAGGGATAAAACACGGCAGTCATGATCAGGCTCTGGGCAATGTAGTTGCTCATGGCGACGCGCCCGCTGGCGGCAAAGGCCAGCCAACGGCCCAGTTGGTCACGGGCGGCCAGCGTGCCCAGCACTCCCACGTACCCCAGTGCCAGCGCCAGCCCGCCGCCCATCCGCACCGGAATTGCCAGCAGGCCCGAAGCGTAGTCGCCCCGCGTGTTCAGCCACGCCAGCAGCACCCCCAGCGGCAGGCCGAGGCTCCAGCCCCACC
This sequence comes from Deinococcus aquatilis DSM 23025, assembly GCF_000378445.1. Classification (GTDB taxonomy): domain Bacteria; phylum Deinococcota; class Deinococci; order Deinococcales; family Deinococcaceae; genus Deinococcus; species Deinococcus aquatilis. Next base: position 65,163 of record NZ_KB899708.1, on the reverse strand, counting down.
CCGTCAGGCGGCGCAGCAGGGGCAGGTGTTCGTGTGGGCGGGTCAGCAGGCCCGTGCGCCACGCGGCGGCCCCCAGGCAGAACAGGGCCAGCAGCCAGGGCGCGTTGTAGATGCTGCCGCCGATCAGGTTGGAGCTGAAATCGCTGGCCCGGTCGCTGACCACGCTGCCGTAATCCGAACTCAGTTGGGGCAGACCCGCGAAGCGCCCAAACTGCGTTTCGGAGAGGCTGGCCTGAACGCTGGCCCACACTCCATCTGCCAGCCACCACGCGCCCATTCCTCCTGCCAGGAGCACCAGCAGAGGAGCCGTCATCTGGATGGTCAGCAGCAAGAACACGCCCAGCAACGCGTAATTGGCAATGATGTCGCCGTGCCAGACGAAGATGAAATGCAGGCTGCCCACCGCCAGCAGCACCGCGTGACGCAGCAAAAATGTGCCCACCCCCTGCCGTGCCAGCAGCCCTGCCGCGCCCCAGCCGAACAGCATGGCAAACAGGCTGATCGAACGCCCATTGGCGAAAATATCGGTGAGTACCTGCACGGCGCGGTCTAGGCCGCCCTGGGTCCAGACCCGGAACCCGGCAAAGTCCTGCACGTTCACGATCAGGATGCCCAGGAGGGCCAGACCACGCAGGACATCGGGCAGAGGAGACCGCTGACGGACCGGGCCGCGTTCGGGCGGGGCTTCCTGTTCCAGTGGTAAGCCTTCCGGCGGCGTTGGTGGCAGTTCGTCAGGCTGGAAATCAGGCTGGGGCGGCAGCGCGGTCATGGAAGCAGGCTAGAGCATAGGGTCGGAACCATGAAAAAGGTCGGTCACAAAGCCTGCCTTCAGAAAGGCCCGCAAGAGCCATAAAAAAATCCGCCTTCTGGCGGCGGTGAACTGAACTTGATTGAGAAAAGTATAGCCCGGTATGCAGGGATAGTCAAGTTATGCAGGTGAGTTCTTTGCGCTGCTGCACGCTGACCCGTCGTCGTTGCCCGCTAAACTGAACCATGAACCGCGAACAGGCCTACGCCCTGATGCAAGAACACACGCCCTCCGAATCTTTGCGGCGGCACATGCTGAACGTGGAAGCGGCCATGCGCTGGTATGCGCGTCACTGGAACGAAGACGAAGACCTGTACGCCGTGACGGGCCTGCTGCACGACTTCGATTACGAACTGCGCCCAGAAACCCATCCGCAGTGGGGCGTGGAGTTCCTGAGAACCAAGACCGATACGCCCGAAGCTGTGCTGGACGCCATCATGGGGCACGCCGCCTATACCCACACGCCGCGTACCTCGCTCCTGTCCCGCACCTTGTTTGCCGTAGACGAGCTGACAGGATTGGTGCAGGCCGCAGCGTTGGTGCGCCCTGACCGGGATGTGCGGGGCGTGGAACTGTCCAGCCTCAAAAAGCGTTTCAAGAACCGGGCTTTTGCCAGTGGTGTGAACCGTGACGAGGTGGTGCAGGGAGCAGAGGAACTGGGCGTAGAACTCGACCAGCACATGCAAAACGTACTGAGCGCGATGCAGGCCACCGCACAGGCGGAGGCCGCCGCCGACTGAAGGCCTCTGGTCAATCTGACGGCTGCGTGATCCTACCTTCAGGTTGGCGAAACGCCACTTAAAGGCGAGCTTGGGCAACATCTCAGGGTTTTTTTTGCAATACAGGGCACACTCTGGTCATTCCTCTTGCCTCAAGGCAGAGAACATTCCCACTGCCCTGCTTAGGCGCGGCTGACCTAGGAGAACCCCATGAACAAGACCCTGTTGACGCTCGCCCTGCTGTTTGCCGCCCCCACCGCCCTCGCCACTGCTCCTTCCTCCAGCTACATTCAGGTACAGGACACCAGCACCGACAGCACCGATGGAACCGCCGAGCAGGCAGGCGAGGCTGTAGACAACGCTGCTGCCGCCACTGGTGAGGCCGTAGACAACGCGGTAGACGCAACCGGCGAAGCTGTAGACGATGCCGGTGCAGCCGTGGACAATGCAGTAGACCCCAACGGTGACGGCGTCGTGGATGCCAACAACAACGGCACCGCCGATACCCGCGAGTTCCCCTGGGGTCTGCTCGGGCTGCTCGGCCTGTTCGGCCTGCTGGGCCGCAACCGCCCCGCAACCGTGACCACCACCACGGACCGCCGCCCCGTCTAAGCCTGACACCCCCAAAAGCGTTCCCCCAGCTTCTTCGGCTGGGGGATCGTCGTTGTTGGAGTTGGCCTGCTGAGAACGCTCAGGCACGGGGCGGAAAGCGGACGAAGGTCATCCAGAAATCCTCGAAAGCGCGAATGGCCGTCAAAAAGTTGTCGAAGCCGACAGGTTTGATGACGTACCCGCTCGCATGGCGGGCATAGGAAGTGCGGACGTCGTCCTCGGCCTGACTTGTCGTGAGCATGACCACCGGAATGCTGCCCAGCAGGGGATCGGACTTGATCTCGGTCAGCACCTCCAAGCCGTTTTTGCGTGGCATGTTGATGTCCAGCAAAATCACGTCGGGACGCGGAGCGTTGGCATGAATTCCCTCGCGGCGCAAAAAATTCAGAGCGTCCACGCCGTCGCGGGCCACATGCAGGCGGTTGGGTACGCGGGCATCGGCAAAGGCTTCCTGGGTCAACAGGATATCTGGCTCGCTGTCCTCGACAAGCAAAATTTCTATGGTGGCGTGTGTATTCAGTGTATTGGGTATATTCACAGGCTGGCTCACAGGGGCAATGCCGATTGAGGAGAGGCTGGCATGGGAAGGGTGAGGGTCAGAATACTGCCAAATTGGTCAGGCGGGGGTAAGGTGATCCCCAGTGTGCCGCCGTGGTGCTCCACGATTTTGCGGCAGATAGCCAGCCCCATGCCGGTGCCTGGGTAGGCCTCGCGGCGATGCAACCGTTGAAAAATAGCGAAAATTCGTTCGTGATATTCAGGCGTGATGCCTATTCCGTTGTCTCTGACCTCAATGCGCAGCATGTTTCCCTCGGGCCGCGCCGTGACCCTGACCTGCGGCGGAACTCCCTCGCGGTGAAACTTGAGGCCGTTGCCGATCAGATTGGTAAAAAGCTGAACCAGCAGCGAGGAATGTCCCAGTATGGTGCCCGGCGCGTCCCAGTTCAGTTGCCCACCTGTAGACGACAGCGCCCCCTGCACGTTCTGGGCGGCCTCCTGCAACACGGCCTCCAGAGAAACGTGACGCGGTTGGGCATCGGTGCGCCCGATCTGAGCAAAGCTCAACAGTTCGCGGATCAGGCTCTGCATCCGGCTCACTGCTTCCTGCATAAAGCCGAGGTACTGGTCGGCACGCGGGTCAAGCTGGCCCTGATAGCGGCGCGTGAGCAGCTGAGCATAGCTGCCCACCGTCCTCAGCGGCTCCTGTAGGTCGTGGCTCGCCACATACGCAAACTGCTCCAACTCGCGGTTGCTGCGTTCCAGGTCGGCAATGGCGTCTTCCAGGGCGGTGCGGGCCAACTGGCGCTCGGTGATGTCCTGAAACATCAGCACCGCTCCAGTCACGCTTCCGGTTTCATCCTGCGTGGGCGTCACGATATAGGCCACCGGAACCGGCTGCCCCTGTGCGTGCCAGAACACGTCGGCCTCCACACGGCGGGTCTGACCATCCCTGATCGTTTTCAAAATGGGACTGTCGGCGGGATCGTTCGGCGTGCCGTCTGCCTGATGATGGTGGATCAACGCGTGCTGATCGGCCCCGATCAGGCGCTCTATGCCGTAGCCCAGCACACGGGCCGCCGCTGGATTGGCAAACGTATTGCGCCCGCCTGCGTCCAGTCCCAGGATCCCCTCGCCCGCCGCGCCCAGCAGCAGGGTGGTAAAGCGCGTGATCTGCGCCAGCTCGTCGGTGCGCTCCTGCACGCGGGCCTCCAGGGTGGCGTTCAGCTCGCGCAGGCGTGCTTCGGCGGCCCGCACCGCGCTGATGTCCGAACTCGTACCCACCCATTCGCGCACGCTGCCATCCTCGTTTTTCACCGGGATGGCTCGGGCCTGCATGGGCACGTACACGCCGTCTTTGCGCCGCACCCGGTACTCGTTTTCGTACAGACCCTGCCGCCTCAGCGCCTCGCCCCATACCTCTCCCGATGGAGCGATGTCGTCGGGATGAAGGGCATTCATCCAGCCGGTTCCGGCCAGTTCCGCGTCGGTCTGTCCGGTAAATTCCGTCCAGTCGGGCTGAGGCGGGTGCAGCATGCCGTCCGGAGCCGACACCCACACGATCTGAGAGGTGGCCTCTACAAGTGACCGGAAGCGGGCCTCGGTGCCCTGCAACTGCCCCCGCGTGCGCTGGGCAGCGGTGGCGTCACTGAAAATGGTCAGCACGCCGCCCTCCGGTAACCAGGGACTCGGCCCCTGCGGAAGCGCCGTGACGCTCAGCCAGCGCCATTCCTCTGAAGCGCGTTGGGAGGTGGGCGGCGTAAACACGCCCATCGGCACATCACGCAGGATTTGCCCGGTTTCCAGACTGCGAATGCTGGGATGGGTGTTGCCCGGAAACGGCGAGCCATCCGGATGCACCGCCTTCCAGCGTGGGTCGAGCGAATCCCGGCCCGTCAGCTGATCCAGTGTGAGGCCCAGAATTTTTTGCGCTGCATTGTTGGCATGCAAGATCCTGGCCTCCCGATTCTGAACGGTCAGGCCCAGATTCAGGTTGTCCAGCAACTCCAGCGCTCCTTCCAGCGGATCGAGCACTCTGGCCCGCAGGTGAAGCAACACGCCGCCCGGCTGGCCGGAGGAAGGGCCAGCCGGGGAAAGAGTGGCCGTAAACCCCGCCCCCTCCACAGTCAGCGGCAGGGTCAGGGTTTCGCCCGCCTCTGCGCGGGGCAGGGCGTCAGTCAGGGCAGGAATACCGCCCAGCAGCGCAGGCCAGCCTGAATTCTGGGCAGGGGAGCCAGCGTGCTGGGCAGAAGAGAGGGAGTGGAGATGACAGGAAAAGAGCGCCTCAGCCGCAGCATTGGGCAGCACGCCGCCCGAATGGAGCCAGAAGACCGGATCGGGCAGGGCAGCCAGCAGCGCCCCGGCGGGCAGGCCAGACCAGGCCTGTGGGGGGGAGGCCGCTTGGCCCTCTTCCAGTTTGGCCTGGTCTGATGTCATCTGGCCGCTCTCATTGCAGGAGATTCAGCCGCGCAGGGCGTACCCGACGCCGCGCACGGTTCTCAGCAGGCCGTATCCGTCGAGGTCGCGCAGCTTGGCCCGCAGGTTCGCCATATGCACGTCCACCACGTTGCTGCCTTCGGGGAGGCGGCCCTGCCAGATTTCCTGACCGATTTCATGGCGCGAGTACACGCGGCCCGGCTGACGGATCAGCAGCGCCAGAATGTCAAACTCCTTGGGAGACAGGCGCAGTTCTTCGGCTTTGTAGGTCACCAGACGCTTCTGGGGGTCGAGGGTCAGGTCGCCCATGCTCAGGCTCTCGCTGGTGCGCTGGCGCAGTTGCACCTTCACGCGGGCCAGCAGTTCGTCGGGATGGAACGGCTTGATCAGGTAATCGTCGGCTCCCAGCCCCAGCAGCCGCACCTTTTCGTCCACGGTATCGCGGGCCGTCAGCACGATGATCGGCACGGCGCTGTTCTTCCGGAGGCGCTGAACCACGTCTCCACCGTCGAAATCGGGCAGGCCCAGATCCAGCAAGATCAGATCCGGGTGATCTTCCCGTGCGCGAATCAGGCCGTTCATGGCCGAGTCCGCGTGGTCAACCGCGTAACCTGCGTCAGTTAAGTCCATTCGCAGGACATTTGCAATGTCGAGGTCGTCCTCGACCACCAGAATCCGTTGTGCGCTCACCCCCCCATGATACGACTTCATGAACTTATATTCATGCGAGGTATGACTATTGATGGGAAATGGGGCTTTTGTCACATTAAAGTAGATATGACGGCTGCGTCTGGGGCGTCAGACTTGAAATCAAGAGGCGTTATTTATTCGGTCTGTCAAGACCCTCAAATCTCTTAAAAAACTCATTTTCGTAACGCTCTCCTGGTTTTCATTAAAGGAGCTGCACTATGGATATGGAGCCGCTGCAAGGAACCGGTAGGGAAGGCGGCACCCCCGGCGGCCATGTGCTAGGTTGAGGGAACCGCGTTCTGGTCTGTTGTTGTGACCGAGCGACACAATTTGCAAGCCCAATGCGTCAACACTGCTGAGTTCACACTGCTGCACCGAGCTGCAAGATCAATACCGCCGCAACATTAGGGCCGCGCCTCATGCGCCGCTGCACCATTCATAACAAGGCTCAAACTTTCTTTTGAGACCACTTGGAGTCCACATGAACACCACAGACACCGACCCGTCTACAGGGGCCGTACCGACCTCGCTTACGCCAGCCGTGCCCGCCTCCGAGCCGGGCCACCTCGACGTGATTCCGCTGGGCGGCATGGGCGAGATCGGCAAGAATATCTTCGCTTACCGCTACGGCGACGAAATCATGGTCGTTGACGGCGGTCTGGCCTTTCCCGATTCGCACCAGATGGGCATTGACCTGATCATTCCGCGCATCGACTACCTCCAGCAAAACGCCCACATGATCAAGGGCTGGATTCTGACGCACGGCCACGAAGACCACATCGGCGGCCTGCCCTATATCCTGCCCCGCCTGCCCCGCGTGCCCGTGTACGGCGGCGGCCTGACGATGGGCCTGCTCCGTGAAAAGCTGTCGGAATTTGGGATCAAGGATGCCGATACCGACCTGCGCGAAGTCGGCATGAACGACAAGGTTCAGATCGGCACGCACTTTCACGTCGAGTTTATTCGCATGACCCATTCCATTCCCGACAATGCCGGGTACATCCTGACCACGCCCGTGGGCCGCGTGCTGCACACCGGGGATTTCAAGCTGGACGAACATCCCACCGACGGCCTGCTCAGCGACCTGCCGCGCATCGAGCAGGCGGGCAAAGACGGCGTGCTGCTGCTGATCAGCGACTCCACCAACGCCGAGCGTCAGGGCCGCACCACCTCGGAGGCCGACGTGTCCCGCGCCCTCGAAGAAGTGATCGCCGGGTGCAAGGGCCGCGTGTTCCTGACCACCTTCGCCTCACAGGTCCACCGCATTCAGAACATCCTGAACATGGCCCACCGCCAGAGCCGCCGCGTGGTTATGGAAGGCCGCTCCATGCTGAAATACGCGCAGGTCGCGCAGACGTTGGGCTACATGACGGCCCCCGATCCCTTCCTGACCAGCGAGGAAGTGGGCGGCCTGCAAGACCAGCAGGTGCTGTTCGTGTGCACCGGGTCGCAGGGCCAGCCCATGAGCGTGCTGTCTCGCCTCGCCTTCGGCACGCACGCCAAGATTGCGCTGCGGCGCGGCGACAGCGTGATTCTGAGCAGCAACCCGATTCCCGGCAACGAAGAGGCCGTAAACCTCGTGATCAACCGACTCTATGAAATCGGCGTGGACGTGTATTACCCGCCCAACCACAAGGTGCACGCCTCGGGTCACGGCAGTCAGGAAGAACTGGCGCAGGTGCTCAACCTCGCCCGCCCCAAATACTTCCTGCCCTGGCACGGCGAACCCCGCCACCAGATCAACCACGCCCGCCTGGCCCAGACCCTGCCGCGCCCGCCCAAACGCACCTTGATCGCCAAAAACGGTGACGTGGTGCGCCTCGGCCCAGACGAATTCAAGGTCAGTGGAACCGTGCCCGCCGGAGCGGTGTATGTGGACGGCCTCGGCGTGGGCGACATTGGCGACGACGTGCTTCTGGACCGCGTGAACATGAGTCAGGAAGGCATTCTGATCATGACGGCGGTGCTGCATCCCGTGCCACACGTCGAAATCGTGTCACGCGGCTTTGTGCGGGCCAACCGCGAACTCGACAACCAGATTCGCCGCGTGGCGTTGGAAGCAGTGGAACAGGGCGTACGCGAGAAAAAACGCCTCGAAGACGTGCGCGACGATATGTACGGCGCAGTCCGGCGCTTCGTGCGGAAGGTGACAGGGCGCAATCCCGTGCTCATTCCGATGATCGTGGACTGAGGGCGACAGCTTAAATAGATCAATAAAACAGGGATGTAGCAGGGGGTCTAAGGAAGGGCGGATGCGCCTTTGCTTAGGCCCTCTGGCTTATGCTTTGTGGCCTATCACAGCAATACCGTTTCCCTTTCCCGCCGCCCACAAACTCCTCACAGAATGCTGTCCTAATACCTTCGGCCAGCCTATCCAAAGCTGTACTTCACACCCCTGCCCCCAACAGACCACCGGATACCTTCTGTCTTAACCCTCATTTTGGCTACGTTCCTGCGGGCAACCCGTGCGATAATGCGCCGCATGAGCGTGATTCCGTATGTGATTGAACAGACCGGGCGGGGCGAGCGGAGTTACGACATTTACTCCCGTTTGCTCAAAGACCGGATTATCTTCGTGGGCACTCCCATCGAGTCGCAGATGGCGAATTCCATCGTGGCACAGCTCCTGTTGCTCGATTCGCAAAACCCGGAGCAGGAGATTCAGATGTACATCAACTGCCCCGGCGGTGAGGTGTACGCGGGTCTGGCGATCTACGACACCATGCGGTACATCAAGGCTCCCGTGTCCACCATCTGCGTGGGCATCGCCATGAGCATGGGCAGCGTGCTGCTGATGGGCGGCGATAAGGGCAAGCGCATGGCCCTGCCCAACAGCCGCATCATGATTCATCAGGGATCGGCGGGCTTCCGGGGCAACACCCCCGATCTGGAAGTGCAGGCCAAGGAAGTGCTGCACCTGCGAGACAAATTGGTCAGCATCTACCACCGCCACACCGATCTTCCCCATGAAAAGCTGATGCGTGACATGGAGCGCGACTACTTCATGTCGCCCGAAGAAGCCCTGAAATACGGCCTGATCGACACCGTGATCGAGCAGACACGGCAGATTGGAGAATCGCAATGACCGGACGCACAGGCAATACTTCTGGCACCACCAGCGGCGACCGTTGCTCTTTTTGTGGGCGGCAGCATCCTCAGATCGCGCAACTGATCGAGGCACCGGGCCGCGCCGCTTTCATCTGCAACGAGTGCACCGAGCGGGCGCACGAACTCGTCAAGCAGAACAAGAAGGGCGGCAGCGAGTTCAGCCTCGACGAACTCCCCACCCCCCGCGAAATCAAGGCTTACCTCGATGAATTCGTGATCGGGCAGGAAGAGGCCAAAAAAGCCCTTGCGGTGGCCGTGGTCAGCCATTATCAGCGCCTCGCACACCCCGACGTGAACCTGCAAAAAAGCAACATTTTGCTGATCGGCCCCACTGGGACGGGTAAAACGCTGCTGGCCCAGAGCCTGGCCGAGATGCTGGAAGTGCCCTTTGCCATTGCCGACGCCACCACCCTCACCGAAGCCGGATACGTGGGCGACGATGTGGAAAACGTGATCGTGCGCCTGCTTCAGGCCGCCGAATACGATGTGGCTTCTGCCGAGCGCGGCATCATCTATATCGATGAAATCGACAAGATTGCCCGCAAGAGCGAGGGCACCAGCATCACCCGCGACGTGTCGGGCGAGGGCGTGCAACAGGCCCTCCTCAAGATCATCGAGGGCACCATCGCGCAGGTGCCGCCGCAGGGTGGCCGCAAGCACCCGCAGCAGGAACTTGTGCAGGTCAACACCAAAAACATCCTGTTTATCGTGGGCGGAGCCTTCGAGAGCATGGCCGACATCGCCCGCAGCCGAACCAACGTGCGGGCCGTGGGCTTCGGCGCAGAGCACAAGGGCGAAGAAACCCAGGAACTGCGCTTCCTGCCCGAAGATTTGGTGAAGTTCGGCCTCATTCCCGAATTCGTGGGCCGCCTGCCGCTGGTGGTGCAGCTTCAGGACCTCGACGAGGAAGCGCTGATCCGCATTCTGACCGAGCCTCAGGGCGCCATCGTGCAGCAGTATCAGGCCCTGTTCGGTTTTCAGGACGTGGACCTGAGCTTTACCGAAGCCGCCCTGCGCGAAGTGGCCCACCGTGCCAAGGAGCGCAAGACCGGAGCGCGTGGACTGCGTGCCGTGCTGGAAAAAGCCATGACCGACCTGCTGTTCGAGTTACCCACCGACGGCCTGACCGATCTGCGGTTCGATGCCACACACATTGACGACCCCATGACTTTGCTTGAGTCTAAGGGACTCAAGAAGTCTGCCTAAACGCAATAGAGATTACAGCGCCGCCTCGCCCATGCCCGTATTCTTCGGGACATCGTGGGCGGGGTGTTCTGTGTTCTCCGGCACTGGTATGGTTCCGGTCAGACTCCCCGCGTTAGACTCTTCCCCTCTCGACCCCCGGCCCAACATCCGGACTGGTTTCCAAAGAGGCCGGTTTTCAAGGAGTAAGTATGATCTGGGAACTTCCCGTCGTTGCACTGAGAAACATCGTGATCCTGCCTGGCGTCACCATGAACGTGGATGTGGGCCGTCCCAAGAGCAAGCGTGCCGTAGACGAGGCTCAGGCTTCTGACCGCCGCGTGCTGCTGCTGACCCAGCGCGAAGCCCGCACCGACGACCCCACCCGCGCCGAGCTGTATGACATGGGCGTGCTGGCCGTGGTCAAACAAGTCGTGCGGATGCCCGACAATACCTATCAGGTTCTGGTCGAGGCGCAGGAACGCGCCCTGGTAACGGGTGAAGTGTCTTCCGCCTATATGCGCGTGCGGGCCGAAACCCAGGTGGTGGCCGCCGATGACAGCCGTGAAGTGCAGGTCATCATGAGCGAGGTCAAGTCGGCGTTTGAGGAATATCAGCGCCAGAACAAGAACCTGCGCCTGGACAACTACCAGCTTGAAGGTCTGAAGGCCCTGACCGACGCCGGAGCCTTGGCCGATCAGGTGGCCCACCACGCCACCTGGACGCCCGAAGAGAAGCAGGAAGTCCTGGGAGCCACCGCCGTTCGCCCGCGCCTGGAGGCCGTTCTGAAGTTCCTCGGACGCGACACCGAGCGCTTCAACATGGACAAGAAGATCGCGGGCCGCGTAAAAGAGCAGATGGACGCCAATCAGCGCGAGTACTACCTGCGCGAGCAGATGAAGGCCATCGGCAAGGAACTGGGCGGCGGCGAGGACAGCCCCGCTGAGGTCGAAGCTCTGCGCGAGAAGATCGAAGCGGCGGGCATGCCCGAATCGGTGAAAGACAAGGCTTTGAAGGAACTGCTGAGGCTGGAGCGCACGCCCGGTGGCAGCCCCGAAAGCACCGTGGTTCGCAACTACATCGACTGGCTGATCGATGTGCCGTGGAGCAAGCGCGACGAAGAAATTCTGGACATCGCCCGCACCCGCGACATCCTGGACGCCGATCACTACGCACTGGGCGACGTGAAAGACCGCATTCTGGAATTCCTCGCTGTGCGCCAGCTGACGCACAAGCCCGGAGAAACCGTCGAGCAGCAGCAGGAGCGCACCGCTGAGGAGCGTATCGACGACGCCGAACTGCGTGCACCCATCCTGTGCCTCGTGGGGCCTCCCGGCGTGGGCAAAACCAGCCTCGGCAAAAGCGTGGCCCGCAGCCTGAACCGTAAATTTGTGCGGATGGCCCTCGGCGGCGTGCGCGATGAAGCCGAGATTCGCGGCCACCGCCGCACCTACATCGGCTCCATGCCCGGACGCATCATTCAGGGCATGAAGACGGCGGGCGTGGCAAACCCCGTGATCCTGCTCGACGAAATTGACAAGATGAGCAGCGACTGGCGCGGCGATCCCAGCAGCGCGATGCTGGAAGTGCTCGACCCCGAGCAGAACCACACCTTCCAGGATCACTACCTCGAAGTGCCCTACGACCTGTCGCAGGTGATGTTCATCACCACGGCCAACAGCCTGCAGACCATTCCGCGCCCGCTGCTGGACCGCATGGAAGTCATTCAGATTCCCGGCTACACCCAGCCCGAGAAGGTGCAGATTGCCAAGCGCTACCGCGTGCCCCGTCAGATCAAATCGCACGGCCTCACAGACCATCTGGAAATCACTGACGCGGCCCTGAACCGGATCGTGGAGGAATACACCGCCGAAAGCGGCGTGCGAAACCTCGACCGTCAGATCAGCAAGTTGGCCCGTAAAGCGGCCCGCACCCTGCTGGAGCAGCCGTGGGAAGGCCTGCGCGTGATAGACGCTGCCGACATTCCCGACTACCTGGGTGTGCCCCTGCACCGCCCCGACAAGATGGAAAAAGAGCCGCAGGTGGGCGTGGCGCAGGGTCTCGCGTGGACGAGCGTGGGCGGCACGATGTTGGTTGTTGAAGCGCTGGCGACCCCCGGCAGCGGCAAGATCACCATGACCGGTTCTCTGGGCGACGTGATGAAGGAAAGCGTGAGCGCGGCAGTGGCCTACCTGCGTGCCCATGCCACCGACTACGGCGCAGACCCCGAATTCCACAAGAAGATGGACTTGCACGTGCATTTCCCCGACGGAGCCACCCCCAAAGATGGCCCCAGTGCCGGGATCACGATTTCTACCGCCGTCATCAGTGCCATCACGGGCCGCCCCGTGCGCCTAGATGTCGCCATGACCGGAGAAATCAGCTTGCGCGGGCGGGTGCTGCCCATCGGCGGCCTGAAGGAAAAACTGCTGGCCGCCCACCAGAGCGGAATCCGTGAAGTGATCGTGCCCAAGGACAACGAGCCGAACCTTCAGGATGTGCCCGACAGCATCCGCGCCGACCTGCGGATTCATACCGTGGAGCGCGTAGGCGAGGTGCTGGAGCTGTTGCTGCTGCCTGCGCCTGTGCAGCCCACCATTCCCCCCACGCAGGGCCAGAGCGCGACCCAACCCGGCGCATAAGCTGAGGCTGGAAGAGAGCAGTAAAACTCAGTACAAAGAAGTGTCCTGCCCGAAAGATGGGTGGGGCATTTCTTTTATTGATTAGCTACTTCCGAAACACGATGAGTACGGCCAGCAGCAGCACAGGTAAGGTCAGCCACGCCACCCCAAAAGAGATGCACAGATAAGTGACGATGCCGGGCAACATGGCCGCGCCCAGCCGAGCTTGTGCCACCTGATCGGGCAGCATAAATCCACTGGTTTCCAGCCACTCGGAGACGGCCAGCACTACCCACGGGGCCAGCGCAGCCACCACTGTCAGCAGCGGCGAAGTCTGCATCAGCAGGGCATTTGCCCCACCGCTGACCAACGCCAGAACACTGAGCGGCACGGCGGCGGGCAGGATTCGCGCCCACCGTTGGGCAACGGCAGTGATGGGCAATCCTGCGGGCGGGTTGGGGCCAAGTAGCGGCAGCATCAGCATCAGCAGAAAGCCGCTGAAGACCGGGCCACCCGGAAAGGAGACAGGGGAAAGCAGCGGCAACAGCGCGGGGCCAAGCAGGAGGGCGGGCAGAAGCAAGCGGGCATGGGTGAAGACATGCAGAGTGGAACGCCAAGTGGAAGCCGCAAACACGCCGGAACCGCGCAGGACAGGCCGAAAGCGGGCATGGGTGGGGGGCAAGTCTGGATGCTGCGTGGGCGCGGGCAATCCCAGTTTTTTTGCGCCCCGGTACAATCCCTCGAATTGCATGTGCAGGCGAGGGCGGGGATGAATCGCCACTTGCCAGAGCCTCAGCCAAGGGCGGTAGGCGGCCCAGATTCCTGCAATTGCCAACGGCAAAACCAAGGGGGCAAAAAACGTACCGAGTAAGGGCAAAACAGCCAGCCACAACGCAAGGGCACGGGCCGGTGCATCGTGCGCCAGCCGTGCGTTTGTACTCAACGCCCGAATCATTGCTGCGGCGGCGAAAGCAGCTGGAAGCGTGAGCGCCTGCCAAATCAAAAGTGGAAACAGCAACGCGATCAACAAGCCAGAGCAAATGCCCCAAGCCAGCGGCCCCAGCATGCTTCTGAGCAGCGGCCACTGTACTGCTTGAATTTGCGGCAATGGCGTTTGCAGCAGCAGATTATCGGTGGTGTGTAGCCACACGGGTTGGCGACGTACCAAAGCCGCAGCCAGCCACAGCGCACTGACGCTCACTCCCAGACTCCAACCGGGCAGGGTGAACGACGCAGAGAAATACGCTTCTCGCAACCCAGCCAAAGCAATTGCGCCAATGCCGAGCCAGTACAGCAGCAGCAAAGGCAACCCCGCCGCCTTCCAGTCCTGCCACAGGCGGGCGGCTCCACGCGAAAAAGTCTGTTGGCGCAGAGAGTGCAACGGATTGATGGTCATGCTTGCGCTGGGTGCAGTGTCAGTGTCCCGCCGTCGCCCAATTCCAGCACGGTGGGCCGAAGTGCGGCCAATTCGTCGCCGTGTGCGGTGGCAAGCACCAGCCCCCCAGCATCGCGGCGGCCTTCTATGGCCCTCAGCAGCACGGCCTTCGAAGTCCGGTCTAGCGTGCCAAACGGTTCGTCCAGCAGCGTAATTGGGCGGGCAAGGCCAAACGCTGCCACCAACGCCACCTTTTGCCGGGTGCCGCGAGACAGCACACTGGGCCAAGCGTTCAACCAAGGCGTCAGGGCAAATTGAACAGCTAAATTCATCAGCGGTTCGGCGGGCATTTCCCACGCGGCAGCCATGAACCGCAGGTATTCATGCACCTGCAAGTCTTCGGGTAAATAGACATCGGTAGGTACGTACACGCACGCTTGGCGGGCCTGAATAGAGCTGGGCACGCCACCGCCTACAGTAAGCTTACCCGTGATTGGCAATTCGCCCACCAGAGCGCGGAGGAACGTCGTTTTGCCTGACCCGTTCGCGCCCTGTAAATGAACGATCTGCGAGCCGCCAAGGGACAGATTCAGACGCTGCAAGAGGCGAACGTTTTGCAGATTAACCGCACAATCCTTCATTTCAATAGAAACAGGCTGGCTTTTCATCTGAGTTGAATGTTGGGCTGACGATTCGAACTTTATTCATCGAGGGATGTCCTGTCAGGCTGAATATGTTTGGCAGAGTCAATTTTTTGCAGGTCATTTAGATTCATAACAATAAAGTGCCTTCGTCGTCAGAGACAATTTCTGACCGAAGGCACAGTAACAGATTTGAAGGAGTGGGAGGGGTGAAGTTAGCTTGCTGTCCTACCCCCGGCCAAATGGAGAGCGCCCGGTATTGGGCAGGGTGGTACTGGTCGTGCGGGTGTCGGTGCCGCCGCGTCCCGCATCTTCCCGGCCAGCGCCGTAACCGCCCTGTGCCGCGCCACCTGCGGGTTTGCCGTAGCCGCTCGCTGCCCCGGCTGAGCCGCCGCTGCTGGCTGGGGGGCCAAGATTGGCTGCCGCGCCGAGACTGGTGGTGGTGTCGTTGGCAAGGCGGGCAAACTCCTTGGGATCAATGGAACGCTCCAGGCCGATGTCGTACGAGATGATGCGGCGGCGGTACAGGTTGGCAAGGTAAGCGTCCATCGTGACCATGCCTTCCCGCGCCCCGGTTTGCATGGTCGACACGATCTGGAAGGTTTTGCCCTCACGGATCAGCGAACGCACAGCGGGGTTTGCCAGCAGGAGTTCGTAGGCCAGTACGCGGCCCCCGCCGTCTGCGCGGGGCAGAAGCTGTTGGGTCATCACGGCCACGAGGTTGTTGGCGAGCTGTACCCGAATCTGTGCCTGCTGCTCTTCGGGGAACACGTCCACGATTCGGTCGATGGATTCCGGTGCAGAGTTGGTGTGCAGGGTTCCCATCACCAGGTGTCCGGTTTCGGCGGCGGTGACGGCGGCCTTGATGGTTTCGTAGTCTCGCATTTCGCCCACCAGAATCACGTCGGGGGCCTGACGCAGGGCGGCGCGGAGGGCATCGTTAAAGCTCATGGTGTCCGAGCCAACCTCGCGCTGATTGATGATGCTCTGCTTGTGCGTATGCATGAACTCGATCGGGTCTTCGATGGTCACGATATGCAGCTTGCGGGTCGTGTTGATGTAGTCGATCATGGCGGCCAGCGTGGTGCTTTTGCCCGATCCGGTCGGCCCTGTGATCAGTACCAGTCCACGCGGCGCAGTGGCGATGTCCACGATGTTCTGGGGCAATCCCATTTCCTGTGCGCTCTTGATCTGGGTCGGAATCAGTCGCAGCACGCCGCCCACGTTGCCGCGCTGCATAAAGGCGTTCACGCGGAAGCGGGCCTTGTCGCCCAGCGCAAAGCTGAAATCCAGTTCGCGCCGTTCTTCAAAGGTGCGCTGCTGGCGTTCGTTCATCATCGAATACATCAGTTTGCGGGTGTCGGTGGGTGCCAGTTCGGGCATGCCGTGACTGTCGTACACGCCGTGCATCTTCAGTTGCGGCGGCAATCCCACCGTCAGAATCACGTCGGACGCGCCCTTCTCGGTGGCGAGGCGCAGAATATCGGTAATGTCTACAGGAGCCTGAGTCATGGGGAAACCTCGTGGAGAAAGCAGGAAGGGGAGAGGGGAGGTCGGTTCAGTTGCTCGTGACGGCCAGCACTTCTTCCAGGGTGGTGATGCCCCTCAGGGCTTTTTCGATTCCGTCTTGACGCATGGTTCGCATACCGCTTTCGTTCATCGCCACTTCGCGCAGTTCCACGGCGGGTTTGCCGCTTCCGATGGCGGTTCTGAGGGCGTCGTCCAGCACCATCAATTCGTGCAATCCAGTTCGGCCCTTGTAACCAGTGCCGCCGCAGCGTGGGCAACCCGCACCGCGCACCAGCGAGCCGCCGCGAACATCGCGTTCGGCAATTCCGAGGCGGCGCAGAACTTCCGGGTCGGCGTTGGTGGGGGCTTTGCAGTCGGGGCACACCTTGCGGACCAGCCGTTGCCCCAGTACTCCAATCAGCGACGCACCGATGTTGAAGCCTTCCACGCCCATCTCGTCCAGACGGGTCACGGCTCCGGGCGCGTCGTTGGTGTGCAGGGTCGCCAGCACCATATGGCCCGTGAGGGCAGCTTCTACGGCAATTTTGGCGGTCTCGCTGTCCCGGATTTCCCCCACGAAAATAATGTCGGGATCCTGGCGAAGGAAGGCCCGCAGCGCCCGCGCAAAGGTCATGCCCGCCACCGGGTTCACCTGAGACTGCACGATGCCCGGAATTTCGTATTCCACCGGGTCTTCAATGGTGGTCGTGTTCTTTTCGGGACGGGCGATGCGCTTCAGAGTAGAAAAGCTGGTGAACGATTTGCCCGAACCCGTCGGCCCGGTCACCAGAAAGATGCCGTAAGGTTTTTCGATCAGATCCAGAAAGCGCGGGAAGTTGTAGTCCGAAAAGCCCAGATTTTCGACTTCGGGAATGTTGGCGGCCTTCTGCAGGAGGCGCATCACGGCTTTCTCGCCGTACACGGTGGGCAGAGTGGACAGTCGCAAGTCGATGTCGATGCTGCCCTTCTTGAACCGAACACGTCCGTCTTGCGGAATGCGGCGCTCGGAAATATCGAGGTTGCCCATGATCTTGATTCGGGCCAGGATGCTCTGGGCACTGCCTTTGGGAAGCTCGTTTTGCTCGCGCAACACGCCGTCCACGCGGTAACGGATACGGAGTGCCGTTTCAGTGGGTTCGATGTGGATATCGCTGGCTTCCTGCAGGGCCGCCTCGCGGATCAGGTTGTCCACCACGCGTACCACGGCGTTGTCGTCCAGACCCACCGACAGATCCATTTCCTCTTGTTTTTTGCTGTCGCGCTTGCTGGACAGGTTCGCCAGTTCCTGATTCAGGTTCGCCATGTCCTTGTTGCCGAAATAGCGCTCGATCAGACGAATGATGTCTTTTTCGGCCATGACCGCCGGAATGATGTCGCGCCCGGTGATCAGTTTCAGATCGTCGAGGGCGAACACGTTGCGGGGGTCTTTCATGGCGACGACCAGCGACTCGCTCTGGAGGCGTACCGGCACCACACCGTAGCGGCGGGCCGTGCCTTCGGGGATCATCAGGGCCACCTTGGAATCGGGCGGATTCTGAACCGGATCAAGGAATTCGTAGCCGAGCTGCGCGGCCAGCGAGCGGGCCAGCATTTCCGGCGATAGCTTGCCCGACTGCACCAGCGTGTCTTCGAGCCTGCCGCCCCCCGCGTTTTGCTTTTGCAGGGCAGTGTCGATCTCGTCGGCTCCGGCAAAGCCCAGTTCCATAATCACTTCGCCCAGCGGCTTGACCTTGCCCTCGCGGGCCTGCACATGCAGCGCCTCACGCAACTGTGCCCGCGACAGGGTGCCCTGCTGCACCATCTGTTCGCCCAGACGGCCCCGCTGTGGATAGAACCTCTCGATCAGCGTTTCCACGTCTTTGGGCTTGGCCAAAATCAGCTGAACGGTGCGGCCCACCAGCGCCTCGATATCTTCACGCTTGCGCGGATCGCTGGTGACCACCGTCACGCTCTGCTCAGATTCATCCACTGGTACGGCGTTCAGGCGCAGTGCATCGGCCCGGAGCATACTGCCCAACACGTCCTCGGTGGGCTGAAAATCACGGGGATTTTGCAGGTATACCGTGCCAGTCTGCTCGGCCAGCGATTCGTACAGCTGGTCTTCAGTAATGATCTGCTGGGCAATCAGGGTGCCCCCCAACGCCTCACCCGTCTGTTGCTGCACGTCCAGCGCCACCTGTAACTGCGCGTCGTTGATCAGGCCGCGTCCCATCAGGCGTTGGCCCAACATGCCGCCGCTGCTGTCGCTGACCTCCAGAGGCTCGGCGGGCGTGATACCCAGTTCGGGATAATGGGTCGCCATGGCCCACATGATCTGGTCGCGCAGGGCCTGATACGGCTCGATCATCAGGCCGCTGTCGTCTTCCAGGGCTTCTAGGGCCATGCTGGACAATGGATCGACCAGAGCCACACGCAGGGTGCTGCCGTCGATGGCAAACGGGAATGCCTGAGAGGTCAGCGCGGTTTGCGCCCGCACCGATTTCAGGGCCGCATCTTCTGGCGTGACCACCAACAGATTCACCAGCGGAATACCTAGGGCTTCTTCGATGGCCCGCGCAATGCGTTTTTCGCCCACCAGTCCGGTGTCGATCAGAATATCGGCCAGACGGCCCCCGATTTCGGCATGCCGCACCAGAGCGCGTTGCAGGTCGGAGTCGTTGACATACCCCTGTTCGAGCAAGATTGCGCCTAAGCGCCGGTCACCAATAGAAAGAGCCACAATTAATCCTCCAGTGAGGGATAAAGGTCGAATTGAGAAGCAGAGGCCCAGATCGGCAGGGTGTCGGGAAATGGGTTGGGCAGCAATGCACAGGCGGAGCAAAGTAGGGTCGGAACAGGGGAGACCGGGGTGGGGGCATGGTCAGGCCTTCCAGTCGTGCCCGTAGCGTTTGAGTACCGCCCGTTCCAGGGTGCGGGCCATGCGGGTATGAGGCAAGGAGTTGCCCGCCAACGGATGAACCAGAATGGTGTGCATCCCGTTGAGGTTGCCGCCCAGCACATCGGTAAACAGCTGGTCGCCCACCATGCCCACCTGATGCGCGGGCAACTGCATCTGGGCCAGGGCCACACGGTAGGCGCGGGGGTGGGGTTTTCCGGCCATGCCCACGCCCTCTGCGCCCTCAAATCCCAGTTTTTCCATCCAGAAGCGGGCGCGTTTGCCCGTGGCATTGCTCAGCATGTACAGCCGAATGCCGCTGCGCCGCAGGCTCGCTGCCCACGCCATCACGTCGGCACGTTCCTCGTAGCTGCCGTAGGGAATCATGGTGTTGTCGAGGTCCAGCAGCAGGCCGTGTAGCCCGCGTTCGGCCAGAAATTCGGGGGTGATGTCGTGGATGTGCGGCAACACGTCGCGGGGCCGCAGCAGACTGCGCCGCAAGAAGGAGGGGCGAGGTGAGCCGCTCATGCGGGCCATCCCTGCGCGGAAGAAGAGGCCAACTCTGCGGGCAGGCCAATCACGGCCCACATCCGCCCGGTGCGCCCCGAGTCTCGCCGGTAAGAATAGAAGTCGTCTTCGGTGCTGCACCGCCCGCTGACCCAGATGTGTTCGGGGTCCAGGCCCGCCGCCAGCAGTCCGGCGCGGTTGGCCTGTGCCAGATCCAGATGAACGCTGCCGGGGGCGACAGGCAACACGGCTTCTGCCATGCCCGCCGCCCGGAACTGTTGGGCCACATCCCCGCTCACCTCATACCGTGCGCCGCAGATGCCGGGGCCAATGGCGGCCTTAATGTTGCCCGCCGCCGCGCCCAGCCGGATCATGGCCTCTACGGTGCGTGCCCCGATCTGGCCCAGTGTGCCCTTCCAGCCCGCGTGGGCCGCGCCGATCACTCCGGCATCTTCATCGGCCAGGAGGAGGGGGTAGCAATCCGCCGTGCCAATCGCCAGCAGCAGCCCCGGCGTGCGCGACACCAGCGCATCGGCAGTTTGCACGCCTGCGCTCCGGGCTTCCAGTACGTCTAGCCCGTGAATCTGGTTCAGGCGGGCCACCTGTTCTGCCCCAAACCCCAGCGCCTCGGTGACACGGCGGCGGTTCTCGGCCACGTCTGCCGGACTGTCTTCGCGGTCATCCAGATTAAGACCCGCACCATCCTGGGCGGCAAATACTCCTGCCGATACGCCCCCCCGCCGCGTGGTAAACGCGTGTGGAACGCCCAGCACCGGAGAACGCAACAACATCAGACCCGTAGTATTCATGACCACCTCTCACGGAATTCTGACGGGTTTACCCCCGTTGGGGGTGAAGGTTGGGGGTGAGAAGGAGGGTGGATCGTAGAACGTGGAGAAAGACAGAACCACGGTCCACTGTTCTACGATCTGCTCACCGCCCCTAGGCCAGCCGCGCCGCGCCCCCCCGCGCCCGGTACGCCTGCCATGCCTGCGCCAGCCGCCGTACGGCTTCGGGCAGGTGTTCGGTGGGCAGGGTAAAGGGAATGCGTAAAAAGGTATCGGGCAGGGGCTGGATGCCCATAGACGCCCCCGGAAAGAGGCGCAGGCCGTAGCTCTGAGCAAACAGGGTAAAGGCCGTGACGTGCGGTGTGGGCAATTCGACCCACAGGAACTGCCCGCCTGCCGGAACCGTGAAGCTCCAGTCGGGAAGGTGTTCGCGCAGCAGGCGCACCAGCAGGTCACGGGCCGGAGTCACGGTGGCGCGGCGGGTTTGGCGCAGCCCCGGCAGATCGGCCAGCAGCTTCAGGGCAATGGCCTGTGCGGGCAGCGACGACCCGAAATCGGCCAGGGTTTTGGCCTGAGCCAGTTGCGCCAGCAGGGGCCGGGGCACCCGCATCCAGCCCACCCGCAGGCCCGCCCAGTACAGCTTGCTCAGCGATCCCACATTGATGATCTGGCCCTCCGGCGCGTAGGCCGAGAGGCGCGGCGGCAGGCGGTCCGGGCCGAATCCCAGATCGATCAGCGTGTCGTCTTCTATGGTGGGCAGGCCCGCGTCCATGATCTGCGCCGCCAGAAGTTCGCGGGCGTGGGCAGGCAACACCGTTCCAGTCGGATTCTGAAAGGTAGGTGTCAGGAAGGCCAGCCGGGGCGACCCCGTGCGAATGGCGGCGGCCACGGCTTCCGGCTCCACGCCGTGGGGTGTTACAGGAACTCCCAGCAGCGTTGCCCCCGCTGCCCGGAACACGTCGATGGCCCCGAAATAGGTGGGCGTTTCCAGCAGGGCCGCGTCGCCCCGGCGCAACAGGGCACCCGCAATGACCGAAATGGCCTGCTGTGCGCCGTTGGTGATGATCACCTGCTCGGGCGTGGTGGGCAGGCCCTGATGGGTGTACCCGGCGGCCAGATGTGCCCGGAGTTCCGGCAAACCCAGCGGGTAGTACAGAGAATCGCGGAAGGCGTCGGCGCTGGCGGCCTGCAACTGCTGGCGCTGAGCTTCGGTGAGGCTGGGCACGGCGATGGTCAGGTCAAGTTCGGCGGGCAGGGCGCTGGCGGTCAGGTGGGCCGGACGTGCGGGCGTGACGGGCGTACGGAGCGTCAGCACCTCGGCACGGCGCGGGGCGGTGGCGGCCACATGCGTTCCGCTGCCCTGCCGCCGCGTGACCCAGCCCTCTTCCTCCAGCGCCCCTATCGCCGTAACCACCGTACTTCGGCTGACCAGCAGCAGTTCGGCCAGTGTGCGTTCGGCGGGCAGCGCGTCGCCGGGGCCGAGGTCGCCCGCGTGGATACAGGCCCGCAGCGCAGCACTCAGGCGCATGTGCAGCGGCCCCTGCCCCGTGCGCCAGTGGGCCAGCAGGGTCGCCCAATTCGGTGCGTCGGCGGAAAGACGGGGGGTGGGCGGCATCCCGGAAGTGTAGCAGTCCAATTGTGGTGGTTGTCTAACTGGCCTGCTTACTTCAGTCCAATTCTGGCCCAAGTTGCTCTGCCGTTCAGTCCATTGGCCTGCCACACTCAGACCACTTGGAGGCTTTTCTATGCCCAACTCTATGCACAGCGCTCCCGTTTTGCCCCGTCCTGCCAGCCTGCGCCAATTCTGGCAAGATTCCAGCCCTCAGGCCGCCCTGACTGGCCTGATCGCCATTCTGATCGGCTTCGCTGGCCCCACCGTGCTGGTGTACGCCGTGGCCGACAGTGCCCACCTCGGTTCCGGCACCGTGATGTCGTGGGTCTGGGGATCGACGGTGCTGTGCGGTGTGGTCAGCATTTACCTGAGCCTGCGAACGCGGATGCCCATTCTCAGTACATGGTCCACTCCCGGTATCGCGTTCCTAGCCACGGCCCTTCCCGGCATTCCCTTTCCGCAGGCTGTGGGCGCGTTCCTGATTTCTGCCGTGCTGGTCATCTTGCTGGGCACGTTTCGCCCCCTGACCCACCTGATCGAGCGCATTCCGATGCACCTCGCTGCCGCGCTGAACGCCGCGATTTTGCTGCCGTTCGGCTTCCGGGCGGTGCAGGCATTTGGCAAAGAACCCGCGCTGGTGGGGCTGATGATCGTCACCTACTTTTTGCTGCGCCACTTTTCGCCGCGCTGGGCGGTGGCGGGCGTGCTGGTGGTGGGTGTGGCGGCCAGCGCCGCGCTGGGGCTGCTGCATTCCGCTCCGGTTCACCTCGCCCTGACCGTGCCGCAGGTGGTGGCCCCGCAGTTTTCGTGGCAGGCCACGCTGAATCTGGCCCTGCCGCTGACCCTGCTGGCCTTTACCGGACAGTTCGTGCCGGGATTTTCTACCCTCAAGGTGGCCGGATATTCCCCCGCCCCCGCGCCCATCATCCGGGCCTGCGGGGTGGCGTCGGTGGGTGCGGCGCTGGTGGGCTGCCACAACCTGACCCTGGCGGCGCTGCTTGCCAACATCGTCAGCGGCCCCGAAGCGCACCCCGACCCGGCGCGGCGTTACACGGCGGCGGTGTGGGCAGGCGTGTTTTATATCCTGCTGGGGCTGTGTGCCGGAACCTTCCTGAGCCTGATGGCGCTGCTGCCCGCCGAGGCGATTTCGGCACTGGCAGGTTTGGCGTTGCTGGCGGCCATTGGCACCTCGTTGCAGGCCGGACTGCGCGAGGCTCCGGGGACGCTGGCCGCCCCCGCCGTGCTGGTCGTGACCCTCAGCGGCGTGTCTTTGCTGGGCATCGGCGCGGCCTTTTGGGGCATTCTGGCGGGGCTGGCGCTACATGCGGCAGAGGGGCGGATGGCGCGGGCCAGGGCGGAGGCGGCAACTCCAGTCAGTCCACAGGCGACCAAGCAGCCGACCTGACCCAATCCGCAATGGCTGCCACCTCTACCGGCTGGGTCGTGTCCACCCGCAGCAGCGGCGCGGCCAGGTCCAGCGGGGTATGGCAGCAATGGGCGGGCAGATTGTAATGATCCAGAGAAGCATGGTCGATGTGTGGGCGCAGGCCGGACGCCACCCGCGCCGCATGCCGCCGCGCCAGTTCGTCTAGCGGTGCATGGCAAAAAATCTGTACCAGCCGTGCTCCGTGTGCCTGTGCCAACGCCTGAATATTCTTTTCACCGAGGCCCAGATAAAAATGCGTTTCCAGCACTGTATTTATTCCCGCTGCCAGCGTTACGCCTGCCACGTGGTACATCAGCCGGAAGCTGAGGGGGCCGGATTGTGCGTTGGTGAGGTCAGGCAAACCCTCGTAAAGAATTTGCTTGTAGTCGTCCTTGGTCACGTTGGGCCAGTGCAGGTGGGCGGCCAATTGCGTGCCCAACTGCGTTTTGCCGGAAGCGGGGAGGCCAGAAACAACAAGTAGGGTGGGGGTCATCTGGCAGGATTTTGCACCAACGCCAGCACGCTTGCCAGAAGTTCTGCCTGTTCGCCGCGGGCTGTATCAATAACCGTGCGGGCCGAGGCCCACGGTTCGTAGTCGTGCCGCGTCACCGTTTCCCAGGTGGGCGGTGTCCAGCGTCCGGCCCAGTTGCTCTCATCGGCCTGCCGCGTTTCCACCCGCCGCCGATGCTCCTGTCTGTCCGAACAGATCACCTCCAGGTCCAGCATTCGGCTGGACATATTTCGCGCCACCGCCTGCCATGCTTCCCGCGTCACGGTCAGGGGATTTACGCAGTCGGCCACCACCGTTTGCCCCAGCCGCAACGCATCGGCAGCCAGAGCGTAGGCCACCGCGTAGCCTTCAATTCCTACCGACGGCAGACCCGCATTCAGCAGCGCCGCTTCGATCGTGTCCAGGCGTAGGTACGCAGCGTTCAGGTGGGCTGCCAG
The DNA here is from genome assembly GCF_000378445.1 of Deinococcus aquatilis DSM 23025. Taxonomy (GTDB): domain Bacteria; phylum Deinococcota; class Deinococci; order Deinococcales; family Deinococcaceae; genus Deinococcus; species Deinococcus aquatilis. The sequence goes on along the minus strand of NZ_KB899708.1, from coordinate 40,808 downwards.
TCCCAGCGCCAGCGTAGATTTACCCGAACCGGGCAGGCCAGAAAAGACGATAAGGGTGGGAGTCATGGTCTCAATCTAGAGAGTTACCTTGAGCTTGACCCCCGTAAAGCGCCACCGTAAAGGCGTAGCCCGCCACTTGCCAAGCCCAGACACTCAACAGAAAAAAAAGTACGGTATCGAGCAAAAAGGCCAAGCCTTGCAACGCCGTGAAGCTGTGGATTGCTGGTGGGGGCCAGAGTGCGGAGGCGGTGTGCGCCCATCTCCATACGGACAGCCACCCCGCCGCGCCCAGCAGTGCCGGAACTGCCAACGACACGGCGATGGCGCTGCCCGCGATGCACCATGCGTAGAGATACGCACGCAGACGCAGCCGCACAGGATGCCATAACCGCCAAGGCGCGGTAAATACGGTTTGGTCTCCCTCGCAGCCCAGCCGGGTCATGCCTGCAGGCACCAATAAAAAGGCCGCCAGCAGCAAGAGTCCGGCCAGTATCCACAATCCTTGCGCTAAAGTTGGCGCTCCTGCCAACCACGCGCCGCCACCCAAAAGGGTCACGACTGCGCCGGGAGTGAGGCTGAGGGCAATCACGCCCCAGACCACCAAGCCTTGCCGCAATACGCGCCGTGACCAGCGCAGAGGCGGGAAAGTGGGCAGAGTGCCTAGATACAGCCGGGTTGCCACGTCCCACCGGTAGCCCAGATTCAGCACCCACCCTGGAAGCAGCGTCAGGAGTGCCAGCGCCCCGCGCATCACTCCCGCCCGTGCCTGCGCTGAAGACACTGGAAATGCCCAGGCCGCTGCCCAATGCAATGTCGATGGCAATGAAGAGATGGGTGTGGGCGGCAAATCGGGCTTGACTGGAACACTCAACTTGAGCGCAGCATAGGGCAAAAGGTGTGCTACTCACACCTAACAAAAAAAGCCGAGGCAAACGCCCCGGCTCTTTTATTTGAATCTACCTGCTTTAGAAGTCCATTCCGCCCATGTCGGGAGCGCCGCCGCCGTTGCCCTGAGCCTGAGGCTTCTCGGGCTTGTCGGAGACGATGGCTTCGGTGGTCAGGATGAGTGCGCCGATGCTGGCGGCGTTTTGCAGCGCCGTGCGGGTCACTTTGGCGGGGTCCACGATGCCAGCGGCGATCATGTCGTCCACGTACTCACCGGTAGCGGCGTTGAAGCCGTAGCGGGGCTTGTCGGAGTTGATGACGGCGTTCACAACAACGCTGCCCTCGAATCCGGCGTTCATGGCGATCTGGCGGGCGGGTTCTTCCAGAGCACGAATCAGGATGCGTGCGCCGGTGGCTTCGTCGCCGCTGAGGGCTTCGGCAGCCTTGCGAACAGCAGGAATAATACGCAGCAGCGTGGTGCCGCCGCCCGATACGATGCCTTCTTCAACAGCGCTGCGGGCGGTGCTGAGGGCGTCCTCGTAGCGGTGCTTCTTTTCCTTCAGTTCGGTTTCGGTGGCAGCGCCCACACGGATGACGGCCACGCCGCCAGCCAGCTTGGCGAGGCGTTCCTGCAGCTTCTCTTTGGCGTAGTCGCTGTCGGTGGTGTCCAGTTCGGCCTTGATGGCGTTCACGCGGGCGTCGATCTCGGTCTGCTCACCCTTGCCGTCCACAATCGTGGTTTCGTCTTTGGTGATGCGGATGCGGGCAGCGCGGCCCAGCATGTCCATGCCGGTGTTTTCCAGCTTGTGGCCGAGGTCTTCGCTGACCACTTGGCCGCCGGTCACGGCAGCGATGTCGCGCAGCATTTCCTTGCGGCGATCACCGAAGCCGGGGGCTTTCACGGCGGCGATGTTCAGGGTGCCGCGCAGCTTGTTCACCACGAGGGTGGCGAGGGCTTCGCCTTCCACGTCTTCGGCGATGATCAGGAGGGGACGGCCCGTCTGCGCCACTTTTTCCAGCACGGGCAGCAGGTCTTTGAGGTTGCTGATCTTCTTCTCGTTGATCAGGATGTAGGCGTCTTCGAGGACGGCTTCCATCTTCTCGGCGTTGGTCACGAAGTAAGGGTTGATAAAGCCCTTGTCGAACTGCATGCCTTCCACCACGTCCACTTCGGTGTCAAAGCCCTTGCTCTCTTCGATGGTGATGACGCCTTCTTTGCCCACCTTGTCCATCGCGGAAGCGATTTCTTCGCCGACCTGCTCGTCGTTGGCGCTGATGCCCGCGACTTTCTTGATGGCGTCGGAGTCTTCAACCGGCACGGCCAGCTTCTTGATCTCTTCGATGGCGGCCAGAACGGCCTTCTCGATGCCGCGCTTGAGGGCCAGAGGGTTGGCTCCGGCAGCCACGTTGCGCAGGCCTTCTTTCACAACGGCCTGACCCAGCACGGTGGCGGTGGTGGTGCCGTCGCCCGTGATGTCGTTGGTCTTGCTCGCCACTTCTTTGAGCAGCTGAGCGCCGATGTTCTCGAGCTTGTCTTCCAGCTCGATTTCCTTGGCAACGGTCACGCCGTCTTTGGTGATCGTGGGGCTACCGAATTTCTTCTCGATGACCACGTTGCGGCCACGGGGGCCAAGGGTCACTTTAACGGCGTTGGCGACGGCGTTGACGCCACGCTCAAGGCTACGACGGGCAGTTTCATCAAATACAAGCTGTTTAGCCATGTGGATTGCTCCTTAAAGAGTGAGTGGTGATGGGAGAGGTCAAGAGCAGACGGCCAGTGACGGCAGCCCAGCTTTGCCTTTACTCAACGATGGCGAGGATGTCGCGTTCGGCCAGCAGGCTGTAGTTCTTGCCTTCCAGCGTGACTTCGGTGCCGCCGTACTTGGCGAAATACACCACGTCGCCCACGTTCACTTCGACGGCCATACGGGTTCCGTTTTCCAGCACTTTGCCGTTGCCGACAGCCACGACGCGTCCGCGCTGGCTCTTTTCTTTGGCGCTGTCAGGCACGTACAGTCCGCCCGCAGTCTTCGTTTCAGTCTCTTCGACAATTTCAACCAGCACACGATCGCCCAAAGGTTTAAGCATGGGTAGTCCTCCGTAATGTGAATTGGGATCAAGGGCAACACCCACCAGACAACCCGGCGAGTTTTTGCCGTTCCAGACGGCATGCTAGTCGCTCTTCTACAGAAATGTCAAATAGCGGAAGCTGAGAATCTGAGTGTGGTGCGCTCAAGTGCGTCTAGCACGCTCAAATCATATATTGCCTTTTGGTCTCTTACGTGTAACATATATATGTAACGTAGACATATGCATAGATTGACCTGATGCCCGGTTGATCGCCCCGCCGTATTTCCCCTGTCTGGAGGACTGCTGATGGCCCGACCCGATATTCTTTCCCGCAATCCATTCGAGGACGCTTTTGACCGACTGGGCGGCGCTCCGCTGACGTTGGCCGTGCTGGATCTGGATCATTTCAAGACCCTGAACGATACCCTGGGCCACACCGAAGGCGACCGGGTGTTGCGCGGAATAGAGCGCCTGCTGAGCGGCTCCCTGCCCAGCGGCAGCATCATCGGGCGCATCGGCGGCGATGAGTACGCGGCGATCCTGCCCGAAACCGCTGCCGAAACCGCCCTGATTCTCTTCGATGAAGTGATCCGGCATTTTCAGATTCACCGCGACCCGCACTGGCCGCGCACCCTCGGCCTCAGCGTGGGCATTGCTTCCCGCCCCGCGCACGCCACCACCTACCCCGACCTGTACCGCGCCGCCGATGAAGCCCTGCTGCGGGCCAAGCGCGAGGGCCGCAGCCGCGCCTGCATCTTCGTGGAATCCAAGATGGTGCTGAAGAGCAACTATTACCCCAAAAGCCAACTGGAACGGCTGGCAAAGCTCAGCAACGCGCTGGGCCGCACCGAAGCCAGCCTGCTGCGGGAGGCGTTGGATGAGCTGATCGAGCGGAACCGGGGGGCACTGTGAATCTGGAGCGTGGGGGGTGGATCGTGGAACGTGGGCAAAACCCAACCCCACTTCCTGCCGGTTGGCACGCGGCTTTGGCCGAGGCGTGGGCCGCGTATGGTTCCGGCTCCTATCCCATCGGGGCCGTGATCGTGGACGGCGCGGGCCGGGTCATCGCACGGGGGCGCAACCGCTTGGGCGAGGCGCGGGGCGCGGAGGGCGGGCAGATCGGCGGGCATGATCTGGCCCACGCCGAAATCAACGCGCTGCTGAATCTGGCCGAAACGCCGCGCCCGGAGGTGTACGGCTGGACGCTGCTGACCACCGTGCAGCCCTGCCCGCAGTGTGCCGGAGCCATTGCCATGAGCGGTATCCGCGCCGTGCAGTACGCCGCGCCTGACCCCTGGGCGGGCTGCACACGCCTGCTCACCGATGATCCTTATGTTGCCAAAAAGGGTATCTCGGTGGGCCGAGCGCCGGGCGCGGTGCAGGTGGCGGCCCTGCGGTTGGTGTTGGCTGGTTGGCTGGAAGCCGGACATAGCCTCTTTGCCCCGCTCATGCAGACCTTTAAACCGTACTCAGCCGACCTGACCGCCGCCCAGGCCCTCCACGCTTCCGGCGCATTGACCGCGTTGCGTGCCCGCAATGCCGAACTGGATGAAGTCCTGTCCCTCCTGCTCGCAAGCTGGGAACCTACGGCAACCGACCCACTCACCACTGACCACGTCCCACTCACAGACGACCGAACGGGCCGCGCCTGCGTCTGGATAGAGCACCAGGACCAAATCCTGATGACCGAGCTGGAGTGGGGTGGCTGGACACTTCCCGGCGGCGGCATTCACCCCGGCGAGGAAGCGGGCGCGGCGGCGGTGCGGGAGGCGTGGGAAGAGTGCGGCGCGGTGGTGGAACTGGCGGGCGATCCTGTGCCCTTGACGGAAGGAGCGCTGTGTTTTCCGGCCCGCCTGCACCCCGATCATCCCGAATTGCACCCCAGCCCCGAGCGGCGGGGGCGGGCCTGGATCAACCCGCGTGCGCTGCCGTGGGCCGACGACCCTCAGGTGCGCGAGGTGCTGGCCGCCCGCAAGCAAACACACCCGGCTTTGGCCCTGCCGCCCCGTGTGGCCCACGTTCTGGCCGAGGCCGAACGCCTGAACTTTGACCGCTCTTGCAGCCTGGAAACCGGGCGCTTGCTGCGAACCCTGGCGGCCAGTCGCCCCGGCGCACGCTTCTTGGAATTGGGCAGCGGCGTGGGTGTGGGCGCGGCGTGGTTGTTGGCGGGCCTCAGCGCAGGCGCACATCTGCTGACGGTAGAAGTTCACCCCGAGCGGGCCGCCATAACCCGTGAAGTCCTGAAGGGAGAGGCCCGCGTGACCGCTCTGTATGGTGACTGGCAAGACGCCCTGAAAGACGGCCCCTTTGACCTGATCTTCAGTGATGCGGCTCCGGCCAAACGCGAGACAGAGCATCTGGAGAGTCTGATCGACGCCCTGACTCCCGGCGGAATGCTGGTGCTGGACAACTTCAGTCCGCCTGCGCTGTTGCCCCCTGCCCTGCACGGCGGCGACCCGGAGCGCGAACGCCTGTGGGCGCACCCTCGCCTGAGCTGTACCGAGGTGGCGGTCAGTACCCAGGAGCGCGTCATTCTGGCCGTCCGGGTGCTGTGAGCATTCCGCGTACCGAGGGCAGGCACTCCTTTAAGTTCCGGTCAAGGGCGCGTCAGCTTGAATAGATAAGATCAGGAGTCAAAGGATTTCTGGCGTCCTGAGCAAAAAGTAAACCTTCAATAATTGTGAATTATTCAACGTTTTTCTCCCTGCTACTCAGCCTGTTGCCCCCCATTGGATACACTGACCCTAATGAAACGCCGTACCCTCTCTCTGATCTGTCTGTTGGCTCTGGCTGCTCCGGCACAGGGGCTGAAACTGATCGTGTGGGACCGGGAACTGCAGACCAAATTGGGGTACGGCGAGAGCAGCGGCAGCAAGTTCAGTGTGCAGACGGTGCCCAATTACAGCGGCCCGGTCGTGGTGCTGTTTTCCCAGACGGATGAAGAGAAGGCCAGAAACGCTTTTCCCGGTCTACAGAGCCGTTACGATGGAACCCTGAAGGCCGGGCAACTGACCCTGCAAGCGCCCGAGCAGAGGCTCAGTGCCCAGAGTCTGAATGCTGCTGCGCCCAACACGACGCTGACTCTGGCCCGTTTTCTGTCGGCCTTCAAGCTCAGCGTGAGCGGACAGCCCAGTGGTCAGACCCTGAGTCTGCCGGGCCTTAAGGCGGCGGGGACAGACACCAAATAGAGGCATCCCACCGGAAGGCGGCCATTTTTGCAGGAAATGGAGCGCACGCTACCGGGGGAGCGCAGTAAGATCAGCCCAGAACTCTCATCTTTTCCCCAAGGAGACTGACCCATGCTTGCCCAGATTCTGGTTGTGGAGGACGATCCCCATTTGGGGCCGCTGCTCAAGGAATATCTGTCCGCCGATTATCAGGTGCACCATGCGGCGACCCTCAAAGACGCGCAGGCCTGGCTGGGTACCCACAGCGCCCAGCTGATCTTGCTGGACCTGAACCTGCCCGACGGCGACGGCCTCGATCTGGTGCAGGCTCTGCGGCAATATTCCAGTACGCCCGTGCTGGTGCTCTCGGCCCGCAGCGGTGTACAGGAGCGGGTCGCGGGCCTGAATGCCGGGGCCGACGATTACCTGACCAAACCTTTTGCGATGCCGGAACTTGATGCCCGTATCACCGCGCTGCTGCGCCGCACTGCTGCGGGCACGGGCGTGAATCTGGGCAATACCAGCCTCAGCACCTCCAGCCTGCTGCTGACTGTCAACGACAAGAACATCAACCTGACCGAACACGAGGCCCGCATTCTGGAACTGATGATGCGGACGCCCGAGCGTGTCTTCAGCCGCGCCGACATCGAATCTCACCTGTACGGCTGGGAAACTCCCAACTCCAATTCGGTGGAGGTACGGATTTCGCAGCTTCGCAAAAAGTTGGAACAGTCGGCCAGCGATCTGCGGATTCGCACGATTCGTAATGTCGGCTATGTACTTCAGGTCTGAGTGCTTCGGGTCTGAGCCGCAATTGAACCGCCTATGACGCCGCGCCCGGTCTCTCCCGCCGATGCTGATCTCTCCCGCACTCCTCCGATGGCGGGTGTAGTGCAGGTGGGTGGGCTGGGCGTACCGATTACCCCCGGTGCGGGCCTGTATACGGCGCGGGTGGCATGGCGGCACAGCCTGCGCTTCCGGCTGGCGCTGGTTTATACACTGGTCTCGCTGGCCCTGATCAGCGTGATCGGGCTGGGCGTGATTACGCTGCTGCTGCGCCAGATGGACGCCCAGTTCGATGCCCGTCTGAACGAGCGGGCCGACACCCTGGCCGAAGCCTATGTGGGGGGCCGCCAGACGCTGGGCAAGGCGTCGGGGCCAGCGGGCGGCTACACCATGCTGATCGGGCAGGACGGACAGGTGATCGTTGCCAGCCCCAGCCTGCGCGATTACGAAAAGTCACCCTTCCCGTTTGCTGAGCAGGCGCAGGTCAATATTCAGGAAACTCCGGTCAGGGCCGTGACCCGCAAGGTGGGCGATTTCGGCACGCTGTGGGTGGGCCTGCCGACCGACGCGCTGGTGGACGCCCGAGTGAGTGCGGGCCGGGCACTGGCTCTGGCACTGTTGGTCACGCCTGTATTGATGCTCCTGATCGGGCTGTGGGTGGGCCGCCGCGCCCTGACTGGCCTGGGCCGCGCCGCCACCTTGGCCGATCAGATCGACCCCACCCATTCGGTCGCCACCCTCCCGCTGCCTGCCCGCGAAGATGAGGTTCACCGCCTGCTGACGGCCATCAACCGCCTGTTGGTCAGAATCGATGCGGGTCAGGCCCGCGAAAAGCAGTTGCTGGGCCAGATCGTGCATGAGTTGGGCGCACCCCTGACCGTGCTGCGGGCCAGCCTCGCCCGCGCAGGCGAGCGCACCGGAGACGCCGAAGTGCAGCGAGCCGCGCTGGTGGCCGATGAACTCACCTTTACCACGCAAGATTTGATGCAGTTGGCACGCGGTCAACTGGAACTGAAACTGGCCTGGCACTTCATTCCCTCACGCACGTTGCAGGGCCGCCTGGACCGTCTGGTTCCCGGCACCGTGTTCGATGGAGACTGGACGGGCAATCTGCTGTGCGACCCTGACCGCCTGACGCAGGCCATTCGCAATCTGCTTGCCAATGGCCGCCGCGCCGCTGGCCCCGATGGGCGCGTGGTCATTACCCTCACCGAAACGCCCGAAGTCATCACCTTCCGTGTGTGCGACACCGGCCCCGGCCTGCCTGCCGACTTGGGAGACCGGATCTTCGAGCCGTTTATCAGCGGCAGCGGCAGCAGCGGCCTTGGCCTCAGCGTCAGCCGTCAGATTGCGCTGATGCACGGCGGTACCCTGACGGCCAGCACGCAGCCCACCAGCGGCGCAGAATTTGTGCTGACCATTCCGGGCGCGGCGCTGGGCGACGATGAGGATGAGGTGGGGGCGGGGTAGGCTCCGGCTTTTTTGCCGAATGCAGGCGGGGTTTTGGATCTTCCCCCACGTTGGATTCCCCCACCCCCCAGCCCCCGCCCCCAGACTTGAAAAGCTGCGAAGCAGAGGGGTCAGGGGAGTGGTCGCTGCGCTCGGCAGGATTGAGCTTGTCGCGTTCTAGCTTGGCTAAATTGCTCGTTTGAAGCGGAATTGCCAGTCGTATTGATAATGGAATTGGCCCGCCCACTTCGTGGACGACGGCCTCACACGCATTTGGGAGGGGACGACGTGGGGTGGGATGACCCCCCAGGCTGCTTCGCAGCCAGCCCCCCTTGAGGGGAGCACAAAAGAGGTTTGTTCCTCCCCTTGAGGGGGGGCGTTGCGGCAGCAACGGGGGGGTTTATCCTTGCCGCCCGTCTCCAAGGAAATCAGGGAGGTGATCTTGTCGCGTTCGAGCTTGGCAGGAGCGTTCATCTGAAGTGGAATTGACCCTCCTACTGCGTGGACGACAGCCTTGCACGGCTGGGACGGTCTGGGCCTTGGAATTTTTCTCTATCCCCAAACCGTGACTCGCCCCGCCGCCGGATCGAGCCTGACCCTTGCCCCGATAGGAAGCGTCAGTTGGGGGCTGGTATGCCCAAAATCTACGTTGGCAACCACGGGTAGATCGGCGCGGCCTGCCTCGTTCAGCACGCGGCGTACCCAACCGTAGAGGCTGGCGGTCATGTCTGGAGTGTATTTACGAGGGCGGGCGAGGATCAGGCCAGCGGCCCCGGCCAGGATGCCCTGCGCGGCAAAGTTCCGCAGCCAGTAGCCGACCTGGGCGGGCGAGGGGACATCCTCACTGGTTTCCAGGGCCAAGACCGCGCCGCGCCACAGGTCGGGGCTGGGCCAGCCGGGAGTGCCGTTCAGCATGTCCAGAATTTCTATGCAGCCTCCCAGCAGGTGTCCCTCGGCGGGCGCGTGACCCTGAAGCCATTCCCAGCCATCACCGGGCAGGAAGGGGCGGCGAACGTGCTGGGCGGCCTCGTCTTCCCAGTCCTGTCCGGCCTGCGTCCACTCTGGCGCGGGCGTCAGGTCGAAGGGTTCATCCAGCACCAGTGCCCGCCGCACTCCCTTCAACGTGAAGGGATGAATGCCGCCGTTCTCGGCCAGATCGGTCAGCAGGGCGGGGCCGTGGTAGGCCATCACGCCCGCCCGCGCAAACTGCAACAGAGTAAAGGTGGAATCGCTGTAGCCCAGAAACGCTTTGGGATAGGCGCGGATCAGTTCGGGTTTCAGGTACGGCAGCAGGCGAATGCTGTCGTCGCCGCCAATAATGCTGACCATGCCGTGAATCTCGGGATTCTGAAGCGCCCAGTGCAGGTCGTCGGCGCGGGCTTCGGGGTGCGCGTCCAGATAGTCGGGGCCGCGCAGGGCATTGGGAGCGGGCACGATCTCCCAGCCGAGGCTGTCGGCCACCTGCTGCACGCCAGCGCGGTAGCGGCCCATCACTTCAGTCACGAAGCCGCTGGACAGGCTCAGGGCTGCCACCCGCGAACCCGGCACGAGGCGGGGTGGGCGAACAAAGACGGGCGGTGTGGTGGGGGCAGTCGGGCTGGACATGCGTCAGAGTAGCGGGCGGGGCGGGGGAGAGGCATGGGCAAAGTGGCGGAGGGGTTTGTTGCTTTAGCTTTGGCTTTTGTATGGCGGCGGGGTTTTGGGCCTTCTCCTACGGTTTACCCCCACCCCCCAGCCCCCGCCCCCAGAGGGGTCAGGGGAGTGTTCGCTGCGCTCGGCAGGAGTGATCTTGTCGTATTTTGGTTCGGCTAGATCGTTCCTCTGAAGCGGAATTGCCAGTCGTCTTGATACTGGAATTGGCCCGCGCGTTGCACGCACGACGGCCTCACATGCATTTGGGCGGGGACGGTGTGGGGTGGGTGGGATGACCCCCCAGTCTGCTTCGCAGCCAGCCCCTCTTAAAGGGGAGCACCAATGCCCTTGTCCTCCCCTTGAGGGGGGGCGTTGCCCAGCAACGGGGGGGTTTACCCTCACACCTCCTACAACCGCAGCCACATGTGATGCTCGGCCAATGTTGCCCCGCTCGCATCCTGCACGGCGTCCGGCTGTGTCCCCCACACCGTAAAGCCGTACCGCTCGTACAACCTTCGGGCGGCGTGCTGGGTTTCGGTGACGCCCAGCAGAACAACTGTCACGCCTGCCCAGGTGCGAATCTGGGCCAGGCCCGCCTCCAGTAGCGCCCCGCCTGCGCCCCGGCCCCGTGCGGCGGGCAGCACCGAGACTCCAAACACATTGGCCCGGTGGGTCAGGCTGGGTCTGGATTCGCGAGCCACCGTCAGCAGGCCCACCAATTCGGCCTCTGCGAACGCACCGAAAGTCACGGCCAGATCGGTGGGCGCGAGGCGTTCGGCCACGTCGGGCAGAGTTCGGGCGGCAAATTCGGCGGCGGTGGAGATGAAGGCGGCGGGGTCGTTTTGCAGGCTTGTCAAGCGCACGGCACGGTAGGCGGGGGCGTCGGCGGCAGTCAGGGCACGGACGGTCAGCGGGGAGGTCATGCCCTGACTCCCTCCAGATTCACCACTTCGGCGGGGGTTACGCGCTCTGCCCCGGCCACGCGGTCACGCCAGTTCAGCACATGGCCGTCTGCCCGCACATGCCGGGTCAGGCTCAGGTCGAGGTCGGCCACCAGCCAGCCGGGTTCGTTCCAGCCGCCCTGCGCCAGCACGCCGTCTTCGGGCAGGCCATCGTCGGCGGGGGTGTAGACGCCTGCCATGCCCACCGCGTCCTCCACGGCGTAGGTCCACGCGGCGTTGGCAATCAGGGGTGCATGAACGGCGTACACCTGATTTTCTAGCGCTCGCGCCATGCTGCCCACCCGCACCCGCGTATAGCCGCGCCGCGCCCCGGTAAACGAGGGCACCAGCAGCACCTCTGCCCCCGCCTCAGCCAGTTGACGAGCCATCAAGGGGAATTCGGAGTCGTAACAGATGACGATGCCGTAGCGCACGCCGCCCAACTCGAACACGCGCAGGCCCGACCCCGGCGAGATGTGCCATTCCTCGGCCTCGAAGCGGGTCATCATCAGCTTGTCCTGATGGCTGTGAAGGCCGTCTGGCCCGAATATGTAGGCCCGGTTGACAAAGCCGTCGCCGTGCGCCACGGGCAGGCTGCCCGCCACGATGCCCACGCCGTATTGCTGCGCCAGCCGGGAATGCAGCGCCAGAAATTCCGGCAGGAAAGCTTGCAGCGCGGGCCGCATTTCCACCACGTCATGGTGAAGTTCGGGCGGCAACAGCGCCACCAATTCCAGCGCTGCATATTCTGGAAAGACCAACAGGCTGGCCCCCTGCGCCGCCGCGTCTGCGACCCACCCCGAAAGCTTGGCCTGATACGCCGCCCAGTCGGGCAGAAAGTCGATGGGGTAGGCGGCGGCGGCGAGGCGCAGGGAGGTCATGGGAAAAGTGTAGAGGGATCGTGGATCGTGGGGGATGTGAAATGAATCTTTAGGTCTGTTGTCAAAATTCAAAACCAAAAACTCTGAGCGCCTCTGCCCACCTGCGCTGTCACCACGTTCCACGATCCACCCTCTACACTCAGCCCATGCCCTCCGCCCTTCTCTGGCTCGCCCTTGACGGCGTGGGCCATCCCCTTGACGCGGTGGGGGCGGATTCCATCTGGGATCAGCCTCTGCCTGTGCTGCGGCCCCTGATCGATGCGGGGCAGGCGCTCGATTCCACTCTGGGCGTGCCGGGGCTGCCGCAATCGGGCACGGGGCAGGCGTGCTGGCTGACCGGAAGGGACGCCGTGCGCGTGATGGGCGAGCATTTTGGGCCACATCCGGGGCCGACGCTCAAGAGGTTGCTGCAAGAATCGGCCCTTCCGGTGCGGCTGGCACAGGCCGGGGCGCGGGTGGCACTCGCCAACCACTATCCGCCGCCCTATTTCGAGGCGCAGGCGCGGCGGCCTCGCATGGGCTGTTTTCCGTTTTCGTTTCTGGCTGCCGGAAGCGTCCTGAACCCGCCCGGTGTGCCCTCCGTGCCCGCCACACTGGGCCTCAGTTACGCCGAACCCTGGCAACCCGTGCGCCCACCCGACGAAATTTTGCGCCTCGGGGAGAGCTTGGCCGTCAGTGCCCAGCAGCATGATCTGTTGGTGGCCGACCTGTGGTTCAGCGATTCTTTGGGACATCTGGGCAGCGTGCCCACCCGCCCCACCGTGGCGGCGGCGGCGCGGGCGTATCTGGCACGGGTGGATGCACTGCTGGCCGGAGCTTTGCAGGGCGGAGCGCGGGTGCTGCTCACGTCCGATCACGGCAACGCCGAAAACCTGACCGTGAAGGCCCATACCCTGGCCCGCGTGCCCTTTGCGGCGGCGGGCCTGAGCCTCGGCAGCGCGAGCAATGTGGTGGAGGGAGGCCGCGCCCTGGCCGACTGGTTCGGCCTCCCCATACAGACGCCATCATCCGAATCTCAGCTCTGTTGAGAGCAAAAGTTATCCACAATTTTATCCACAGGCCTTGTGGACAACCTGTGGATACCCTGGTCAAACACCCTCCGAAAAGAGGGGGTTTTAGCTGTCTGGAACGTACTTAAAGCCGTTTTTTTGGCAGTGTCCGCGTGGTCCGAAAGTTATCCACAGTGAAACGCGTGCCTGTGGATAACTAGACCCCATCCGCAGAGAGGGCAGAACGTGCGGCCTGGACGAAAGACCGCACCAAATCATGGTTTTTGATGCCCGCAGAGCTTTCCAGACGGCTGACAGCATCCACTCCTGCCGGGTTCAGCGCCCGAACTGCTGCCGCTACGTTCTGCGGCCCCAATCCACCCGCCAGCCACGCTCCAGCCGGAAAAACTGGGCGCAACGCTTCCCAGTCCAGCGGCACGCCGCCTCCCGGCTCCGGGGCGTCCAGCATCAAGGTCACGCCGGGCAACTTCAACTGCTCTAGCGCGTCTGCTCCGGCCAGCAAATCGGCAGGGCGCAACACACGCAGAACGGGATGATAGCGGGCAACCTCGGTTACGTAAAGGCTTGACAACTGGCCGTGAAGCTGCACGGTACTCATTCGCGCCCGCTCAGCGGTCCTGAGTACCTCGTCTAGACCTTGATTCAGGAACACGCCGACCCGCGCCACCACAGGCCCCACGCTCAGGCTGGCGGCCCGCGCCACCTCCACCGACACCAGCCGTTTGCTGATCGGCGCGAAAATGAATCCGAGGGCATCGGCCCCGGCCTCGGCGGCTTGTACGGCGTCGGTGACAGAAGTGGTGCCGCACACCTTAACGTGGATGTGGGATGTGGGGTGTGGGATGTGGGGGGTCATTCGGTTTGGGCGGCCTTCAGTTGGGATTCCAAAACCGCCACCCGGTCTTCCAGCGTGCGCGTGCGGCGGATCAGGGCCAGCAGGAGCAGCGCGTAATGGTCGTACAGTTTGGGCCGTTCCATCCGCGCCTCGCCCGACATCCAGTCTCCCAGCAGCCGCTCGGCCTGCGCCAACACCTCATCGTCGGGCACATCGCGGTAATTGCGCGAACCCAGAATTTCGCGGGCAAAGTTCAGTTCGTGGTCGGGCATGGGGCCATTTTGCGGGATAGCGGGCCGGACATTCCTACTTCCTCCTACTCTGCGCCGCCCGGAACCCCGGCTTCTGCAAAGGTTCGCATCTCGCGGAGGGTGGCTGCGGCCGCCAATAGCATCGGCGCGGCCAGCACGCCCCCGGTGCCCTCGCCCAGACGCAGGCCCAGCCGGAACATCGGTTTCAGGTTCAGGTGGGCCAACTGCGCTGCGTGCCCCACCTCGGCGCATTCGCCTGCGGCAAACAGAAAGTCGGCCAGAGCGGGGGCCAGTGCCACCCCCAGCAGGGCCGCGCTGCCCTCGACAAAGCCGTCCAGAATCACGGCCTTGCCCAGCGCCGCCGCCTGAAGCATCATGCCCAGCATTGCCGCGATCTCGAAGCCGCCGAGGTCGGCCAGCACGCCCAGTGGGTCGGCGGGGTCGCTGCCGCCGCGTGCCAGCGCCTCCCGCACGGCGGCCACCTTGCGTTCCAGCGTGGCGTCGTCTATTCCTGTGCCTCGCCCGGTCACGGCAGCGGCGTCCTGCCCCAGCAGGCGGGCGGTCAGGGCGGCGGCGGGCGTGGTGTTGCCGATGCCCATTTCTCCGGGCACGATCAGGTCTGCGCCGTCCTGCACGGCTCGGCGGGCCAGTGCCGCACCCGCCAGAATCAGGGCCGCCGCCTCATCCCGGCTCATGGCGGCCCCGGTTCTGAGGTCAGAGGTGCCGCGCCGCCCCCCGGCCCCCAGATCGGCGGCCTGCACCAGCGCCGGATGCGGCGGCAGGTCGGCATTCACGCCCGCATCCATCACATACACCCGCGCCCCGATGCTGCGGGCGATGGCGTTCACGGCGGCTCCACCGGGTCCGGCAGGGGTATCGGCCAGAAAGTTGGCGACCATCGCGGGCGTGACTGCGGGCGGGTAGGCGCTGACCGAGTGCGGGCCAGCCGCCACGCCGTGATCTGCTGCCGCGACGAGTACCGCGACGCCGCGTGGGTGAGGACGGTCAGACCCGAACACGCCCGCCAGCCGCACGCTGACGCCTTCCAGATCACCCAGCGCCCCCAGTGGTTTGGTCAGGTGGGCTTGCCGGATGCGGGCGGCGGCCATCGCCCCGGCGTCGGCGGGCTGTACGGCGGAAATCAGGGCGGCCAGTTCGGCGGGCAGGGGAGGGGTGGACATGGCGAGAGCTTAGGGCAGAGCCGGGACGAAAGGTGCCCTCTCTCTTAGTTCAGGCGCTATTTCAGGCGCAGCGGCAGCCCGCTTGCCAGCAGATACGCTTCGGCGGAGGCGGCGGCAAACTGCTGGTTGACGCGGCCCAGAATGTCACGGTATTGCCGCGCCAGCGCATTGTCCGGCACGATGCCGCTGCCGACCTCGTTGGTCACGGCGATCAACAGGCCGCCGCGCCCGGTCTGGGCGTGCAGCACCTCCCGCGCCCGCGCCAGAATCGCGCCCTCATCCAGCCCCGAGAGCAGCAGGTTGCTGACCCACAGGCTCAGGCAGTCCAGCAACACGGCGGGCGTGGGGGCGGCGTGCAGGGCGGCCAGCACGTCCAGCGGTTCTTCTACGGTGGCCCACTCGGCAGGGCGGTCTGTGCGGTGGCGGCCAATTCGTTCCTTCATTTCATCGTCGAAAGCCTGCGCGGTGGCGAGGTACGTGACGCTCTTTCCGGCCCGCTCGTGCGCCAGCCGCTCTGCAAAGCCGCTTTTGCCGCTGCGTGCGCCGCCGGTGACAAAAATCAGGGTCATGGATTCTCCTGAGCTGGGTTGGATAAGGCTGGGTTGGAGAGATGAGACAGCCACCACGCCTGCCCGCTGCGCTTCAGTACGGCTCTTCCCCCCGGCGCAATTTCGGCGGCGCGGAGGCCCACGGTCAGGCGCAGCAGGGCCAGCAGCGGGCCAGCATGGGTAAAGGCCAGCACCGTTTCTGCGTGTGGCAGGGCATCCAGCCAAACCTGAAGGCGGGCGTGGAAGGCGCGGCCCGTTTCGCCGCCCGGTGGCCCGAGGTCGGAAGAGGGATCAGAGAGGGCGTCTATCCAGTCGCGTGGAACCGCGCCGTCCGGTGTTGCTGGGGAGAGGGCTTCCAGTTCGGCCCAGGTGTGGCCCGCCATCACGCCAAAACTGGCTTCCTGAAGGGCGGGCGTGGGCTGGGCGTGCGGAAAGCCTGCCAGCGCTGCCGTCTGGCGTGCCCGCTGTGCCGGAGAGGCATAGGCCAGCGCCGACGCGGGAAGACTGCGCCGCAACTCTGCCGCCAGCGCCCGCCCAGACTCCGACAGGGGGGCATCCTCGCCCGCGTGGGGGTAGCGCCGCTGGGCATTGGGCAGCGTGGGCGCGTGCCGGATCAGGTGCAGGGTAAGAAGTTCTGAACCGGAATTCATGCCCGCCCCCACGCAAAAGCGCCCAGCGCCACCAGTTCGGCCACCACCACGATCAGGCCGTAAATATCGCCGCTGATGCCGCCGCCCAACCGCCCCGCCGCAAACCGGGCCACCAGCAGCGCCGCGATGAATGCTGCGAGGAACGCCACGCCCGCCCCCGGCAGCAGCAGCGCGGGTACGGCCAGCAGCAGTGCCAGCCCCCAGCGCCCCTCGCGGGAGCGTGCGCCCAGCGATTCGGGCCGCGCCGCCGGAAACAGGTTCATGGGAGCCAGCAGGACCAGCCGCGCCGCCACCGCCGCCACCACCGCCGCATAAGCCGGAATGTCGGCGGCCAGCAGGCTCCACAGCGTCAGCAGGCTCAGGGCACCCGTTGCCAACCCAAACGCGCCTACGTGCACGTCCTGAATGATTTCCAGGCGGCGCTGGGGGCTTTTCATGGCAAACAGGGCGTCGGCGCTGTCTACAAGGCCGTCGAAGTGCAGCATCCCCGTGACCAGCAGCCACGCGCCCACCGCCAGGGCGGCCCGCACGCCGTCCGGCAGGGGCAGCGGCAGCCACAGCGTCAGCGCCACCGCGCCGCCCACTGCGTACCCGGCCAGCGGATAGTAGGCACTGGCCC
This sequence comes from Deinococcus aquatilis DSM 23025, assembly GCF_000378445.1. Classification (GTDB taxonomy): domain Bacteria; phylum Deinococcota; class Deinococci; order Deinococcales; family Deinococcaceae; genus Deinococcus; species Deinococcus aquatilis. Next base: position 23,903 of record NZ_KB899708.1, on the reverse strand, counting down.
GCGCAAAATCGCCGTCCTGGACCTGCTGCACATGCGGCAGCGGCAGCGTGGTCAGAAAGGTCAGGGCCAGATGTGCGGCCCCCAGTTGTTGCCTCCACAGGGTTCTCAACACAGTGTTCTCAGCACAGGATTCTCAACGGATGCATTCTCAACCGGTGGCCTCATCTCCGGCGAGAGGGTTTCCAGCATGCACATGAACCTGCGCGGCCACAGCGAGGGCTAGCGTCAGGGCGTGGTTGGTTCTGGCCCCAATGTCTACGGTCAGGGTGCCCAGCGCCGCGTCTACCACCCGCACCCGCAGGGCCGCGCCCGGAGTCAGGCCCGCCGCCACCAGCGCCCGCAACTGCTCGGCGTCACCGTCGGGTACGCGGGCCACCAGACCGCCGTCGCCCACCGCCAACTGAGACAGCCGCCGCTCGGCCCGCGCAGGCACCTCGCCTGCCAGCGTGGGAATCGGGTCGCCGTGCGGGTCGTGGGTGGGGTCGCCCAGCCAGGCGGCAATGCGGGCTTCCAGCCGCTCCGAGAGGGCATGTTCCAGCCGCTCGGCTTCCTCGTGTACCTCGTCCAGCGGCACGCCCAGCGCCCGGTGCAAAAACAGTTCCAGCAGGCGGTGATGCCGCAGCACTTCCAGCGCCACCCGCTCGCCCTCGGCGGTCAGGCGTGCGCCCTGATACGGCGCGTGAGACACCAGCCCCTGCTCGTTGAGCTTGCGGAGCATGCCTGTCACGCTGGCCGGAGCCACTCCCAGCGCGTCGGCCAACGCCTGCGTGCTGACTTTGCCGCCGCCCTTTTGCCCGCTGAGGCCAAGGGCATACAACTGTTTGACGTAATCCTCGGCAGAGGGGGAGAGGGTCCGGGCGGTCATGACCTGAGTGTAGCTGGGGAAGGGTTGTGGGGTATGGGAGGAATGGGAGGGTTCACCCGCAAAGTTAGGTTTGAGCTGCGTGCAAACCCCCCAGCCTGCTTCGCAGCCAGCCCCCCTTGAGGGGAGCGCAAGAGCAGTTGTCCTCCCCTCAAGGGGGGGCGTTGCAACGCAACGGGGGGGTTCACCTTCCAACTGTCCCGCTGGAACTTTTCCCCCACCCGCCGCCTCTAACCTATGAGGTGACTTTGAATGACTCTTCCCACTCTCCCGATCTGCGCGGCTGGCCCGACGAGGCGCTGGTGCAGGTGTTCCAGCAACGGGGGCCGCACAGCGAGGGGGCGTTCGAGGTGCTGGTGACCCGTCACGCGCCGCGCATTCACCGCCTTGCCGCCAGCATGGTCGGCCCCGGTTCGGCAGACGATGTGGTGCAGGACGTGTTTATTGCCGTACACAGCGGCCTCCAGAATTTTCGGGCAGAGGCGGCCTTGACCACCTGGCTGCACCGCATTGCTCTGAACGCCTGCACACGGGCGCTGAAGCTGCGTTCCTCGGTGCCGTGGGAATCGGTGGCCGAGCCTGCCGCGCCGCACGATCTGGCCCTCTCCGGCGAAAATACCGACCTGCGTGAACGTCTGGCCCGCGCCCTGCACACGCTGCCGCCCGATCAGCGTGAAGCGTTGGCCCTGCGGGAACTGTCGGGACTGGACTACGCCGAAATTGCCGAGATCACGGGCGCGGAACTGGGCACCGTCAAGAGCCGAATCAACCGGGCGCGGGCGGCCTTGCGCGTGCTGCTGACCCGCACAGGAGTGACCCCATGAGTCAGTTTGAATCCGAAGTTGGCGACGCCGAATTGGACGCCCTGTTCGCACAGGCTAGAGAGCCGAACGAGGCCGATGCAGGCGCGGCAGAGCGGTTTCTGGCAGGCCACCGGGTCAGGGTGGCGCGGACTCAAGCTCAGATACAGACCCGCCCACTGTGGGTCAGGCCCCGTATACCCGCGAAATGGTTGGCTGCCGCCCTCGCCTCGGCTGCTGTGATTGCCGGGGTGGGTGTGCTGCGGCCCAGCCTTGCTCCCGGCGACCTGCCCGCCAGCGCCGCGTATGCCGCGTATCAGGACGCTCTGGGGGAGGGATGGTGAGACGTTTTTCAGTCTTGGCCCTGCTCCTGTGCGGCACCGCCCATGCCAGCGACGCCGACGACCTCGCCGTCGCCCTGAAAAAAGCCCGCCAGTGGACAGCACGTGGGCAGGTGGAGGTCAGCGTATTTTTTCCGCCGCGCACGCTGCCCACCCGCACCGCTGCCGCCCTGCCCGCCGTTCCGTTTCGGCCCGCGCTGTTGGCCCGCAATTTTACGGTCACGCGCAGCGAGGGGGAAGCGGTGGCAGGCCGCCCCAGCCTCCGCTTCGACCTGATCCCCAAACAGGGCGCGGCGGCCCGCTGGAGCCTGTGGATAGACCGGGTGTGGAACGTGCCGCTGGCCTTTGAGGAACGGATGCCGGGGGGCACGCTGGCCCGCCGCGCCGCCTTCGTGAAGGTGAATGGAGCGCTGAGCCGCGTTTCTGGTCAGGCTCTGCCCCCCAGCACAGGCCTGAGCGCTGCCCTGAAAACCGCTCTGCCGGGGCTGCGCCTGCCCGCTGGCTTTACGCCTGTGGCGGCCAGAGCACGCGCCGCCGCCCAAGAAGAAGCACAGGGAGGCACCGAAATTACCCTCTCGGACGGCGTGAATGTGCTGGCCCTGATCGTGGCTCCGCGCAATGTGCGCCCTGCGGTGGGCGTGGCCTCGGTGCGGGTGGCGGGTGCGGGGGGCGTGCGCTTCGTGTGGCTGGTGGGCAACCTGCCCGACGCGGCCCTGAAATCCGCGCTGCAAGGCGTGCGGCAGGTCGATGAATCGGGCCTCGGAACTTTTACGGCGGCGGCTGACTCTAACAGATAAGCACCGTTCGTCTTTTCCTCCTCTCTGCCCCTCAGGAGTTGCCCCTATGACCCTTGCCCCGCATTCCCGCCCCCTGACCTTGGATGACGCCGCGCATCTCTTGCGGCGCACGGCCTTCGGAGCCACCGACGCCCAGATCCGTGCTCTGGTCGGCAGCGAGGCCCGCACCGTGGCCCGCGACCTGCTCAACTTTGATGGGGCCACGGCTCCCGGCAATCCCTTCGACCCCATGCAGGCAGCCACTCCCGGCGCGGGCCTGCAACTGATCCGCGCGGGCTGGCTCTTCGAGCTGATGTACGGCCCCCACCCCCTGCGCGAACGCCTGACCCTGCTCTGGAGCAATCATTTTGTGATCGGCACCGACAAGGTACGCAACATGCCCTCCATCACGGAGTACCTCGCGCTGCTGCGGCGACACGCGGCCACGCCCAGTTTTGCGGCCTTTGCGCTGGATGTGGCCCGCACGCCCGCCATGCTGCGCTACCTCGACAACGATCAGAACCGCAACGGCAAACCCAACGAGAACTTCAGCCGCGAGTTGCTGGAACTGTTTACCACCGGAATCGGCCACTACACCGAAGAGGACGTGAAGGAGGGAGCGCGGGCGCTGAGCGGTTGGACGTTTACTGGTGGGCGCGGCAACCAGAAGTATCTGGAAGTGCCCAAATTCGTGTTCAATCCCAAGCAGCACGATACGGGGCGCAAAACGTACCTCGGCAAAACCGGCAACCTGACCGGTGAAGACGTGATCGCGCTGGCGGCGGGGCATCCGGCCACCGCCCTGTTTGTGGCCCGCAAACTGCACCGCGCCTTCGTGTCCGACGTGCCTTCCGATGCCGCCGTGAAGGGCAGCGCCGAAACCTTTGCCCGCACGGGCGGCAATATCCGCGCTGTCCTGGAAGAACTGCTGTCCAGCGAAGCCTTCTATGCCAGCCGCGCCGCCGTGATTCGTGGCCCGGTGGAATTTATCGCCGCCGCCGTGCGGAGCTTTGGCAGCCCCAGGATGGAACCCAAGCAACTGCTGAATCTGGCGCAGACCGCCGGAAAAATGGGCCAGATCCTGCTGCAACCCGACACCGTGAAGGGCTGGGACGGTGGCCGCGAATGGATCAACGACACCACCCTGCTTCAGCGGATGCAACTGGCCGCCGCCCTGAGCCTCGGCGGGAATGCCCCCAAGCTGGAAAAGCCGCCCACCCCACTGGCCCTGCTGGGTACCGAACGCGCCGCCACCGTTACCGCCCTCCGGGGCCTGAGCGCCAAGCAGCAGACGTATCTGATGCTGATCAGCCCGGAATTTCAGTTGGCTTAAAAGCAGGGAGTTCTACGCCGCGTGTCAACCCCCAGTCGGCTTCGCCGCCAGCCCCCCTTGAGGGGAGCGCAAAAGCGCAGTTGTCCTCCCCTCAAAGGGGGGCGTTGCAAAGCAACGGGGGGGTTTCGCCCTTCCCACGATCCACCCCCCACGCTCCCCATCTTTTCCCACTCACCACTGACCACTCACCACTTACAGAGGTTCCCTATGCCCCTTCACCGCCGCGATTTTCTGAAATATTCGGCCCTCGCCGTCGCCGCCACCAGTGGAATGCCCGGCTTTCTGGCACGGGCAGCCACTCAGGCCACCGGACAAAAAACCCTGGTCGTCATTCAGCTCACGGGCGGCAACGACGGCCTGAATACCCTGATTCCCTACAGCAACGGCGCGTATTACGCGGCCCGCCCCACCATCGCCATTCCCAAAAAAGACGTGCTGACCCTCGGCTCCGATCTGGGCATGCACCCCAGTCTCAAGCCGCTGATGGGCCTGTGGGACGCGGGCCAACTGGCCTGGATGGAAAATATCGGCTACCCGAACCCAAACCGCTCACACTTTGCCAGCATGGCGATCTGGCATACCGCCGACCCCACGCAGGCGCAGGCCGAGGGCTGGATTGGGCGCATTGCCGAGAAAATCGGTGATCCCTTCTGTGCCAGCAATATCGGCTCCAGCACGCCGCTGGCCCTCCGCGCCGCCGAGTTCAGCCTGCCCAGTATCGAGGCCGTGGACAATTTTCAGGTCAAGCTGCCCGCTGGACTGGAGGGCGCATTCGGGGCCATGCTGGACGCCCAGCGCGGCGGAGAGGCCGATTATCTGGTGCGGGCCACCCGCCAGATGCTGAGCAACACCCAGAAGGTGCAGGCCAACGTGGGCAAATACAGGGCCGGGGCCACCTATCCAGAGGGCAAATTTGCGGCCCAACTCAAGGACGCGGCCCGCCTGATCGCGTCGGGCACGGGCCAGCGCATCCTGTATGTCAGTCTGGGCGGCTTTGATACCCACGCGGGGCAGCGCGGCGAGCAGGATGACCTGCTGGCGCAACTGGCGTCGGGCCTCGCCGCCTTCCAGACCGATCTGGAGCGGCAGGGCGTGGCCGAACGGGTCGTGGTCATGGGCTTTTCGGAGTTTGGGCGGCGTGTGGCCGAGAACGACTCTGCCGGAACCGACCACGGGCAGGGCAGCGTGATGTTTGCGCTGGGCAAGGGCGTGAAGGGCGGCATTCACGGCGACAGCCCCGACCTCGAAGACCTCTCGCTGGGCGACATCAAATACAAGCAGGATTTCCGGGGCGTGTACGCGGGCGCACTGACCAACTGGCTGGGTCTGAATGCCCGCGAGATTCTGGGCGGAGACTTTAAAGGGCCGCAGTGGTTGGCCTGAAGTTCTCAGAGAAGCACGTTCTAGGCGGCATTCTTGCCCTGCTGGTGCTGGCTGCCCCCGCTGCTCTGGCCCTGCCCAAATACCGTATGCAGGCCATCACCCAGTTTCATCTGGACGACGGCAGCGGCCTGGCGGCCCTGGACCGCCGCGTGATGGCGTGCAGCTATTGCCACGTCAAAGAAACGGGCGGCGCACCGTGGAACCCCTTTGGCGAGGCCATCCGCGCCACCTTCAAGGCCAACGCCGAAGCGGGCGGCAAGGCCAAATTCCCCGAGGTGCTGTACATCCTGCTGGAATCGGGAGCCGATGCCGACGGCGACTCCTACCCCGACGCGCTGGAAGTCTGGGCCAAAACCCTGCCCGGAAACGCGGCCAGCAAACCGTCAGAGGCGCTGGAAGTGGTGCAGGCCAGGTTTGAGGCGGCGGGCGGGGTAAGGCAGTTCGAGCCGCAGCAAGCTCAGAAAAAATAACGCAAGTGGAGAGTGGATCGTAGATCGTGGGAACAGCCAAACCACGATCTACGATCCACGTTCTGCTCTCCCACACCCCACAGCCCCTCTAGCCGTCCTCGTCCTCCGGTTCCTCTACCGGGTGGGCCAGTGGCTGAAAGCGGGCATGATCCTCGGTGGGCGTGCGGTTCTCGCGCTCGGCATCGGCGGGGCCGGTATCCACACCGCTGATAACAACCTCGCCCTGCTGGAGTTCGCCAGACTGCTTGCCGCCGCTGGGTTGTGTCATGGCACGCAGTTTAGGTCCCCACTGGGGGTATTGGGTGTGTTGTGGCTCAAGGTTTTACTGGAATTGTCATTGACCCTACGGTTGACCGTGCCTATTAGCGAGTAAACACTCACTTATGGCCCGCCCCCGCATCATCACTGACGAACAAATCACGGCGGCGGCCCGTGAAGTGTTTCTGGAACACGGTTTTTCCGCCACCACTGCCGAAATTGCGCGGCGTGCCGGGATTTCTGAAGGCACGCTCTTTAAGCGGTTTCCCACCAAGGAGGACATTTTTGAGGAGGTGGTGGGGCTACGGGAAGCCTCACGTTGGTGCGAACACCTGAACGCGCAGGTCGGCCAGGGCGATGTGCGGCGTAATCTGGAACGCGCCGCGCTGGAACTCCTGGAAGTCGCCGCCCGTTTATTACCCAACCTGATGCTGATGCTTTCACGCGGGCAGGCCAACCCGATGCTGATGAAACTGGAACACCCGATGCGTAAAGATACGCAGGCGGTGGCCTCCTATTTGCGAGCAGAAGGAGCGCTGGGACGCATTCGGCCCGTAGATGCAGATATTGCGGCGCTGCTATGGATGGGCGCCATGACCCAGTACCTGCACCTCGAACACCTCATGCCCGACCCTCACCGCCCGCCGATGGATCCGGGCCGGTTGGTGCGCGGCGTGATGGATGTGCTGTGGCCGGGGCTGGAGCCGTGACCTCTCTTCTCTGGCCGTGAGATGGGAACCTTTTGACCACCTTTCCCGTAAACTCTGCGTGTAAGTGAGTCTTTACTCGTTAACTGTATCTCCACTCCTCTGTTTCCCGCCCTCTCTGCCCCGCCTTGCCCCCCTGAGGTTGCCTGTTCCTATGCGATTTTCTTTGTCTGTACCGATGTCTGCGCTGTTATCTGCGGCCCTGCTGGTGGGATGGCCTGCCGCACACGCCCAGACCGCCCCGCCCGCTCCAGTTCCGGCCACCACTCCTGTAACTCCTCCCCTGACTCTCGCTCAGACACTGACGCTGGTGCGGACTGCTCCGGGCTGGCGTAGCGCCGATTTGCAGTACCGCTCGGCCCAGTTGAGTCTGGACAGTGCCCGCGCCCGTGCTGGCCTGAACGTGACGGTCGGCACCGACGCCAGTCTGATCAAGGTGCCGCTGGATTCCGGCGACTGGCTGGGCAATGCCACCCTGACGGCGCAGGTCTCGGCCAGCGTGCTGCCCTGGTCGGCCACCTTCGAGGGTGTGCGGATTGCCGAACGCGCCCTGAACCGTGCTGGAGCCGAATTGCGTGACGCCCGCGTATCCCTGCTGGTGCAGGCGGTTCGTGCCTACGGCTCGGCGCGGGAAGCGACCGCAGGCTCGGCGTTGGCCGAAGCTCAGGTCGCTCTGGCTGCCCGCCAACTGGACGTGGCCCGTGCCCAGCGCACCGCCAACCTGATTCCCGAACTGGCCCTACAGGAGCGCGAGGCTGCCCTGCAAAGCGCCCAGAACTCGGCGGCACAGGCCAGAACTGCCGTGAATCTGGCGGCGCGTGCGCTGGCAAACCTGCTGGGCCAGAGTGTCACGCTGCCCGGCACCGCTGCCGCCTTTGATGCTGTACCGCCCCTGCCCGCTGCCCCTGCCGACATAGACGCCTTGGTGGCCCGCGCTCTGGTGGCCCGCCCCGAGGTTATTCGCGCCGCTGCACAACTGGCCGACGCCGGAGCGCAGCAACGCGCCGCACAGCTTGACCTCTCGCTTCCAGAGCTGAGCGCGGGCGTGCAGTACGGCCAACTGGCCAGTAGCACCGGCAGTGCCGGGCGCACGGTGGGCGGCAGCCTGAACGTCAAATCGGGTGTGGCCGCCGCGCAGGTCAGCTTTCCGCTTCGGGAGTCTGCCACCGCGTTGCCAACGGGCCTCGCCCTCAGTCTGAATGCCAGTCTGCCCGTCTTCGGCAGCGGCAAAGGCACCGCTCTCGCCAGCGCCGATGTGGGCCAGCAGGCCGCAGCGTTGGCACTGGATTCGGCCCGCCAGAGCGTGGATCTGGACGTACGGCAGAAAGCCGCTGACCTTCTGACTGCTCTTGACCGGGCCGAAGAAGCGACCTCGGCGCTGGCCCGCGCTGAGTCGAGCCTGACCACCACCCGCGCCCGCCTGGAAGCTGGACTGGTCACGCCACTGGACGTCGCGCAGGCTGAACTGAGCGTTGCACAGGCCCAGAACTCCCTGAACGCCGCCACCTCTAACGCCTACGTCGCTTCGCTGCTGCTGTCACAGGCCAGCGCCGAACTCGATCCCACCCTGCTCAGCCCAACACAGCCCAATCCCCTTGCTCTGCCCACCGGAGGCCGCCCATGACCCGTACCCTGACCCGCACCATCCCCACCCGCATCAGCCCTTCCGTCGCTCTGATGCTGACCCTCGGCCTCTCGCTGGCGGCCTCCTCCGCATCGGCCCAGGCGGTTGCCCTCACGCTGGAAAGTGCCGTGACCCGCGCCCTTGCCAGTGGCCCCGATGTCACCACTGCCCGCGCCAACCTGCAAAAGGCCCAGGCCAATCTGAAGGCGGTGCAGGCCGACCCCACCTCCATCATCACCACGCTGACGCAGGCCCAGCAGGACGTGACCGCGCAGACCGTGACGCTGGACGGCACCAAGCTGAACATTGCCCAGACCGTGCTGGGGCAGTACATCGGCGCATTTGAGGCCGCTGGCCGGGTCACCCTGAATGCCTCGCAGGTGTCGCTGGACGAGCGTAATCTGGCCATTGCCCGCGCCCGGTTGCAGGCCCGCGTTGCCACCCAACTGGACGTGAACCGCGCCCAGACCAGCCTGAACCAGAACCGTCAGGAACTGGCCGACGCCCGCGCCCAGCAGCCCGTGCTGGAGGCGCAACTGGCCCGCACCCTCGGCCTGCCCACCGGCACCGACCTGACCCTCACCGCCCCACCTGCCCCGCCCAGGCCCACCCTGACGCTGGCCACCCTGCAATCGGGCCTGGAAAAACGCTTGCCTTCTCTGGTGAAGGCCGCGCAGGGCGTGAGCTTTGCCAATCTGCAGGTCAACATCGCCGACAACGACTACACCCCGGTTCGCACCCTGCAGGACGCCCGCACCTCTCTTGCCAATGCCCAGCGGAGCCTCGACGACGCCGCCCGCGCCGCCAATACGCAGGTGCGCGACGCCTACCGCAGCCTGGGTGACGCACAGGAACGGGTGGAACTAGCCCGCCAGAGCAGCGCCAACGCCCAGACCAGTCTGACGCAGGCGCAGGCCCGTCTGAAGGCCGGAACTGCCGCTGCCGTGGAAGTGCAGCAGGCGCAGGTGCAGAGCGCCCAGGCCGCCTTCGCTGTCATTCAGGCCCAGGACAACCTGTGGCGGGCGTTGGCAGCGCTGTCCAGCGCGTCGGGCACCGACGTGACCGGACTGGTGAGGTGAGGGGAATGGGTCTACTCGCCCCGACCACTTCTATCCGTAAAACCCCGCTTGCCCTGACGCTCCTGACCCTGACGCTGTTGGTGGCCTGCACGCCCCCCGGCGGCAAGACGGCGGCAGACGGTGAAGCCAAACCCGCTGCGGCCACCACCACCAACGATCTGGACGCTGTACCTGCCAAAACCACCACCCTCGGGGTGCGCGTGGTGGCGGCCAGAACCGGAACCCTCACCGTTCAGCGGACCTCCAGCGCCACCATTCAGGCCGACCGGGACAGCAATGTGGCGGCCCAGAGCGGCGGCAACGTGGTGCGCGTGCTGGCCACGGAGGGCGAGCAGGTTCGTGCCGGACAGGTTGTGGTGCAGCTCGACGATTCTCAGCAGCGTCAGGCGCTGGAGAACGCCCGCCTTCAGGTGCAGCAGGCCCAGATCAACCTGAACCAGACCCGCACCACCACTGGGCAGGCCACCACCTCACTGAATGCGGCGGTGCAGGCCGCTCAGGCCACCCTGTCTCAGGCGCAGCAGAACGCCCAGAGCAGCGAGAGCCTGTACGGGCTGGGCGGCATCAGTCTGGCCGACCTGCAAAGTGCGCGGGCGCAGCTTGCCACCGCCCAGAGCCAGTTGGCACAGGCCCGCAATTCCCTGGCCCAGAACGGCCAGAACGCTCAGGGCAGCGTGCCGCTTCAGCAGGCGCAGCTTGCCAGCGCCCAGGCAGGCGTGCGGCAGGCCGAAGAAAATCTGGCCCGCACTGCGGTTCGCGCTCCCTTTGCGGGCACGGTCGCCAGCCTGAACGTGCAGGTCGGAGAGTTCGCGGGGCAGGGCAGCACGGTCTTCAGGCTGGTCGATCCCGGCTCCATCAAGGTGAAGTTCAATGCCACGCCCGCCGACGCTGCCGCCCTGACCGCCGGAACCACCCTGAACCTCGGCTACGGAGGCGTAAATTACGTCGCCACCGTGCAGGACAGTCCCAGCATTGCCGGAACCGACCGACTTGTGCCCATCACGGCGCGGGTGCAGGGCGGCGGCAAATTGCCGGTGGGGGCCAGTGCTCAGGCCCGTTACCGCGCCACCCTGGGGCAGGGCATTCTGGTGCCCAGCGGAGCCGTGCAGGTCGATAATGGAGAAAACTCGGTGTACCTCGCGGCGGGCAATGTGGCACGGCGTCAGGCGGTGACCGTGGTGGCCGAATCCGGTGGTCAGGTGGCGGTGCGTGGGCTGGAGGCAGGCGCACAGGTGATTTCTCCGGTGCCGCCCAGCTTGCAAGACGGCGCAGGAATCCGCGTGGAGACGGCTGCTGGCGCTGGCTCTGCCGAGAGTCAGACAGGGGAGGCCCCATGAGTACCCATGACCCCGACAGCGTAGACCTTGCCTCACGCGGCACCCTGCCCGACGGCACGCCCGAACCGACCATCAATCCCTTTATCCGTTTCAGCGTTCGCAATTACGTCTTTTCTATCGGCATTTTCGTGATGCTGGTGCTGTTCGGACTGGTGGCGACCTTCCGGCTGGGCGTGGAGTTGCTGCCCAATTTCGAGGTGCCGATTCTGGCGGTCAGTACGTCCTATCCGGGGGCCAATCCCGATCAGGTCGACCGCGAGGTCAGCCGCCGGGTCGAAGATGCCATCAGTACCATCGCGGGCGTGGTGGACATCAACACCACCAGCGTCAGCAACCAGTCGGCAGTGGTCATTACCTTTGCCGACAGCACCAACATCGATAGCGCCGCCAACAGCGTGTCTCAGGCGGTGGCGGCCATTCGCGGCACCCTGCCCGACGGCACCGAAGCACCTGTGGTACAAAAATTCGACCCCAACGCCACGCCGATTCTGACGCTGGCCCTGTTGGGCGGCAGCGCCCGCCCCGCCGACGTGACCACTTTTGCCGAAGATACGCTGGTGCCCCGGCTGGAGCGCGTGGAAGGCGTGGCCGACGTGGGGCTGTCGGGCGGCCCGGAACGCCAGATTCAGGTGCTGCTGGACCCGGCCCGCCTGCAAAGCTATAACCTCACGCCCGCCCGAGTCACCGGGGCCATCAGCGCCTCGGCCCTCGATCTGCCCGCCGGAACGGTCACGCAGGGGGGCAACACCACTCAGTTTTCCACCCGCAATACCCCCACCAGCGTCGGAGACGTGAGCCGAATCATCGTCGATCCTGCGACGGGCCTGCGGGTGGCCGACGTTGCCAGTATCCGTGACGGAGCCGCCGCCAGCAGCAGCTTTGCCCGCGTCAACGGTCAGCCCGCCGTGCTGCTGAACGTGCGGAAAGCCAGTGGCACCAACTCTGTGGCCGTGACCGACAACGTGCGGGCCGCCATGAAAGCCCAGCCGTTGCCTGCGGGCTACAGCCTCAGCCTCGCCAACGACACCACCATCGAAACTCGCGGCAGCATCAAGGACACCTTCAAGGAATTTCTGATTGCTGTGGCTGCTGTGGGTGTCATCTGCCTGCTGTTCCTGGGCCGCCTGAACGCCGCGTTCGCCGTGATTCTGGCGATTCCCATCTCCATCAGCGCCGCGCCGCTGCTGTTCAGTTTGCTGGGCTTTACCTTCAACATCATCTCGCTCTTGGCGATCATCGTCGCCATCGGCATCGTCGTCGATGATTCCATCGTGGTGGCCGAGAACGTGCAGCGCTACCGCGACATGGGCTACGACCGCGTGAAATCGGTGCTGCTGGGCGGCTCGGAAGTCTTCAGCGCCGTCACTGCCGCCAGTTTCTCGCTGCTGGCCGTGCTGATTCCGCTCAGCTTCATGCCGGGCATCATCGGCCAGTTCTTCAGCCAGTTTGCGCTGGGCATCGCCGCCGCCATCGTGCTCAGTTGGCTGGAAAGCCTGCTGTTCCTGACCGTTCGGATGGCCTACACCCAGGAATCGGAGGCCGTGTCGTGGCGAGACCTGCCGCGTGTGCTGGCCCGTCTGCCCGAACTGTTCCGGCGTGCCCTCATGGGGATTCGCAGTGTGGGCGGCTGGATTGGGCTGCTGCTGGCTGGGGCGGCGGTGGGCGCTGGTCTGGCCCGCGTACTGCCAGTTCCTGCCGCGCTGGTGCTGTCGGTGCTGCTGGCCCCGGTGGTCCTGGCCGTGGTGCGGTACCTCCTGACCGTGCTGTATGCCCTGCTGGAAGCCCTCACGGGCACGCTGCACGGCATCACCAACCGCGCCGTGACTGCTGTGGCCCGTGCCTACGCCCGTAGTGTGGAACGCGTGCTGGATCGCTCCTGGATCGTGATGCTGGTGGCCGCCGTTTTCCTGTTCAGCGTGCCGCTTGCCATGCGGAATATCGGCTTTGCCTTCACGCCCGCCAGCGACAGCGGCATTCTGACCGTAGACCTCGACCTGCCGGTGGGCACTGATCTGACGACCACCAACGGCCTGACCCGCCGCATCGAAGAAAACCTGCTGGCCCGCCCCGAAGTGCGCCTCGTCCAGACCAGTGTGGGCAGTGGTGGTGCGCTGGGCGGCAGCAATGCCAATACTTCCAGCCTGACCGTGACCCTGATTCCCAAGGCCGAACGCGACAGCATCGAAGTGCTGAGCGCCCGCTATTTGCAGGCGCTGCAACCGGTGGCCCGCGCCCTGCCCGGATCAGAACTGCGGGTGGCGGCCCAGCAGGGTGGCCCCGGCGGAAGCGCCGACATCACCCTGGCCCTCACCGCCCCCACGCAGGCCCTCCTGATCGAGCGTAACCGCGATGTGGTGCGCCTGCTCTCCCAGGACTCCAACATCGCCACCCTCAAAAGCAGTCTGAGCGCCACCCGGCAGGAGCGCACCTTCACGCCTGACCCGGTGCGGTTGGCGGGCAGCGGCCTGAGCGCCAACGACGTGGCACAGGCCCTGCGAACCTACAACGACGGCAGCACCGCCGGAAGCCTGCGCGACGGAGACCGCTCCATCGACATCGTGGTGCGCCTCGATCCGGCCCTCGTGAAAGATGAACAGAGCCTCCTGTCTCAGACCGTGTATTCGCAGGCGCTGAATGCCAACCTGCCCCTGTCGCAACTTGGATCGTTCCAGCTGGCACAGGCCCCGGCCACCCTCAGCCGACTGAACAAGGCCTACACCGCCACGCTGGATATCAATCTGATCAAAGACGGCCCCAACCCCTTCGGCTATCAGCAGACCATCGTGGACAAGGTGACTAAGGCGGGCCTGCTGACGGGCGGCGTCACGCTGGGCAACGCCAGCGCCTTTGGTAGCGCGGGCCTCACCGGAGACCTGGTGTTCTACGGCCCCATCGTGCTGGTGCTGGCGATTTTGCTCACCTACCTCGTGTTGGGCAGCCAGTTCAACTCGTTCCGCTACCCCATCTACCTGCTGCTGCCCGTGCCGATTGCCATCGTGGGCGCCCTCTGGACCCTCAGCCTGTTCAAGGTCAATCTGGACGTGATCACGGTGCTGGGCATGGTGATCTTGCTGGGCCTGTCCACCAAAAACTCCATTCTGTACCTCGAATTCGTGACCGAGCGTGTGCGAACCATGTCGCTGCGGGCCGCCCTCGTGGAAGCCGCCGAACTGCGTTTCCGCCCGATTCTGATGACCACCCTGACCGTGCTGGTCATCAGTATTCCCCTGATTCTGGGCAAAGGCGACGGCGCAGAGTTCCGCCGGGGCCTGGGCATCGTGATTCTGGGCGGCGTGATCACGTCCACCCTGCTCACCTTTTTTGTCGTGCCCACCGTGTTCTGGACCTTCGAGCGCAAGCGGATCAAGCCGCCGCAACCCAGGGCGGATTCGTCTCAGGGGGGCCTCGCCAAAGTAGACCTCGGGAAGCCGGATTCCGGCGCAGGCGCGTTGCCCGCAGGAGACTGAGTTCAGGCGACGGCTCTGAGCCGTAGGCTGTGAATGAACGTTGCCACCGTGCTGATCTGAATCCCCCTCCTGCATGGAGAGGGGGTTCACTTTTTTCTCTGACCGCCCCTTGGCCTCCACAATCCAACCTAAAGGCGCGGTCAGCCGTTGCTCCCCGGCCCGGCCTAGAATGCCTCTCATAGAGCCGCGCAGTGTCCCGGCCTTGCCGTCAGCGTGCGTGCAGGGGTTTTGGGTGTGCGGCAGCCACATCAAGGAGAGCGCCGTTATGGACTGGAAAAATCTTCCGAGCAGTGGGGGTGGAGTGCAGGATCGGCGGGGCGGCGGTGGCCTGCCGGGGGGCGGCATTGCCGTGGGCGGTATCGGGGGCCTGGTTATTGCCCTGATCGCCATGTTCTTTGGTGTAGACCCCAGCGTGATTCTGGGCGGCGGCTCGCAGACTGCGCCCACCCAGCAATCTCAGACGCAGGCCCAGACGCCTGCCAGCGACGAAAGCTACCAATTCGTAGACCGGATTCTGGGCAGCACCAATCAGGTCTGGACCGGCATTTTCAAGCAGTCGGGCCGCACCTATACCAAGCCCACGCTGGTGCTGTTCACGGGCGGCACGACCAGTGGATGCGGAAACGCCGACAGCAGCGTGGGGCCGTTCTATTGCCCACTGGACAACAAGGTGTATCTGGATACCAGCTTTTTTGCCACCATGCAGAAGCGTCTGGGCGGCGGCGGAGACTTTGCCTTTGCCTACGTGATCGCGCATGAGGTGGGCCACCACGTCCAGAACGAACTCGGCATTGCCGATCAGGTAGAGCGTGCCCAGCGCCAGGCCCGCAGCGAGGCTGAATCCAACCGCTACAGCGTGGCGCTGGAGTTGCAGGCCGACTGCTTTGCGGGCGTGTGGGGCAACAAGGTGCGCGGCACCGAAGCCGCCAACCTGACCGACGCCGACATCACGCAGGCGCTGAACACCGCCGCCGCCATCGGTGACGACGCATTGCAGCGCCAGGGCCAGGGCTACGTGGTGCCCGACAGCTTTACGCACGGCAGCAGCCAGCAGCGCGTCACCTGGTTCAAGCGCGGTTTCACCAGCGGCGACCCCAGTCAGTGCGACACCTTCAAGGCAAGTTGAGCCTCTGACCACCTGACCACCTGACCACACTGCATCTAATCGCACTTGGCCTTAATCTGTGTTGGGCAAGACTTCACCCGCCTGTGAGGGCGGCGCACATACACTGCAAATCACGGAGGATTCACATATGACGAAAACAGAAGGCATGGATCAGGGCCGCATGATCAGCGGCGCAGCGGGCGGGGCACTCCTGCTGATGGGCCTCAGAAAACGTGGCGTGCTGGGCCTCGGCATGGCCGCCATTGGTGGATACCTCGCCTACCGCGCCGCCACCGGCAACGATCCTGTCATGGCCGTGGCTGGCCTGAGCGGCAATGCCAGCGCTGCCAAGCCTATTTTCGTGGAGCACAGCGTGGTCATCGACCGCCCCGCCCAGCAGGTCTACGACTACTGGCGCAAGCTGGACAATCTGCCCCACATCATGAGCCATCTGGAAACGGTCACGGTGCTGGACGACAAGCGCAGCCGCTGGGTTGCCAAGGCTCCTCTGGGCACGCATGTGGAATGGGAAGCCGAAATCGTGAACGACAAGCCCGGCGAGCGCATCGGCTGGCACAGCCTTCCCGGAGCCACCGTAGACAACGCGGGCAGCGTGCAGTTTGAGAGCATGCCCACGGGCGGCACCCGGATTCACGTGGCCCTCAGCTACCGCCCGCCCGCTGGCCCGCTGGGTGCAGCTGTCGCCAAGCTGTTTGGCGAGGAACCCAGCCAGCAGATTGCCGAAGACTTGCAGAAGTTCAAGGCGTCGTTTGAGGGCAGCAACCCGAAAAACTGAGAGTTGACAGGAAGACGGGGCAGGCATTTCGGTGCCTGTTTCGTTTTTTTGGCCGTACTGTTTGGTGGTGTTGCCTGGGCGTGCTGCTCTTGATTCTGGCCGAGCTGGGCAAGCTCTTGAAGGCTGGGTGGCTCAACCCCCCGTTGCTGACGCAACGCCCCCCTTAAGGGGAGGACCACCCTTCTCAGGGGGGCTGGCGGCGAAGCCGACTGGGGGGTTATGTCTCCCCTGAACGTAGCTCAGCCCAACAGGGACCAATCAATTATTCCCCCGTTTCCGGCGCTTCTGCCACCACTTCCGATCCCGCCTCTACCACCGTCAATGAGCGCAGGGTAGCCCCCTGATGCCACCCGTACTGCGGATCTTTCAGGCCCAGTGTGGCAGCTATGGCGCGGGCGTTGGCCTGATCGGGTTCACCGTCGAGGCAAAACAGCAAAAAGCGCCTTCCGCCCGGAGCAATGCGGATAAACAGATCGGTGCCGATTTCCAGTTGCTGGGTGCGGCTGAACTTCTCGGCGCGGCCCTGTGCAAATTTCAGGGCGTCGCGGATTTTGACGGTGACGGTAGGATTGCTCATGGTTGCTCCGGTGCGGCCAGCTTCGGGGCCGCCTGCAAGCCGCCCAGCAGCATATCGGCGTATTTCTCGGCCACGTCACGCGGGGTCATGCTGCCGCCGGGGCGGTACCACGTGTAGGCCCAGTTCACCGCCGACAGGATCAGGTTGGCCGTCATCTTGGGGTCGAGGTCGGGGCGCAGGCTGCCCTCGCGGATGCCCTGAATGACCAGATCGCGGTAAAAGGCGTCGATGGTGTCGCGCCAGTTGGTCACGCGGGTATAGGCCTCGGGCGACAGGTGCTTCCACTCATGAAAAAACACGGTGGCGCTCTCCATGTTGTCGGCCACCACGCGAATATGGCGGTGCATGGCCTCACGGATTTTTTCGGGTGCGGGCAGAGAATCGCCGCGCAGGGTAAACAGTGCGCCGTCGAACTGACGGGCAGCGCGGTCCACAATCCCGATCAACAGTTCATCTTTGGAGGCGATATGGGCATAGAGGCTCCCGCCCTGCATTCCCAGTTGGCCTGCCAGATCGCGCATAGAAGTTGCGTGATAGCCGCGCTCCGAGAACAGGCGGCTGGCGACCTCGTGAATCTGCTCGCGGCGCGGTTTGCTGGGCGCGGCAGGCGGCACGGTGGGGGCTGGTGGGGGGCTGGAAGAATCCGTCATGGCATCTGAGAACGCGCCGGGCGCATCCCGGTCAGGGTAGCACGCCGCCGCGTCACCTAACGGGCGTTTGGTGTGGGTGGACACTTCACGGCACGGGAGGCCAGTGGAATGCTAGAACCCATATATGACCTCTACACCTCTCTCGTCTCAGGATCAGGCCGCAGCCGTCCTGCCCACGCCCACCAGCGGCGTACGGGCAGCAGTGCGCGACGTACCCGCCTATCCGTTTACGCCCATCGACGCGCCCATCAAGCTGGATCAGAACGAAAGCGCCTACGATTTTCCCGCCGACCTGAAGGCGCAGGCCGTGGAGCGCATGCTGGCCCGTCCCTGGAACCGCTATCCCGATCTGCACGCCGAAACGCTGCAAGCCGCGATTGCCGCCTACGAGGGTTGGGACGCGTCGGGTGTGGTGGTCACACCGGGCAGCAACGTCCTGATTAAACTCTTGACCGAACTCGCGGGCATCGGCCAGACCGTACTGACCGTCAGCCCCACCTTTAGCGTGTATACCCTGGAAGCTCAGCTTCTGGGGGCCACGCTGGTACAGGTGCCGCTGAACCCCGATTTTTCTCTGCCTGTAGAGGGTTTAAAGGTCGCCCTGAAAGCCAATCCTCCCGGCGTGCTGTACGTCACGCAGCCGCACGCGCCCACCGGGTACGCCGACAATGAGGCCGATGTGCGGGCCGTGGTGGAGGCCGCAGAGGGCTGGGTCGTGGTGCTGGACGAGGCTTACCACCAATACAGCGGCACCGATTACCGCTCGCTGGTGCAAGAAGGCGGCAACCGCCTGAGCCTCCGCACCTTCAGCAAAGCGTGGGGTTTGGCTGGAGTGCGGCTGGGTTACGCGCTGACTTCCCCCCAAATGGCGACCCAGTTGCAAAAACTGGTCTCCGCTTTCAACGTGAATGCCCTCACACAGGCCGCACTGGAAGTGGCACTGGAAAACCCCGAATACGTGCAGCACCGCGCCGCCGAGGTGGTCGGCGAGCGGGAGCGGATGCTGGCAGCTCTGGCTGGACATCCCACCTGCAAGCCGATTCCCAGTCAGGCCAACTTCTTCCTGCTCCGCACCCCCGATGCCGACGCCGCCTACCGTCATCTGCTGGAGCACGGCATCGTGGTTCGCCGCCAGGACCGCCTGCCCGGACTGCACGGCTGCCTGCGTGTGGCGGTGGGCACCCCGGCAGAGAATGACGCGCTGATTGCAGCAGTGGGAGAAATTCAGTAAGTGGTGAGTGGTGAGTAGGGAAAACAATCAGGCTCAAGCTTGGGCTGCTCCTCTTTTTCCACTCCCTACTGACCACTCACGGTTTTCATGGACCCCTTCGCCGCTCCCCCCGCCTACCCCGCCCGCTCCGTGCTGGTGCGGGACTGTACCGCGTGTGGGGCCTGCTGCGCCGCGCCGGATATTCACGCACTGGGCAAGCCGCTGGGCGTGCCGTGCGTGAACCTGGGGCCGGACTGTCTGTGCGGCATCTACAGCACCCGGCCCGCAGTGTGCCGCAGCTACGCGCCCGATTGGGTGTGTGGGGAGGTCGCGCCGCTGCCGACGCTGGCCGCCCGGACCCGCCGTTTTCTGGAAATCTATGGGCTGGTGGCCGAGGCCGAAGCAGGTAAGCCAACCACATCAGCACCCCGGTAGGTGAGGCGCAGGGGCGGGCGGGCATTGAGCGGCAGACCCACAAAGCCGCCCCCCGGCCCTGTGTCGGCTGCTGTAGCCGATGCTCCGGCCTGCAAGCTTTCGGCCAACTGGATCAGAGCCTGGGCCTGTGCTTCCTTCCGGCCCCGGTAGGCCTGTTCGCGCAAGGTACTCAGCCACACCACGCCGCGCAGGGGGTATGCGCCCACCTCGTTTACGGGGGGCAGGGGCCGGAAAGGAGCAGAAGGCAACCTAGAATCGGCCCCCGGATACAGCGGCACAGAGCTTGACGCCGCAGCGCCGGAGCTGGCGGCTTGCTGCGGCCCCACAAACTCGCCCCCCGGCGAGCGTAACTGGGCCACCTGTGCGCCCTGCGGCACGTCACGCGGCCCCAGCAGCATCAGCACGCCGGGAATGTTCAGGTCGGCCCGCTGCGATCCCAGGGCCGCCCGCGTCAGGCTGGCTCCCGCCACCCAGTTGGATTTGAGCCACCGCGCAGGCCACAGGCCCGCCTTCACGCAGGCTCCGGCAGCGGCCAAACTGACTCCGTTGCGGGCCACCCGCGCACTGACCAGCACGGGCAACTCGGGCAGGGTGGCTTCTGGATTCAGCGCCCGCAGGCGTGCATGGTTCCAGACCCGCACCCGCCCCGACAGCATCAGGCACAGGGTCGGCACATCCAGCCGTAGCTCTATTCCCGGCAGGCTGTACGCCACCGACACCGGAAACAGGCCCACCGGAATGCTCAGCACCTCTCCCACTCCTGCTGGGGGCCGGGGACCGGGCAAGGTGCCCAGCACGCCGTCTATCCGTCCGGCATACAACTCGCGGAAGGCCGCGTCAGGCGGCAGGGCGCTGAAGTTGGCCGCGACCCAGGGCGGTGTGCTGCCCGCCAGTTTCAGGGGTACGTTCGGGGGCACGGGCGCCTGGGCCAAAGCTGAGCCAGCCGTCAACCACCCCAGCAGGAACAGGGCGGGCAAAAGCAGTCGCGGCAGGCTCAGGCGGCGCAGCATTTTTACCCGTTGTGTCGCACAAACACAGCCGCCTGCGTGATCGGGCCGTAATCGGGATGGGTGTCGCCCAGGCCGTGCAGCGTCAGCGCGTAGCCGTGGGTCTGTGCGGCGGCCTCGGCCCAGGCTGCGAATTCGGCCCGCGTCCATTCAAAACGGTGGTCGGGGTGGCGCATGTCCTGCCCGCCGTCTGCAAATACGGCGTTGTATTCGCGGTTGGGCGTGGTCACGATCACCGTGCGGGGCTGAGCATCGCCAAACACATGCTGGGTCAGCGGCCCGATCTGGTGCGGTTCCAGATGCTCGATGACTTCCACCAGCGTGGCGACCCCGAACCCCTTCAGGCGCGAATCGGGATAGGACAGGCTGCCGTGAAGCAGTTGCACGCGGGCGGCCAGTTCGGGGCGTTCGCGCAGATTCAGGCGGCGGGCGGCGATCTCCAGGGCGCGGGCGCTGACATCCATGCCCACCAGTTGCCGAATCTGCCCCAGTTCCAGCAGCAGGCGCAGGAGTTTGCCCTCGCCGCAGCCGAGGTCGAGTACCTGCGCCGCGCCGCTGGCCGCCACCTGATCGGCCACCCAGCGCAGGCGCTCGTCGTGCAGCCGGGGCCGCAGAGAGGCGCTCGGGGCGGTCTGTTCCAACTCACTGGAGTTGCTCTGAGAGAATCCTTCCTCGGCCTGGCGCACCAGCGCTGCAAAACGCAGATAACGGCGGGTAATCAGGTCGCGTTCGGGGTGGGTATCCAGCCAGCCTGCGCTGTGCCGGGCCAGCTTGTCCACCTCGGCATCGTTGAGGTAGTAGTGGCGTTTTCCTCCGTCCAGCACGGGCAGCAGCACATACAGGTGGGCCAGCAGATCACGCAGGCGCATCTGCCCGGATAGCTTCAACTCCACGTAGGGCCGCTCGCCCCATTCGGGGTACAGTGGATCAAGCGCAATCGGCGTGGCCTGCACTGCGTAGCCCAGCGGCCCAAACAGGCGCTCCGGTAAATCTTCCGGCCCGCGTGCCGTGATGCAGGGCAGATACACCGAGAAAGCCAGAGCCTGATCCGCCAGAGCCTGCCGCGCCTTGCTGCGCCCGGTCAAGGCCGTGCCGAATGCGTCCCGCAGGGCGACGGCCAGAAAGCTGCCCGAGGCGTAGGGGCGGTCATTCACGTACGGTTCCAGCGGCGCACCACCCTCGCCTGGGCGAGAGGTACGCGACAGCCCCACCGGGTCTACTTCCAGCAGCAGGGCCACCGTGGTTTGCTGGGCGCTGACCTGCGGATAAAACACTGATGCCGTGCCAAACGACAGCGTCTGCGTTTGCAGGCGTTCGGGATGCTTGTGCAGCAGGAATCCGAGGTCGGAAGCAGGCTGGAATCTGTCAGGTGAGGTCGCGCCGGGTTGGGCAGCGTTGGGTTGGGTCAGGGTCAGGGTGAGCAGCACGGCAGGGTCGGTTCTCCTCTGCAGGTCAGCCTAACAGTCCGCCTCGGCCCGTGCCTCTGCCAAGCGGCTGAGTCTTCCCGGAAAGAGGCGTTGGAAGTTGGAGCCTGTGACAGCCCAGAGTCCAGAGTGTCTGCCTAAAACAGTTCGTCCAGCAGCGACGTTTGCGCCTGGATCAGCGCGGGGTGGCGGGGCAGGTGTTCGGCCCTCACCAACAACTGCGTGACAGCCTCATGGGATAAGCCCGGCAGGATGCTGGCAGCGATGAATGTCTGAAAGGTGGGCTGCGGCGGCTGCACCGTGCAGTCCAGCATGCACAGCTCGAAGGCGTCGGCCATCGTGTGCCCGCTCAGGCGCACCACGAGCGCCCCGTAGCCGTTGGCGAAACAGAAGGTATAAAGTTCGCCTTCCGGCACGTATTCATGCGTGGGGAGTGCCAAGACCTGCGGAAACACCACAGATTCCACGAACAGAAATGATTGAAAATCGGAATCGATGGGATCAAACAGACTCATAAGTGGGCAACTCCTTGACGTGACATGGCAACGGGGGAAAGGGCGCGGGAGACAGCAGGCATAAAAGGCATGAAAAGGGGCTGCTCAGTGCACTGGCAGCTTTCTTGTATTCAGTCTAACGGGATGGTCATTACTATTCCCTTACGGCACGGTGCTGACTGAAGGTCGGCCTGACCTCTGCCTGCGTGCGTTGCCGGAACCGGAGGCCAGGCGGATACAATCGCCCCTGATGCTTTGGACGCGCCCCCTGACCGTACTGAGACTGTTGGCGCTGCTGCTGGCGTCCGAACTGGTCCGCACGGGGTTCGTGGTGTCGGTGTTGCCCGTCGCAGGCCCCAGCCTCGGCTTTTCTACGGCCCTGATCGGCCTGATGGTGGGCCTGCACTATCTGGCCGATGCGCTTGCCAAAGGCCCGCTGGGGCTGGTCACAGAACGCTGGGGGCTGGGGCGGCTGCTGACGCTGGGCGCGGCGCTGGGGCTGGCCGTCATCGTGGGAACCCGTGTGGCTCCCTCGCCGTTGTGGTTGGTGCTGGGCGGCGCTTTGTGGGGCTTGGCGTATGCCGCATTGTGGCCGGGGGTCATGAATGCCTCGCAGGCTTTTGCGCGGCCAGAACGCACGGCGCGTGCCCTGTCGGTCAGCAATCTGGTGGCGACCCCAGCGATTCTGGCGGGCATTCTGCTGATCGGCCCGCTGATGCAAACGCGCCCCGATACGGCGTGGGCGGTGCTGCTGGGCGTTCAGGTGGTGGCACTGGTCCTGGCCCTCACGCTGTGGACACTTCATCTGCCCCGGCAAGACAAAGACAACGCTGAAACGGGGCGGAATCCGTGGGCGGGCTGGTCGCGGGTGGGGGTGCTGCTGCCTGCCGCCTTTGCCCAGACGCTGGCACCGGGGCTGGTCATCACGCTGATTTACCCGTTGCTGGCGCGGCTCGGGTTGCCCCTGTCGGCCCTGATCCTACCGGGAATCCTGTTTGGGGTCAGCCTCGGCCTCAGCCTGTGGTTGGCTGGCCGCCTCGCAGACCGCACCCACCCGCGCCGCGCCCTTGCCCCCGGACTGCTGCTACTGGCACTGGCCTTTTTGCTGGCCGCGCTGCCCGATCTGCGTGAGCGGGTGGCGCTGGTCACGCTGATTCTGGGTCTGGGCTACGGCGCGTTTATTGCGGGTTGGAATGGATTGGTGGCCCGCACCCTGCCCACCGCCCACCGCGCCGCCGCGTGGGGCACCGTGATGGCTACAGAAAGTCTGGGCAACGCCATCGGCCCCATTCTGGGCGGCGCGGCGTGGCAACTGGCAGGTCCCGCCGGAGTCTTCGGCCTCGGCGCGGCGGTGTTCGTGCTGACCGAGCTGTATTACCTGTGGCCGGGGCGCAAGCTGGGGATCAAACCTGTGAGTGGTGAGTGGGAAGGGTAAAAGGATCATGGATCGTGCAGATGTGAAATGAACCTCTAATGCCTCAGTACCCGACACTTTCTGAATTGAGCGTCTGGCTGGATTTCAAAAGCCCAATGAGTTGCAGGGCTTCCGCCTCCCCACGCTCGTGGATGCAGACGAACGTCCGCACGAGGGTCCGGAGGCCCAGCGTCACCACACTCCAGGCTCGCCGACCGTGCGCCTTCACAGTGCAGGTTTGGAGAACCCCCACCAGCACGCACCAGACGTACGCCAGGGTCAATAGGCAGAGTAGGCGCTCCACGTGATCGTGGAGCGTCATGTGGGTGCTTTCCAGCTTAAATCCCTTGCTTT
>NZ_KB899707.1 GCF_000378445.1 Deinococcus aquatilis DSM 23025 | reverse complement strand
TTGACCCTGGCGTACGTCTGGTGCGTGCTGGTGGGGGTTCTCCAAACCTGCACTGTGAAGGCGCACGGTCGGCGAGCCTGGAGTGTGGTGACGCTGGGCCTCCCGACCCTCGTGCGGACGTTCGTCTGCATCCACGAGCGTGGGGAGGCGGAAGCCCTGCAACTCATTGGGCTTTTGAAATCCAGCCAGACGCTCAATTCAGAAAGTGTCGGGTACTGAGGTTTTAGCCCATCCGATTCGGTTCATGTATGTGGCCTGCCTGCCACTGGGCAACATTTCAGCCATATCCTGCTCACTCAGCCTGAATTCTTTTGCCAGACTGCTATAAACCTCTTTCATAGATGTTGCTTCACCCGATCTCAAAAGCCAGAGCAGAGGCCGCATAAAGGTCTGATAGTCGGGAATTGGCATGGTGACTGCTAGCCTAACTCAAAGCCAAAGGCCGCCCATTCACAGATAGACGGCCCAGCTCCTCCGACCTAGACTTTTAAGACTTGTTTCAGTCCGTGTAAGCGCCCACAGCTGCGCTGCTGACCAGCTTGGCGTACTTCGCCAGCACGCCGCGCTTGTAACGTGGTTCCGGCTGCACCCAAGCGGCGCGGCGACGCTCGATTTCCGCATCGTCTACGTGCAGGGTCAGCTCGCAGGTTTCGGCGTTCAGCTCGATGGTGTCGCCTTCGTGTACGAGTGCAATCGGCCCGCCCACAAAGGCTTCGGGGGCGACGTGGCCCACGACCAGCCCGAACGTGCCGCCCGAAAAGCGCCCGTCGGTAATCAGGCCCACGCTGTCGCCCAGTCCCTTGCCGATGATGGCGCTGGTGGGCGAGAGCATTTCGCGCATGCCGGGGCCGCCCTTGGGGCCTTCGTAGCGGATGACCAGCACGTCGCCGGGGTTGATCTGGTCGCTCATGATGGCGTGCATGCTCTCTTCCTCGCTCTCAAAGATGCGGGCGGGGCCAGTAATCTTGATGCTTTTCAGGCCCGAAATTTTCGCCACACTGCCCTCGGGGGCGAGGTTGCCGCGCAGAATGGCGAGGTGGCCCTGCGCGTAGAGCGGCTGATCGTAGGGGCGAATCACGTCCTGTCCGGCGTTGGGTTCTTCCGGCTCGCCTTCCAGATTCTCCGCAATCGTTTTGCCTGTTACGGTCAGGCAGTCGCCGTGCAGCAGGCCCGCCTTCAGCAGCATTTTCATCACGCGGGGAATGCCACCCACGTCGTGAAGGTCGGTGGCAACGTACTGCCCGCTGGGCTTCAGATCACAGAAAACGGGGGTGGCTTCCCGGATACGCTCGAAGTCGGCCAGGTTCAGATCGATGTCGCAGGCGTGGGCCACGGCCATCAGGTGCAGCACGGCATTGGTGGAGCCGCCCACCGCCATGATCACGGTGATGGCGTTCTCGAAGGCCTTCTTGGTCAGGATGTCTTTGGGCCGGATGTCGGCTTCGATCAATTTCAGCAGGGCGCGGGCGCTGTCGGCGCTGCTCACGGCTTTTTCGGCGTCCACGGCGCTCATGGTCGAACTGAAGGGCAGGCTCATGCCCATCGCTTCAAAGGCGCTGCTCATGGTATTGGCGGTGTACATGCCGCCGCACGAGCCGTTGCCGGGGCAGGCGCGTTTTTCGATCTCGTTGAAGTCCTCTCGGCTGATCTTGCCCGCGCCCAGTGCACCCACCGCCTCGAACACGCTCACGATGGTCAGGTCTTTGCCGTTGTAATGACCGGGCTTGATGGTGCCGCCGTACACGAAAATGGCCGGAATATTCAGCCGCGCAATGCCGATCATGGCTCCGGGCATGTTCTTGTCACAGCCGCCCACCACGATCACGCCGTCATGACTCTGGCCCCGGCTCACGGTTTCGATGGAGTCGGCGATCACTTCACGGCTCACCAGACTGCACTTCATGCCCTCGGTGCCCATGCTGATGCCGTCTGACACGGTAATCGTGCCGTACACCTGCGGCATGCCGCCGCCCTCGCGGATGGCCCCGGTGATGTGGCCCGCCAGCTCGCCCAATCCGTTGTTGCAGGGCGTGATGTTGCTCTGCGCGTGTGCCACACCGATGATCGGCTTTTCAAAATCGCCGTCTTCAAAGCCCACCGCCCGCAGCATGGCCCGGTTGGGCGCACGCTCGTCGCCCTGCGTGACCTGATGGCTGTTCCAGTTCAATTTACGTTTGGTGGTGGTATCCGTCATGCGCTACAGCATAGGCCAGTGTGGGCGCGGGTCTGCGGGTGTAGGACAGACAGGGCTAAGATTCTGGGCCACAGGAAGGACGCAGTTGCCCCGTGCATTGCCACCGCTGTCAAGCCAGTGCTCTGTTGGCGACGTCAGTTCTGTGTCAATCAGGCCTGCGGGTTGGAGCAGCATCAAGATTCCGGCTCTTCCTACCTATGCCGCTGGACTTAGGTACGACGTCCTTTCTTCGATACTCGCTTCGCTCGGTTCATCTCTGGATGAACTTCGACCTACCTAATCCAGTACCCACACATGCGCTTTCAGATGCCGCGCCTGCGGATAATCTTCGCCCAAGCTCAGGCGCACATCCAGCCGCCCGCGCCGCCCCGCTTCAGGCAGGCCGATTTCCATCATTCTGTCGAAGGCCACCGGAGACACGCCCGCATGGTTGAGCATCGCCAAGATGTGCCCACCGGGGGCCGTGACTTTGGCAGCCAGAGTCGCGAGGCGGGCGTAATCGCGTTCGGCCCGCCACACGCCCGACTTTTTGCGGGCAAAACTGGGCGGATCGAGAATGACCACATCGAATTCCTGCCCACGCCTGCGGAAGTGTTCCAGCCACTCGAACACGTCGCCGGAAATAAAGTCGGTTTTAGGAGCGTCCAGCCCGCTGAGGCCGTAATTTTCCTGCCCCCAGTTCAGCACCTTACGCGATTGATCCACATTTTTGACATTGCTCGCGCCGCCCAGCAGGGCATTCACGCCAAAGCCGCAGGTGTAGGAAAAGGTATTCAGCACCCGTCCTTCCTGGTGGCCCGCGTGTTCCCGCACCCACTGCCGGGCGCGGCGGGCATCGGGAAAAAGGCCCACACTCAGGTCTGCACCGGGGCGGATCAGAAACGGCACGCCCTCTTCCAGCACCGTGATTTCGGGCCGCGCCTCACCCCAGACCGGATCGGGCGGCGTGAGCAGTTCACGGGCAATATTCGCCGCGTGACGGGCCTCCACCGGACGGCGCTTGAGATACACGCCAGCCAGAGCACCTGCCCGCGCACAGGACCCGGCCAACCGCTGCTCGTCTGCGGGCCACAGGTCAGCGTATAGGCTCAGAATGCCCACGTCGCCCGCCACGTCCACGCAGAACAGCCCGCCCGTTTCGGTGGTATGGATTGCCCGGTAAAACGTGGTTCCAGCAGCCGGAAGGTGCGCCCGCAATGACCACGCGGCAGCCAGCAACTCTTCTAGATTCTCTGGCAGCCCCGCAACCTCACCCGTCATCCTGTTTCCCTTCCCACGGCTTACTCCCCACAACCCACATTCCTTGTTATGGCCTTCCGCCCAGCAGCCACCAGACCGCCGCCGTCGCCACCGCCGTGATCACCCAGAACCGCAAAGTGACGTGCGTTTCGGGCCAGCCGCTCAGCTCAAAGTGGTGCTGAATAGGGCTCATGCGGAAGACGCGCTTGCCCCGCGTTTTGAAGGACACGACCTGAATAACCACGCTGAGTACGGCCACCACAGGAATGATGGCGGCCAGTGGCAGCAGCCACACGTCGGCATAGAGGATGTAGGCACCCGCCGCAATCGCGCCGATGGCGTGGCTGCCCATGTCGCCCATGAAGACGCGGGCCGGGTGGGCGTTGAACCACAGGAAGCCCAGCAGCACGGCCACCAGCAGTGCCGAGACAGGTGACAAGGCCAGCAGTGGCAGCAGCACGATAATTGCCACGCCGCCCAGCAGCCCATCCAGCCCGTCGGTAAAGTTGAAGGCATTGACCGAACCGACCATGACCAGTGTCAGCAAGATGATGTCGCCCACCGTGCCGAACGAGGGCAAGAGTTCGTGACTGGCGAGCGGCGCGGCAAAATAGGCGAAGATCAGGCCAACCAGAATCTGCAGCGGAAACTTTTCGCGGGCCAACAGTTCTTTTTTGCCGCTGCCACGCATGCGCGACACCACTTTCAGGAAGTCGTCCAGCCCACCGATGATGCCCATGCCGAGTGCAGCCAGCATCAGCAGCAGTTCGCGGGAATCTCCAGCATGGCCCGTGAAATACAGCGGAAAAAACACGGCGGCCAGCGCCAGCACGAAGGCCACGCCGCCTGCCGTGGGCGTTCCTTCCTTGACCAGGTGCGTCTGCGGCCCGTCTTTGCGAACCGGCTGCCCCCAGCCCCGCGCCTTGCTGACCCGAATAAACAGGCCCACCAGAAACCAGGACACCAGCGCCGCAAGAATCATCATGGGCGTCCCTGTCCAGAACTGCGGGAAGGCGGATTATTCATGGGCAATATCGGTGGCAAGAAAGTGGGCAGCATCTCAACCGGGGAGAGTACCACGCGCCGAACTGGCCCGAGCCGGAGATGAAGTATCCCCAGCCTGAATAACACAGCGCCGTCTACTGAAAATGGACTGTCAAAGCTGTGAAGCGGGGCGATGCTGAGAGTGTCCCGAAAACGCGGCTGGGTCGGGTGCACCGGACTGACGGGAAGGTCTGATTGGAAGGCCGCCCTCCTCATTCTGCCCAAACAAGGAAAAAGCCGGAGCATCTGGCCCCGGCTTTTCGCATCGGTGTTGGATCTATTTGAGATTGAATCTACTTGAGCTGCGCGATCACCGCTTGAGTAAATTCTTCCGTACCCGCCGTGCCGCCCAGGTCGCGGGTGCGCGGGCCTTCGGTCAGTACGGTGTTCACGGCATTGTCGATCTTGGTCGCCAGTTCGGTTGCGCCGATGTGGTTCAGCATCAGGACAGCGGCCAGAATGCTGGCGGTGGGGTTGCTGATGCCCTGCCCGGCGATGTCGGGGGCGCTGCCGTGCACCGACTCGAAGATACCGAACTTGTCGCCCACGTTGCCGCTGGCCGCGATGCCCAGCCCGCCGACCAGTCCAGCAGCGAGGTCGGACAGGATGTCACCGAACATGTTGGTCATGACCAGCACGTCGAATTGGCGGGGATTGCGAACCAACTGCATGGCCGCGTTGTCCACGATCATGGTGCTGGTGTTCAGGCCTTCCACAGTCTTGGTGTGATCCAGAATCGTGTTCAGGAACAGGCCCTGCGTCACGGGCAGCACGTTCGCCTTGTGCACCACGGTCAGGCGCTTGCTGCGCTTCATGGCGAGGTCGGCGGCAAACTTGCCGATCCGCTCGCTGGCATCCTTGGTGATCACGGTGTCGGCAATGGCCGTATCGCCGTAACGCCGCTCCTGCTCCACGTACAGGCCCTGCGTGTTTTCGCGCACGATGACCAGATCCACGTTTTCGTAGGCTCCGGGCACCGGGCGGGTGCGGGTGGGGCGCACATTGGCATACAGGCCGTACTTCTGCCGCAGGTGGCGGATAGCTCCCGAGAACCCGGCAGGTTTTTCACCGCTGGGGCTGGTGGCCGCGCCGAACAGGGTGGCGTCGGTGCTTTCTACTGCGTCGTAGGTGGCCTGCGGCACGCTGGTGCCGTGATCCAGAAAGTATTCGTACCCGGCCTGTGCGGTTACGTACTCAGCGTCGAACCCGGCGGCGTCCAGAACGCGGCGGGTGGCGGGGATGACCTCGTGACCGATGCCGTCTCCCTCAATCAAACAAATACGGTACTTCGCCATGAGGTCAGTCTAGACGAGAGCCGGAGCAATTGTAAGAATGGAAGCGTTACCGGGGGCGTGACGGGCAGCGGGCAAGTGCTGGGCGATGAGCTTATGGGCCTTGAGTCATGAGCCTCAGCAATGCTCAATACCAGTGGCTTCTAACCCAATGCTGATGGCCTGCCCTGTATCTGCCCCGCCAGTTCCCGCGCCCACAGCGGCCCCAGCAAAAAGCCCTTGCTGCTCAGGCCCGTGAGTTGCCACCAGCCCTGCGGCGTTTGGCCTGCCCGCAGCCCCGACAGCCGCGAGCCGCTCCAGCGTCCAGTCACCTGTACGCCGCTCAGGTCGGCCAGCGTTTCACCTTTTTTCAGCAGCCAGTCCAGTGAACCCAACGGCAGTGGGCCAGCATTCCAGACGGGCGAGGGTCGTTCGAAGGTTGCGCCCAGAACTCCGCCGCCCCCCTCCGGTGAGTGGGCAGCAGGGGAGAGGTAAGCGCCGAAGCTGAGAGGCAGGCTAGACACAGGCCCGGACAGCAGCAGCATGGTTCCGGCCCGGTGGGTGGCAGCGTGGCCTGCCCAGCTTCCGCCCACCGAACCGCCGCACCAGACCACTGCTTTTGCTTCCAGTCTTGTTCCGTCTTCCAGTTCTGCCGCTGCCGCATCCCAACGCATAGCCCGCCCCCGCACCACCCGCGCTCCCGAGGCCGCCAGCAGTGCCCGCGTGAACGCCGCACCGTCCAGCCAGCCCCCTTCAGGCAGATGCAGGACTGCGTCCCAGCCAGGGCTGAGTGGCACAGGGGAATCTGAGGGAGTCAGCCAATGGTGCGCGAGATCGGCGGGAAGGCGTTGTTCAAAGCGGGCACGGGTGCGGGCGTCCGGCACGGGCCGTAATACTCCGGTTTTGCCGTGGGGCACGTGGTATCCGGCTTCAGTCAGAGTCTTGACCACATCCCAGGTCAGCGCCATGCCTGCCACTGCCCCGGCATCCACCGCGCCCGACTGCCCCCGCACCGGGTTCAGCAGGGCCGCCGGAACCGTGCTGGCCGCATGTAACCCAGCATCCAGCACCGTGACCCTCGCCCCGGCCAGCGTCAAGAAATAGGCCATTGACGCGCCTGCCACGCCTGCCCCGATGATCAGAGCGTCGGTCAGTTCACTGCTCCGTTCGGCAGCCTCTCCCCGACCTGTACGGCGTCGGGCAGCACGTTTTCGGCGGGGGGCAGCGGGCAGGTCCAGCCGTCACCGTACGCGCAGTACGGATGGTAGGCCATATTGAAATCCAGATGCACCAGCATCTCGTCACTTTCAGGCGCTTGGGCCAGCGGCGCATCGAGGTAGCGCCCCGCGCCGTAGGTTTCCCCCGTGCGTGAGGTGACATCCCGGAAGGGCACGAAGACCCGTGCGGGTTTGTCTTCGCCCAGAGGGGCAAACAGCGACAAGGTATGCGGGCCGGACGGCAATTCCACGGTAGCCAGGCCAAACCGCGCCATCGTCCGGGTTTCCCCGGTATTGGTCGCCAGCGTCATTTCAGTGCCGTCTCCGGGCTGTACGGGCACGGTAAACACCCACGCCGAATCGGGCGGAAAGTAGCTCAGGCCCCGGAATTCGGCCAGGGCTGTGCCCTGAACCGGCCCCCGCCCCGCCGCAAAATGCTCGTCTTTGCGCCGCCGGAACTCGGCCAAAGCATCGGTGTGCGCCTGATTTACCATTCCACCTTCACCGTGTGGCCCGCGTATTCCACCACATCGCCGCGCCGCAGCTTCTTGCGCCGCCGCGTCTCCACCTCGCCGTTCAGCAGGACTTCACCGCCCTGCACGCGAAATTTGGCCTCACCGCCGGTCTGCACCAGGCCCTGAAGTTTGAGAAAGTCTTGCAGATCAATCGTATCTGCGGGTTGTTTGTCGTTGCGCCCAGTCATGGGGGCAGGGTAGCAGGCTGGGGCGGGGAAGATGTTCCCAGCCCCTGACCCTTCAGCGTTTTTCCACTCGCCGCCACCTATTTCCGGCCTTTACGGTTTGTATTGCCCCCCGAACAACCGCAGATCCAGATCATCCACCCGGCTGTCTCCGTTCAGGTCGCCGGGCAAACTGCCCGTTTTGCCGTAATTGTTCATCATCAGAGCAAAGTCGGTCAGATCGATTGTGCCGTCGCCGTTCAGGTCAGCCCCACTGAGACGCAGTTTGGCGGCTTCGGGCGTCCATGCCTTCAGCCCGATAAAGCGGGTCAGCTCGGCACGGATGGCCTCGGTCAACGGTTTCGGGCCATTTGGATTGAATTCGATGCGCTGATCGGTTCCGGTGCCCAGCACGCGTGCCGAGACGTCTGGATTGAAGGCCACGCCACTCGCGCCGCCGATGCTCAGAATCGGGCCGCTGCTGCTGTCCAGCGTCACGGGCAGGTCTTTGGTGCTGATGGCGGCGAGGGCCTGCTCGATCAGCCGCGTCAGTTCGGCTCCCTGCGGACGAAGTTTGATGGTGGCGGCGCTGACAGGAGTGACCGACAACAGCACACCCAGCAGCAAGAAACGTTTTTGGGCACGGCTCATGGGGTATTCCTTGCGGCCCGGAGTTGATCGCGGAACTTGGCCGGATCACGCTCGAAGGCGTCTGGAGTGGGGGTAGGAGTGGAGGTGCTGACAGGCGCTGGAGCGGTCACTGGTACTGGCACGGCAGGTACTGGCGCGGTAGACCCGGTGAGAGCAGGCACGGGTACAGCAGGGATGGTGCCTGGAGCGGCAGTCGTGGCCGATGCGCCGCTTGCCGTCGTGGTGGGAGGCGTGACCGTGCTTGCGGGTGGCGTGGTTGTCCCCCCAGTTGGGGTGCTGGTCGGGTTACCAGTCGGGGTGCCAGTTGGAGTAGGTACGACCGGATTGCTGACTGCTGCCGTCGCGCCGTCTACAGGAGGTGTGGCGGGAGGAGTCGTCGCGGTGGCCGCCGTGCCTGTCCCAGCACTGGTTGGCGTTGTGCTGGTGGCTGGTGTACCTGTCGCTGGATTGGTTGTTGGCGCAGTCGTAACAGTCTGTGCGGGCGCTTCTGCCGCAAAAGCTGCTGCCGTCGCCGCCTCATTCCAGCGGGTCACGCGGCCATTCACCACCGGATATGCGCCCTGATTGAAGCCCACCAACGGGCTGTCCTGCGTGCCGGTGTACAGCAGCAAGAACACGTCCTGTCCAGAGTTCAGCGTGGGCACGTCCTGAAGGCCCGCCAGAAACATCAGGGTGGGTTTGCCTTCAAGTACAGGCAGGCTGGCTACGTCTCCAGCGATGGTTTCGGTCACGGTCAGCGGGTAGTTGATCCACGACACCCCGGCGCTCTGGGTGGTGGTGGGTGCGCCCACCGTGGCCCGCACGATCACCTGAGCTTTTTTGGCCTGCTGTGTCAGTGTCAATTCCGTGAACGTACTGGCCTGCCCGGTAGTGAGTGCCGTGGTCAGGGTCAGCAGCGCTGCAAATCTCACCGAAAGTCCCGCCGCTTTCATGCCTGACTTCCAGCAGGAAGAAGGCTGGGCGGAAGCTGCGTATTGGGGCCGGGAGGAGGACTGACGATTGGGTTGCCATCACTGTCAGTGTCGGGCGGGGTGGGGCTGGGTTCCACGGGCGGGGGAGGAGTTGTCACGGGTTCGGTGGTGCTGGGTGATGTGGTGGTGTCGGCGGGTTGGGTGGGGGCTACGGGCGTGGCGGGATTGGCTGGAACGGGTGTACCGGACGTTCCCGTTCCTGCTGGAGCTGTTGCTGGAGTCGTTCCCGGTACAGTTGCTCCCGGTACGTTGGGCATGCCCTGCTGCGCCAGCAGTTTGCCGGTGCCGTCGCGGGCCTCGAATGCCAGGCCCGTGGCGCTGAGGGTCACGGGGCCGCTGGGCCGGATGCTGACCAGCATCACCCGTGCGCCCGCACGCGGAATGGCCTTGAAGCCCACGCTGACGTTGAGGGTCTGTCCAACCTGTTGCCAGAACAGTACGCCGCCGTTCTCGCCGGGCTGCACTCTGGTCACGGTCACGCCTTTGGGCAGAGTCCAGACCATGCGTGCTGCGCGAACGGCACGCGGCCCCGCAATCGTGACCGGAACCCGCGTTTCGCCCCGGATTTCTCCGGTGGGCAGCGTGGGGGCCAGGGCCAGGGGCGGCAGGTCGTTGATGTTCAGGGTGTATTCCTGCACCTTGCTTCTGAGGCCCGCGTCGTTGGTTTCCAGCGTAAATTTATAGGCCCCGATTTTGGTGGGCCTGCCGACCAGCCGCCCGCCGCTGAGGCTGATGCCCGGTGGCAGGCTGCCTGCCGCTACCCGGAAGCCGTATGGCCCCGTACCACCCGTGACCACCAGGGGCGCTTCGTAGGCTTCGGCCACGTAGCCCACCGGGAGGGACGTGAGGGAAAAGGTCAATGGGTCTGCCCCAGTGGTGGCGGTGCTGCCTGTACTGCTGCCACAGGAGCTCAGGGTACCTAGTCCCAGCAGCGCCACGGTCAGCAGCGGCCAGAGGCGCGGAGCAGGCGCACGCCGCAGCGGGTGAATCGGATGCATGGAGGCAGTGTAACGGGATGAGAGTGCAGGCAGATGGGGAAAACGTAAGCATGGGGTTCTGGAGATGAGCGGCAGCCTGGGCCACAGGCAGCAGACCCCACGTTCCGGCCCGTTTTGCGGCGCTAGACTTTGCCCATGACCATGCAGATCACCAAAACCCCCGCCCCCCCAGTGGGCACCCAGTTGGGACGCTACACCGTAGACCGTGTCGAACCTCTGCCGGAGATGCAGGGCACGCTGGTGCTGCTGCGCCACGAACTCGGCGCACGCCACGCCCACGTGATCCGGGAAGACGACAATCTGGCCTTTGGCGTCACCTTTCCCACCGTCCCCAAAGACAGTACGGGTGTGGCGCACATTCTGGAACATGTGGCCCTGATGGGCAGCCAGAAATACCCGGTGCCTGATCCCTTTTTTGCGATGGCCCCGCGCAGCCTGAACACCTTCATGAACGCCATGACCGCCAACGACTGGACGACCTACCCGTTTTCCACGCGCAACGTGCAGGATTACTTCAACCTGCTGTCGGTTTACCTTGACGCCACCTTTTTCCCCCTGCTGCGCTACGAATCCTTCCGGCAGGACGGCCACCGCTTCGAGTTCGAGAAGCTGGACGACCCCAGCAGCACGCTGAAGTTGCAGGGCGTGGTCTACAACGAGATGAAGGGCGCGATGGCAAGTGCGGGTTCGGTGATGTGGCGCTCATTGGGCAAGGCGCTGTATCCCGACCTCACCTACGCGGTCAACAGCGGCGGCGAGCCGAACGACATTCCCAACCTCACCTACGAGGGGCTGCGGGCCTTTCACGCGGCGCATTACCACCCCAGCAACGCCTTCTTCTTCACCTACGGCAATCAGGATCTGGGGCGCGTGCTGGACGAGATCGAAGGGCATGTCATGGCCCGGTTCGCGCCGCAAATCCTGGATGTCAGCGTGCCCGACCAGGCCAGTTTTGCCGAACCCCGCCGCGTAGACGTGACCTATCCGGGATCGGACACGGAGCGCGGCGGTCAGGTACTGCTGGCCTGGAAACTGGGCCGTTCCAGCAACCCTGACCTGAATCTGCGCTGGAGTGTGCTCAGCGACGTGCTGCTGGGCAACCCCGCCGCGCCCCTGACCCGCCCGCTGATCGAATCGGGCATCGGCTCGGCGCTGGCCGACCTGACCGGCTACCGCGATTCCTTCCGTGAGGGAGCCTTCGCCGTGGGTCTCAAGGGACTCAGCGCAGGCAAGGCCGCCGAAGTCGAACAACTGGTGCTGGACACGCTGGCGGGCATTGCGCGGGAAGGCATCCCCGCCGACCTGATCGCCAGCAGCCTGCATCAATTTGAAATCGGGCAGAAGGAAGTCAGCAACAGCGGTTATCCGTATGGCCTGCAAGTGATGTTCCGGCTGCTGGGGCCGTGGCTGTACGGCGGCGACCCCGTGACCGGGCTGCGGTTGGATGCCGAACTGGACAGCCTGCGGGCCGATCTGGACAGCGGTAAGCGGGTCTTCGAGGAAATGCTGGAAGAACTGTTGGCTCTGCCGCACCGCGTCACGATGGTGGTCACGCCCGATCCGCTGCTGGCGTCACAGGCCGAGCAGGCCGAACGCCAACTCGTCGAGAATCTCAGCAAGGACTTTACCGACGAAGACCGCGCCCGGATCGTCCGCGAGAGCTTGCAGCTTCAGTCGCTTCAGGCGCAGGAATCCGACCCCAATGTGCTGCCCACACTGGCCCTGAGCGACGTGACCCCTGGCGTGCAGCGCCCCGACTACTCCACCACGCAGGAAGGCCGCGCTCTGGTGGGCCGCGTGCCTCAGCCCACGGGCGGCCTGACCTATCTGGACGTGCAGGTGCGCTTGCCCGAGCTGCCCGCCGACCTATTGGACGTGCTGCCGCTGTACACCTACGCCGTGACCCGCAGCGGCGCGGCTGGGCAGGATTACGCCGAATTGTCGCGCCGGATCGAGGCTGTGACGGGTGGCGTGAGCGCCAGCGCAGGCGTGGGCACGGCTCCCGATGATCTCAGCGCCGTGCGCTTGGCGGTCACGTTCAGCGGCAAGGCGCTGGCCCGCAACGGTGGCGCACTTGTTGGCGTCCTGCACGACCTGCTCTCGGCCCCCGAATTCACCCGCGAACGCACCCGGCAACTGCTGGAGCAGCGTTTATCGGGCATGAAGGCCAGCGTGGTGGGGTCGGGCAGCGCCTACGCAGACCGCCTCGCCTCGGCACAGGTCAGCGCCGCCGCCGTGCTGGAGGAACGCTTTGGCGGACTGACCTCCTTGGCGACCCTCAAGGCCATCGTGGAAGGTCCAGCAGCAGATCACTCGGCAGGCGAGCAGAGCGCAGAAGCCCTGGATGCCCGCATTGACGCCCTGCTGGGCCAATTTGCCCGAATCCGTGAGCTGATCACGCAGGGCCAGCCCCTGATCTGCCTCACGGCCACCCCAGATGACATTGGCCTTGACGTGCAGCCCATTACCGGCCTGTTTACTGGAGACGCCCCCACCGGACGCCCCACGCTGGCCCCGCTGGGCACTGGCCCGCAGGCCCGCACCACCGATTCCCCGGTGGCCTTCAATGCCGTTGCCTATCCCACCGTGCCCTATACGCACCCCGATAGCCCCGCGCTGCTGGTGCTGTCGCGCCTGCTCAGAAGCGAATACATGCTCAAGGAAATCCGCGAGAAGGGCGGCGCATACGGCGGCGGCGCGAGTTTCGATACTCGGGCAGGCGTGTTTTCCATGACCAGTTACCGTGACCCGCACATTGCCCGCACCTATCAGGTCTTCCGCGATGCCCGCGCCTTCCTCGATACGCCGCTGGGCGAGCGCGAATTGACCGAGGCCATCCTGACCTCCAGCAAAATTCTCGATCCCCTGACCAGCCCTGATACGGTGGGCCGCCTGCGCTTTTACGGCGATCAGGCCGGATTTACCCCCGAAGTGCAGGAAGCCTTCAAGGCCCGCCTGCTGACCGTAACACTGGACGATCTGCGCCGCGTGATGGATGCTTACCTGACGCCCGAGCGGGCCGCTTATGCCTTGGTGGCGGGGCGCGATCCCAATGCGGAAGTGGAGGGACTGGGGCTGAAATTCGAGGTGCAGGGAGTCTAGAACCCGTGAGTGGTGAGTAGTCAGTGGTGAGTGGAAAGGTCAAGGGCACGGGGAAAGAATCTCCTCTGTGCCCTTGATCTTTTTCCATTGACCACTCACCACTACCCACTCACGTTTCATCCCCGGTGATACGGTTCCCCCGCGCTGATCGTTGCTGCCCGGTACAGCGCTTCTGCCAGCACCACCATCGCCAGATCGTGTGGCAGGGTCAGGGTGCCCAGGCTCCACAGCGCGTAGGCTCCGGCCCGCAACTCGTCGGTGTGGCCTTCCGGGCCGCCGATGGCAAACGCCAGCTCTCCTGTGCCGCCCAACCCCTGCCCGTCCAGATACGCCGCCAGCCCTTCCGACGTGAACTGCTGGCCGCGTGGATCGAGCAGGATCAGCGGCGTTTTTCCGGCAGCGCGGCGCACGGCTTCGCTTTCCAGCGCCTGCGTTTTGCCCGCCACCCGTGTCACGGTCAATTTGTGATAGCGGCGCAGGCGTTTTTCGTACTCGTCCCAGCCTGCGCGGGCATAGGCCAGTTTGGGTTCGCCCACGGTAATCAGGTGCAGTCTCATGAGGGCAGTGTGGCAGAAGGTGGCAGTGGGGTAGAAGCTGTTTGCCTGACCCGCCGGGGGGGAACTTCTCCGCAGTACACAGGCATACAGCGCAGGCACGCCCCGCCCGCTAAACTGGTGGATATGTCCGTTTTGCTTTGGCTTCCACTTCCAACCGGGAGGTGTGCTTGAACTACGCGGCGACTCTGGCGGTACTGGTGGTGCTGTCGTTCAGTTTTCCGCTGACGGTGCGTTTGGGCGCTCAGTTGGGCGTGCCCGAGGTGCTGGGGGCGTCCATGCTGGGTGCCGTCCTGACCTTTTCGTTGGCGGCCTATGTGGTTCGCTGGCAGGTCACGCGTCACCGCGTCACGGTGCAGCGGTTGGCGGCGGCGCGGGCACAGGTGGCTGCCGATCCGTCCAGCCCCCGCGCCTATTTCGTGGGCGGAGAACATCTGGGCCTGATCCTCTTGCGCCTGGACCGCCGCCGCGAGGCTGCCGAGGTGATCGACCGGTTCGCCCGATTAGGCGGAGCGCGGGAAAGCGAAATCGTGGCCCTGCGCGAGGCCCTGTCCAATGCTGAACGCCGTCAGCGCCGCGCACAGGGGCGTGAAGCGTGAAGACGCCGGGACGCGAAGGGTGAGGGTCTACGGGATGGAGGCCGCAAGGATGCGTATCCTGAGAGGTATGAAGGTTGCCAGTGTTTGCCAGCAGTACCCCAAGCAAGGAGCGCACCTATGAGGGCCTACAAGGGCATCGTGGAAGATGGAGTGGTGGTTTTGATCGGCGCACGCCTTCCCGAAGGCACGGTGGTCACGGTCACGGTGGGTGAAACCGAACTGCTCCGCGCCCGCATCACCAGCGCCCTGAAGCGCCCACGCAAGGTGCGGGTGCGGGTCAAGCCCACGCCGGGTCTCGCCATGTCTCACTGGCAGCTGGAAGGCACGACATCCCGCCCACCGTCCGATGAGTAGGCCCGCAACGATGAATGTGGCCGATGAAGGGGGAGCAGGTGAAGACCGGGTAGAGGATGTGCAGGCGTTGTCCCCAGAAGGACAGGACACGGACGAAGACTGGCTGGAGTCATCTGCCGCAGAGCAGGCAGAGGCCCCCGCCGATCTGCCCCCCCTCAGCCCCATTCCAGAGGGGGCGCGGGTGTGGCTGGTGCCGACGCCCGTAGGGAACCTGGGCGACCTGACCTTGCGGGCCATAGAGGTCTTGCGGGCCGCCGATGCTGTGGCCTGCGAAGATACCCGCCGTACCGGGGCGCTGCTGTCCTATCTGGGCATTCGCAAACCGCTGGTGCGGCTGGATGCCCATACCATGCGCCGCGCCCCGCAGGTGCTGGAACGCTACGCCCGCCTTGCCTACGTCAGCGATGCAGGCACGCCGGGGATCAGTGACCCCGGTGCAGAACTTGTGCAGGCGGCCATCGCTGTAGGGGTGCCTGTAGAGGTGCTGCCCGGAGCCACGGCCTTCGTGCCTGCGCTGGTGCTGTCGGGCCTGGACAACGCCCGTTTTACCTTCGAGGGATTCCTGCCGCGTTCGGGCAAAGACCGCAAAACTCGCCTGAGCGCGGTGGCGGCGCGTGCCGAAACCAGCATCATCTACGAGAGTCCTCACCGCCTGCACGCCACCCTGACCGATCTGGCGGCCAGTTGCGGCCCACTGCGGCAAGCCAGCGTGACGCGGGAGTTGTCCAAGCGGTTCGAGGAAACCCGGCGCGGCACCTTGACTGAATTGGCAGCGCACTTTGAGGCAGGTGCACGCGGAGAAATCGTGATGGTGGTGGCGGGCAGACCAGAGGGCGAACCGGACCCAGAGCAGCCCGTGACCGATCCGGCAGAGCAGGCCAGAGCGTGGGCAGCAGCGGGGCAGAGCGTCAGGGATATACGTGACGCACTCATGCGGCAGGGTTTGCGTAAGAATGACGCTTACGCGTTGGCCTTACAGGTCACCCAGGTTCAGGCCACCTGAGCCGAGGTCCACGGCGTGACGCGGGCCGGGTTCAACTCGGCGCAACAGTCCTGAACGCCTCTTTTCCCATCATTTTCCTGCTTTCCCTCCAACCTACCGAGGCCCACCATGACTGAACCAGATACCCAATATCCCAATTCCAGCGGCCTGAAACGTGTGGCCGTCCTGACCAGCGGCGGAGACGCACCCGGCATGAACGCGGCCATCCGCGCCGTTGTGCGTACGGCCACCCACAACGGCATCGAAGTCGTGGGCGTACGCCGGGGCTTTCAGGGGCTGCACGAGGGTGATATGGCCCTGATCGGCCCCCGCGACGTTGCCAACACCATTCAGCGTGGCGGCACGATCCTGCTCACGGCCCGCTCTCATACGTGGCGCAGCCCCGAAGGTCGGGCCAAAGGCGCACAGAACCTGCGTGACTGGAAGGTAGACGGTCTGATTGTCATCGGCGGCGACGGCAGCTTTCACGGCGCACATTATTTGCAGCAGGAACACGGCTTTCCCGTGATCGGCGTGCCCGGCACCATCGACAACGATCTGTACGGCACCGACCACACCATCGGGTACTTCACGGCAGTCGAAACGGCCCTCGACGCCGTAGACAAACTGCGCGATACCGGAGCCAGCCACGAGCGAATCTTCGTGATTGAGGTCATGGGACGCCATGCCGGACACATCGCGCTGGACGTGGCAGTCGCGGGCGGGGCCGAAGAAGTCTTTATCCCTGAAGATGCCAAGCCCGTAGACGGCGTGGTGGACATCGTGAAAGCCAGCCTCGCCAAAGGGAAGGCCAGCTCGATCATTATTGTGGCCGAGGGCTATCCGGGCGGCGCAGAGGGCGTCAGCAAGGCCATTCACGAGGGCACGGGCCAGGAAACCCGCGTCAGCATTCTGGGGCACATCCAGCGCGGCGGGACGCCTGTTTCCAGTGACCGCGTTCTGGCCAGCCGACTCGGAGAAGCTGCCGTCTACGCCCTGATGGACGGCAGGAGTGACGTGATGGTGGGGCGGCAGGGCGGAGGCATCAGCCACATTCCGCTGCACGATACGTGGGAGAAACGCAAGGATGTCAACCGCGACCTGTACCGCTGCGCCAAAACCCTGAGCGTATAGCACACCCTGGCAGGATCATGAAAAGCCAGCCGCTCCAATCAAATGGGGTGGCTGGCTTTTCACTGTGATCGGTACAACTTGTAGAAACTTCTCCTGATCTGGCGTTTTGGTGCCTGAGCAGCAGTCAGAGCCGAGAGAGATCAGACCGGACGGCCTTCAGTTGGGCAGCAGTCCGGTCCGGTTGTGGTTTATTCCCGTTCTACGTTCCGCAGGAAGGCGGGGATGTCGTAATCCTTGGGGTCATAGGTGCTGGTTGCGGTGCCGCGCACTGGTTTCACGATGGTTTCGATGCTGCTGCGGCCACTGGTGCCCCCGGCGATGCTGATCGGCGTGTCGTTGAATCCGGTGGCAATCACGGTAACGCGTACCTCGTCGCCAGCGGCCTCGTCTGGGGTGATGCCGAACAGAATGTCGGGATCTTCGAAACCCGTGGCCTCACGGATTTTCTCGACGATTTCGTTGGCGTCGGTCATCGACAGGTCGAAGCTGCCCGTAACATTGACCAGAATCCGGCGTGCGCCGTCGATCCCGCGTTCCAGCAGCGGGCTGTGAATGGCGCTCATGGCGGCTTCTTCGGCCACCTTTTCGCCCCGGCCTGCGCCGATGCCCATCAAGACGGTGCCCGAATTGGCAAGCAGGTTACGCACATCGGCAAAATCGAGATTGATCATGCCTTCCACGTTGATCACGTCGCTGATGCCCTTCACGCCGTAGTACAGCACGCGGTCGGCAATGAGGAAGGCCTCACGGAAGCTGACCTTCTTGTCTACGGCAGTGAGCAATTTCTCGTTGTTCACCACGATCATGCCGTCTACGCGGTCGGCCAGTTTACCGATGCCTTCTTCGGCCACCCGCAGGCGCTTGGGTCCCTCAAACTTGAAGGGCCGCGTGACGATGGCAACCGTCAGCACGCCCATTTCGCGGGCAATTTCGGCCACGACAGGGGCGCTGCCCGTGCCTGTGCCGCCGCCCATACCCGCTGTAATAAACAGCATATCGGTGCCGTCGAGGTATTCCTTGATGCGTTCCCGGTCTTCGAGGGCCGCTTTCTCGCCCACTTCCGGGTCGGCACCTGCGCCGAGGCCGCGTGTCAGGCGGTCTCCGAGCTGAATCCGCACCTCGGCATGGCTTTTTGCCAACACCTGAGCGTCGGTATTTCCGGCGATAAATTCTACGCCTTCGAGTCCTGATTCAATCATGCGGTTAACGGCGTTGTTGCCCGCCCCGCCCAAGCCGATCACACGAATTTTGGCCGCTTGCATTATGTCTCCTTACGTTCCGGCACTGCACGTTCCGGTACTGCCGCTGAGGGCGTACCGTAGCTGTCCGCTACTCGGCGTAGTTTAACCCACGAGCCATACGATTGGGCGTTGAGATTGAAGCTGACCCCCTCACTGCACAAGCAGGTGATGGGCGAGATGCAGAATTGGCCCTGGCTATAGCGGATGAACAATCGAATCACGTTGTACTCGTCTGAAGAGTTAAATTTTACTCAGATGCCTAGAGATGGGGGAGTCGATAAGAAAGCTGACCAGACTATGTGAAATATATTAAGTAGGTTACAGTTGGCTCCCTGAATCCCTGCCAGAGCGTTTTGGAATCATGATTGTGCGTAAAACACAATTCTCCACGAATTACTTCAGTCCACTCTTCGGCAGATAAATGTGAAGTCTTTCTCACTGTTTTGGCACGTACTTGCTCGGTTCATCTTGAGATGAGGTTTGACCGACCTGTGAATGATGTGGAACTAGAATGGCTTCTTGATAGAGGGGTGCCATCTTGAAGTCTCTGGCGTTTCTGTCTCCTGCCCTGCTGTACGGGTTGCACAGATTGAGAGGAAGAATCAGGATGTACGAGATTCTTTCTGATCCTGGATTGGAGTTCATGTGATGGCTAATCTGGGGACGAAAACCCACAGTTCGGGAGGGCATTCCTTTGGCCGTCCCAAAACACCCCACCAGTTAAAGTGGGGTATTCCAGAAGTCGATTTGTTTAGAGCCTTAGACAACGGCCTGCCACATTGATCTGGCTTTTTCTGTCCAGGTGGCGCGAGTACCTTCTCGCCAACAGGATGATGGCTGGAGGCGTCCATGAGGCTGTTCTGCTGATGACGGCCCGGCAGAACAGCCTCAGCAATAACACTTCAGGAGTGTTGGTCCCTGATGTGCTGCCTTGATTGGAGCGAACAGCGGGGCTGTTGCTGACCTTTCCGGAATAACCCGGTCAGAACCAGTCTTTGAAGATATTTTTGACGCGTTCTCCAAAGCTGGGGCCATCTTTCTTGGGTGCTGCGCTCGGCTCTATTTTGGCTGGCGTGATCTCGGGGGGCTGAGGCGGCACAGGCGACGTAATAACTGGAGTGGGGTTGCCTATGCCGTTGCCCAGAG
Organism: Deinococcus aquatilis DSM 23025; assembly: GCF_000378445.1. Lineage (GTDB taxonomy): Bacteria > Deinococcota > Deinococci > Deinococcales > Deinococcaceae > Deinococcus > Deinococcus aquatilis. The sequence continues at coordinate 92,288 of NZ_KB899707.1, read as the reverse complement.
CTGGGCCTGTAGGTACTGGCGCGGCATTTTGAACCGCCTCCATTCCTTCGAAGATCATGTCCGGCACTTTGCCGTCCTGCCCGATGCCGTACAGCACCAGACCGACGCTTGCAGAGTGGGCAGGGCTACTGACGATGTCGCTGAGGCCACCGATTCCGCGTGGGCGACCGACGCGCACAGGCAAGCGGAATCGGTCGCGGGCCAGCTCTGCACTGCCCCGGAGCTGTGAAGCGCCTCCTGTAATGACCACCGTCTGGGCCACAAGCTCCACCGGCCCCAATGCCTGATCTATCTCGTCGCGAATCATGCCGTAAATCTCGGCAATACGCGGCTTGATGATGCGCGACAACTCGAAGGCGCTGATGGCGTGGGTGCTGCCCGACGCCGTGGTAATTTCCAGCGTGAGATCCTGGTCGGCCAGCTCGGGGAGGGCCGCGCCGTACTTGCGCTTCACGTTCTCGGCCTCTTCGATTGGAATTTTCAGAATCTGCGCGAGGTCGGCGGTGACATGCTCGCCGCCAATTGGAATGCTGGCGCTGTGGGCGAGATTACCCCGCTTGAAAACGCCCACGTCGGTGGTGCCGCCGCCCATATCAATCACGATGACCGTCTGGGTCTGCTCCAACGCCTCCAGCGTGGCGAGGCCCGAGGCCAGCGCGTGCAGCACGAAACCGTCAACCTTCAGGCCCGCCTCCTGCACGCAGCGGCGCAGGTTCAGCAGTGGCCCGGCGGTTCCAGCAACGATGTGTACGTCCACTTCCAGACGCACGCCATGCATGCCCACCGGACTCTTGATGCCTTCCTGTCCGTCTACCACGTATTCCTGCGGCAGCGTATGGATGATTTCCAGGTTCGGATCAAGTGGCACGGCGCGGGCATTTTCTATGGCGCGGTCCACATCCAGCTGGGCAATTTCCTGGTTGCGGCGAATGGCAGCCAGGCCGTGACTGGTAATTGCCTTGGCATGATTACCGGCCACACTCACGAACACGCTGCCCACCTTCACGCCGCTGACGCGCTCGGCGGTAGCGACCGACTGGCGGATGGCGTGGGTGGCGCGTTCCAGATTCACCACACTTCCGCGTTTCATGCCTTCGCTGGGCACGCTGCCCTGACCGATGATGTCGAGAGTCCCGCCCGGCGCGATTTCCCCGATGACGGTGGTGATTTTCGTGGTGCCGATGTCGAGGCCCACAATGATTGAATTTTCCTTCATTCTTGGACGCTCACCCCCCACGGGTAAATGTTGATTTTTTTGTTTGGGTACATGCTGATACTCCCAGCATACTTTACGAGGGATTTCAAATCACCGCTCCACACCGCGCCGAGGCCTGTCTTGACAGTCACCCCAGACGGCGTATAGGCAACCGATTGCACAGTGTAGCGCGATAAAAGCTGTGTGACGTAGAGGGCATCTGCCAGACGGTCCGGCCCCCAGCCCCCCAACAGTGGCAACTTGGTGCTGGGAGCCGCGCCCGGAAGCACGGTGCCGTCGGCGGCCAGAGTCACCACGCTTCCGTCCGGGCGTTTCCAGCGGGCGTAAGCCACCCGTTCCACCACGTCCACGCTGACCGACTCGGGAAATTGTTTGACGATCCTGGCCGACGCTATCCAGGGATGGCTGACCAGCGTCCGTGCCCGCCAGGCACCGTAATAGAGCCAGCCGAATTGCGGCTTCAGTCCTGCCAGTTCCAGGACCCGCGCCTGCGAAAGCTGACGGTTGCCTGTGACCGTGATGGTACGGATGGGCAGGGCGAACCATGCGCCAGCCAAGGCTGCGGCAGTCAAGGTCAGACCCAGGACGGTCAGGAGGCGGGTGCGCCGGGGTCTGGGGGGGCGGGCAGGAGAGGCAGACTCCGGCTCTATCTCAGGGTCCGCTGAACTGGCCGTTACCGGGACGGGGCCAATCTGCACAGATTCGGCCCGCTCCGGGGTGATGCGGCGGTTGCCCTCGCCCACCTTTCTGCCGCTCATGCCTGCTCCGGCCAGAGCTCGTACTCCAATTCCATCGGCACGGGAACTCGGCTGCGAATGGCGTCCAGCAGGGCATGCACATCGGCGCTGCTGGCTCCGCCCAGATTCACGATGAAGTTGGCGTGTTCGGGAGCGATCATGGCGTTTCCGGCACGCAGCCCCTTGAGACCCGCCTCGTCGATCAGTTTTCCGGCACTCACGCCGCCCGGATTCTTGAAGGCGCAGCCGGGGGTCTTCATTTTGGGCTGGCCCTTGCGGGCCTCATCTGCAAAATTCATGGCGTCCAGCACAGCGCCGGGCGTGCTGGGCCGCAATTTCAGGCGCACCCGCGACACGATGTGGTTGCGCGGGATGCCGCTGTCCCGGTAACCCCACTTCAGGTCGTCGGGCGTCACCCTGCGCGTGCCTTCCGGCGTCACGATTTCCAGCGTATGCAGGCCGTCAAACATCTCGCCGTAGCGTGTGCCCGCGTTCATCCACACTGCGCCGCCCACCTGCGCCGGAATCCCGACTGTGCCTTCCAGATTGGACCAGCCCAGCTTTTGTAGTTTGCGAATCAGCCCCGGCAACGGCACCCCGCCGCCTACCCACCCGGTGACAATCTGATCGGGCGTACTCAGGGACGGATCGGGGGTCAGATCGGCCTCGGCCAGTGGCCCGCTCAGGCGAATCACGCGCTCGCTGAGGCCCTCGTCGGCAATGACCAGATTGCTGCCGCCGCCCAGAATCCGGTAGGGCTGCTGCACGGCCTCATTCAGTTGGTCGTGGGTAGACACGAACCAGACCTCGGCCTCTCCACCCACTCCCAGCGTGGTGTAGCGGGCCAGTGGCAGGCGTTCCACCCGTGCTCCGGTGCGGCTCACCGAACCTGCTGCCGAGGTCGTCATCGCTTGACCTCGGCGTCTGCCCCGACCTGTACCGCCTCGGCAGCGACCACTTCACGCGCCAGCTTCCAGACGTCGCCTGCGCCCATCGTCACGATGATGTCGGCAGGCTGGGCCGACTCGCGCAGGTAGCGCACCACTTCTGTACGGTCAGGCATATAGGTCACGCCGCCGTGTCCACTGTCGGTCATGCGGCCCGAAATCAGCGTGGCGTGAATGCCCTCTATCGGGGTTTCGGAGGCGGCGGCGATGTCCAGCATCAGCACCTCGTCGGCGTCCATGAGTGCGTCGGCAAGCCGGGGCCACGACTGCTGGGTCCGCAGGTAGCGGTGAGGCTGGAATACCACCCGCACGCGCCGCCCGGTCTGGCGAGCGGCTTGCACTGCGGCAGCCACCTTGGTGGCATTGTGCGCGTAATCGTCCACCACCAGTGCCCCGCCTGCTTCCCCACGCGCCGTGCCGATATGTTGCCAGCGGCGTCCTGGCCCCCGGAAGGCGGCCAGAGCTGCGGCGGCGGCCCCAAAATCTCCGCCGTACAGGTGCGTGACCGCCAGCGCTGCCAGCGCGTTCAGCACATTGTGGGTTCCGGGCAACCCCACCCGTGCCTCACCCAAAACCTGACCCTGCCAGGTCACCGTAAACGCCGTGCCGTCGGGGTCGGGCCGCACATCCACGGCGCGGTAGTCGGCGGCCTCCGCCTGTCCGTAGGTCAGCCGTTCGGGTGCGCCGCCCGTCAGCTCATCCAACCCCGGCCAATCGGCGCAGGCCAGCACCCGCTGCGACTGAGACACGAAGCGGGCAAATCCGGCGTGCTGCTCTTCGACCGTTTCCCAGTAGGTGGCGAGGTTGCCGCCCACATGGTCATCCTCGGCGTTGGTGAATACGGCAGTTTCGCAGCCCAGCAGCGCAAAGGCCCGGTCCGATTCGTCCACCTCGGCCACAAAGGGGCCAGCGCCCACGCGGGCATTGCTGCCGAATTCGGGTACGATCCCGCCCACAAAGGCCGCCGGATCGAGACCCGCGCCCTGCATGGCGATGGCGATCATGGACGTGGTGGTGGTCTTGCCGTGCGTGCCGATCACGCCCACGCTGGGGCCAGCCGACAACAGTTCGTCCAGCAGGGACATGCGCGGCTGAACCTGCACGCCCTCTGCAATGGCCGCCAACACTTCCGGGTGATCTTTAGGCACTGCTTCCGACGCCACCAACACATCTACGGGGCCGTAAGGCTGGGCCGTGATGTGTGCAGCGGCGTGATGCTGGGCCACTGGAATGCCTTCCAGAGTCAGTTGGGCGGTCAGTTCCGAGATCTGGGCGTCGCACCCACTGACCCGCAGGCCACGCGCCGCCAACAGTCGGGCAAAGGCGCTCATGCCGATGCCGCCGATGCCCATCAGGTGGTAGTGGCGCGGCGGGATGGCGGACTGGAGTGGCGAATCAGATTGTGTTTCGGGCGAGAGAGCGGATTGGGGCCGTCCAGCGGCAGCGGATGTGGACGGAACAGAGGCAGGGTCAGGGTCAGTCATGGGTTTGGGGGTGTCAGGTGCGACCGGACGGGGCTAGTTCAGATGCCGCTCGATCAGGTCTGCAAAGCGGTCGGCTGCGCCTACAGGAGAGCGCGACAGGGCCGCCGCTTGCATGGCGGTTCGCGTGCCTGACGCCGCACACTCTAACACCGCGGCTCCCAGTGCCTCGCCCACACGGTGCTGCTCGACCATCCGTCCCGCGCCCGCCGCCTGCACCGCCGCCGCGTTGTGGTACTGGTGATTTTCAGCCGATTCGGGCAGAGGAATCATGATCAGCGGGACGCCGTGAAAGGCTGCCTCGGCCAGTGTGCCCGTGCCTGCCCGCGTGATCGCCAGATCGGCCACCGACCATGCAGCCACCGCGTCCACGTACCCGGTGGGGTGATACCAGCCCAGATCCTGCACGCGGGGGGCCACCTCACCCAGCCAGCGTGGTCCGGTGGAATGCAGGACCTGTACGGCGGGACTCTCGGTACCGCCGAAGTCTCCGGCGGCAAAGTGTGAGCCGGTAAAGTGCCGGTCAGTAAAGTCGAAATTGATCTGGGTCAGTCCGGCTCCGGGCCGCAGCTCCGTTCTGGTAGCGGTACTCACGGGCGTACTCATCTGCGGAATACCACCACCCGCGCCTGCACCCAGCAGCCCTTCCTCGCCCAGTACATGGCGCAGTGTGTCTGGCACGGCATTGTTCAGCGCCAACGATCCCTGAGAGCCTCCCATAACCAGCAGCGTGAGGGGGCCGTCCTGCAGGCCCAACTGCACCAGGGCGTCGGCGCGACTCATACGGGTTTCGCGGGTGGGCATCCCGACCATCGTGGCTTTGGCAGGCGGCAGGCCGATCACGCGTTCGTAGGCGGTGCCCACTGCTCTGGCCCGGTAGACCGCCAACCGCTGGGTGAGGCCCAGCCGGGCGTTTTGCTCGTGCAGTACGGTGGGAAGTCCCAGACTCTGGGCGGCCAGCACTCCTGGCAAGCTGGCAAATCCGCCGTAGCCAACCACCGCGCCGGGATTCAGGCGGCCCAGCACAGCCCGCGCCTGCGACACACCCTGCCCAGCCTTCAGCAGTTCGCGGGGATCGGGGCGGCCCTGCCCGCTGCGGGCCAGCTTGCCTGCGTCCACGCCCTCAAACGGCAGGCCCTGTTCGGCGGCCACGCGCTCTTCCATGCCGCCCCGCTGCCCCAGGATCAGCGCTGAATGCCCACGCGCTATCAGCGCCCGCGCCGTCGCGACTGCCGGGTAGATGTGCCCACCCGTGCCGCCCGTTGCCATGACTATTAGACTCACCGGATCACCTGACTCATTGGCAAGGAGTGTAGCGCCGGGGGCGGGTGGGTCAGGTGGGATGTAGAGATAGGACAGAAGAGCGTGGACCATAGATCGTGGTTGGAGTGTTGCCACGCTCTATGGTCCACGCTCCTGTGTTCCACTCAATCAACCGATCAATCAAACAGTTCGCTGATTCCGCCCCCCTTGCTCTCTCCCCCCAGGCCCTGCTCGAATTCTTCGTAGGGCTGCACCACCACGAACCCGTCTCCCTGAAACACCATCTGGTAGGTTTCGCCGCCGCCGCGCCCGAAAATAGAGCGCAGGCTGGAATCCACGCGCAGCTGGGGCTGAAGGTTGCCGCTCCACGCAACGGTGGCGTTGGGGTCGGTAAAGAGCGGTTCATTGGGCGTGACACGCAGGGTCAGCGGCTTGCCGTGACTCAGGATCGCCACCAGTCCGTGCCCCTGCACCCGCACGCTGAAAAGTCCGCCCGCCGCCATGCCTGCGATCCGGCGGTGCATGGTGATGTCGTACCGCACGCTGTCTTCAAAGGCCAGCAGGTCGTTGCCGCTGACATTCAGGGTGTCGCCCTGGAGCCGCAAGATGCTGACCTCTTTGCCCTGATCGGCCAGATACACCACGCCGCGCCCCTCAATTTTGGCGAGTGGACTCATTTCCTGACTCACGGCGCGTTTGAGGGCTTTCATCAGGCCGCCTTCCAGCGTGCCCTCGCGCTTGAAATTCAGGTTGCCCTTATAGGCGATCATCGCGCCGAGCTTGCTCCAGATACGGCCATCCACGCGAACTTCGAGCATCTTGCTGCTTTCCAGCTCGAACACGTCGCCAGGATTGTCACGCTCGGCGGTCTGCACCAGAAAATCACGGAGGTTGTAGCTGCCATCGGCACCGGGGGTCATGTTGGTCATGGTGTGAGATACGGACAGAGTGTGACCCGCGTTCCCATAGCGACCCCTGGAGGAAGGTGAAGATAAAGAAAAAATAAAGACGGCTTATGTGGCGTTCTGTTTTGCCAACACCCCACCAATCCGCTGCAAAACTTCTTCAATCTGCTCCAGGCTGGTGGCGTAGCTGAGGCGGACCTGGCCTGGAGCGCCAAAATCGGTGCCGGGGACCACGGCCACACGGCCCTCGTCCAGAATGAGGCGGGCGGCTTCCAGTTCGTCCGGGTGCAGCCTGGTGGTGTCGGCCATCACGTAAAAAGCCCCCTGCGGCGTGGGTGTGGGCAACCCCAGCGCATTCAGGCCTGCAACGATGTGGTCGCGGCGTTGGCGGTAGGCGCTGCGGGCCATGCCGATGAATTCGTTGGTGGCCTCGAACTGCTCCAGGGCGGCCAGCGCGGCGTACTGGCTGATGCTGCTGGCATTGCTGGTGCTCTGAGACTGGATGGCGTTCATGGCGGCGATCACGGCTTTCGGCCCGCCCGCATAGCCGATGCGCCAGCCGGTCATGGCATACGCTTTGCTGGCCCCGTTGATGGTCAGGGTATGGTCGGGGGCATAGGTGCCGATGCTGACCTGCTCGGCGTCGTACACCAGATGCTCGTAGATTTCATCGGTGAGGATGATCAGGTTGTGGCGAATTGCCAATTCGGCCACCGCCCGCAGCACCTCCGGCGAAAACACTGCGCCAGTGGGATTGCCGGGGCTGTTCAGAACAATCATGCGGGTGCGCGGCGTAATGCGGGCTTCCAGCTCCGCCGGATCGAGGATGAACCCCGTTTCGGGGGTGGTGGGCACGGCCACCGGAACCGCCCCGGTAAACGCCACCATTTCTGGATAACTGACCCAGTAAGGAGCAGGAATCAGCACCTCGTCGCCGGGATTCAGCAGGGCAAAAAAGGCATTGAAGAGGGCCTGCTTGCCGCCACTGGTCACGGTCACGGCGTCGGGCGCGTGGCTCAGGCCGTTTTCCCGCGCAAACTTCGCGCTGATGGCCTCGCGCAGTTCGGGAATTCCGTTGACGCCCGTGTATTTGGTCTTGCCCGACTCGATGGCTGCTATGGCGGCCGCCTTGATATGCGCGGGGGTGTCGAAATCCGGCTCGCCCACACTCATGCTGATCACGTCTATGCCTGCCCGCCGCAGTTCCAGAGCGCGGGTGGTGACGCCGACCGTGGAGGAGGGTTTCAGGCTTTGGGCGCGTGTGGACAGGCCAAATGGGGCGGCAGTGGTCATGCCGAGAGTGTACCCGGCAGCCCGGACGCGGGTGGGGAGGAATCTATGTGGGTGGATGTGCGACGAAAAGACCTAAAACCGGTAGGTCAGGCCAAGGCGGGTGCCAGGGGAGAGGAAGCCATTGCCCGCCAGATCGAACGCATATCGCCCCCGGACTTCGCTGAAAAAGCCCCAGCGTGAGTTGCCGAAGGTGTTGCGCAGGCCCGCCGTACCGCTGACCCAGAAGGCCTGACCCAGCAACGTACCCACCCCCGGCCCGCCGTAAACAGTGAGGTTGCCCACCAGTCCACTGAACAGCAGGTCGGCGCCGATCAGGGGCAAGAGCGGTGTCGTCACGTCGGGCAGTGGGACATACGTCAAATCAGCCATCCCGCGCACCGATAGACTGGCCGGACCCGCCTGCCCTACCCCGACGCTGACACCCGCGCTGAGGCTGGGGAGAATGAAGAACTCCGTACTCAGACTGCCCCAAACGGTGACAGGTTCTTTCGGGGCTGGCGTGGCCTGTGCGTCGGCAGTTCCCAATTCCGCGCTCCCGCAAAGAGCAGCCAGCAGGAGCGTTCGGGCGGTCATCTTTATCACGTCTTCATTCTGGATGCCTGCACAGATTTTGCAAGCAGAGATGCGTGCTGCCACCTCAGGCCAGCGGTTCAGGGCAACAAAAAGAGCGCCGAAGCGCTCCTTCCGGAAGTCTTGAATCCTTAGTGCAGCAGGCCGATGGAACGGGCGCGGCTGACGGCTTCGGTGCGGTCGCCTGCGTCCAGCTTGGCGTACAGGCGGGCCAGATGGTCTTTGACGGTATCGGGGCTGACCCCCAGATTCTTGGCAATCTCTTTGTTGCTGTAGCCCTGGGCCAGCAGCGGCAGCACTTCGGATTCACGGGGCGTCAGGCGCGGCACGTCCACATGCGGCAGGCGGTCGATTTCGGGGTGAGCCACGATGTCGCGCAGCTGGCGGGCAAGGCTTTCGGGATCGGTTTCCTTGCTGACGTAGCCGCGTGCTCCAGCGGCGCGGGCGGCCTGCACGATCGCGGGTTCGGAAAAGGTGGTGATCAGGACGCTGACCACGTTGGGGTTGCTCAGGCGCAGCTTCTCGCAGACCTCGATGCCGGTCATGCCGGGCATTTTTACGTCCAGCAGAGCGGCGTCGGGCTGGTGCAGGCGGCAGGCATCCAGCGCGGCCAGACCGTCGGCGGCCTCGGCCACCACATCGAATCCCTGATGAATCAGCGCGTACTTGAGGCCCATACGGAACAAGGGGTGGTCGTCTGCGATAACTAGTCTCATGGGGTGACCTCCGGAAGGGTCAGGGTAAACAGGGAGTAGGAGGGAGGGGATGCGTCTGAAACGATGTGTGGCGCAGGTGGGCAAGGACTTGGGGTGGGGTCGTGTACCGATGGCGGTGGATGTGGGTCAGGTTGATTCAGCAGGTTTGGAGGGTGGCGTTCGTACAGCAGTTGCCCGCCGTGCGCCTCGGCGATGCGCCGCACGATAAACAGGCCCAGTCCGGCAGTTCCGGCGGTGTAGTGCTGGCCCGCGATCAGCGCAGGCTGAGCATTGAAAGGTTGCGCGAGGTCGGCCAGATCACCGCTGAGGCCGGGGCCATCGTCCCGCACACTGATGCCCTGCGGCGTCACCGACAACTGCACCTCTGTCTGTGCATACCGCACAGCGTTTTCGGTGAGGTTGGCAATGGCCCGCTCCATCACGGGGGCGTCTACGGGGGCCGATCCACTGCCGCTGACGCCGAGGCTCAGGCCGCGTGCTTCGGCCTGGGGAGCCACGCGGCGGGCCACACCATCCAGCAGGGCGCGCAGATCGGTCTGGGTGGCCTGTACCTGCACGTCTTCACGCTCGAAGCGGTGGGCATCGGCCATCTGCTGCACCAGCGCCAGCAGGCGGGCGGTTTCGGCCTGAATCTGCACGCCTATTTCGCGGCGCTCGGGTTCGGGCAGCGGGTAGGTGGTCAGGGCGTAGGTCAGGTGCCCAGTGGCGATCAGTGGCGTTTTCAGGTCGTGGACCAGCGTCGCCATAAAGGCGCTGCGGCGGCCCTGCTCGGTGCCGAGGCGGTCGATGAGGGTGGTAAATGCACCGCGCAGGGCACGAATTTCGGCGGGGTCGTCGGCATGTGCTTGGGCAAAGTCGCCGCGCTGCACTTCCGCCTCCAGGCGGCTCAGGGGCCGCAGCAGAGCGCCGCTGAGGACGTAGCCTGTGAGGGCACACAGGAAACCCACCAGGAGCATCCACGCCACCAGCGTCAGCGTGGGGACATTGGGCTGCGCCGTGAAGGTCAGAACGAGGTTGGGCAGGAAGGCCAGCAAAAAAATAACCAGCGTGAATTGCCCGCGCAGGGTGGCCCGCCGCCTCTGAGCCGAAGTTCCGGACACCAGCCGAGTCGCCGTCCCGTGGGGGACAGTCCTCATGCTGGCATCACGTGTGCTCATAAATGCAGCTTAGCCGCCGGGGTCTGACAGAACCGTCACGACCTAGCTGCTGACTTCTCAGGTGTCAAGCCCCCCAGACCCCGCCCCCGATGGGTGGGCCGATGGGTTACAGAAGACTGCCGTTCAGAAGGGCTTTTTTCACTCTTAGGCTGCTTGTAAGAACAGTGCCGACGCACCAGACGGAGGGCCAAGGCTGATGCCCTTTACCCGCTGTTTCACAGCCTTTATTCAGGATTGAGGCGGGTACGCATTTCTTTCTGACTCAGTCTTCATCTAGCTCAATTCGTCACCAGTTTCTTTCTTGGCGTAGGCGTCGCTGATCAGTTTGACCCGCAACGGCGTCTGGTCAGCAGCTTTGCGGGCCGTTGCGGGGGCCACCACCACGCCTTCACGGGTATGCAACCCGCGCCCTGACACGGTTTCCGGCCCATCCTTGAAGGTACGGATCAGGGCGGCGTCGAAGGGGCCAGCATAAATCAGCGGCACGGCCCATTCCCTGAACCAGCCTTCCCAGTCCGCAAAGGGCTGCTCCCTGCCGTCCAGCACGACCCGGAAGACCCGCAAGGTTGGCCCGCTCTGGCCGTAGCTGTAGCCTTTTTGCACGGGCAGCACTTCGGTAAAGACCTGTACCTCTTTGGGCTGCACCTCTGGGCCATGCGGGTATGCGGCGGCGACAGCTTCAAACAGCCCGGTAGCGTGGGCGGCCTGCCAGTACACGTTTCCGGCATTTTCCTTCAGCCCCAGCGCCTGCTGGGACAGGCCTTTGCTGGTCACGACCCATTGCCCGCCCGCCCCACGGTAATAGATGCCCTGAGAGCCGTGCAGTTTTTCGGTCACGACCACCGCTTCACCGGGCACAAATTCACGCTCATAGATGCCGAACTGTTCTACGTCATGGTGCCTGTAGCCGCCGCCCATCACGCCGCTCATGTTCTCCACGTCGCCTGCCATAGAAATGGGCACAGGCGGCTCATAAAACGTGATGCCCAGCCGCTCCGACAGGTCTTCTCCCAGCGGCAGGTCGGCCAGTCCCAGCGCTTCCAGCACTTCTCGCGGCAGGATCACGCCCTGAGAACGCTCGCCCCGCAGCCGCATGCTGACCACGCGGTTGGCGTCCGGGCCGTGCAGATAGGACACGCCCGTTTCGGCGTTGGTGTACAGGCCCGCGAATTGCGGCGGCAACAGCGCCCGCTCCGGCGCAACCACGATGAGGTCGCCGTCCTGAAACTGGCCTTTTTGCACCACCAACTGAAAAGTTCCTACCTTGCACAGCGCCAGCCGTTCCGCGTTCGGATGGGGAAAAAGCTGTGCCTGTGCCTTGATCACTTGCCGCTGCGCCATTTGAAGTTCTCCCTTTGGGCACGCTCAAGTTTTATGGCCCAGCAGCCAGAATGCCGCCCCCGACGTGGGAACGGCAATCCGCTATCTGGCTGGGTTTATTGGCTGTGCTTACTCGTCGGTACTCAGCACCGCCAGGAACGCTTCCTGCGGCACTTCCACAGTTCCGATCTGCTTCATGCGGGCGCGGCCTTTTTTCTGCTTGTTCAGCAGTTTCTTTTTGCGGCTGATGTCGCCGCCGTAACACTTGGCAAGCACGTCTTTGCGGTAGGCCTTCACGGTGGCGCGGGCAATAATTTTGCCGCCGATGGTGGCCTGCACGGGCACCGGGAACATCTGGCGCGGAATCACTTCGGCCATCTTGTCTACGATTTTGCGGCCAATATTGTAAGCCTTGTCCTCGTGCACGATCACGGCGAGGGCGTCCACGATCTCGTTGTTCACCATGATGTCCACTTTTCGCAGGTCGCCGTCTCGGTAACCAGTCTGCTCGTAATCCATGCTGGCGTAGCCCCGGCTGATGGATTTCAGGCGGTCATGGAAATCGTACAGAATCTCGGCAAACGGCACTTCATACAGCAGTTCCACGCGCTTGCCCACGTAGTTCATGGTGATCATGCTGCCCCGGCGTTCCTGAAGCAGTTGCATCACTGGCCCCACGTGCTCTTCGGGCAACATGATGCTCAGTTTGATGTACGGCTCTTCGGTGGCGGTGATCCGGTCACGGGTGGGAAATTCTGCCGGGTTCTGGGTCTCAAAAATGGTGCCGTTGGTCAGCGTAATTCGGTACACCACGGCGGGCGCAGTGGCGATCAGGTCCAGATCGTATTCGCGCTCCAGACGTTCCTGAATGATTTCGGCGTGCAGCAGGCCCAGAAACCCGCAGCGAAAGCCGAAGCCCAGCGCCTCCGAGGTTTCGGGTTCAAAGGTAAAGGCCGCGTCGTTCAGCTTCAGCTTTTCCAGCGCGTCCCGCATCTTGCGGTAATCCTCGGTATCGGTGGGATACAGGCCCGAAAATACCACCGGCTGCGCGGGTTTGAAGCCCGGAAAAGGCTCCGGCGTGGGCCGGTCTTTCTGGGTCAGGGTATCGCCCACCTGCGCGTCGTGGATGTCCTTGATGCCTGCGGCCACCCAGCCCACCGACCCCGCCGGAAGCGAATCGCTGACGATCAGTCCGGGGGTAAAGGTGCCCAGTTTATCCACATCAAAGGTTTTGCCCGAGTTGAACAGCATGATGGGCTGCTTGGGCGTCAGCGTGCCTTCCAGCACCCGCACGAACAGGATCACGCCCTGATAGGCGTCATAAAAAGAATCGAAAATCAGGGCCTTGAGGGGGGCTTCGGGGTCGCCGGGGGGCGGCGGAATGCGGTCTACGATGGCTTCCAGAATCTCGGTGATGCCGATGCCCGATTTGCCCGACGCGAATACGGCGCTCTCGGCGGGAATGCCGATCACGTCTTCAAGTTCCTGCGCCGCGCCTTCCGGGTCAGCGGCAGGCAGGTCAATTTTGTTGATGACCGGAATGATTTCCAGATTGGAGTCGATGGCGAGGTACGCATTCACGATGGTCTGCGCTTCCACGCCCTGCGAGGCATCGACCAGCAGCAGCACGCCTTCACAGGCCGCCAGACTGCGCGACACTTCATAGTTGAAATCCACGTGCCCCGGCGTGTCGATCAGGTTGAAGGTATAGCTTTCGCCGCCGCTGCCGTCTTCCTGCGGGGGCCGCACATAGGTCAGGCGAACGGGCGTGGACTTGATGGTAATGCCGCGCTCGCGCTCCAGCTCCAGCGTATCGAGGGTCTGGTCGCGCTTGTCTCGCTCGCCCATCGCGCCGAGCCGCTCCATGATGCGGTCGGCCAGCGTAGATTTGCCGTGATCCACATGGGCAATAATTGAAAAATTCCGAACATTCACCCACGCAGTGTAGCGGGGAGCGGCAAAAGGAATAGGACGCGGGCCAACACAGCCTTTACTTGATGGATCTGGCGCGATTGATCTGCGGCTGATCTGTGGCTCAGCGGTTTTGGATTTTTAGAGCAGTTGGGAAACCAACTCTTGCGTCCACTACGCCTTTCCCACCTAACACTGACCATTCACTACTCACCACTGACCACTCACAAATTCAGACCCGTTCCAGCGCCTTATGAGGCAGCGGCGGCCACTCGATCTGAACCGAATCGCCCCGCTTGACCTCGCCGCCCACGGCCACCACGCCCATGATTCCGGCCTTCCTGATCAGGTTTCCGGCTTCGTCACGCCCCAGTACGGCGGCCAACAATCCGGGCCGAAAAGCTTCGATCTGGCTGCACGGATTTCGCAGGCCCGTCACCTCGATCACGGCCTCCGCGCCCACATGCAGCCGTGTACCCACCGCCAGCCCCAGGAGGTCTACGCCCCGTGTCAGCAGATTCTCGCCCAGATCGCCGGGATGAAGGCCGAAGCCTGCTGCGTTCAGTTCGTCCAACAATTCGGCGTGAATCAGGTGCACCTGGCGCAGGTTGGGCTGCGTGGGATCGGCGGCCACGCGGGAGCGGTGCTGAACGGTGTGACCTGCGTGGGTGTCGCCCTGCACGCCCAGTCCGGCCAGCAGGCGCACGGCAGATAAAGGCTGCTTGCTGAAGCTATGTGTGGAACTGGCGGCCACCGAAGCGACCCTGGCCGGGACAGAAGGAGTGAGATTCATTGCGATCCAGTTTAAGGACGCCGGAGCTGTCTTCTGGTTCACTTCCTGGCCCGGCTTCACCTGCCTTTATTTTTCATCTGGCTTTATCTAATGGGGGGGAGTCTGTGTGTTGAGCCACTCGAAAGTGGATTTCTTAACCTGGGAACCCGTTAAGATTCTTGTCAGACTTATGACGCGCCCTCCCGTTGCCCTGTTTGCCCGTCGCCTGCTGCCCGCCCTGGCGTGTGCGGCTCTGCTGAGCGCCTGCGGCTCTGCAAGTGTGGAGAACGTGGCCGGGGTCAGTGTGGGAGGCGTCATCGTGTTTCCGCCCATTGCAGGAACTGCCGTATTCATGGCAGACGTGGACGGACAGGCGAGGGCCGTGGCAACGGCGACAGTGGCCGCCGACGGCACCTACCGACTTGGTTTGCCCGCTGCGCCGAGCCTCCCCAGCCGGAGCAATCTGGAAACCCTCCCCACCGTGCCCCGCGTTCTGCCCGACCAGATTCGCGGCGTGGGATGCAGCGGCGAGCCGGTGTCCAGCACCCCAAATGCCCGCGTTCTGGTGCTCAGCGGTGGCACCTTCAGCGCCGATGGTGTGGGCGGGCCAGTCATGGGTCAACTGCTGCCCGCCAGCGCCGCCATCAGCAACCGCGTGACCTCGCAGGACATTCTGATCACCACGCGCACCCATGCCTACGCCGACCGCGACGTGCGTCTGACCGGAATCCTCAACTGTACCTTTGCCCGCAACGACGGCAGCACGTTGGGCGGCACCGTACAGGTCAATTACGACCTCAAACGCGGCTGGAACACGCTGGAAATCAGAACCGGGCAACCTGAACTTGCTGCCCCGATTGTCACAGTTGCCAGTTCGCAGCCCCTGACCGATGTGAATTGGCGTTACCTGCCAGTCACACGTTGATAGCAGAGGGCAACAAACGGAATATCGGGACTCTGATGCCAGGTGCTTCGGCTGAGCGAGCAACAAAAACACGTTGCAATGGATAGGCAGTCAGCCTTGTCTCCATTGCAACGTGCTTCAGGTCAGACTGGGGGTTGGGCCAGTCTCAATTCTCAAAAATCTTGCGACCGTCTTCCAGTGCGGCGCGGTTGTAGCGGTTGGCCAGAATAAAGAAGGTGGGTGCCCAGAGGCCCACGAAGATGCCGAAGCGTTCGCCGTGGGCGCGGGTTTCGGCGTCCTTGTCCTGCCCGCCCTGCGCGGCCCAGATGGCGATAGAACCCAGAATGGAAGCAAATCCGGCGATGGTGAGCAGATTGGAAATACTGCGGTTGTCCATGATGGTCTCCTGGCGAGTGGGTTGCGGCCTGAACTGCCCGCCCGGTGCGTGGCCGTCCCTGCCTGAATCAACGCCAATGTGATCCCCCTCTCTCTTGGGTTCTGCGGGAATGCCTACGGAGTCTCCGTGGTCCCGTTTCCTTCAGCTTTTCCCAAGATCATTGGTGGGGTTGCCCGGAATGTCTGCAAACAGGCTGTCCGCCTCTGTCTGTGCCAGCAAACGGGCGATAGGGGCGAAGGTTCGGCGGTGTTGCGGCGACACGCCCAACTGCTCCAGCGCGGCGCGGTGGGCAGGAGCGCCGTAGCCCTTGTGGGCCGCAAATCCGTACCCCGGATACTCGGCGTCCAGTTCCAGCATCACGCGGTCACGCTCGGTTTTGGCCAGCAGGCTGGCGGCGGCCACGGTGTAGCTCAGGGCGTCGGCCCGTGCCGGGGCAGTCAGGGGCAGGGGAGTACGGAGTTTCAGGTAATCGGTGATCAGGGCCTGCGGAGCCGGAGTCAGGCGGGCGAGGGCGCGTGCGGCGGCGGCGTGGGTGGCCCCCAGGATGTTCAGCCGGTCTATTTCGTCGGGCCACGCGTGCTCTACCGCCCACGTCAAGGCCACTTCGCGTACCTGTGCCGCGTACCGCTCCCGCTGTGCCGCCGTCAGTTGCTTGCTGTCTCTGAAGGGATATTCCATGGCCAGACCGGGCAGGATCACGGCGGCCACGGTGACCGGTCCTGCCCATGCCCCGCGTCCAGCCTCGTCTACCCCCGCCACCCGGAAGGCGCCGCGCCGCCAATGCTCTCGCTCAAAGGCCCAATCGGGAGTCACGGACGGTACAGGAGAAGACACCAACCCAAGTTAGCGCACCCCACTGCTGCCGCCATGCCCTGAGCGCCACAAAAAGCTCCGCCAGCGGCGCTTGTCGTTCTGCGGTACTGGCGGGCGGATGAACCGACTTCACCCGGTCGGTTTATAGGTTGTGGTACACGATTAGCCTAAACAGTAGAGATGGGCAAAGAGTGGGCGTTGGCGTAACGTAGCCTTCACACATCAAAGGCGGGTGTAGAAGCTGCCTAGACATAGACCGGAGCGAGTGCAACGGGCGCAGATTGAAGCGCTGGCAGGCGGCATGTGATAAACGGGGACGCATGACCGGCACACGCAAACAGAAAATCAGGGTAACGCGGAGCGGGCCAGCTCAGAGCAAAACAGCACAAGGCGCATCACCTCAGGGCAGACCTGCCAGAGCAGCGAGGGCTGGATCATCTGCTCCGGCGACCCCTGCCAACGCCGTTCAACGGTACAGCTACTTCGATGTTCGCCCCGCCGCTCTCGCCCCGCGCCTGGAGGGGCTGGAGGCCATGACCAAGCCCGGCGTACGCGGTTACCCGGAGGTAGACGCGGCCCAGGCATTGATGGTGCAGACCATGCGCCGTGAAAAGGTACGCGGCGAGGTTCTCGACCTGACTGCAATGGGCGGCCTGACCGGATCGCTGCCGGGCGTGACCCTGCGGGCCGTGGAAGGTTCGGCAGCAGCCTTAGCTGCCCTGAAAGCGGCTGGTCTGGAAGCGCGGGCGGCCTGTCCGGGCGACAATCTGAGCACTGAGTGGCCCACGCGGGCGCATACGGTGGCGCTGGTGCTGGCTGGAGACCGGGGCACGGCTTATGCCACCGCGCAGGTGGCCTGGGCACATGCCTGCACTCCTCCGGGCGGCACCCTGTACATCGCCGGAGACCGCGATAAAGGTTTTGACCGCTATGTGCGGGCGGCGGGCGCAGCCTTCGGCACAGGCGAAACCATTGGCCGCGACGGTGGCATGCGCGTTGCCAAGCTGATCCGGCGACCCGGCCAGACGCCGCCCCTGCCCGAGCCTGAAACCTACGAGGCTTACGGCGTTCAGGTGGTCGGCCTGCCCGGAGTCTTCAGCGCCGGACGGCTGGACAAGGCCACCACGCTGTTTCTGGAATACCTGGCGGCGATGGTGGAGGCCGGAACCCTGAATCTTGCGGGCAAACGCGTTCTGGATCTGGGCTGCGGCACTGGCATCATTGGTGCGTGGGCAGCCAGACACGGCGCGGCAGTGACCCTGGTAGACGGCGACCTCTCCAGCGTGCGGAGTGCAGAGGCCACCCTGCAGGCCAATGCCCTGAGCGGCGAATGTATTCATTCCGACGTGGACGCGGGTTTGGAGGAACGTACCTTCGACCTGATCCTCACCAATCCGCCCTTTCATGTGGGACGCGGCGTGGTGCTGGACGTGGCTCGCGAATTCATCCAGACGGCAGTGCGCCGCCTCGTACCGGGGGGTACGCTGTATCTGGTTGCCAATGATCCCCTGCCCTACGAAACCACCATGCAAGAAGTCGGCCCGGTACGCGAACTTCTGCGCGAAGGTGGATTCAAGGTGTTGGCGGCCCAGAAATCGGCACAGTAGATCTAACCCAGCAGATCGGCAGAGAAGCGTTGCTACAGGTTGTTCAGTCCCTCTGGCCTGCACGTTCGTTCCGAAACTCTGAATTCCGTCTGCTCGCAAACGCTCTGGTTCCTCTGTTCTCTGCTGCCCCTGTTCTTTGATGCCCCGGTTTTCTGACCGCTCTATCTAAAGACAGGATAAAGGTCGTGAGGTTGTTGACGGGGAACTTTTTACTTCCTCATCCCGTATCTGGAACGTTGACCTCAGTTTCCCCACCACTCCTGTCGTCAGATGCCTGGCTCCTCATCAACTGTGAGGGGCAGTGGGCGTCTGCCGTATCGCCTATTCAGACGACACTTTGCTAGACTGACGCGCTCCGGCCTGCGCCGACCTTCCCTCTGGGCCTTTGTGCCCGCTTCTACGCGTACAGGCCACCGTTGCACGTCCAAAGCCAGCTTCAAGTGTTGTGCTCAGGCACTTTCCCTCTCACCTTCTCCTGTATTCTCGGCCTTGCGTTTCCGGCCAAAGACCGACGCCCCCTCTCTGTTGTACTTGGGTTTGATTGGCACAGTTGTTAGGCATACTGTCCCGGTATACCGTCGCCACCATCCGTTGCTCAGACTTTGGTCCGGAAGAACGAAACGCTGATCTACACACTCTCATCCAAAATCCACTATTGACGTTTCAGGAGGCCGCATGGCAGATTCCACCAAACCCCGCACGCGCAGCAAGGTATCCGCAGCGGCGACGCTTGCCGCCCCCGAAGAGAGCCGGATCAAGACCCCCGACAAGCCGCGCACCCGCACCCAGCCGCGCACTCGCGCCGTCATGCCGGGCACAGAAGGTGGCCCGGAGGCCGTGCAGGTCGCTCCGGTAGATACTGCCCCGACACCCGACCAGACCAAACCTGTCCCCAAGAAGGCAGTGGCCCCCAGGGCTGCCGATCAGGACACGGGCGCTGGAGCCGCTGCCCCGGCCAAGGCGGCTCCCAAAAAAGCCGTAGCCAAACCCAAGGCGGCTGCCCCGGCTGACGGTGAGGATGACTCTCAGGGTGGTTCGGCATCTGAGGCAAATGCGCCCAAGCCTGCGGCCAAAGCCAAAGCTGCCCCCAAAACGGCTGCGGCCAAAGCTCCAGCCACCAAGGCTCCGGCCAAGGGAGCTGCGGCCAAAGCTGCTC
The DNA here is from genome assembly GCF_000378445.1 of Deinococcus aquatilis DSM 23025. Lineage (GTDB taxonomy): Bacteria > Deinococcota > Deinococci > Deinococcales > Deinococcaceae > Deinococcus > Deinococcus aquatilis. Next base: position 73,123 of record NZ_KB899707.1, on the reverse strand, counting down.
CCAAGCCCGCACCCAGTGGGAAGGGCAGCGCTGCCGACAAGCCCTATCACGCCCATCCCAGCATTCAGGACATGCTGAAAGTGGGCAAGGCGGCAGGCATCCTGTCCAGTGAGGACATTGCGGCGGCCCTGAGTGTGGCCCTCGAAGCCAGCGGCCTCGATCCCGAAAGCCCCGAAGCCTTTGAAGACATGCAGCTCTTTATCGCCGGACAGGGCATTGAAGTTCAGGATGTAGACGACGAGGACGAGGACACCGACGACACCGATGACGAGGCCGAAGAAGGTGGCCCGATCAACCGTGCAGCGGCCAACACCGAAGACGACGAAGAAAAATACTTCGATGACATGCCCCGTGCCGTCAGCAACGACCCTGTGCGCCAGTATCTGCACGAGATCGGGCGGGTGCCGCTGCTGACGCTGGAAGAAGAAATTGCTCTGGCCCGCCGCATCGAAGAGGGCGAGGCCGCCCGCAAAACGCTGGACGAAGACCTGGAGATGGATGACCGGGGTCGCCGCCGCCTGATGCGTCAGACCGAGGACGGCGCGAACGCCCGTCAGGGACTGATCGAGGCCAACCTGCGCCTTGTGGTCAGCATCGCCAAGAAGTACACCGGACGCGGGCTGGGCTTTCTCGATCTCATTCAGGAAGGCAATCAGGGCCTGATCCGCGCCGTCGAGAAGTTTGAATACCGTCGCCGCTACAAGTTCTCCACCTACGCCACGTGGTGGATTCGTCAGGCCATTAACCGCGCCATTGCCGATCAGGCCCGCACCATCCGTATTCCGGTGCACATGGTCGAAACCATCAACAAACTCACGCGCACGGCAAGGCAGCTTCAGCAGGAACTGAGCCGCGAAGCCACGCATGAAGAGATTGCCGAAGCGATGGGGCCGGGCTGGGACGCCACCAAAGTTGAGGAAGTGCAGAAGGTCAGTCAGGAGCCGGTATCGCTGGAAACGCCGATTGGCGACGAAAAAGACAGCTTCTACGGCGATTTTATTCCCGACGAGAATCTGGATTCGCCGGTAGACAACGCCGCCAAAACGCTGCTGAGCGAGGAGCTTGAAAAAGCCCTGAGCAAGCTGACCGAACGCGAAGCCCTGGTCCTGAAGTTCCGTAAGGGCCTCGTAGATGGGCGCGAACACACGCTGGAAGAAGTCGGCCAACGCTTCAACGTGACCCGCGAACGCATCCGCCAGATCGAAAACAAGGCGCTGCGGAAGCTGAAATACCACGAGTCCAGAACCCGTAAACTCCGCGACTTCTTGGACTGAGCACTTGGTTTGGACTGAGCACTGGAGTTTCAACCCGTCTCTTGTTCCCGCTCTGGCTTCGGCTGGGGCGGATTTTTGTTGGGCTGGGCTTCGGCTGGGGTGGGGGAGAGGTGGGGTGAGCATGTCTGCTTCACGCCGTTCATGAGCTCTGTCCCATATCTAGGATCCTGCCCCCGCCTCACACGCTACACTCCCCGAAATGTCGGCTCCCCAGGTCATGCAGGACGAATCCAACACGCCAGCCGACGCGCCCACCAACGCAGCCCTACAGGCTTACGGCGCGGCGCTGTTGCCTCTGGCCCTGCTGGGGATTTTGCCCGTGTGGGCGTGTCTGCTGCTGGCCCTGCTGTTTGGCCTGGGCGTGCGCTCTCCGCTGTGGCGCGAAGGTCGTCTGCTGATAGCCTTTCTGATCGTGGGCGGCGCGGTTCTGGGGCATCTGCTGGGCCTCGGCGGATTGGCGGCGGCGCTGCGTTCGGCCACTCTGAGCCACCTGCTGGTGCTGTATCTGGCGGCCCTGCTGGGCGTGGCTGGCCTGTACTGGGGCGCGGCCCTGCTGGAGGAAGGACGGCGCAGAGGCCTGCTGCTGGTGCTGGCGGTGGGTCTGGTGTCGCCTCAGCCCTGGCTGTTGCTGGCGCTGGTGGGCGGGGCATGCATGCGTCCGGGGCATGATGACCGCAGGCCGGGCTGGTTGGGCCGCGACGGTGTGCGCTGGACGAAAAAAACGGTGGTCTGGCTGGCTGTGCCGCTGGCCCTCGCCTTGGCTCTGGCGTTTGCGTTGCCCCGGCCCGCGCCGCTGTGGAGGGTGCAGCCCCTGCCGCCCGCACAGGCCCAGGCTGGGGCGGAGGTTCTGCCCACGGGTCCCGGTGGCCCCGGCAGTGCGGCTTCCAGTTCGGTCACCTCGCCGCCCACTGCGCCGCGCCCCCGCCTGATCACCGAAGACGTGATTCCCGCGCCCCCCACCGAACTGCTTGCAGTGGCCGGAATCCTGGTGGTCTTGGCCCTGTTCCTGCTGTTGCGAATTCTTCCGGCCCGGCGGGGAAGGCCCGCAACACTGGTGGAATGGCTGATGGGTGCGGGCCTGTTGCTCACGCTGTTGCTGGCGCTGGTCTTGGCGTTCGGGAGTTCCACGGGTGGGTCTGGTGGTGGCATCCCAGCCGTGCAGGGCGCAGATTCCGGGGCTGCTGGAACGGTGCTTCAGCCGCCCACCACCCAGGAACGCCGCCTGACCTCGTTCCTGAATCTGGTGCTGTGGGGGGCGCTGCTTTTTTATCTGGCGATATTTGCTCTGCTCGTCTGGGCGGCCCTGGGTTTGCGTGAGGGCCGCCGCCGGGAGACTCAGGCTGCTCTGCCAGCACAGGCTGGTCTGCCGGACGAAGCCGCTGCTCTGCACCGCGTCCGGGTGGCCTACCGCAACACCGAAACTGCACTGGCCGGTGTGGGCCGGGGCCGTGCAGCACATGAAACGCCGCAGGGCTACGCGGCCCGCCTCGCTGCCGAACTGCCCCTCCTGGCGGCCCCCCTGAATCTGCTGGCCCGCGTGTATGCGCCGGTACGTTACGGCGGCTCTGTCAGCAATGCCGATGCCGACGCCGCCGAAGCTGCCGAACGCAAGATTCAGGCCGAGTTGCCCACTTTGCCACCCATAGCGCCTACAGAGGCGGCAGAATGACGACCATGACTGCTGCCTCCCTTCCCCCAGCCTTTGTCGGGCGCGTGCTGGACAACGTGGCCCGCGTTCTGGTGGGTAAAAACGACGTTACTGCGCTGGCCCTGGCCGGAATCCTGGCCGGCGGACACATCCTGCTGGAAGATGCTCCTGGCACCGGAAAAACCATGCTGGCCCGCGCCCTAGCCGCCTCGCTGGGCCTGCCGTTTTCCCGGGTGCAGTTCACGCCCGACCTGCTGCCCAGCGACGTGACGGGCGTCAGCGTGTACCGCCCCGCCAGCGGAACCTTCGAGTTTGTGCCGGGGCCAATTTTCACGGGCATCCTGCTGGCCGACGAGATCAACCGCGCCACGCCCAAAACGCAATCGGCGCTGCTGGAAGCGATGGGGGAGGGTCAGGTCACGGAATCGGGGGTCACGCACCGCCTGACCGCGCCGTTCGTGGTCATTGCCACCCAGAATCCGGTGGAGCACGAGGGCACCTACCGCCTGCCCGAAGCGCAGCTCGACCGTTTCCTGCTGCGGCTGTCGGTGGGGTATCCCACCCTGGAAGAAGAGGTGCGGATGCTGGGCCGCCTGCAATCCCTGCACCCGATTCATACGCTGGAGGCCGTCGCCACGCCCGCCGATCTGCTGGAGGCTCAGCATGCCGTGCGGGGCGTCTTCGTGGCCGAAGATCTGCGGCGCTACGTCTCCGGGTTGGCGGCCCGTACCCGGCAGCATCCCCTGGTGGCGTTGGGTGGTGGGCCGCGTGCCAGCCTGGGTCTTCAGGGGGTGGCTCAGGCGTTGGCCTGGATGGAGGGCCGGGCGTTCGTCACCCCCGACGATGTGCAGCGGGCCGCGCCGGGCGTACTGGCCCACCGCCTGAGCCTGCGGGTAGAGGCGCGGCTTCAGGGCACGCCGGGAGAGGCAGTGGTGGGCGAGGTACTGCGGGCCGAGCCAGTTCCGGTGGAGGCTGGGCCGCCAGAGGGTGGGCCGATCAAATCTGAGCCGATCAAAGCCGTGCCCGACCGTCTCAGTCGGTCATGATCCTGCTGCTGACCGCCCTCCTGTGGCTGGCCCTGATCTCCCTGCTGGTGGGCCTGGTGTGGCTGGCCTACCGCCGCCCACCCACGGTCCTGCTGTCCCGCACGTTGCCTGCTTCGGCCTTCAGCGCGGGCCGCATTCCGCTGACCGTACAGGTGCAGATCTTTAACCGCCTGCCTGTGCGCGTGCTGATCGAAGACGACCCCCCGCGTACCGTGGTGGCCGATACCGTGCCTGTGCTGGCAGGCTGGGTGCAGGGCGAGGCCACACATCAGGTTCAGACCACACTGACCCTCAACCGCCGGGGCGTCTTTGAGTGGGAAGGTGCAACCCTGCGCTGGGCCGATCCGCTGGGATTGTTCTGGCGCAGTCTTCCTCTGGCCGTCCCCACCCGCCTGGAGGTGTATCCGGGGACACACGGCCTGCTGCTCCCTGAGCTGTTGCGGCCCCTGCTCAGTGAGGGTGCATGGTCGCGCACCCATGGGCTGGAAGACTCCATCAGTCTGCGCGGCGTGCGCGGCTACGTTCCCGGCGACCCACCGGGCCGGGTGCATTGGCGGCTCACGGCCCGTACAGGGAGCCTCACGGTACGCGAGCCAGAGCGCACTGCCGCCAGCAGCGTGACCGTGTACCTCGATCTCAGCGCGGGCGGAAGCGTGTACCTGGAGAGTGCCGTGCGGCTGGCGGCCAGTCTGGTGCAGGAATCCTTTGAGCTCGACCTGCCTATCGCGGTTGCTACCGACGCCGGAGCCACCCCCACAGGCCGCACTCCGGAGGCGATGCGGGCTGCGCTGCTGCGTCTGGCCCAGGCCCAGTTGGCACAGGCCGGTTCTGATCAGTCCCCACCGACTATTCCGCCCGGTCGGGCAGGTGGCAACCTGATTATTCTTACCGCCCGCGCCGGAAGTGACCTGATTCATCAGGCCATGCGTGCCCGCGCCACGGCCAGCCGGGTTGCCCTGATTGCCATTCCGGACGGCTTTTATCTGGAACCCGGAGAAAAGCCGCGCCGTCAGTGGGTCGCGGCCCCCGACTCCATCCGTGAGCTGGAGCGGCAAGCGGGCGCACTGGCCGGAGTAGGTGTGCTGGTGTTCGTGCTGCGCGGCAATCAGAGTGTGTTGCAATTGGGCAGCTAAAGGGGTTGGAGAGGGGAGAGTGAGTAGCGTCCGGGGATCAGGAGGCTGAAATTCTGGGAACAGATGTTAGCCTCAATGTAGGGCAGAGAAAGCCACATGGCTCGGTCTCTGTTCCGACGCGCCAGACCCTTGATCTCTCCATCTAAAGAAACGGCTCAGGCCCAGTACACCTCAGCTTGCTACCGTAAAGGCATGACCGACAACAACGATCAGAACGGCCAGATTCCCGCCGACTCGACCCTCAAGACAGAGGCGGAGATCAGTAACGTGGATTTGCAGTTCATGGGCAAGCCCGATCCACGAAAAGAGCTTGCTGCCGAGGTGAACGCACAGAGCAAGGCTCCAGGCGAGTTTGAAGACCGGGGCATGGACAAGCAGGATGTGGCCTCGGCGGGCAGCATGGTTGCCAGCGATCCGCCAAGCTCCAATATGGGTGAGGAAGGGAAGTTGGGCGAATAGCTGGGAAGCTGTTGGGTCGGAATGATCCCAGCAGTCTGACGATGAATGGCGGTCAAGAGCTGCGTTCCTGCTATCAGCCTTTTCACTCGCCTTACCTGTCCCGCACTCCTGATCTCAAAAACAGATTTAGTAGATCCGGCTGAACTTTTACACCACAACATAGTTCTGACCATCAAGGCAGCTCATCTGGGCTGCTTTTCTTTGATTGCCGCCTCTCGGATTTCCTTGGATATTTTTGCCAATAAAAATTAATTCTTTCACTTACTTGGTGGAGAGTTAACGCTTTCTATCGCTTATTGTCTATACGAATTTAACCCCCAACGGGTGGTTATTTGCCTTTTCAGGCGAATTTTTCACACTTGGTCTGAGAAATTTTGTACTTTCTCTCAGTAGGCATCCGGGCTGCTTCCCCTCGTCATCACTCAGAGAGAGTCGAAATGAGCGTTCTTACCCCCCACAATGCAATTCAATCTCGCAGCGTCGCGCTGTACACCGAAGGTACTTACCCTCAGGCACACGGCGGCGTCAGCGTTTGGGTCGATCAACTGGTGCGGGGTCTCCCTGACCACACTTTTTCGGTGCAGGCCATCAGCGGCGTTGCTTTCGGGCGTCCGGCCCTGGAGATGCCCAGCAACGTCAGCTATACGCAGGTGCCGCTGTGGGGTGCACCTGCCCCCTCTCTCCGCACAGACCGGGCGCGGGAAGGTGCGATCGTTTCGGCCTACGCTGATCTGTTGGAAGCGTTGTGCACCCTGGATGTGAATGCATTTGGGCTGGCCTTGCGTGCCCTGTCCGAACAGGGGGCCAGAGGTGCGCTGACGGGTGTACTGGAAGGAGCACGCGCCGCTCACATGACACTGGATGTCTGGACAGCGCAGGCACGAAGCCAGGATGAAGACCGCGTGCCGGGTCGTCCCCGCCTGCCACGGCCCACCGTTTCTGATGCACTGGACGTGCAGATGTGGCTGGAGCACGCCCTGCGCCCACTGGCGGTCCGTCCGCCCGAGGCAGAGGTGGGCCACGCGGTCAGCAACGGATTTGCGGCGCTGCTGGCCCTCAACGGCCTGTGGACACACGGCGCACCCTTCTTGCTCACCGAACACGGCGTGTATCTGCGCGAGCGGTACCTGGAATTCCGGCACACGTCCTATACGCCTGGATTCAAGGCCATGCTGCTGCGCTTTTACCGCCTGCTGTGCAGCCTTGCCTACCGGGAAGCGGCCCTGGTGCTGCCCGGCTCGCACTACAACCGACGCTGGGAAGAACGGCTGGGAGCTGATCCCGACAAGATTCAGTGCGTGTACAACGGCATTGACCCCGACGTGTTTCCCGAAGCCGAATCGGAACCTGAAGGCTCGGTGGTGAGCTGGGTGGGCCGCGTCGATCCGCTCAAAGACCTCGAAACACTGATTCGCGCTTTCGATCTGGTTCGCCGCCGCATTCCGCAGGCCCAGTTGCGCCTGTTCGGGGGCACGCCTGCCGGAAATGAGGACTACGAACGCCACTGCCGCAACGTGACCTCGCAACTCCATCTCGATGGCAACGTCAGTTTTGAAGGCCGCGTGCCCGACATCACCGACGCTTACCGGGCCGGACAGGTCGTGGCCCTCACCAGCGTCAGCGAGGGCTTTCCCTATACGGTCATAGAGAGTATGGCGATGGGCCGCCCACCGGTGGCGACCCGTGTGGGCGGCGTGCCTGAGGCGGTGGGTGAGGCGGGCCTGATCGTGCGCCCCCGCGACGTGATGGGAGTGGCGAGCGCCCTGAGCCGCCTTCTTCAGGACAGGCCGCTGCGAACCCGCCTGGGGCGAGCCGCCCGCGAACGGGTCATAGAACTGTTTACTCTTGACGGTTGCCTCGAAGCCTACCGCCGCGCCTATCCGGTGGCCCTGGCCCGCGCCGCTGGGAGCTACGACCTGTGATCTGTGAGACAGTCCGGATGAGGCCATCCAGATGAGCCAGTCCAGCCGAACGGTATTCCCATCCGAGTTGTCCGGCACCCCAACCGCGCCCCGTGCGCCCACAGGGTTTGAAATCCTGAGTGGTCGTACCACGCTGTTCAGCGCAGCGTCGCCCAACAGAACCGGCCAAACTCAATTCGGGTCATCCACTCTACACGCTCCTGATCCGACCCAATTCGGTGAAAGCGCGGGGGGGCCTGGGGCGTTGCCTGACCGTCTGCGCGAGGCGGATCTGAAGATGTCCCATGAGCGGGAATCAGCCGTAGACGCTCTGGAAATAGCCTCCTATCTGGAGGCCGATGGTCTGAGCGACGAATCGTTGCGGGGGCGCTACAACGCGGGTGGACTCTTTCAGGCCGCCGAACTCCTGTACGCGCAGCGAGGCTCCGGGCGTGCCCTGAACCGCCTGCCCTCTGCGCCGCTTCCGGCTTTTCCGTGGCACATGCTGCTGCGCGGGCCACTGTACCTGCTGCCGGGGCTGGCGGGCCTGCTGATCACCCGGCCCCTCGGTCTGGGCGCGGCGGCGGCCTTCACCTTTGCTGCCGCGTTTGGCTGGGGCTGGTCCATGACCATTGCGGGCCTGCGCTACAGCGAACCTTTCGCGGTGCCGGGCCGGGCCATGCGTGCGGCGCTGTGGCTGGCCGGAGTCATCGGGGTGCTGGGTGGGGGCCTCACGGCCCTGCTGCTGGCCGGAGCCGATCAGGTCCTGCTGGGCGTCCTCAGCGGCGGCGCGGTGGCCCTCGCGACAGCGGCAGCGGGCATATTGCTGGCTCTGGGGCGCACCGGCCTCTTTGCAGGTGCCTTTGGCCTCCCCATGTTGGCCGCTGCCGTCGTGCAGGCCAGCCTGTTGCCCGTCAGTGGTTCTTTGCAGATCATGGGTCAGGCAACGGTGCAGACTGTCAGGCAAACCGCCACCGCCGACGCCACCGTCTCGTTTACCGCCGCGCTGGTGGGGCTGGCGTTGCTGGCGGTGTCACCTGTATGGGCCGTTCTGAATGCCACCCGTACGCCCGGCACGTTGCCCATCACCTGGGCCGTCTTCAGACCTCATCTGTGGTTGGCGGCCTACGGCTGGGCCATGGCCCTGACTTTCGTGGGCTTCAGCCTGCGCCTGGGGGCCTGGTCGCTGTTGCCTGTCATCGTGAGTGCCGGATTGCTGGAAGCAGGCGTCTGGCACGCGCAGGAGCGCCTGCAACATGCCGCCCGCAGCCTGAGAACCCTCTCCGACCTGCGCTGGCGTGGTCGGGTCACGGTGCCTGTGGTGGCGGCGCTCTATGGCGGGGCGCTGGGCCTGACTCTGGTCCTGATCCGTGTGTCGGGACTCCTGCCCCAACTCGATGACCTCCCGGCTGCTACCCAGGTGGGGGTGGGCCTGCTGGGCGCGTCTTTCTTGTTGAGTGCCTGGCTTGCCAACCAGCGTCAGGTGTCCGCTTTGATCGGGCTGTGGAGCGCTGCGGCCATCCTCACGTTTACGGCCCTCGTTCCCCTGCCTGTGCTTTCTGCTGCCCTCTTTCTGATTCTGCTGCTCATCGCCCTGAATACGCTCAACGATCCCCGGAGTTACCGATGACCACACCCATGATGCCCCACCCGTCTCGCCCCGTTTCCTCTGTTCGCCCCGTGGTCGCCGTGACAGGCGCAGACGGCTTCATTGGTTCTCACCTCACCGAACAGTTGGTAGAGGCAGGCTACCGCGTGAAGGCGATGGCTATCTACAATTCGCAGGGATCGTATGGCTGGCTCGATACCGTGCCCCCAGACATCATGCAGCACGTCGAGGTGCAGCTCGGAGACGTGCGCGATTCGGGCAGTGTGCGGGCGCTGATGCAGGGTGCCCAGACCGTGTATCACCTCGCCGCCCTGATTGCCATTCCTTATTCCTACGTCGCGCCGCGCTCTTATGTGGACACCAACATCACGGGCACGCTGAATGTGCTGGAAGCTGCCCGCGAACTCGGTACGGGCCGTGTGGTGCATACCAGTACCAGCGAGGTGTACGGCACGGCCCGTACGGTGCCCATTCACGAAACGCACCCGTTGCAGGGTCAGTCTCCGTATTCGGCCACCAAAATCGGGGCCGACAAACTGGCCGAGAGCTACTTCCTCAGCTTCGGCCTGCCAGTGGTCACGCTGCGGCCCTTCAATACCTACGGCCCCCGGCAGTCGGCCCGCGCCGTCATTCCCACCATCATCAGCCAGATCGCGGCAGGACGCCGGGAAATCCGCCTCGGTGATCTGCGTCCCACCCGCGACTTCAATTACGTGGCCGATACCGCCCGCGCTTTCCGCGCCGTGGGAGAGGCCGGGCCAGAGGTGCTGGGTCAGACCCTGAACGCCGGATCGGGCCGGGAAATTACGGTGGGCGACACCGTGCGCCTGATCGCCCGCGTGATGGGAGCCGACGTGGAAGTGACGCAGGAAGACCAGCGTCTTCGCCCGGAAGGCAGCGAAGTGATGCGCCTCCTGGCCGATGCCAGCAGCCTGAGCGCCGCAACAGGTTGGCAGCCCGCCGTACCGCTCGAAGAGGGCCTGCGCCGCACCGCCGAGTGGTTTACCGATCCTGCCAACCTGTCCCGCTACCGCGTGGATTCCTACACCGTCTGAGCCGACGCTCCAAGCTGACATATTTTTTCTGATCATTCATTCCCGGAGGTTTTTATGCACGCCATTATTCTTGCCGGAGGAAAAGGCACCCGCCTACGCCCCTATACCACCCATATTCCAAAACCGCTTGTTCCGCTCGGCGATACCTATTCCATTTTAGAAATCGTGATGTACCAGTTGCGTTATCACGGATTCTCCAGCGTCACGCTGGCGGTGGGACATATGGGCCACCTGATCCGCGCCTTTGTGGGCGACGGCAGCCGTTACAACCTGTCGGTGAGCTATACCGACGAGGAAACGCCACTGGGTACCATTGGCCCGGTCCTGACCGTGCTGGACGATCTGCCCGAGCACTTTCTGGTCATGAACGGCGACATCCTGACCAATCTGGATTACGGCACGTTTTTGCGCCGCCACACCGCCACCACCCGGCCCGTCACGGTGGCGACCTATCACCGAGAAATCAAGAGCGAATTCGGTGTACTGGACGTTTCCGAGCAGGGAGACACCATCGTGGCCTTCCGTGAAAAGCCGACCGTGCAGTTTCAGGTCAGCATGGGCGTGTATGCCATGACCCGTGAAGCCCTGCGCCGTTATGCGCCCGGTCAGGCATTGGGCTTCGATACGCTGATGCTGGATCTGTTGGCCGCAGGTGAGCAGCCCGGAAGCGACCTGTTTGACGGCTACTGGCTGGATATCGGTCGCCCCGAAGATTACGACACCGCCAATTCACAGTGGGCGACGATGGCCCCTGTCCTGTTGCCGCATCTGGCCCACGCCAACGACAGCCGCTCCCAGCCGATCGCCGCCGACTGAGACGTTTACGATGCTTACTTTGTCTGATTCGCGCTCCCTCCCGCTGGTGACCCGTACCCCGACGCCAGTGCTGTTGCTCGGAGCGTCCGGTTTTCTGGGCCGCCATATCCACGCAGCGTTGTCGGGCGCGGGCATTCCGGTACGTGGGCCGGATATCAACCTTGCCGCGCTGCCGCCTTCCGGCTGGGACGCCCTGCTGGACGGCATGGGCGCAGTGGTCAATGCGGCGGGCCGCACCACTGGCGGCCTGAGCGATCTGGTCAATCCCAACGTCGTGCTGGTTGCTCAGGCTCTTGAGGCGGCCCAGCGTGCCGGAGTGCGCCTGCTGCATCTGGCGTCGGCGGCAGAGTATGGGCGCACCGAGGAAGGCCACGCCTCTCACGAAGACGACGTGGCGCGGCCTTTATCAGCTTACGGTGCCAGCAAACTGGCCGCCACCGTGATGACCGAGGAAGCCGCCCGATCTGGCCGCGTGAATGCGTTGGCCCTGCGCGTGACCAACCCCATCGGAGCCGGAATGCCCCCCAGCGGTCTGCCCGGACGCGCCGCCCAGGAACTCTGTTCGGCGGTCGCCCAGAGCCGCGAAAGCGTGCGCTTCGGCCCTCTGGGTGCGCGGCGTGACCTGATCGCCGCGCACGATGTGGCCCGCGCTGTGCTGCACCTGTTGCCCGGCGCTCCGGGCGCTGCACTCACCGGCACCCTCAACGTGGGCAGCGGCGAGGCGGTCGCGGTGCGCCAGATCGTGCAGACATTGGCCGCACTCGTCGGCTTTGCCGGGGCCATAGAAGAGGACGCCCCCGGCAGTCCGCGCAGCGGCGACGTGCCCTATCAGCGGGCCGATATCACCCGGCTGACCAGGAGTGGATTCGTGCCGGAATGGACGCTCGAACATGCTCTACAAGCTCTCCTTCATCCGCCGTCCATTCAACCTCCAAGGATTTTTCTGACATGACTGCCCCCATTTCGGTTCTGAAACTCAAAACGTTGTTGCCCCTGCTGACCCTCAGTCTGGTGCTGTCTGCCTGCTCTCAGTCCACCACGGTGCCCAGTGGTGCCAGCACTACACAGACCAGCGCTGCTGCCCTGCTGGACGGCGACCAGCCCACCTCCAGTCATGCCAGCGGCGAGGGGCACTTTCACGAGATTCAGCCTGCCCTGCCGGGGGTGCCCCTCTCCGAGTTGTTGACTGACGCCAAGCTCGCCCCTGCCACCCTCACTGTGCCGCAGGGAACACGCCTGAGCGCACAGGCCCTGCCCAGCAACGCGCAGACCAGCAAAGTGGCCCTCAGGGTGCTGATTCTGAGCAGTGGCCCCACAGATTTCGGAATCGGCGCGGCCAAGGCCATGCTCAGTCAGTCGGGCGTACCCTTTGACATCCTGGACGCCACCACCACTCCCCTGACAGCTGCTTCCCTGATCGCCCCCGACGGCGTGGGCAGGTATCAGGGCGTGATTCTGACCGACTCTGCGCTGACGTTCCAGAGCAGCCCCGGCTTTTATTCCAGTGCCCTGGATACCGGCGAGTGGGCCACCCTGTTCGAGTATGAAAAAGCCTATCAGGTGCGGCAACTCGCCCTGTACGGTGCGCCCACCACGGTGCCGGAAGATTACGGCCTGCGCGTGGTGCCAGGAGCCGAATTTGCCAGCGGCAACCTGAATGTGACGGCGGCAGGGAAGGTGGCCTTCAAAGACCTGACCGGAAACGCGCTGCCGCTCCGCTTCGCCTACACCTACGGCGCCCGGCCCGAAGCCGTGGCAGGCGTGACCACCCAGCCCCTGTTGACCGACGATTCAGGAAATGTGGTGGCCGCCACCAGCACCGTGAATGGTCGAGAGCGCCTGATTCTGACCAGTGCACAGAATCCTTACTTGCTGCACACGCAGATTCTGAGCTATGGCCTGGTGCAGTGGCTGACCAGGGGCGTGCATCTGGGCGAGCACCGCCGTTTCCTGCAGGTCGATATCGACGATTGGTTCCTGAACGGCTATGTCTTCGACCCGGCCACAGGCGGCCTGCGTGACCAGACCTTCCGCCTCTCTGCCAGCGACGCCCTGAGCGCCAGAGATCAGCAGCGGGCCATAGACAGCGCCTACAACGTGGTCAACAACTTTGAATTCGCAGTGATGTTCAACGGCGGCGGCGCAGCTTCCTCCAGCCTGAGTACCTGTAATCCCCAACTGTACGGTTCTCTGATCAAGGATGCCCTGAGCAGTGTGTCGCGCTGCATGGCCTACGATTTCGACTGGGTCAATCACACCCGCGACCACCTGCGAATGGACGTGATGGACTTGCCCACTTCGACCACGGCCATCGCGAACAACCTCAGCATCGGCACACAGTTGGGCCTTCATATGAGCCGCAGTAGCCTGGTGACGGGTGAGCACAGCGGTCTGGGCTACATGGATCCCACCGACGACGGTACTCACAATGCCGAGGGATTCTTGCAACCCAAGCAGGATCTGGGCCTGGAACGCAGCAATCCCAACCTGATCACGGCGGCAGTGGGCAGCGGCGTGCGCTATCTGGCCTCCAACCGCAGCGTTGCCAGTCAGTGGGACGCGAGTTGCCCCACCTGCGGCGTGCCCCACCCCATGAATACCAGCCTGCTGCTGATTCCGCGCTACCCCAACAGCATCCATTACCACGTCACCACCCCCGAGGAAGCCACCGCCTCCTACAACAAGCTCTATGCACCGGGCGGCGTGGCTCCCTACTGGGATCATTCCCTTGACTACGCCGAACTGCTGGATGCAGACAGCACGCAGGGCGTGGGCCATATCTTCGAGGGCACCGCCTGGCCCACCTACATGCACCAGACCAACCTGCGCCAGTACGCCCCCGGCAAGAGCCTCGCCAGCGACTGGGTCAGGGCCGTGGTCGCCAAGTATGCCCGCTACTCCACCCTGCCCCTGAATACCCTGAGCTGGGACAACCTCGGAGCCTATGTTCAGCGCCGCACGCTTGAGGAAAAGTCGAAGGCCGCCAATTCCTACACTGCCATCTGGAACCGCAGCAACAACTACGTGACCCTCAACCGCAGCGGTACCTCCGTTCCCGCGACCCTGACCGGCGGTGCGGGCGGCAGCGTGTACGGCGCTTACGAGATCAAATCCCTGACAGTGGGCGGCACGCTGAATCTGCTTGTCCGGCCCAAATGAGCCGCGCAGGGCTTAAGCTGAGGCCCTGACTCCTTCTGTTGCCCGCCGCCGCCCCCTCAGTGTGTACTACGGTCCCGCGACTCCGCAGGCCGTCCGCACGCTGGGGGGCTTTGCCACGGTGATCCTGCATCCGACGCTGTATGCTGCCGCCGATTTGCGGGCGCTGCGGGAAGGCGGAACCCGCGTGCTGGCCTACCTGAGCGTGGGGGAAGACCATGCCTTCGGTGACACGGCCTGTGTGCCGGGCAGCGCCCCCTACCACCAGGCCGTGAACGCGCAGTGGGGAAGCGTGACGGTAGACGCGGCCCATCCTGCCTGGCGTGAAGTGCTGCTGGCACGGGCCGAACAGGTGCTGGCCCATACCGACGGTCTGTTGCTCGATACGCTGGATAGCGCCGAACCCGCCGCCACGCTGGAACTGGTGAAGGCGCTGCGAATGGCTGTGCCCAGTGCCGCATTGATGGCTAACCGGGGCTTTGACCTGTTGCCGGGGCTGGTTCCCTGTGTGCAGTCGGTGTTGTTGGAGGCCTTCAGCACCACGCATTCACCCCGGCTGGCTGCCCACGACCCGCAGGGCTTGGCCTACACCGCCCACTGGTTGGCTGTTGTCAAGGCCAGCGGTCTGCCTGTATTTGCCCTGGATTACGCCGCCACGTCCAAACTCGCTGCCTTTGCCCGCGCCCGCGCCACACGGTACGCTGTGCCCACCTTCGTCACTGACCGTGACCTCACCCTGCCCGGAGGTTTCTGATGTTTTCTCCCCTGTGCCTGACCATCTGGCCCGCGCTGCTGTGGCCCCTGCTGCTCGGTTCCTGTTCGGGGCCGGGTCAGGCCACGTCGGGTCAACCAGCGAACACTGCGCCTCTGTCCCGCCATCAGCAACTTCTCGCGGTTAACACTTGGGGCATTCAACTCACCGGCTACGGGGCTACGCGTCTGGATGCGGTGGCAGCCAGCACATTCGATCTGGTGGTGGTCGATCCCACCGACGATGACGCCGTGCCCTGGACGAAGGCCGAAGTCTCACGGGCGGCGGCGGGCAAACTGCTGATCGCCTACCTGAGCATGGGAGCTGCCGAAAGCTACCGCCCCTACTGGCAACCGGGGTGGCGCATGGGCAATCCTGCGTGGCTGCTGGCGCAGGACCCGGATTGGCCCGGCAACTACGATGTGGCCTACTGGAACGCGGATTGGCAGAGCATTGCCCTCGCGCAGCTTGACCGGGCCATAGACGCTGGATTTCACGGCACCTACATGGACCTGATCGACGCCTACGAGCGCAATCCGCAGCGCCCGACCGCCCGCGCAGACATGGTGGCCTGGGTCTGCCGCATCGCCGCCCATGCCCGCGCCCGCGATCCCGAGTTTCTGATCATTCCCCAGAACGCCGCCAACCTGTTGACAGATCCCCGCTACGCTGCTTGCGTGGACGCCACCGGGCAGGAAGAAACCTTCGTTTACGCCACCGATCAGCCCACCGAGCCGGAAAGGGAACGCACACAACTGGCCGATTATTCCCTGTGGAAAGGGGCCGGAAAGCCTGTGCTGACGCTGGATTATGCCTCCAAGTCTGCGCTGGTCGCAGACACTTACCAGAAAGCGCGGCGGGCTGGACTGGTGCCGTATGTGACCAGCGTGGGGCTGAATACGCTGCCACCTTCACGCTGAAACACGGATTCTGACCGCTGGCTTTTCTGACTCTGGCCCCGCGCCCACCCAACTCACCCTCTCCACTCACAATCGGTTGGTACGGTGCAGCCCATGAAGGTTCCCCGTGTTCTCTTGGCCTCGGCCCTCGCCGCATTCGTTCCTTTGGCGAGTGCACAGACCCTGATCAAGTTCAGCGACCCCAAATTGCCCTTTTCGTTCAGCTATCCGCAGGGCTGGGTGGGCATCGACTTCAAAGATGACACCAACGGCGTGAGCCTGTTGTCGGGCAAAACCAAGCCTGCAACGCTGGTGCGTCTGCTGTTTGCCAGTAAAGGTGGCCGGGCCGTGAATCTGGCAACCGAATACCAGAACTTCGAGTCAGGCATCAAGACGACTGGAGCGACCATCAAGCTGCTGTCCAGCAAGGCCGCGAGCTACGGCGGCGTCAGCGGGCAGGAGCGCGAATATGCCCTGACCATCAAAGAAGGCCAACTCCGTCTGCGCGTGTGGTACGGCAACGGAGCCAAAAATATCTATTCCTTCCAGCTCACCGATACGCCCGCGCGGTATACGGCAGCCAGTGCCACATTCAGCAAGATTCTGAACAGCGTCCGGTTCTGATCTGGCCGCACGATCTGGATTACCGGACGTGCACAGGCTGTCAGCGGTGTACGTTAAGCCATGCAGCGACTCCTTTTTCCGGCCCTGATTCTGTTGACCTCAACCGCGTGGGCGGGCAACCGATTGGACATTGTTCGGGTGGCATTTTCGCCGTCCGGTGAGCGCGTGCTGGCAGTCGTTGCAGGAGAATTGGATGGAAGTGGGTTTGGTGCCGCCCATGTGGACGTGCTGAATACATCCACCGGAGCTACCGTCTACAGCACCCAACAGGATGCCGACGCGACAGCTCCGGCAGTACTGGCGCAACTCCTGACCTCTGCACCGGTGGTCAACGTCTTTGCCAGGTCGGGCTTGAATCCGGGCCTGACTTCTGTGCCGCGTTACCGCCGGGCCTACTCCACCGCCTACGCCTCGTGGTCAGATGGGATCGGGACCGGGCAGAGCCGCACCACACCGGTGTCGTTCTGGACGGCAGGCATCACTGCGCCCGTCCAGCTCAGCGTGTTTCGCCTGCCGTCCAATTGTCCGGCAGACTACCTGAACCCTGGCGACTTCCCTTCCGGGTTTCGCCTGAGTGTGCGTGGTCGCGTGGTGTACCAGGATAAGGCCCTGCCTGCCGCCCGCAACTGTGCCGCCCGCTACAGCCTGGAGCGGGTGGATGTACGGGGAAACCGCGCCCTGTTCACACTCCGGGCCTTCGGGCCGGGCTTTGAAGGCCCGGACGCCGACCCGGTTTTTGTGGCAGTTACGCTGAAGTAGGGCAAGGGTTCGGGGGCTGTGAACAGCGAGAGCGGTCTGCTCTAGACCTGCCCCGCCACGCCCTGCATTACCCGGCGTACGGCGTCCAGTTCATCCTTGTTGATGGAATGTCCCAGTCCCGGATACACGCGGGCATCTACCTGTGCCCCGCGAGCTTTGAGGTGATCGGCGCTCGCCTGAAAGCGGCTGAGAGGGATGTGGGCATCGTCGGGTGCGACCCCCATAAAGACAGGGGTGCCTGCGAGGTCGCCACCCTGATCCAGCGTAATCAGGCCGCCGCTGAGGGCCACCACGCCGCCCAGACGCGTTCCCTGTGAGGCGGCCCGGCTGGCATATTCCAGCGCCAGGCATGCACCCTGGGAAAAGCCGCCCAGCACCACATTTTGCGGCTCGATTCCCTGTTCCCCCAGTGCGTCTATGACCGCGCCCACCGTTGCCAAGGCCTGATCCAGATACGGTTGATTCTGTGCCACCGGAGCCAAAAACGACTGTGGATACCAGGTATTTCCCTCGGCCTGCGGGGCGAGGTAGGCGAAGGCACTCAGGTTCAGGTCGTCGGCCAGCGTGAGGATGTCTGCCGCCGTGCCGCCGCGCCCGTGCAGCAGCACCATCGCCACCCGCGCCTGTGCCAGTGGGCGGCCTGCTGCATAGACCTGTACTCCGCCTTCTTCTGATTCGGGTACTTCCGCTGATGCTGAATCCTGCCCGGCATTCAGGTCACGGTTGCCGATGGTGACGCCGTATTCGCGGCTCACGATTCTGGGTGCGTTGGCCTCGATGGTGGGCCGCTGGGCCTCGTACCAGGCAGGCAATTTCAGGTGCTTGCCCAGTTCTTCCACGGGTTCGTCGTCAGGGAAACCGGGGGCGTCGGTGGCGATTTCAAACAGCACGCCGTTGGGTTCCCGGAAGTAGATGGAATGAAAATACTGGCGGTCCTGCACGGGCGTGGGCCGGAACCCTGCCGCCGTCAGCGATTCCAGGTAGGCCAACTGCTCGGCGTCGTTGCGGGTGCGCAGGGCCACGTGATGCACGCTACCTGCCCCGAAGGTGCCGCGTGGCTGACCGGGCCGCGCCACCACGTCCACATACAGGCCCACGCCGCTGCCGCTGCCCCGGAAGCGGGTGCGCTGGCCTCCTGCGCTGCTCGGCTCGGTGCCCTCCTCTACAAAGCCCAGTTGCTCCACCAACAGCTTCCGCACAGGCTGGGTATCTTCCACCCAGGCCGTGACCGAATGAAAGCCGCGCAGTTCATGTTCGGCGGGCACAGGCGAGGCGGGCCAGGGCTGCACAGCTTGGCCGTCGTCGAACACCAACTCCACCCAGGTTCCGTCCGGGTCTTCCAGTGTCAACACGCGTTCACCGAAACGCTGTTCTTCTTTCAGGGCAAAACCCTCTGCGGTCAGCCGCGCCCGCCAGTAGTTCTCCGAGGCACGCGGGGCGCTGTAGGCCGTTGCCACCACCTCACCGTTACCGCGCACGCCTTTTTTGGCTCCGGGCCACGGAAAGTGCGTCATGATCGTGCCGGGCTGCCCGGTGTGGTCGCCGTAATACAGGTGATAGGTCCCCGGATCGTCAAAATTCACTGTCACCTTGACCAGCCGTTGCCCCAGCGTCTGCGAATAGAAGTCGATGTTGCGCTGAGGGTTCTGTGCCATCACGGTGACGTGGTGAAGGCCCTGAACAGGCGAAGTGCCCGCAGCAGAAGAAGAAGTGGAAGAAGTCATGCCACTAGAGTAACTTAACATTGAACGATTTTGAAGAGCATCTGCCCTCGCTGCCTTGACACTCTGAACGAATGCTGAAGAATCCGTTCAGGGGCCGAGCGGCTTGCACGGGCCGGTCAGGGCAGAAGTCTGGTGTGCAGTCTTCAGAATGAGGTACAGGCCCCCAGCTGGCCCGGTCAGGTCATGCGTGGGCGCTGGGAGGACTCTGTATGACTGACAAGCCTAATGCCCGTTCTCCGCTTACGCTGGCGGCACGCTTCAACCAGTTGGATGCATCCATCGTGGGTTGGTTCGGGGGGCACGGCATCACGCTGCTTCGCCTCTCACTTGGCCTGATTTTCTTCTGGTTCGGTGCGCTGAAATTCTTTCCTGGCCTCAGCACGGCCGAGGATCTGGCGACCCGCACCATTTCTACGCTGACCTTTGGCCTGGTGCCTGCCAGCGTCAGTTTGCCTGTACTGGCTGCGTGGGAATGCCTGATCGGGCTGGGCCTGTTGTCCGGGCGATTTCTGCGGGCCACCCTGTTCCTGTTGTTCGCGCAGATGGCTGGAACCTTTTTGCCCCTGCTGTTTTTCCCTGCCGAGACTTTCAAAGTCTTCCCTTTGGTTCCCACCCTGGAAGGCCAGTACATCATCAAAAACTTCGTGATTGTTGCGGCGGCGTTGGTGGTCGGATCTACGGCACGTGGCGGACGACTGATCACCGACGGCAAGGCAGCGCGGGCCGCCGAAGAACTTCAGGCGCAACGCTCGTAACCGGCTGTAGGTCGGAGTTGATGGGCAGCAGATGCGGAGCGGGACAGTGCACCCAGAGGTCACGTTTGCGCTCCACCTGCCCTTATGGGTTGGCTCTGACCTACTCTGCGGCAGCCGTGTTCCGTTTGCGGGTCTTCTGCTGCGCCTCGTTTTCCTTTGCGGCAAGGCCCAGGCCCAATTTGCGCGTCAGGGCCGCCAGTTGAACAAGTTCTTCGGGCGTCAGAATGGCAAACAGGTCGTGAATTCCGCGCACATGCTGGGGAAGCACGCTGTCGATCAGGGCTTCACCCTGCGGCGTCAGCGACACGTTGACCACACGGCGGTCTACCGGATCACGGTCACGGCGCACCAGTTGGTCGCGCTCCAGATTGTCTATGACCATGGTCAGGTTGCCGCTGGAGCGCAGAATTTTATCGGCCAGTTGGCGCTGGCTGAGGGGGCCAAGATGATACAGAGCCTCGATCACCCCGAATTGGCTGATGGTGAGGTCGTAGGCAGAGAGGTGGCGGTTGGCAGTCACTTCTACAGCGTGTGCGGCACGCCAGAGCTTGATGTACGCCTCCAGCGCCCGGCGCTCCTCGGGCGTTCCAGAGTAACGGGTGGGCATATAGGCGTCATCCTCGGGGTCAGCGGTCAGAAAATCAAGCCGGAATGCCCGGTGGCGGAGGGGGGGTGCGGTTGTCGGCTACAGTCCCGAAGCTGAAAAAGGAAGCTGGCAACGCCAAAACTCAGCGCAGCCAGCTTCTTTTTGTGCTTGATCCAGACGTGAGAACTGAGGAGGACTTCAGGCCGTCTTGCCTGCCCGGTATTCCTCGGTCGCCAGCCAGATGCAGGTGGCAACCGCTTTCATGGCCGTGACCACTTCGGCCTCGGGGGGGCGGGTAGGGGCAAGGCGAATGTTGCGCCCGGTGGGGTCCTTGCCGCCCGGATAGGTGGCCCCGGCGGGGGTCAGGCTCACTCCGGCCATGTCTGCCAGCGCAATGACCCGCGCTGCCACAGGTTCGGTGGTGTCCAGGCTGATAAAGTAGCCGCCCCTGGGTTTCGTCCAGGTGGCGTACTGGCCCGACTCGCCCAGTTCCTGTGCCAGCGTGGTGTACACCGCCTGAAACTTGGGCGCGATCAACCGGGCGTGGTCTCGCATCAGGCCCGCAAGTCCACCCTCGTACTGGGCCAGAAAGCGCACGTGACGGGCCTGCTCCACCTTGTTGGGGCCGATGCTCTGGGCGTTCAGGTACTTGGCCGCCCAAGCGATGTTGTCTTCGCTGCTGGCCACGAAGCCGAGGCCGCCACTGGCAAAAGTGACCTTGCTGGTGCTGGCAAACACGAAGGCGCGGTCAGGAAATCCGGCGTCGCGGCACAGCGTCACGAAGTTGACAGGAGTGTCCTGCTCGGTGTCCGAGAGGTGATGCACGCGGTAGGCGTCGTCGGCAAAGATGGTGAAATCTGCCGCCGCTGCCTTGATTCCGGCCAGTTTGGCTGCTTTGGCCGCGCTGATGCTCTCGCCGCCCGGATTGGAGTAGGTGGGCACGAACAGCACGCCCTTGACCGAGGCGTCCCGGCCCGCGATTCGCGCAATGGCGTCCACGTCGGGGCCGTCGGGTTGCATCGCCACGGTCAGCAGTTCAAAGCCCAGCGTTTGCAGCAGCAGAAAGTGACGGTCATAGCCGGGGAGGGTCACGATCATTTTGGGTTTCTGGCTGTCCAGCAGTTTGACCCAGCCGCCAGTGCTACCCCGAACGCCGTGCAGGAGGGCAAAACTCAGCAGCAGACCCTGCAACTCCAGGCTCGAGTTGTTCCAGACCAGCACATTTTCGGCCTTGACGTCCAGATAGTCGGCAAACAGCGCCCGCGCACTGGGCAGGCCGTGGACGCCGCCCGGATAGTTACGCAGGTCCAGTCCGTCCTGGTGGGTGTCGGTCGCTCCGAGCGCAGTCAGCAGGCCGTTCGACAGGTCAAAATCGGCGTCGCTGGGCTGGCCCCTCTGCATGTTCAGCTTCAGCTTCTGCGTCTGCAACGCTGCGTAAGCTGCCTGTGCCTGCGCCAGGCCCGACTGCGCCGAGGCGGAATGGGCTGGAATGGTCGCGTCCGTTGTCATGTCCCTAGCGTAACGGTCTGAGGGGCGAGGTGTCGCGGGTTATGTAGAGCGGGCCGCCGCAACAGGTGGCTCCTCTGGACAGGTTTGCCAGAAAAGCGCACTCAGAATTCATTTTTTGTTAATTTTATTACATCCGTGCGGGGGCAGTGAGCCTATGCTTCTTGCCGCGTTCAGTCAATGACGTTTTATCTGTACCTGTTCACTTCTCTCTATTTCGGCTCCTGCTGCCCTTTTCCCTCTCACCTTTCTTTCCGTCACCCCGTGCTGCCTGCACTGTGTGGCCCCTAACAGGAGAATCCCAATGCAATACGTCGTTTCCCGTCCCAGAGTCGGTGTGTTTATCGATACCCAGAACCTGTACCACTCGGCCCGCGACCTGCTGGAGCGTACCGTCAATTTTGAAACGCTGATGCGCGTCAGTACCGACAACCGTGAACTGGTGCACGCCATCGCCTACACCGTGGAGCGTGAAAACGAAGCCACCGCCCGGCCCTTTATCTACAAGCTGTCTACGCTGGGATTCAAGGTGCGCCGCATGAACCTCACGCTGCACCACGTGACCGAGGGCGGCAAGGCTATTTACGAAGGCAACTGGGATATGGGCATCGTGGCCGACATGGTGCGCCTGTGCGATCACCTCGACGTGATCGTGCTGGGCAGCGGCGACGGCGATTTCACCGATATCGTGGAAGTGCTTCAGGAGCGCGGCAAGCGGGTAGAAGTGATCTCTTTCCGCGAGCATACGGCCCAGAAGCTTATCGACGCCGCAGACCGCTTCATGCACCTGCCCGACATCGAGGGTGGCCTGATGCCTGCCCGCCACAAGCCCGCCCGCGCCGAAGAAGCGCCCGCGCTGGAGCCCTGATCGGCGGACTGCCAGACGATGCCTGATCCTCACCTTGACCCGGATGCGGTCCTGGAGCAGCTTTCCTTTACGTTGCCCCCAGACCGCGTCGCCCAAGCTGGCGCAGAACCCCGTGACTCTTCCCGCCTGATGGTGGTGGGCGAGCCGCTCCAACATCTGACCTTCCGCGATCTGCCGGGTTTGCTGCGTCCCGGCGATCTGCTGGTATTCAACGAAAGCCGCGTGATTCCGGCGCGGGTGATGGCCCGCAAGCCCCTGAAAAACGGTTTTGGCGGCGGCGCAGTCGAAGTCATGCTGCTGCGCGAGGAGGCCCGCGCCGACCTGGGGGCATACCTCTGGTCGGCCTATCTGAAACCTGCCAAGCGTGCTGGTCCCGAACTGCTGCTTGGCCCACCCGATGCCCCGCACCGGGCCGAAATCGTGGGCCAACTTGCCGACGGCGCACGGCTGCTGCGCTTTGATTACGACATCAAGCCGCATCTGGACAGCATCGGACGTTTGCCACTGCCGCCCTACATCGATGTAGGTGATAACGACGAACGCTGGCGAGAACGCTACCAGACCGTGTATGCCCGCGATCCCGGCAGCGTGGCGGCCCCCACGGCGGGCCTGCATTTCACGCCCGAACTGCTGGCCGAACTGGACCAGATGGGTGTGGAGCGCACCGCCATCACCCTGCACGTCGGCGCGGGCACCTTCCGGCCCATTTCCGGCAGCGTGGCCGACCATGTGATGCACGCCGAGCGCTACGCCATCAGCGCGGCCACGGCGCAGGCCATCAATGCAGCCAGGGCAGAAGGACGGCGCGTCGTCGCAGTGGGAACCACCACCGTCCGGGCGCTGGAAAGTGCGGTGAACGCTGCTGGAGAAATTCAAGCAGGTGAGGGAGACACCCAAATCTTCATCATGCCCGGAAAGCCTGTGCGTGTGCCGGACCTCTTGATCACCAATCTGCATTTGCCCGGAAGCACGTTGCTGCTGCTGGTGGCGGCCTTCGCGGGTGTGGAGCGCATTCAGGCCGCCTACGCTGCCGCGCTGGAAGGGGAATACCGGTTCTATTCGCTAGGAGACGCGATGATCCTGGAGCGTGCTGGGCAGGACTGAGTGGATCGTGGATCGTGGAGGATGTGAAATTAATTTTTAGGATTGTTTCGAAAGTTCAGAGTCAAAAAATTGAGCTTCCTGCCCACCCCGCCTTTCCCACGTTCTACGATCCACCCTCTACCCTCCCTTCCTCACGCTCACCCACGCCGCCTCCCGCACGAAGCCCAGCCGTGCATTGATAGCCAGCATTGGCGCATTGATGCTGTGGTTTCCCGTGCGTGCGTGGGTGAAACCGCGTGCCAGTGCAGCGCGGGCCGAAGCCAGCTTGAGGGCGTAGGCGACGCCAACCCCGCGCCAGTGGGACAGCACCCCCGTCAAGCCATTGCGGAGCGTGTGCGGGCTGGTACTGCTGACGATATACAGTTCATTCACGCCCACCCATTCGCCGTCCGGGGCCACGGCCACAAACAGGCCCGCCGGGTCGATCTGATCCACGATCCGCAGTTGCCAGATCTCGAAGGGCCACACCTTGACCGGAGAACTGCTGGGCACGTCGCGTAGCAGCACTGCAATCAGGGTATAGAGCCGAAACTGCTGGGCTTCATCAAATGGCCCCAGGTCGCTGAGGGGGCGAATCTGGATTCCGGCAGCCTGCGCCCGCTGCTCCTGCGCGGCAAAGGCGGCAAAGTCCAGTGTGGTCAGGTCAAGCGTGCTGCTCCACATTCGGTCATGTTCGCGGTAGCCGTGTGCCTGTAGAAAGGCCAATTCCCACCAGCCTTCCCGCGCACGGCTCAGCAGCGTCTGTGCGCCGTATTCGGCAGCCAGCGCCTCGGCCCGCGCCAGCAGGATTTCCCCCAATGCCGTGTGGTTGGGCAGAGTAAAAACCGAAATGCTCAGCCAGCCCGCGTGCGAGTCGCTGCGGGGCGTATCCAGCCCATATAGCCCCACCCAGACGCCATTTTCCTCCAGAACCTCGCGCCTGTGCACTTCTTCGGGCAGGTAGCCGCGCTCCAGCCGTTCCAGCTCGGCGGCGGCGGTGGGCGCGTCGGGGTGGGCGGCGCTCAGAAATTCGGCCAGGCGGTGCAGGTCGGTGGGCGTGTGCCAGGTCAGTTTGGGAGGCAGGTCAACCATGCACCAGCACAGCACGGCCCCGCCCCCGGCACATCTGCCATTCGGCCTGTTTTCGGTGTTTGAACTGACCTCACTCCGGCTGTCTATACTCAGCGGATGAACCCTTCCGCTGATGCACTTGTGCAGAGCAGCAATCCGCTGCTGAACGTCGGTTTCCGTATTCCCTTCGACCAGATTCGCGCCGAACACGCCGAAGAAGCCATCGATACACTGATCGCCGCCACGCAAACCCGGCTGGAGCATCTGGCAGCGGCGGGCGAACGCGGCTTCGAGGGCTTCATGGCCGATCTGGACGATCTGACGGCCCAACTGCAAACCGTGAGCACCATCGTCTATCACCTCGACAGCGTGATCAGTGATGAGTCCTGGCAGGCGGCCAAAAAAGCCATCATTCCCAAGGTCAGCGAGTTCTATACGCAGCTCAGCCTGCATCCGGGCCTGTGGGCTGCCGTCAAAGCCTATGCCGAGACCGAGGCGGGCCGCACCCTGGACCCGGTACGGGCGCGTCATCTCAAGCTGACCATCGATGAATTCCGGCGTGAGGGAGCCGACCTGCCCCAAGACCAGAAGGACCGTCTGATGGCCCTGAATACCCGCCTGGCCCAGATCACCAACGAGTTTTCCAAGAACGTGTTGGACGCCACTGCCGCCTTTGAGCTGTATGTGCCCGCAGAACGTCTTGCAGGCGTGCCCACGCGTGTGCTGGACGCCACCCGCGCCGATGCGGAGGCGCACGGCAAGGAAGGCCACCGCCTCACGCTGCATATGCCGGTGGTGGAACCGATCCTGACCTACGCCGATGACCGGGAACTGCGCCGTGAGTTGTGGGAGGCGTCGCAGAGTACCGGCGTGCAGGAGGGCCGCGACAACCGCCCATTGGTGCGCGAAATCCTGAAACTGCGCCGCGAGCAGGCCCGCTTGCTGGGCTTCCGCGATTTTGCCGACTACGTGCTGGAAGACCGCATGGCCGGTGGGGGAGAGGTTCCCCTGAAATTCCTGCGTGATCTGGAAACCCGCACCCGTCCTGCCTTCGAGCGCGAAAACGCCGAACTGGACGCCTTTTACCGCCAACATGCCGGAGAGGACGCCCCTGCACTGGCGGGCTGGGACATTTCCTACTGGGCCGAGAAGCAGCGCCAGGCCGAATACGATTTCGACGAAGAAGCCCTGCGCCCCTATTTTCCGCTTGACCGCGTGATGAACGGCATGTTCGACATCGTGACCCGCATTTTCGGCGTCACGGTCAAGGAATCGAGCGCCCCTGTGTGGCATCCTGAAGTGCGTTTCTACGATATTCACGATGAATCGGGCACGCACATCGCCAGCTTTTATACCGATTGGTTCCCCCGCGATACCAAACGCAGCGGCGCTTGGATGAACGGCCTGATCACAGGCGGCCCCCGCGCCAGTGTTGAAGGCGAGCAAGGCGTGGAACCCCATCTGGGCCTGATGTGCGGCAACATGACCCCGCCCAGCGGCGACACGCCCGCGCTGCTGTCTATCCGCGAAGTGGAGACTGTGTTCCACGAGTTCGGTCACCTGCTGCACCACGCCCTCTCGAAGGTGCCGGTACGCAGCCTCAGCGGAACGCGGGTGGCCTGGGACTTCGTGGAATTGCCCAGCCAGATCATGGAAAACTGGGTGGCCGAAAGGGACGCCCTCGACCTGATCGCCGCCCACTGGCAGACCGGTGAACCCCTCCCCGCTGATCTGTTTGAGCGCATGACCCGCGCCCGCAACTTCCGCGCCGCCAATACCTCCATGCGGCAGTATTCCTTCGGCCTGATGGACCTCACGCTGCATGTGGAGTTCGACCCCGAAGGCGACCAGGATCCTATCGCGCTGGCCCGTGATGTCATGGCCCGCTTTTACCCTTACCCTCTGGCCCAGGATTACGCCCGTGCCGCGCAGTTTGGGCACCTGTTCAGCAGTCCGGTAGGTTACGGCGCAGGCTACTACTCCTACAAATGGGCCGAAGTGCTGGACGCCGACGCCTTCTCGCGCTTCGCCACCGAGGGGATTTTCAACCGTGAAACGGGCCGCGCCTTCGTGGACGCCGTCCTGAGCCGGGGAAACAGTGCCGAAGCTGCGCAACTGTACCAGGAGTTCATGGGGCGCGGCCCAGACCCCGACGCGTTGCTGCGCCGCAGCGGACTCCTTGAGGCATAAAGTTGCGGCTCAGCATCTACCAGCTGTGAATTCCAACGGTTTCTGATGTCAACTGTGCTGGATCATTTGAATCTCATGGGCTGCGGCCCGTAGCTAGGGTCTATACAGCAGATTTTATCGATGCAGGCGGCGCTGCCCGGAGCAGCGCCGCCTGTTCTCATCTTGCTGATCCAGCTGCTCACAGCCTGCACACGGCCCCAGCGTTTAGAATCCTTTCACATGCTTAAGGTTTCCTTTCGGCACGTTCTGGGAGTTGTTGCGCTGGCTGCCTCCGCCACTGCTTTTGCCCAGACCTCCGCAGAGTCGCAGTTGCTGGCCCGCCTGAATCAGGTGCGGGCACAGGGAGTCACCTGCCCCGGCAGTGGCCGCCGCCCTGTGGCAGGAGCGCTTGCGTTCAGCAATACGCACGCGCAGGCTGCCCGTATTCAGGCCAATTACATGACCTCCAGTGGGCGCATCACCCACACGGGTACAAACGGAACGACGCCGCGAATCCGTGCGGCCAGCACGGGCGTCAATGCCGTCAGTGTCACGGAGATCATTTTTATGGGTACGGGCCTGAACCCTGAAGCGGCCATTCAGTGGTGGCTGCATTCTCCCGTCCACTGCTTCTGGATGAACGAGGCCCGCTACACCCATGCCGGAGCCAGCATCGTGCAGGGTTCGCGGGGAACGTCGTATGTGGTGGTCCTGAGCAGTCAGCCGCGCTGAGGCTGTAGGCGCTAGGTCGTAAGAGGTGGGAAAAACAGGAAGTTCAGCCTGTTCCTACAACCCACAACCAACGGTCCACAACCGTTTTCATACGGACTTGCTCTGATTCCCGAACATCCGGGAAAGCACCAGATGTTCGTCCATCGCCGCCAGCCCTCGTCGTGAACGGACTCGCTTGAGCAAGCCACTCCTCCCGTACTTTTTGCTACTCGCTCTGCTCGGATGATTCTCACGAATCATCGCAATTTGGTATCACACCCCCAACGGCACATCCACGCCCAGCTCTGCCAACACCGTCCGAATCGCCTGCGCGTCTATGCCCGATCTGGCGTGCACACTTTCCACGGTGGCATGATCCTGGAACTCGTCGGGGATGCCCAGCACGCGCACCGGCACAGTCAGGCCCATGTCGCTGAGGGCCTCCAGTACGGCGCTGCCGAAGCCGCCCAGCACGGTGTTGTCTTCCACGGTAATCAGGGTGCGGGCGCTCGCGGCCACCTCGCGCAGCATCTCCAGATCCAGCGGTTTGACGAAGCGGGCATTGACCACACCCACGCCCGGTAGATCGGCGGCGGCTTTGAGGGCGTATTCCAGCGCCTTGCCGCCCGCCAGAATCACCACGTCCGAGCCAGCCTGCACGCGCTCCCAGGTGCCCCACTTCAGATCCGGCCAGGTGCCTTCGGGCACGCGTTCGGTGTTGCCACGGGGGTAGCGGATGGCAAAGGGGCCGGGGGTTTCCTGCGCGGCCTTCAGCATGCCGCGCAGTTCGTAGGCATCTTTGGGCAGCCCTACCCGCACATTGGGAATGCTCCGCAGGTAACTCAGGTCAAAGACCCCGTTGTGTGTGGAGCCGTCTGCGCCCACGATTCCGGCGCGGTCTATGGCAAAGGTGACGTTCAGATTCTCGATGGCAACGTCATGAAGCACCTGATCGTAGGCCCGCTGCAAAAAGCTGGAATAGATCGCCACGATGGGCCGCATGCCCTGCAACGCCATTCCTGCCGCCGTGGTCACGGCCACATCTTCGGCAATGCCCACATCCAGATACCGCTTGGGATGTGCCTTGCTGTAGCCCACCAGCCCGCTGCCCTCGCGCATGGCGGGCGTAATCACGAAGGTTCGGGGATCGAGTTTGGCAAGTTCGGTCACAGCGTCGCCAAAGGCCGCGCTCCACGAATAGGTGGGTTTTCCGCCCTTGGACAGGTCGCCCGTGGCCGGGTCGAATTTGCCGGGGCCGTGCCAGTAGATCGGGTCGGCCTCGGCGTAGCTCAGGCCCTTGCCCTTGCGCGTCACCACATGCAGGATCGTGGGGCCGTCCAGATCAATCAGGCGCTCCATCAGCCAGACCAGTTGGCCCACGTTGTGGCCGTCCACTGGTCCCACGTAGCGCACGCCCATCGCCGCAAAGGGATTCACGCTGGCCGGATCAAAGAAGTGGCGGGTGCTGCTCTTGGCGCGGCTCATCAGGTCGGCCAACGGTTTGCTGACCGCCTGCACGGCTTTTTTACCTGCGCCCTCGCCCTCCTGAAACCACTTCTGCACCTGAAGGCCGCGCATGAATTTGCTCATGGCCCCCACGTTTTCGCTGATGCTCATCTCGTTGTCGTTCAGAACGATCAGCATTTTGCGCTGCACGTCTCCGATGGTGTTCAGGGCGGCCAGTGCCATGCCCCCGGTCAGGCTGCCGTCTCCGATCACGGCGGCCACCGTGTAATCCTCGCCCAGCGCGTCGCGGGCCATTGCCATGCCCAGCGCGTTGGCCAAGCTGGTGCTGGCGTGGCCCACCGTAATGGCGTCGTGTTCGCTTTCACTGACCTTGGTAAAGCCCGACAGCCCGCCTTCCTTCTTCACCGTGTGCATCTGATCGCGCCGCCCGGTCAGCATCTTGTGGGCGTAAGCCTGATGCCCCACATCGAACAGAATGCGGTCACGCGGCGAGTTCAGCACGTAATGCAGGGCCACGATCAGATCGGTTGCGCCCAGGCTGCTCGCCAGATGCAGCCCACCCACCGAGCAGACCCGCGTAATCTCGTCGCGCAGTTCCTGCGACAGCGTGGGCAACTGCTCCCGCGATAGCCGTTTCAGGTCTGCAGGACTGTTCACGCGGTCCAGCAGCGGCGTCAGAGTGGGTGCAGAAACCAACTCGGTGGTGGCGGGGGCAGATTGTTCGGGCGTGCGGCTCATGGCTGGCCTCCAGTGGAAGTAGGTGCCGGACTGGCAAAGTTGCGGGCGGTCAGCAGCAGGGCTTCGGGAGTGCGGACATCGCCCACGAACGGCGCGAACCAGATCTGCTGCGCCGCCGGAAACAGACTGCCGAGTTCGCCCGAAATTTGCCGCGTGATCACCCACACATCGAAGCTGCCGCCCGGCGTATTCACGCGGCGGCGGTCTTGCACGTCGTAGCGGTAACGCAGGGTCCCTTCCGATTGAACCTTGCCGTCATCGCTGCTGACACGGGCGGTGGTCGTGCCTTCCCAGCTCAGGCCCACGCGCCACGCCCCCTCGGCAGGCGCTTCGGTCCAGGCCGGACTGAGCGTGACCGTGACTCCGGGTTTGCGGAAGCCCAGGAGCCTGACGCCGGAACTATTGATCAGCCTGTACCACGTCTGGTCGGCCCCGCGCCCGGTCAGTTGAAAGGCCAGAGCGGTCTGGCCCTCAAAAACCGTCGGCCCCAAGGTCCGCAGCAGATACGGCGCACTGGCGGTACTTTCTCCTTCCGGCACGTAGGTCCAGTTCAGGCCCGTTTCCTGCGGATAGAAGGACACGCTGGCGGGCACGGTGCTGGACTGGACTGGCGGGGAAACCTGTGCTGGTGCGGGCGCACAGGCTCCCAGCATCAGCGTCAGGGCCGTCAGACTCCACACGGCAGAAGAACGAATTGGCATATGGCCAGACATGGCCTTCAAGCTAAAGCTCGGCATCACCAGCATTCTGTCAGCATTCATGACGTTCCGTCCTTTGTCACCCACATTGTCTGCCCCTGTGTTGGGTCAAGCGTCCCTCAAAAGCTGCACACGCCAGAGCATGAAGGCCGGGTCAGGTTGGCTTGCAGGTCTGGTGGCGTTCCGTGTCCCCCGGTCTGCCCGTGCCGCTCCTCAGGTTCCCTCGCCAGAGGGCAGCGAAAGGAGCAGTCTCCTCACCTATAGGGCGGGCGTTGTACAGCACCGGGGATTGACCTTCTACCCTGACCAAAAATCAAAACGAGGCGGCAACCTCCATCGTCGCCGCCTCCTTTACATCTGTGGTGCCTTCAGCTCTGTCTTTACTCCAGATTCGTCTTGCTCAGGTTCTGGCCGCCCTGCACTTTGGCTTTCAGGGCCGACATCGCGTCGTCCAGATCCTTGTCGCGGCCCAGGTCTTTCAACTGGGCATCAAAGTCGTTTTCCTTGCGGAGGTCGCCCATCGCCTTGTTGCGGTCTTCCATGCTCGCCACTTTTTCTTCCATGCTCTCGAAGGCGTCCATCGCGCCGCCAGCTTTGTCGAAGCCCGACACGCGGTCAAGCGTCGCTCCGGCCTGCGCAGTGCTCTGGCGGGCGG
This sequence comes from Deinococcus aquatilis DSM 23025, assembly GCF_000378445.1. Taxonomy (GTDB): domain Bacteria; phylum Deinococcota; class Deinococci; order Deinococcales; family Deinococcaceae; genus Deinococcus; species Deinococcus aquatilis. Next base: position 41,962 of record NZ_KB899707.1, on the reverse strand, counting down.
CCAGCAGCGTCTTCTTGGATTCCATCTCGTCGATCTTGGCTTCCAGCGCACGCAACTGGGTTTTTAGAGCGTCCACGGTGCTGCTCTGTACGGCCACCTGCTCGCCAAATCCGGCGGCCAGATCTTTGTGGTTCTGGGCGCGGCGCAGGGCCTCACGGGCCAAGTCTTCGCTGCCGCCGCGCAGGGCTTCCTCTGCTTTCTTCTCGTACTCGGCGGCCAGTTTCTGGTTGGTGCTGGCTTCACGCTCCAGTTTGGCATTCTGGCTCATGGCTCCGGCCACTTCGCTGCGGGCGTCGGTGTAGGCGGCCCGCATATCCTGCAACGCCTGCTCGATGATTTTGGTGGGGTCTTCGGCCTTGCTGATCAGGTCGTTGACGTTGGAACGGAGCAGGCGGGACAGGCGGTCAAGAATAGTCATAGGTGGTGCCTCCTGAGGGTCGTGCGGCAAAGGTTGATTGCCGAGTTATACACTGATTCGTGGCCCGGTGATCATTACGCACCCGCGCCGCCCGTGGTTCCGGGGCTGACCATGCGTCCAGAAGATAGAGCCAGAAGATAAAGGTAAAATCAAGGCATGACCACCAATGCAGGGGCGGACAAACCCGGAGGCCCAAGAATGGGTAGCAGGGCTGGAGTCGTCGTGGCTATCACCATTGCCGCGCTCCTCCTCGCTGCCGGAGCCAGGTCCGCCCCCGGCGTGTTTCTCAAGCCGATGGAAGTGGGCACCGGCTTTGGCCTGACCACCCTCAGCGCCGCTGTCAGCGTGGGTCTGCTGATGTTCGGCCTGGGCGCACCCCTCAGCGGCTTTCTGATGGACCGGCATGGCCCGCGCCGGGTGGCGACGGTGGGCCTCCTGCTGGTCGCCCTGTCGTTTGGCCTGAGTGCCCTGATTCGCACCGAAATTCACCTGTTTGTGTTGTGGGGCGTGCTGAGCGGCCTTGGTACGGGTCTGGTGGGCAGTGTGCTGGGGGCAACGGTGGCGGCCCGCTGGTTTCAGGCGCGGCGCGGCCTGATTACGGGTGTGTTCGGGGCCGCCACGAGCGCCGGACAACTGATGTTCATTCCGCTGCTCACGCTGGCTGCACAGGGGGCTGGATGGCGCTGGGCCAGTGCGGGCATCGGCCTGCTGGCGCTATTGCTGACGCCCCTGTTCTGGGCCTTGCTGCGCGACCGTCCGGCAGAAGTGGGTCTGGGCATGGATGGACGCCCACTGGACCCTGCCGCCCCGGTGGTCGTGCCCCCTAAACCCGATGCGGGCGTCATGCGCCGGGCGCTGCGTTCGCGGGATTTCTGGCTGCTCAGCATTACTTTTCTGGTCTGTGGAGCCACCAGCAACGGCATCATCGGCACGCATTTCATCGCCTACTGCGGCGATCTGGGCCTTACTGCGGGCTACGCCGCCGGAATGCTGGCCCTGATGGGAGCCTTCAACTTCGTGGGCACCCTGGGCAGCGGCTACCTCACCGACCGGGTCGATCCGCGCCTGTTGCTGGCGGGCTACTACGCCTTCCGGGGACTGAGTCTGCTGGCGCTGCCGCTGTTGCCGCCCGGTACAGGGCTGGTGTTTTTCGCTGTCCTGTTCGGGCTGGACTACATTGCCACCGTTCCGCCAACTGTGGCCCTCACGGCCCGGACCTTCGGCACCGCCAACGTGGGCACGGTGTACGGCTGGGTCTTCTTTTCTCATCAACTGGGCGCAGCTTCGGCCACGGCGCTCGGCGGTCTGGCCCGTGAATCCCTGGGCACATATGGCCCGGCTTTTCTGGCTGCCGGAGTGCTGGCAGTGCTGGCTGCGGGGCTGGCCCTGGGTGTCACCCGGCAGCCGCAGGTGCGGGCGGCAGCGGCAGGATGAAGGGCTGGATTGTCTGATACGGAATCAGACACAGTCTCTGACTGAACAGCGAAGTCCCCCTCTGCTGGGCAGCCTTACCATCACCCCCCTGCTTGTCTTGCCTGGTTCTGCAAGGTCTGTAAGGCTGAAGGGAAAAGCCAGCATCTACGGGCATGAAAAATCCGGCCAACCCTCTTGCTGGGGCTGGCCGGATGTCGTTTAGGGTGATTTGTTCAGGTGGATTTGAGCCGTTCTCCGCCTTCTGTTCTGGCCGTGGGAATAGTGACGCCTACCCTGGGCAGCACCCAGCGGTCTAGCCCCCAGTAGCCTGCTACCCGCCACCCCAGCACCAGCCACGTTGCCAGAATAAACAGCAGCGGATTGGTGCTGAGCGTGCCTGCCAACAGGTAGCTGGCATTCATGAACCCCCCGAAAAAGGCCGCCAAGCCCGTAAACAGGCCCAGAATCAGGGCGATGCCCACCAACACTTCTCCGTAAGCCACCAGATACGAGAACACGGTGGCGTTGGGCAGCGCGACATGCTGAACAAACCAGGCGTACCAGCCGGGCACGTCGGGATGCTCGCCAGTGGTTTTGGCGAGTGCACCCTTGAGGAATCCGGTCACGGCGGTGCCTGCCTTTTCTCCGACCCAGACGCCTGCCGGATTGGTGATCTTGGCCCAGCCTGCCGTCAGCCATTCGTAGCCCACATAGACACGCAGAATGGCCCATAACGGCGCGAGGCGCGGATTGGCAAACAGCACTTGAGTAAGGTACGGCTCTGGAATCATGGGACGGGCACTATGAGTCATAGGCTTCTCCTTTGATGATCTTCTGGATCGCTTCTGTTTCCGCCCGTACCCCTGACAAGCGTGGTTTCGGCCCTACATCCGCCTGATACAAACTCACTTTGGTGTCTGACTATACACCTAAGCATGAGAAATTCTTTAAACTCTGCCAATATTGAGTTTTCCGCTTATGGTTCTGTATTTCATTCGTCCGGAATTTACTGGTCTATATTTAATCATTCTGATCTGTTGTCAAGCCAGTGCCACTTTTTCTGAGTTTTGCTGCATAACATAAACCCGCCGGATCAGCTGGTTGATTCAGTTCAACCAAAGCTGTGGCGGGTCTAGAATTGTTGTATGGGGTTGTTTAAAACTTATGAAGATTCTGGTTGGATTCCGCAGTTCTGGAGCTCAGTATGATTGCGGCAAGCAGAAAAGAATGCAGAAGCCGTGTGGACCGTTAAAACACGATGGGGCGCAGACCGATGCTGGCCTGACCGCAGGCCACTGTGACCGTTGCTCCGGCAGGCGTGACCGTGCAGCCCAGCGAGCGCAGGCCCAGCAGCGGGAAAATCAGGTTCTTGCCGTCGCTGGCAGGCACGAAGGGTAGTTCTACATTGCCTGCCGTGGTCTGGCCGCCGCTCAACTGGGCGTTTTTGGCTCCCACTGTGACCGTCAGGGCCGAATCGCCCGCGTTCAGGCGGTACTTGTTGCCTCCCAACGCAGTGACGTTCACCACACCGATCAGGTCGCGGCCCAGCACGTACGGCTGCCCCTTGACCACTCCAGCGGGCGTAGCAGGGCGGGGAGCGGTGCTGGGGGCGGCGGTCACGGCGTCAACTGCCACCAGCGATTCGGTGGTCGAAAGTCCGCGCAGCAACACGAACGCGCCCACTGGGCCATTCACGGTTTCGGAGGCCAGCAGCGTGCTACTCGTTCCGGTGGTCTTCCAGTCTCCCAGTGCCTTGCCCGCCAACTTGCCGCGAATCAGGGGCCGCAGGCTGGCAGGGCTGCTTTTGGAATACAGGCACACGGCCTGCACGCTCAGTTTCAGGGCGGCGGGGCAGGCCACGATCTGGCCCTTGATGACCCCGCCAACCTCTACCGCCACGGCACTTGCGGTGCGGGCTGTGGCTGCCGAAGCTGCGCCGGGCAGGGGAGCGCGGGCAGGCTGTGCAGGGGCGGTGGCCGGAGCCGTGGCAGGCGCAGGAGTGGCAGGCTGTGCAGGAACAGTCTGGGCCGCACCGATTCCAGATAGCAGCAGGGCAGGCAACAGCAACAGGCCCGGAGCACGGGCGGAGAGGGAAGTTAAGCGCATGATGCCTATGCTAACCGCCGTCCATGAGCGGCGACTTTGATTGTCTGACGGGCCTTCATCTGACGGGGTGCCCGCCTCTGGTGAGGAAGGCTCTTGCGGTGATCGTCGTTCGCTTCAGACGGTCTGGAAGCGGGTAAAGACGCACAGCAATGATCTCGTGAGGCAGATCGGGGCAACTCCGTTCAGAAGATCAGGGTTCTATGCTTGCCCCATGAATCCTGCTGCCCGCCTCATGGCTGCCGACACGTTGGATACCCGCATCCGCGCCGCGCTGCTGGCCGATGACCGTGTGGCCTACGCTCTGGCGTATGGCAGCCGTACCCAGACCCGCGCCGATGGTTCGCCCGCCTCTGATGCCTGGAGCGACCTTGAATATTACGCCTTCGTGCGTTCTGGACAGACTCTGGACGCGTCCGGTTTTCTGCGTGCCCTGACTCCTGTGGCGCTGGAAGTGGTCAATCCGTTCGGCACACCCAATATCGTGACGCCCGATCTGTTGCGCGTAGAGCTGCATGTGGAGGCGGAATCGGCACTGGATCAGGTACGCGGCTGGCCCAATGGAGGCGGTCACCCGGCGCAGATGTGGATCAAGGATCAGGGTGGGCGGTTGGCAGCCCTGCTGGAAGCCTGGGCATCCGGGCCGCCGTTCGCGTCCACGTTGCCCGGCTCCCAGACTGAATACGACAACACACTGAACTGGCTGCTCTTTGCCTCTGCTGTCGCTCTGCGCGGTGAGGAACTGCGGGCCTGGGAGTTGCTGAACTGGGTCAGAGGCGGCCTGTTGCGCCTGGCCCGGACCCTGCACGGTGCACCTCAGCCCCAGGCTCCGGCACGGAATGCTGAACGCGATCTGCCACCGGAAGTCGTGGCAGCCCTGAGCCGAACCACCAGCGGAACCGCTGCGGAAGCCTGCCACGCCGCCCTGAAGTTGGCCCGCCATCTGGCAACCAACCTGAGTCTCGATCTGCGCTCCGGTGTGCTGGCGGCCCTGCAAGCCCAATTGACGCAAGCCCAGTTGACGGCCAATGAATCTGCAACACGCCCCTCACGCTGATTGTGTCCCCTTCCCCTAGCCTACTGACCTGATGGCCCGCCGCCTGCCTGCCTCCGATTGGCCGCCTCCCGCCCGCGACCCCGACCGCTGCGGCCTGTGTGACCGCGCCGTGCCGCACCTGACCGAGCATCACCTGATTCCCAAATCACAGGGGCGTCGGCAGGGCGTGAAAATCCACGCTCTGCCCACGGTCTTGCTGTGCCCGCCCTGCCATAAATTTCTGCACCGCACGTTTACCAATGCCGAACTGGCCGGAGAATATTCATCGGTAGACGCGCTGCTGGGCCATGAAGACGTGAAACGTTTTGTGGCCTGGATCAGCAAGCAGCCGCCCACGAAGGGAGTGCGTGTACGCTGAGAAGGCTCTGGGCCAGGAGCTTTAAGCATCAGGGGCTTGCCAATTCAGCCCAGATCTCAACGGAATCCCCGTGGTGTCAGGATTCCGTTGACGCGGTCGGGCACAGGCTGGAGTTGAAGAGACAGACGAACTTCCTGTTACCCGATATTCAGCCCCACATCGAAGGTGGCGCGGTAGCCCTTCTGTGGAGTTCCCGTCAGGTTCAGCATCAACTGATTGCCGCCGTTGCGGTAGATGCTGTCGGTGCTGTTCAGGGTGTTGCGTTTGCCCTTGCTGCTGTAAGGGGCGACGGCGTGCGCCGCGTCGGTCACGGTTTCGGGGAAAAACAGTTGCGAGGTAAATTCCCCGGTGGCCTTGCCGCTGGCGTCCAGCGGGCGCAGCTTGAAGTGAATATGCACGGCCCGGCCTGTGTACCAGCCGGGATAGATGGTGGTAAAGCTGACCCTGCCCTGAGCGTTGGTGACCTGCGAGCCGCGCAGGAAATCGTCGGTATTGCCTGACACGTCCGAATACACGCCGAGGGCGTCACACTGCCAGATGTCGATCAGGACCCGGCTGCGCGGCGTGCAACTGCCCACCGTCACCTTCGACACCACGAAATCAATGGTCAGCGGAATGCCGGGGCGAGCCTTGCCCGTCTTGGAATCCTTGCGAATATCGCTGCGGTTCAGCTTCTCTTCAATAAAGTACGGGCCTTCGGTCTGGGCAGGGCGCACCACACATCCGGGCAGGCTGGTCGCGCCGCTGGTTCCCGCGCTGGTGCCGCTGGCCCCCATGCCTCCGGGTTGCCCGCCGGGGGGCGGATTCCGCTGGGCCAGAACGCTGCCTGCCGCCAATGCTGCGCCGCCACCCAGTCCGAGCAGCCTCAGCGCCCGCCTGCGGCTGAGCAGCGTGCCCACCATCTCATCATCGTTGTCTTCGTCGGGTGCGGGATTGACATTCGGGTGCTGGTTCATGGGGTCTCCTCGTGTGCTCCTGATTTCTGGGTTCACTGTAAGTAACGTGTGTTAAAGCACGGTTGATGACAATCTGGTCACGGCATGCAGTGTATTTATGCTGGCTCCTCTACCCTCAAGTCATGAACCGGCCTGCTCCCCTCATCTTTGTGTACAACGCCGATGGCGGCCTGCTGAACGGCCTCAAAGACCTCTGGGTCAAAACGGTGCGTCCACAGGACTACGATTGCCAACTGTGTGCCGTCACCTACGGACCGCTGGGAATGAAACGCGAGTGGCGCGACTTCGTGCGCCGACTGGGGCCGAACGTACGCTTCCTGCACCGCGATGAACTCCGCGCCGAATATGGCTTGGACGGTGTGCCGCTGCCTGCTGCGTTCGAGGTGCAGCCGGACGGCACACTTCAGGAGTGGCTGTCTGCCGCCCAGATGCGCTCGTTCGGCACGCTGGATGACCTGATGGGAGCAGTAGGAAAGCGGGTGCAGAGGACGGTGTAATCGGGGCGGCCACTGCCTTTCCTCAGCGCACCGACCCTCAGAAGCTGCCCACGCTCTCCAGCACACCAAAAGAAGAGGGCGGAAGCCGTAGCCTCCGCCCTGCATTTCACCTGTCCCTTACTTGGTCGGTGCGGCTCCCACCACATCGGCAAAGCTTTCTACCTTCAGGCGGGCCACCTGAGAATTCACGTATTTCTGCGAGGCGTCGCGGGCCAACTGCTCGCGGATCAGCGGCTCGGCCACACTCAGGGGCGCGAGGCCTGCATCAGTGCGTGCGGTCACGAGCAATACGTGCCAGCCGAACTCGGTCTGCACCAACTGGGGTGTGTTCAGCGGTCCCTTGAAGCTGGCGGTATCGAAGGCGGCAACCATCTGGCCTGGGCCGAAGCAGCCCAGATCGCCGCCGTCAGCCGCGCTGCCGGGATCCTGGCTCTTGGCTTTGGCAATGGCTGCAAAGTCGCCGCCTGCCACCAGGTCTTTCTGAACCTGCTGCGCTTCGGGCTGGGTCTTAACCAGAATATGCTTGGCGCAGGCTTCGGCCTCACGGGTAAACGAGGCTTTGTTGAGGTTATAAAAACCGGCCACCACCGCGCTGCCAAAGGTCAGACGCTTTTTGACGCTGTCCAGGTAGGCGGCGACCACGGCCTGCCGTTCCAGCTCTGCCCGCAATTCGGCAGGAGTCGTAAAGCCCGTCTGGGCCAGTCCTTCGCTGAATTCGGCGTCGGTGGCGAAGTTTTCGCGGGCTTTGGCAATCTGGGCGTCGATGGCGACGGCGTCGGGCTTGTTGGCGGCGCGGGCAATCTGGTACACGGCGCGGTCACGCACGTACTGGGTCAGAAAGTCGCGGCGGGCGTCGGCAAATTCGGTGAGGTAGGACGCCTCGAACGGCACGCCCTGAGAATTGACCAACCGGGCGACGGCGATGCGGAAAGCCTGATCGAACTCGCCCAGCGTTACTTTTTCGGTGCCGATGGTGGCGACCAGGGTGGACGGGTCGGCGGCAGGAGTCGCCGGAGCCGCAGCGGGCGCAGCGGGTTGGGCCGGGGTCTGCACGGGGGTGGGTGCTGGAGTGGGTGCAGGGGTGGTCTGGGCAAAAGCAGCGCCCATCAGCAGCGTACCCGTGAGCACTGTTCTCTTGAGCAGGGGCATCGTCAGGCGGGCCGCAGGATATCCAGCAAATTTCATGTCCACCACTCTAGCGTTCCGGCGGGCAAGCACGCTGAGGGACACATGAACCCCGGCCTGTCGTACAATCCCCCCCGTGCGCCTGACTCTGGAAGAAACCACCGATGCCCGCGTCTATGACGATGCTGTAAGCAATTTGCCTATCACTAGTGCCCTTCAGGGCTGGGGCTACGGTGAGGCGCGGCGCGTGCTGGGTCAAACGCCCGTGCGCTACCTCATCAAGTCTGAGGGCCGCACGGTGGGCGCGGTGCAACTGCTCCGCAAGCGCCTCGTGCCGGGGTTTTCCACGTTGTACGCGCCGCGTGGCCCCGCCCTCGAATCACTGGATTTGCTACCTGCTGTGGCCGAGGCCCTGCGCAAAGTTGCCAAGCCCACCGACGCCCTGCTGAAAATAGAGCCGCCCCTGCCCATCCCCGCCGACGACAGCGTGACAGTGCCCGAGGCTTACGGCCCTTTTCACCGCGCCGAAACCGAGCAGCCCGAACACACCATCATTGCCGACCTGACCCGTACCGAAGACCAGATGTTTGCTGACCTGCACAGCATGGCCCGCCGCAACGTGCGTGCCGCCCAGAAAATGGGTGTGGTCGCAGGCCGGGACGACGACTTTGAAGCCTTCTGGGAGATTTTTACAGCCACCAACGAGCGGGCCAAACTGGGCGCTTTTCCCCGTGCCTACTACGAAACCATGCTGCGTGAAGGCAACGCCTACGGCGGCGAAGCCTACATCGTGTTGTCGCGGCATGAGGGCAAGGCGCTGGCGGGCGGGTTCTTTCTGGGCATGGGCAAGGGCGCGTATTACCTGTTCGGTGGCAGCGTGCGCGATGACCGCCCCACCGAGTCCGGCGAACCCCGCAAGGATGTCAAAGCCCCCGACGCTTTTTACTGGAACGCCATGCTGGACGCCAAGAAGCGCGGTTACGAACTGTTTGATTTCTGGGGCATTCCCCGTCAGCTCGACGAAGAAAAGCATTCGTTCGGCGTGTTCAAGATGAAGCTGAAATTCAGCGAGCAGCGCGTCTGGTATCCCGCCTACGACCTGAACCTGAACGCCGCCGCCCCCGCCATCGTGAAGGCCCTGCGTTGGCGCAAAACGCAGAACAACCTGAAAAAACGGGGCAGCAAAGAAGACGTGCTGTAACGGGGGCATAGACCCCTACATAGAGCTTCGGCTTCGGCGGGCCAACCCTCCCACCCCAATCCCTTACGCTTGCACTATGGCGACCCTCTATGTCATTTTGCTCACCCTTCACAACATCACGCGTTGGCTGGTGCTGATCGCGGGCGTGTGGGCGCTGATCCGCACGGTTCCGGCGCTGGGCGGCAACAGAAATTTCACCGCCGCAGACCGCCGCCCCGTGGTGATTTTTGCAGGCAGCGTCCATCTGCAGGTGGTACTCGGTCTGCTGCTGTTCGGTTTTCTGGGATCGCAGGGAGCCAGAGCGTTCGCGGAAAGAGGCGCGGGATTTCAGTGGCAACACATTGTGGTGGGTCTGATCGCTGCCGTGACCGCCGCCCTTGCCACTGGACGCAGCAAACGTGCCCCCACCGACCAGGCCAAGTTCCGGGTGGCCGCCCTCTGGACCGGAGTCACGCTGCTGATCTTGCTGATGTCTATTCCGTGGTGGCGGCCTCTGCTGCGGCTGTTCAGTTAAAAGCTGTGGACCGTGGATCGTGGGAGCTGTGAAATGAATCTTTAGGTCCGTTGCCAAAGTTCAAGGCCCAAGACTCTGATGCTCATGCCCACCTGCGTTTTTCCCACGTTCCACAATCCACCCACTACGATCTAAGCGCCCTTTACCTCTGCGGTTCGATCACCACTTTCCCCGTCGTCTTGCGGTCCAGAATGTCCTGAAAGGCCCGCACGCTTTCGTCTAGCGCGTAGGTTGGCCCCACCTGCGGCGTCACCTGTCCGCTGGCGATCAGGGGCGTCAGGGCCATCGCGGCTTCGCGGGTGGCTTCGGCGTCACCCATCAGGCTGGTCAGCCACAGGCCCGTGACGGTCACGTTGCGCTTCATGAGTTCCACGGGGCGCAGGTTGGCCTGTTCGCGGCTGGCGTTGCCGATCACGATGATGCGGCCCCGGTTGACCACCACGTCGAGGCTCTCCTGAAAGCGTGGCCCGCCCACGACTTCCAGCACGAGGTCTACGCCGCCTTTGGGGTTAGAGTCCGTCGCAGCGGCGGCGCGGATTTTCTGCACACGCTCGGGGTCGTCTTGCAGCAGGGTCACGTCTGCGCCCAACTTGCGGGCCAGTTCCAGTTTTTCTTCGGTGCTGGCGGTAGCGACCACGTTCATGCCCATCGCCTTGGCAAGCTGAATGCTGGCCGTGCCCAGTGCGCCCGCTGCGGCCTGTACCCAGACCCACTGCCCCGGCTGGCCGTACCCCAACGTTTTCAGGCCGTGGTAGGCCGTGAAATACGACACCGGAAATGCCGCCGCCTGAGCCGCCGTGAGGCTGGCAGGCACCGGAATCAGGGCCGCCGCATTGGCTACCGCGTAGGTCGCGAGGCTGCCGCTTCCGCCCAGACACGCCACCAGTTGGCCCACCTGCACGCCCGTCACGCCCTCGCCCAGTGCGTCCACGGTTCCGGCGAATTCCATACCGGGGGTGTAGGGCACGCGGGTTCGCGTCAGGTATTCGCCCGCCACGCTCAGCACGTCGGCAAAGTTGATGCCTACCGCTTCTACCTTCAGGCGCACCTGTCCGGCCCCCGGCTGCGGCACGGGCACGCCTTCGCGCACCTCCATCACGTCGGGCGCACCCAGCTTTTCCACCACAATGGCCCTCATCGTCTGTGCTGCCGCCTCACCTTGCGCTGTATCGCTCATGCCCCGAGCATACCTGACTGAATCCTGAAAGTGAACGTGTACGGACATTCTGAACGTTGACGTATTTGACCGGAGCGGGTCAGGCGTGACAGCATGACGCACCAACCCCGCAGTCTGTCCCGACTTCTTTCTTGAGGAGGCCCTACCCATGACCACCCCTTCCACCCCAATGGTTGACCAATCCCGCGACGGCGACATTCTGGTTCTCACGATCAACAATCCGCCTGTCAACGCCTTTTCGCCCGGTGTGCCCGAGGGCCTGCACGCGGGTCTGGACGTGGCCGAACAAGACGCAAGTATCGCCGCCGTGGTCATCATCGGCGGTGGGCGCACCTTTATTGCCGGGGCTGACATCAAAACCTTCGATCTGCCCCGCGAGCAGGCCCCCGACTTGCGAGGCTTCATCACGCGGCTGGACGGCTTTTCCAAGCCCACCGTGGCGGCTGTTCACGGCACGGCGCTGGGCGGCGGCCTCGAAGTGGCGCTGGCCTGCACCTATCGCGTGGCGCTGGCGGGCGCTCAGTTGGGTCTGCCCGAAGTCAAGCTGGGCATTTTCCCCGGTGCGGGCGGTACCCAGCGCCTTCCCCGCGTGGTGGGCGCACAAAAAGCTCTGGAAATGATGCTTTCGGGTAATCCCATCGGGGCCGCCGAGGGCGCACAGTTGGGCCTGATCGACGAACTGGTGCAGGGCAAGACCGAGGCCGAATTGCGGACTGCTGCCGTCGCCTTTGCCAGCGCCCGCGCCGAGGCCCGCCCGCTGCCCCGCGTCAGTGAGCGCGGCGTGGAAGGAGCCAGCCCCGAGCTGTTTGCTGCTGCCCGCGCCGGTCTGACCAAAACCCACCGGGGCCAATTGTCGCCCAGCATGATCGTAGACCTGACCGAAACTGCTGCCACCCGCCCCTTCGAGGAAGGCTGGAATGCTGAAGCCGGGCTGTTTTTGCAGGCCAAAGATTCGCCCCAGTCGCGTGGTCTGCGTCACATTTTCTTTGCCGAACGCGAGAGCGCCCGCGTGTCTGGCATCGGCAAAGACACGCCCCTGACCGACATCCGCACTGCGGGCATCATCGGGGCGGGCACGATGGGCGGCGGCATTGCCATGAATTTCCTGAATGTGGGCATTCCCGTTACCATCGTCGAAACGGCTCAGGACGCCCTGGACCGGGGCATCGGCATTATTCGGCGCAACTACGAGAACACCGCCAAAAAAGGTCGCCTGAGCATGGACGATGTAGAGGCGAGAATGGCCCTGCTGACCCCCACACTCGATATGAACGACCTCAAAGACGCCGACATCATCATCGAAGCGGTCTTTGAGAATATGGACGTGAAGAAGGAGATTTTCACGCGCCTGGACGGAATTGCCAAACCTGGAGCGATTCTGGCGAGCAACACCAGCACTCTGGATGTCAACGAAATCGCCAGCGTGACCTCGCGTCCAGAAAGCGTGATCGGGCTGCACTTTTTTAGCCCCGCCAACGTGATGAAACTGCTGGAAATCGTGCGGGCCGAGAAAACCAGCGCGTCGGTGCTGGCAACCAGCATGGCGCTGGCCCGCCGGATCAAGAAAGTGGGCGTGGTGGTGGGCGTGTGTGACGGCTTCGTGGGCAACCGCATGGTTCACCGCTACGGCGACGAGGCCCGCAAACTGGTTGAGGAAGGTGCGAACCCGCAGGACGTGGACGCCGCCATGCACGCGCTGGGGCTGGCGATGGGGCCATTTGAAATGTCCGATATGGCCGGGCTGGACATCGGCTATTCCATCCGGCAGCATCAGGCCAAGGTGCGCGGCGAGTCTGCCCCCGACGGCTGGCTGGACCGGATCGTGCAGCAGGGGCGCAAGGGCCAGAAAACGCAGGCCGGAATCTACGATTACCCCGACGGCAGAAAGCCCGTGCCCAGCGCCGAAATGTCTGATCTGATTGCCACCTACCGCACCCAGAAAGGGCTTCAGACCCGCCAGATCAGCCCGCAGGAAATCACCGAGCGGCTGGCCTACAGCCTTGTGAACGAGGGCGCGAAGATTCTGGAAGAAGGCATTGCCCAGCGTGCCGGAGACATCGACGTGATCTACATTTACGGCTACGGCTTCCCCGCCTACCGGGGTGGCCCCATGCAGTACGCCGACGAGATGGGCCTGCCCAGCGTGGCCGCCGCACTGGAACGCTACGGCCAGACGCCCGCGCCGCTGCTGAAAACTTTGGCCGACGAGAGCAAGACCTTTGCCGCGTGGGACAGGCAGAAAGGGCGGGGTTGAGGGGCCAGAAGCTCTGGGCCATGAAGACCTAAAGACTTAAACCAGAAGGGACGCAGACCAGTTTCAGTCTGCGTCCCTTCTTTTTGTTTCTCAGAGTTTCAGCTCTACTGCGTACTGCGCGGGTCCAGCACATCCCGCAGGCCGTCGCCCAGCAGGTTGAAGCCCAGCACGGTCAGGAAGATGGCGAGGCCGGGGAAAATCATCGTCCACGGCGAATCCACGTAATACTGCCGGGAATCGCTGATCATGGTGCCCCATTCCGGCAGCGGGGGCTGAGCGCCGATGCCGAGGAACCCCAGCGCGGCGACCTCGATGGTGGCGGTGGCAATACTCAGTGCGCCCTGCACGATCAGCGGCGATAGGCTGTTGGGCAGCACATGCTTGAACACGGTGCGAATCTGGGTGGCCCCCAGTGCGCCCGATGCCTGCACAAATTCGCGCTCGCGCAGGCCCAGCACCACGGCGCGGGACAGGCGCATATACACCGGAATCTGCACCAGCGAGACGGCCAGCATTGCCGTGACCAGTTGCGGACTGCCCAGCACAAATAATTTGTTGATAGCACTGATCAGCAACGGTGGATTGTCCGAGCTGAAAATGCTGGCGAAGCCGATAGCCAGCAAAATACTGGGGAAGGCCAGCATCACGTCCGACAGGTAACCGGTGATGGAATCGAACCAGCCGCCAAAATACCCGGCCAGCACGCCGACCAGGGTGCCGATGACGAGGGCCAGTATCGTACTAACCACGCCCACTTTCAGGCTGATGGCGGTGCCGTGCCATACACGGGTCAGCACGTCGCGGCCCAGGTTGTCGGTGCCGAATGGATGTGACCAGGGATTGACCTGACCAGTTACGGGGTCGCGGTATTCCTCGGCCACCTCTTTGTCCCAGAGGGCAGCGATGCTGGGCGGCTTGAGGTTCAGGCGGTAATTGCGGTCACTGGAGGCATCGTAAGGCTTGAGAATTGGGGCCAGAATCGCCAGCAGAACAAAGATCGCCACAATGATCGCGCCGACCTTGCCGGGGGTACTGCGCCGAAAGCGCCGCGAGAAAATGCTGGGCTGCCGTTTGGTTTTGGCGGCGGCGGGAGAAGCAGTGGTCATGAGTTCCCCCCAGTGAATGAAAAGAGCGTCACAGAGGTCACCTGTACTGAATCCGGGGATCAAGAGAGGCGTAACTGAGGTCTACCAGCAGATTGGTCACGCTGACCACCAGCGCCGCAAAAATCACGCCGCCCTGAATAATCGGGTAGTCGCGCTGGCTGATGGCCTCGTAGACCCACGAGCCGATTCCGGGCCACGAAAAGATGGTTTCGGTCAGCACTGCGCCGCCCAGCAAAGCTCCGGCTTGCAGGCCGATCACCGTGACCACGGGCAAAAGCGCATTCCTGAGCGCGTGCTTGAGCGTAATGGTGCGCTGGGACAGTCCCTTGGCGCGGGCAGTTCGCACGTAATCCTGGCCCAATACATCCAGCAGGCTGCTGCGCGTAATCCGGGCGATGATGGCGAGCGGAATGCTGCCCAGCGCGATGGCGGGCAGGATCAGGTGGCGCAGGGCGTCCCAGGCTTCGGCGGGTTTGCCGCGCAGCAGGCCGTCCAGTACATAAAATCCCGTCAGCGGCTCCAGCGTGGATTCGTTGCCCAGCCGCGCACTGGGTGGCAGCCAGCCCAGTTTTACGGCAAAAAAGTAGGACAGCAGCAGCCCCAGCCAGAACACGGGCATACTCACGCCCACCAGACTGATGGTGGTGGCGAGGTTGTCCCAGACGCTGTTGCGGCGCAGGGCGGCCAGAATGCCTGCCGGAAGGCCGATCACCAACGCGAAAAACAGCGCGGCCAAACTCAGTTCGGCGGTGGCCGGAAAGCGCGAGCCGAGTTCATCGCGCACCGGAATATTGCTCTTGATGCCGCTGCCGAGGTCGCCCTTTGCCAGCGCCGCCACATACTTCGGATATTGCGCGTCCAGCGGATTGGCCGGATTGAAGAACCACGGTTTATCCAGTCCCAGTTGGGTGCGGAGGTTTTTCACGGCCTGCGGTGTGGCGCGTTCGCCCAGCATGGCCGTGGCCGGGTCGCCGGGAATAGAGCGCACGAACACGAAGACCAGCAGGCTAATGCCAATCATAACCAACAGGGTTCTCAGAATACGGCGAATCAGGTAACTGCCCAAGGAAAAGCCCCCTCTAGAAGTAAAAACTCTTGGAAAAGAATAGAGAACTCGGATGAAACGGTTGGATGGCTTGCCAGGATGGGGGCCAGGGTCAGTTTAACCGCCCTGCTCTCCCCCGGATCATTGAGTCCGGCTCATTCGGCCACGCCAAAGGGGGTGAAGTCGGCCAGTATAGGCCAGCCCCACCCCCATCGACTTATTTTGAACGCCTGTCCTGACCTCTAGAACAGCATCAGTCCACTCGTTTTATTCGGGCAGCGCAGCAAATCGCCGTGCTACCGCAACAGACTTACTTCTTGCCGACCAGCGAAATCGTGTTGTACGCTTCGCTGCCCAGTGGACTGGGAACCCAGCCCTTCAGGTAGGTACGGGCCGCCGACAGCGGGTTGCTGTGAACCATCGGAATGCGGTAGTTGGCGTTGTAGGTGATCTCGTGAATCTGCGCGTAGGCCTTGGCTTTGTCGGCCTGCGAGGTCGCGGCGCGGCCCTGCTCCAGCAGTTTCTGAAGTTCGGGTGGATTCCAGTTGATGTCGTCGGAGGCGTTGGGGCCGTAGTAGGCGCTGTAGAAGTTGTCGGGATCGCCGTAGTCGCCCGTCCAGCCGATCATGTACATGTCGAAGCCAGGTTCCTTGTTGCGGTCTTCGAGATATTTGGCCCAGTCTTCGGTCTTCAGGTTCACCTTCACGCCGATGGCGCTGAGGTCGGCGGCAATGGCCTCAGCAATCGGCTTGGGTGTGGGGAAGTAGGGACGAGAAACGGGCATGTACCACAGGTCAAGCGAGAAGCCGTTGGGGTAGCCTGCGTCGGCCAGCATCTTTTTGGCGGCGGCGGGGTCGAATTTGTAGTCGGAAGGCACTTTGCTGGAGTTGGCCCAGGCCAATACAGGCGGCACAAAGCTGGCATTGCTGACGCCGAGGCCGTTCCAGAAAGCTTCAGCAATGGCTTTCTTGTTAATTGCCATGCTCAGCGCTTCACGCACCTTGGCAACCTTGAGGTACTGGTTGCGGTTGTTGAGGCTCATGAAGCCCACGTTGAAGCTGGGGCGCTTAACGGCCACCAGGTTCTTGTCGCTCTGCACGCTCCGCAGGGCGTCGGGCGTCAGGTCGTTGGTAAAGTCGATGGTTCCGGCCTTCAACTCGTTCAGGCGCTGCGAAGCGTCCTTAATAGAGCGGATGACGAGTTGATCCACCTTGGCTTTCTCGCCCCAGTACAGCTTGTTGGGGAGCAAGACCACGCGGTCACCCGTGCGCCAGCTCTGGAAAATGAAAGGGCCGGTGCCCACTGCTTTGCTGGCGGGCGTGCCGTACTTCGCGCCGTCCTTGCGAATGGCGGTGGGGCTGGCAATGCCGAAGTAGCCACTGCCGATCACGTTGGGGAATACGCTGCTGGACTTGTTCAGATCCACGCGCACCGTGTAATCGTTGACTTTCACGATGTTCTTGATGACGGCGCTGGCATCACCTTTGTAGCCGCCCAAGAGTTCGCCCACAATTTCGAAGGTGCGACCCTGATCGCGGAAGCCGTAGGGGTGTGCTTTGTCCCACCAGCGGCTGAGGTTGAAGATGATGGCGTCGGCGTTCATAGGGGTGCCGTCATGGAAGCGCACGTTGCGGCGCAGCGTAAACGTCCACTGGGTCGCGTTGGCGTTGCTCTTCCAGGAAGTGGCGAGGCCGGGTACGGGGTCGGTAGTGCCGTTCTTGAAGTCCACGAGGGTGTCGTAAATCTGGCGCTGCACCAGAATGCTGATGCCGTCGGTGATGTTGGCGCTTTCCAGCGATACGGGATCGCCGTTGGCCCCGAAGACCAGTGTGGCGGCTCCGGCAGAAGGAACGAGAGCCAGCGCTGCGGTCAGAAGCACGTTCTTAAAGAGTACTTTCTTCATGAAACCTCCAAAAATCCCGCCACACCTTCGCCGCCCCCTGAGGGGAACGTCCGAACGTGAATGGCGGATAAAAGATACAAGCGTGCGCTTAGGGTAGGGGTGCGGGGATAGAGTGTCAAGCTAATGCCTTCCGGTTGCCAGTTGACCGCCCCAGCCTTTAAAGAGAAGGCACTCTTCTTTTAACCGTCGTATAACCGCTTTACGCCATGCTCTGCCTATGAAACGTAACCTTTCCCTGCTGGCCCTCACCGGAACCCTTGCGCTGGGCGGGTTCGTGGGCTACGGCCTGAATGAACGCAGCACCGCGCAGACTGCCCCCACCACTCAGGCCGCCACGACTCCCACCACTGTTCAAACCTCCCTGACCAATTCCTCTGCGACCACCTATGACAACGGACGCGCCCGCACCGAGGCCGAGGCGAATACCGTACAGGTCGTGAAGCAGCGCCAGAATGGACTGGTTTACATCAGCGTGACTGAAGAGGCCGACAACAGCGCCGAGGCCCAGATGCGCCAGCGCCTGCAAGATCAGTTCGGCTTTCCGGGCGGCAGCGGCGGTGGTGCTCAGCCCACAACAGGCACGGGCAGCGGATTTTTCGTGAATGCGGCGGGCGACATCATCACCAACAATCATGTGGTCGAGGGCGCCAGCGAGATCACCATCCGGCTGCACGGCTCCAAGCAGACCTACAAGGCCAAAGTGGTGGGCCGCGCTCCTGATTTCGACCTGGCCCTGATCCGCGCTGAGGGTCTGCCTGCCGGAGCCATCCAGCCGATTCCGCTGGGCGACAGCACCAAACTGGACGTGGGCCTGAAAGCCATTGCGATGGGCGCACCCTTCGGTCTGGATTTCAGTGTGTCCGAGGGCATCATCAGCAGCCTGGAACGTACTGCACCTGTGGGAACTCGGCAGGTCTATCAGCAGGTCATTCAGACCGACGCTGCTATCAATCCCGGCAACTCCGGCGGCCCACTTCTGAACAGCGCAGGCCAACTCATCGGCGTGAATACCCAGATCCTCACGGGCGGCAGCGGCCAGAGCGCGGGCGTCGGCTTTGCTATCCCGGTCAATACCGTCACCAAATTGTTGCCCCAGCTTCAGGCGGCAGGCGGCAAGGTCGTGCAGACGCCCACGCTGGGCATCCAGTTCACCGATCTGAGTGTCCTGAGTGCCGAAGACCGCCAGCAGGCCAAGCTCCCCGCCACCGGCGCACTGCTTCAGCGCGTGTACCCCAACAGTCCTGCTGCCGCCGCTGGCCTCAGGGCCGGAACAGGCAACAGCCTGAGCCTGAATACTCCCGGTCAGGCCGCAGAATCGGTGTCTACAGACGGAGACATCATCACGGCCATCGACAATCAGACGATTACCGAGGGCGAGGACCTGCGCCGCTTTATTCTCGGCAAGCGCATCGGTGACAGCATCAAACTGACAGTGCAGCGGAACGGTCAGAAGCGCGACGTGACTGTGAAATTGCAGGCCTTCACGCTGCCCACCACCGAATAAAACTGATTTGGGCGTTCAGGAGAACAGTGGCCCCAGATCGGTCATGTTCCCGGTGGCCTCCGCGCCTCTGAAACCATATCCACCAAAGATTTCCAGATACCCCGCCCGCGAAAGTTGGCGGGTTTGTCCACTTGGCCCGCACGCCTGCACCGCGTCTCCGCGCACCGTGAACCGGTAGGCTCCCACCTCACGCACCTCCTGGCGGCGGCCCCGGCCATGCGAAACGCAGGCGGTGACCCGAAATTCCTGACCACCACGCAGGGCCAGAAAGTCCAGCAGCGCAGAGGCGGTGATGGGTTGAATGGCAGAGGCAGAGGCCGACATGGAGCAGGAAAGATAGCAGGTTGGGAGGGTGCTGGGGTTGGGTCAGTACGTTGCCTCAACCCGAGACGCCTTTCCCACGACCCAGTTCAGCTCACTACCGTTCCAGCCCCATCCAGCGCCGCACTGATCGGCATTCCGGCGCGGGCATCCCCAAAGATCACGCGCTTGACGCCGCCCTGTACAGCTTCGGCGGCCCCCAACACCTTCTTTTTCATGCGGTCCTGGGCAAATTCCAGGTAGCTTTCCACGTCAGCGGCAGGAATCGCCCGGATCAGGCTGGCCTCGTCGGGATACTCGCGCAGCAGGCCCGGAACATTGCTCAGGAGCAGCAGGGCGTCGGCTTTCAGGGCCACGGCGAGGGCAGCAGCGGCGCGGTCGCCGTCTACATTGATTGCCACGCCCTCATAACTGGCGGCGGGCGGCGTCAGCACGGGCAGGTAGCCCGCGTTCAGCAGCAGGTCAATCAGGCCGGTGTTGACGCGCTCCACGGTGCCGGTATGGTCGCCACGCAAGACTTTGACCTTGCCATTTTCCACGGCCCGCACGCTGTCTTTGTGCCGTCCCTCAAAAATCCGGCCATCCAGCCCGCTCAGGCCCACCGCGTTCACGCCGAGGCGTTGCAGCCGTTCCACGATGCCCTTGTTGATCTTGCCGCAGTACACCATCTCGAAGATTTCAAGCGTCTGGCGATCTGTAAAGCGGGAGGTATAACCGCTGGGGCTGGTCACAAACTTGGGGGGATGGCCCAGAGCCTCGGCCACTCGGTTGGTTTCGCCGCTGCCACCATGCACCAGAATCAGCCGTTCTCCGGTCTTCCAGCGGGCAGCGAGATCCGCACAGACGGCGTCGTAATCTATTCCGGCACTTCCGCCGACCTTCACAACAATCATGCGTGCAAACCTAGCACATGTTAAGCATTCAGGCGAGCTACTATCCACACGAAAAGTACCAGCAGACATGCCACCGACCAGATCAGAGCAATGCGTCTGTAGACCTGTTGGTACGCCTGTTTGTATGTCTTGTGCCGCCAGATCCGCTGGGCCAGCCCTGATCCCAGCCAGCCGCCCCACAGTTCATAGTTGTGCAGCTTGTCTTCCGGTGTGCGCCACCGGTGTCCAATCGCTGAATTCTTATCGTTCCAGATAGCAAAAAAGGCAGCAATACTCCAGACCACCTGCCAGGCCACAAAAAGGCTGGCAAGGATATCGAGGGCACTCTTCATCACTTTATTCTGCCGCCGATATGTTTCTGGCTGGTCAGTATGAATGTACAATATCGCACGAATGCTCCAGATCTAACATAAGATAGTGGATTGCTGGTCAATTGATCCAAATACACCACACCTACCGTATTGATCAGGGGTGTTACTTGGACCAAGCCTCTCGCATTGTGCGCTTCTGGGAGATGACCGGAATCCCTCCATTCTCAGTGCAATGTCCTTTATTCGGAACCTGTTTCGCTTGGGTATTCTCAAGATGAACTGTGGCCTACCTGAAAGAGCGACAACGCAGTTCATGCCGATGTCGCTCTTTGTTACCTCTGGCTGGCCTTAAAGCCCAAACATGCCGCGCTGCTGAGGCTGTACCAGTTCCAAATATTCATGATGTTCGCGGATAAAGGCGGCCACGAATGGGCACATGGGGACAACATCGACCTTCCGCGCCCGTGCATCATCCAGGGCGGCCCGAACCAGCGTGCTGCCCAGGCCCTGGCCCTCATGTCCTTCCTCAATTTCGGTGTGCGTAAACATCAGCGACTTTCCTGCCGGACGGTATTCGGCAACGCCTACTACGCGCCCAGCCAGCTTCAGTTCATAGCGCCGCTCGGCTTCGTTGTTGTGGACTTCGGTGGGTGGTGTGGGTTCGTTGGCAGTCATGCCAGAGCTTAAAGCATGGAAGATTTTAAGTACTTTTAACCTATGGATTCTGGTCCAGCACGGTAAAGGTCTGCATTCAGGAACGGAGCCAGGGCCAGCGCCAGTCCCAGTCTCCAGACATCAGCCCGGTCAGCCAGCCCAGCGGTCAGGATGCCTACGCTCCCCACGCCGCGCTTGACATCCACGGTGCCCAGAAGGTCGTCCATCACGCTGCCCAGCTCCTCGCCTGCCTGTACACGGGCCAACACGGGTGGCGGCAACCTCATTTCGGCGGTGCGAACGGTTTCCAGTTGGCCTGCATGGGCCACCGCGACTATCCCAAACAGCCAGCCGCCCCCGCCGCCGTCTATCCTGACGCCGCCCTCCAGCCCTATGCCCCAGGCTTCACCGGTCTGCCCGGTTTCCGCAATCTGCATGGTTGCGATCTGCACAGCTGCCCACGCCCGATTCACCGCACCCCGGCGCGTCTCTTCCTCACCCAGGGGTTGATCGGGTACGCCGCTGGGCACGTCGCGGCCCACGACGGTGGCGCTGGGTTGCAACTGGGCAAAGACCTCCTGTGCCGGGCGCACTTTGGCCGGATTCCGGCTGCCCACCACGACCCACCTCATCCGCCGATCACCGGGTCTTCGCCGCTCCAGTCGCCCTGCAAGCGCCGGAGCAGGGCGACCTGCCCCCAGTGGTAGGCATTGTGTACGGCCAGGTCGGTCAGAACCTCACGCGCCCGCTCGGAGGGGTCCTCGGCCAGCATGACCGCTTCGGCCAGGGCCAACCCGATGTCCAGCCGGATGCCTGCATATTCCTCGGTAGAGGGCGGCGTATCGGGCCACACTTCCAATCCTTCGGGCCAATCGGAGGCTCTACCGGAAGCCAGATTCAGGCTGGCCCGCATGGTGGCGCTGATGTGGTACAGCACATCGGCAATGGTATAGGGCAGCCCCGGCACGCCCGTGCTTGCTCCGGCATAGGTCAGATTCTCCAGAATGTAGTCTGGTTCCCGGAAGGCGGCGCTTCCCCCCAATGAGGCCTGCAACAGATTCATGGAGTCAAGCTAGCGCCTGTGGATGAACGGCCCACATAAACACCTCCCAAGCGCGGCCATAAGACTGTGTCAAGGCCAGCTTTCCAGACGGTAAAGCTGCGGTCATGCTGCACGCAGAACCCTTTGCCACACTGGAGTTCAGGAAGAACTCTCGGTCAGAACGTCTGACCACCTGTAGGCAGGAGAAGCCCAAATGACCCCCCAGTCCGACCCAAAACCCCTTGCGTCTACGACCACGCCCATAGAAATCCTGTTGGTCGAAGACAGTGAACCCGACATCATCCTGACGCAAGAAGCTTTTGCCGAAGTCGGAGTGACCAACAATCTGCACGTGACCCGCGACGGCGTCGAAGCCCTTGAATTTCTGCGCCGTCAGGGGCCATATAGCCTGGTTCCGCGCCCCGACGTGATTTTGCTGGACATCAATATGCCCCGTATGAACGGCCTGGAAGTCCTGTCGGCTGTCAAACGCGACCCCAACCTGATGACCATTCCCATCATCATGCTAACCACCAGCGCCGCCGACGAGGACATTTTGCGGTCCTATCAGGCGCACGCGGCCAGCTATGTGGTCAAACCAATCGAGTTCGATACGTTCTACGCCGCCATTCATGCGCTGGGCCGCTACATGCTCAGCATTGTGCGTTCGCCCGGGCCGGGGTAGTCCCTCAGTTCAGGCCGGGTGCAGCCCCGCGAATTCCAGCCCGGTGGTTTCTTCCCAGCCGTGCGCGATATTCAGGCACTGGATGGCGTGCCCCGCCGTGCCCTTCACCAGATTGTCGATGGCGCTCATCAGGACCACGCGGCCCGAATCCATGTCCATCTCGAAGCCCAGATCGCAGTAATTGGTACCGTCCAACAGCATCGGATCGGGGTAACGGTGAATGCCGCGTGCCACCTTCACGATGCGGATAAACGGCTCGGCGGCGTACACCTCGCGGTAGGCGCTCCAGACATCGCGGTCACTGTAGCCGTCGGGAATCCACGCCTGAATGGTAGATAGAATGCCGCGTACCCGTGGCGTGCTGATGGCGGTCAGGTGAATCGGGAAATGGCCGGGAAGTTCCTGCTGCACCTCGGCGGTGTGGCGGTGGCCCACGGGTTTGTACACGCGCAGGCTTCCGGCCCGCTCCGGGTGGTGCGAGGCATCCGAGCTGCTCGCGCCCGCCGCACTGCTGCCCACCAGTCCGGTGGCGATGATGTCCTTGGGTAGCAGCACCCCCAGCTTCAGCAGCGGATACAGCGCCAGAATCACGGAGGTGGCAAAGCATCCCGCGCAGGCGATCCGGGTGGCGGTTCTCAGTTCCTCGCGGTGCAGTTCGGGATTGCCGTAGACCCAGCTGCTCAGGGTGTCGGGGGCCGGGTGCGCCTCTCCGTAAGCCTGCCGGAAGACCTCGGGGTCTTTGAGCCGGAAGTCGGCGCTGAGATCCACGATCACGCGGCCCTTGCCCTCGAATTCGGCAATTCGGCCCGCTGCGCTGCCGTGTGGCAACGCCAGCACGATGATGTCGGCTTCCTCCAGATCGGCGGCCTTGCGGAACTTGAGATTGGTGCGCCCGCGCAGATTGGGATGAACCAGCGCCACAGGCTGCCCCGCGCTACGCTCGCTCGTGACCTGAGTCACCCTGAGATGCGGATGCCCCAGCGCCAGCCGCAGGAATTCTCCACCCGCATACCCGCTGCCGCCCACGATTGCCACGCTGAGTTGCCCAGCGTTGATATGTCCAGTGCCCTGATCAGATGAAGCCATGCTGCCCAGTTCAGCACAAAACACCCCGCCAAGTGGCCCGCCTGTTTACAAATGTATGGTCAAAGACTGTTACTGCCTTGCATACACAAGGTTGATAACCTTCAGAAGATCGGGTTTGAGTAACTCGCCCTGTGCCGCTCGCTCGCGCACTTGCTGCGGCGTCAGCCATTCTGCCCCGCTGAAGTCGTCGGGGTTCAGGTGGGGCAGGTCGTCGGCGTCCACCTCGTAGATCCGCATAAAGCAGCTCACGCCTGTCTCAAACGGCGAAAGATCGGCCAGCACCCGCCAACCCGGTGTCTGTTCGGCGGGGGCGGTTAAATCCACGTTCAGTTCCTCACGGGCCTCGCGCACAAACGAGTCGTCAAAGGATTCGCCCGCCAGTGTGTAGCCGCCCACGCTAAAATCCAGCGCCCCCGGCCAGCGGGTTTTGTGCGCGGCACGGCGCGGAAACAGCAGTTGCCCCGCCCAATTCCGAAAGAAAGCGTTGATGCCCCGTACGCCCCTCACGCCGTCCGACACCGAGCGCCACAGCACGCCCGTGACCTCTCCGGTACCGTCCAACTGATCCAGCAATTCATCGTCGCCAGCGTCAACCAGCCTTCCCAGCAGTGTGCTGAAATAGCTGATGCTGTACCCCGGCAGGGCCGCCCGCAGTGCCCACCACAGCGCATGGCCTTCTCGCTCGAAGGCGGCGTCCTCATTCTCACCGTCCCGCAAAAAGGTTGCCCGCATTGGCACGGGCGACAGCGGGTCGGCCAGATTCAGGGTGGAATCCAGCGCGTCGGCCCACGCCTCCAGCCGCGCCACCAGTTCGGTGGGCAGGGCCAGCACAGAGGGGTCAATATTGTCTCCGCCGTGCTGCCAGAGCGGAAAACATTGATAATCGGCCATCAGCCTGAGGGTGGGTTGTTGTTGCATGTGCAGGGGCAGCATAGAGCCATGAGCGCCCCCGCCCCGCAACCCATGAGCGTACAGGAATATCTGCAAGCCGAGGAAAGCAGCCCGGTGAAGCGCGATGTGGGCAGCGGGTAGAGTGGGATTCGTCCGAGCAAGTTGGCTCTAGATGATCTTTATTTGGGCGTGCTATGGGGTGTGGGCAAAGGATAGGTCACTGATTCTCACTGTGCCAGTGCCGCATCTGACTTTGAAAATCAGGTTCTGCTGCGGTATATGCCTCATCATTTCCTGCCCACCAGCGGGTGACGCCGTAAATGTCCACCGCAGACCGCAGAATGTTGAGTACCTCGCTAGCCACACGGTCTTCCCACCGCTTTTTCAGTCCCTTTCGGAAGTGGAGCTTATAGCCGTCCTCGGTTCGCTCAAAACCATCCATGTAAAGAAAAGACGCGTCACTATCGGGGACGCCGCGAATCTCAACAGATCCACTGACGTGACGCGCTTCAAAAACAATCCAGAAGATTGCTGTTTTCTCTTTTGGCATCCTGACATCTTATGGGGAGCTGATTGAGAGCTACCCATAGCCCTTTTCCTACAGTCCCCAAACGCCTGATTTACTGCTCTGAGTTTACTTCCCTTCCCCAATCAACGTCAGCCCGATCAGCGTCAGGTTGGCATTTTTGCCTTCACTGACCAGCGTGACCGAGGAAATCACCTTGTCGGGTTTGGGGTTGATCCAGTCCAGCACGGGCACGGCCACCTCCAGACCATCTCTGGTTTTGCCTGCCCAGGCGGGGGCCGGAATCATGGAGGTGGTCAGCGTATCTGTCCAGGCGCGGATGTGCCGCCCGTATTCCAGCGGCTGACTGACCATGCTGCCATCGGCGTAGCGCACCTCGTAGCGCCCGATAACCTCGCGGGCGGTGGCGGCGGGCCAGCCAGTGGTGTGCAGAAAGGCGATGGAGCTGGCCTTGCGCCCCAGTTCCACCGTGACCCGTTCGGGTAGGTCTTTGGCGGCGGGCCGTGAACCTCTGAGCATCACCGCGCCCGTTACGTTGAATTTGTACGCCCCAAAGCGGTTGATGCCCGTCTTCAGATTCCGCAGATCAATGTCTGCGCCCTTCAGAATCCAGCCTTTTTCATCGTTGTCGGTCAGCGAGCGCGTGACCAGAGGGGCCAGATTGACCAGCGTGCCTGCCGCACTCCGGTAAGCGTCGGGCTGATAGGTGGTGCGGTAAATTCCCTCTGCGTTGGGCACGCTGCCCGCCGCTGGATTCCAGAATGAATTGGCGGCCCGCACGAATGCGACGCCCTGCTCGGCGGCTCCATCCCAGATGCTGGGGTTGCCAAAATAGCCTGTCCAGCGCGTCTGGATCATGCCGGATGCGTCCACCTGCGCGGCGGCTCTGGCGTAGCCCTCGGCATTGCCCACCTCATCCCAGGAAGCGCCCAGCACCGGAAAACCCAGCGCCTTGATGCGGCCCAGCAGCCCAAAGCTGTTGCCGGGGGCGTAATTCCAGTACGCCACCTGAAGATCTTTGGGCAGTTGCGCGGGCAGCGTACCGATCACGGAGTCAGCAAAGGCCGTGTCATGCCAGATCATGGTTGCCACGCCCTGCTCTTTCAGGAAGTCGTGCAGCTTCAGCACGTCGCCTACAAACAGCTTCTCGAAGCCCAGCGCCTTGCCGTTTTCGCGGGCCGGAAAGCGGTCACGGTTTCTGATCTCGTCGTGCCCGATATGAATGACTTTGGGCTTAAACACGTCCACGGCTTCTTTGAGGATCGGCAGGACGACCCGCGAATAGGTGGCCGGGTTCAGCGTGTCGTACGAAAAAGGATTCTGGCTATCTGGGTCCTGGCGCAGGTCCAGATTTTTGCCGCCGTAGTACATCCATTCCACATGCCCCAGCGTTTCTATGAGCGGAATGGGTTCCAGGCCGTAGGAGCGGGCCAGAGCCGCCACCCGCGCCGCCTCTGCTTTGGTGGCCCCGCCCGGATGGGACCAGCCGCCCGCCCTGGCCGCGTCCCACTGCACGTAGTTGCTCATGACCAGCACGCTGTTGTATTTCAGGGCCGCCAGCATGGGAATGAGTTTGTCGTTCACGGCGGCGCTGTACTGATCCAGATAAATCATGGCGATCCGCTGCGGCAGCGCGGGCGAATCGCTGATGCGGGCAAATTTCAGGCCCGTGGTGGTCAGCAGTTGCCGGAGCGTCTGCGCCCCCAGATAGGTCCCGCGTGCGTCTGCGCCCACCACATACGCGCCGCCCGCCTCCACCCACAGCGCGTAGCCTTCCGCGCCCGTCGCCGTCAGGCCCGCTGCCTTCACCTTGGCGGCCAGGCCAGCGTCGGCCAGCGTGCCCACCGTAATCAAGACCTTGCCTGCATCCGGCAACTCTGCGCCCAGCCGCGTTCTCCACTCGGCCCGCAGGTCGCGCACGGCCCAGCCCAGTTCCGGG
Source organism: Deinococcus aquatilis DSM 23025 (assembly GCF_000378445.1). Lineage (GTDB taxonomy): Bacteria > Deinococcota > Deinococci > Deinococcales > Deinococcaceae > Deinococcus > Deinococcus aquatilis. The sequence goes on along the minus strand of NZ_KB899707.1, from coordinate 14,983 downwards.
GCTGTGCCCACCACGCGCACGCCGAGGCCCGTCAGGGGCAACATTCCCGCCGGAAAACTGGCCTGCTTGGGCGCAGGCACCAGCGTTCCCAACGGCGCAAGGGCGCGGGCATCGGGGATGGGGGAGAGTTGCAGTGGGGCGGCCAGACTGTTGCCAGCGAGTAATCCCCCAGCAAGAAGCAGCATTTTTAGAGAGATGAGTTTGGAAATAGACATTTAAACTCCTTGATCTGAAATGATAGGAAGACGCTTTCTGTTGGTTCGTATGGGGAAGGAAGCCAGTTGTTCTGTCAGCGATTGGGCAGCTTGCTCAAGATCACTCGCATTAACTGGGAAATCTATCCAGACTTCCGAAATCTCTTCTCTCTTATCGAGTTCAATATGCTGAAGGTCTTTCTTGAAGGGTGGAAGATTCTCGGCGGCCAGATAGACTCGGAGCGCCAGTTCTTGCTCTCCGTATACATCTGAATGGGCTTCAAAACCCAGATTGGGTTCAGTAAAGAAGATCCGGCTCTCCAAGCGTGTAGAACGCCAATGTTTGAATACGGTGCTGTGGGAAGCCACTTCGTGCAGCCATTCGATGAGATGTTGCACGTCAACCGTCTCTAAAGAGGGGTCAATGTTCACCCAATCCTGCCAACGTCCTTCTGAATGACGGATAGAAATTTGGATGTCGAGCCATTCGGAATCATAAGGATCAGACCCCATCTCTGGAAACTGGTAGCCGAGTATTTTTAGTTTAAATGAGACGAATCCCCCCTGTAATCGCATTTCAATCACCTTTATGCAAAGGCCTGACCTGAATCCGATGCTGTCTGAACTGCTCAGGGCTGGCACCGCTTGATCCTGTCCCAGCCCTGCGCCGCGCCCGTGCCGTTAAAGGTCAGGGCCAGCAGCAGTGCGCCAGAGCCGGATAAAGGCCGCATGGTCAGTTTTAGGGTCTGGCCTTGTAAGAGAGTTCCAAACAGAGCAGCGGCGTCAGCTTCTGCCAGCAGCACAGCGTCTGCGGTTTCCGGGTCGGCAGGCTCGGGCTTCAGCGTGCGTGTGCGTCCGGCCCAAGCCCCTTCCAGGCGGTACGCTTGCGTCAGCAGCAGCGGTTGCCCCAGCACCAGCCGGAATTCGTACTCGCTCCCAGCCACGCAGCGCAGCACCAGATAATCCTCGCCAATGCGCGATTCGTTGGCCCCGATAAACAGGAAGCCCGGATTCACCCCATCGTCGGCAAACACCCCCACTCGCGTTTCTCCAATCAAGTCCGGTGGGGTATCCCAGATGTCGGGGGCAATCCGGGTTTCGTCGGTCTCTGAAGTCAGTGGGAATTCTGGTTGGTCGTCCGGGCGGTAGGCAGGCTGATAGGGCATGGAGAACGGTGGGGGCGGCCTATGCGGTTTGTCTGCCCCCGCCGTCCCAGACAACAACAGGGCCGCCATCAAGACGACCCTGCCTGCCCGTGAATTCACCCTTACAGGCTCGCGTTCCACGCCTTCACGATGTCGTCGAGCGCCTGTTTTGCACTCTTCTGGCCTGCCATCGCCGCTTCTACATTGTCTTTAAAAACCTTATTCAGTTTGCTGGCATCCGGGTAAACCAGAGTCAGGTCCTTGGCCTTCTTCAGCTCGGTGCTGCTCACCAATTTGCCCTGATCAACGGCATTGGCTCCGCCCTGCTTAAAGAATTTGTCCGTGCTGGCTTTCACGGTGCTGGGGAAGGTCGTTTTGGTGACCTTGCTGAATTGCAGCTGATTCACATCGTTGGTCAGAAACAGGGCCAGCTTCTGCGAAAGGGCCTTGTCCTTCACACCTTTGGGCACCGTAAAGCCCATCAGCGGCGTATGAATGACATTTCCGGCGATATTGATGGGGTAGGGGGCCACTTTGGTCAGGTCATAGATGGCTTTGTTGTCGTTGGCAACGCGCAGAATAAACTGCGGCCCGGTAATCAACATGGCAAGCTTGCCGCTGGAATACAGCTCGGTGGCGGCCACAAAGCCCCGGCGCATGGTGTCTTCAGGAATGTAGCCACCCTTATACAAATCCACGTAGGTTTGCAGCAACTTCACATGCTCGGGGCTGTTAAAGACTGCCTTTTTACCGCTCTTGTCAAAGATGGGCAGGCCCGCTTCCTGAAACATAAACAGCATGTTGATGTTGTTGATGTTGGGCATGAAGCCGTACATGCCGGTCTTATCTTTAATCTGCTTGGCGGCGGCGATCAGCGTTTGAATGGTGCGGGGAGGATTGGCCGGATCCAGGCCCGCCTTGCGGAAGATGTCGGTGTTGTAGGCCACGACTTTGGGTGCCCAGTACCACGGCACGCCCATCGTCTTGCCCTCGAAGGTGAAAGTGCTCAGCGGGCTGCCGAAGTAGCTCTTCTTCTGCGCGTCGCTGAGGGTCAGGGTTTCCAGTGCGCCCTGCTGCACCAGTTTCACGGCCATATCGCTGCTGAGGTTCACAGCGGCAGGTGGGCGGCCAGAAGCGACAGCGGCCAGCAGCTTCTGCTCTATGGCGTTGCTGGGCACGTCTACCCATTTCAGATCCACCGTGGGGTTTTCTTTCTCAAATTGAGATACCAGACGGTTCATCTCATCGTTGAACAGTGGGGCCAGGCTGATGGTCCAGAATTCCAGTTGGGTCTTCTGTGCACCTGCGCCCGAAGAGAGGATCAGGGCGGCGGTCAGCAGTGCTTTTTTGTAGGTTGATGTCATAAGACTCCTTGAGATCGGCTGGCCCGGTCATTGATCCTAGCGGACTGGCCTTGAGGTCATGTTGAGATTGCGCTCAGAGTAGCGTGTGAATCTAACGGCAACCTGAGAAATGCGCCGCTGCCTCTCATGCGCCTGGTCATCTGATTCCCAGAGCCTCGGCAAACCAGCGCGTCACATGGTCGGGCCGGGTAATCGCGCTGCCCACCACCACGCACAGCGCCCCTGTCTGAAGGGCGATGGCGGCCAGTTCCGGCGAATTGATCCGCCCCTCGGCCACAAACGGCAGGCCAGCCGCCGCCAATGCTTCCATCAGGGCCAGATCCGGCCCCGCCTGCTGCGGGCTGTGAGGCGTGTAGCCGCTCATGGTGGTGCCCACGATGTCTGCGCCCGCCGCGTAGGCCGCCCGCGCCTCGGCCAGCGTACTGATGTCGGCCATTGCCAACGCGCCCGCCGCGTGCGCTGCCGCCACCAGTTCTGCCACGCTGTGCGGACGCGGCAGATCGGTGCCGTCGAAGGCCACGATGTCGGCTCCAGCGGCGGCCACCTCGTGAACTTCCTGCGGCGTGGCGGTGATATACACGTCGGTTCCGGGGTGCGCCTGCTTGGTCAGCCCGATAATGGGAACGCCCGTGATGGCCCGTACCGCCCGAATATCCTCTGCCGAACGCAGACGCAGGCCCGCCGCCCCTCCCAGAAGCGCCGCTCGGCTCATTGCCACGATATGCGCCACCTCACGCAGAGGGCTGCCGTCGTCGGCCTGCACACTCACCACCAGTTGCCCAAGCAGGCGGGTCAGGGCGGCGGGCAGAGCAGAAGGATTCAGCTGTTCGGTCATGGACGGCAGGCTAGAGCATAGAAGGCCAAAGCATCGGCGCGGGCCACGCTTCCGGTAGCTCAAGGGGCCGCCGATCCTTTACCCTACCTCCCGTGACCACACAATCATCCCGCCCGCTGCACGGCGCACTGGCAATGGTAGACATTCCCGGAACTGTGCTAGACGCAGAAACTGCCGCGCACCTGACAAGGCACGGCGTCCGTAGCGTCTGTCTGTTCGGCAAAAACATCGAATCGCCCGAGCAGTTGGCCCGCCTGTGTGCCGATCTGCGGGACGTGCTGGGCGACGACGCCCTGATTGCCCTCGACCACGAAGGCGGCGCGATCCTGCGGCCCACCTTCTGGCCGTTCGCGCCCTCGGCCATGAGCCTCGGCGCGGCAGACGACCCGGCCCTGACCGAAGCGGTGAACGCGGCACTGGCCCGCCAACTGCGCTCTGTGGGCATCAACTGGAACTTTGCCCCGGTGCTGGATGTCAACGTGAACCCGGCCAACCCGGTGATCGGTGAGCGGGCCTACGGCGCAGACGCGGGCCTTGTCACCCGGCATGGGCGGGCAGCTCTGGCCGGACATGCCGCTGAGGGAGTCGCCGCCTGCGTCAAGCATTTTCCGGGCCACGGAGATACCCACCTCGACAGCCACAAAGCCCTGCCGCGTGTGAACAAAAGCCGCACCGAGCTGGACGCCACCGAGTTTGCTCCCTTCCGCGATCTGCTGCCCGTCACACCCGCCATCATGACCGCGCATATCGTCTATGACGCCCTCGATTCTGTTTACCCCGCTACCCTCTCGCGCCCGATCCTGACCGACCTGCTCCGCACCGAGTGGGGTTACGAAGGAATAACTCTGACAGATAGTATGGGGATGCAGGCCATCGATTCCCACTATGGCCGTGGAGAAGCCGCCGTCCTCGCACTCCGCGCCGGAGCCGATCTGGTCATGGCCCTGGGCCGCCGAGAAGCCCAGGAAGCCACCCTGAAGGCCATGCAAACGGCTTTGCCCACCCTGAACCCCACCGAACTCGATGCCTCCCTGCGCCGCCTACACGCATTGGCCGCCGCCTATCCGTCTGCCGCCACTCCCTTTAATCCAGCCGCCGACGCGCCTCTGTTGGCCGAAGCCTGGGCACGCGGCCTGAGCGCCTATTCCCCCAGTACAACCCAAACTCCGACCCCGCCGCCCCCCGGTTCCCGAGTCCTGCTGGTCGCCCAACGCCGAGTACAGCGCGAAAACGTCAGCGAGGCCAGCGTGGACGCCGACACGCTTGCCCAAGAACTCGGCAGTGTCTATTCGGTGCAACTCCACGCCTACGACACCCCCGAAGAACTGGACTGGGCGGCCATTCGCGCTGTCGGCCTTCCTGTGATTCTCGCCACCACCACCCGCCACCGCCAGAGCGCCCTGCGCGGCGTGCAGCCCGATCTACATCTGGCCCTCTACAACCCCTATGCCGTGCTGGACATTGACGCTCCTGCTGTTGTGAGCTTCGGCTTTCGCCCCGAGGCCCGCGCCGCTCTGGTGGGTTGGCTGGGCGGCCAGCGTGCCCTGTCCGGACACCTGCCCTTTGGCGAGGTCAGCGCATGACCGCCCCCGTTGCCGTGCCCAACGCTGACGAACTGCACGCACTCTGGGCGCAGGCTTGGCCCGAACTGGTGCCGCACCCACGCGGCTTTGCCCACCGCCTGGGCGACCCGGCCCACCTGTTGTATCGCCGCGCCCCCGACGGCACCCTGCTGGCAGCCCTTGCTCTGCGCCCGCCTGAAGCTTATGCCCACGCCCACATCCGCCTGGTGCTGGTGCATCCGCAGGCCCGGCGTCAGGGGTTGGGGCGCTCCCTCGTCTCAGAAGCCCGCGAGCGCCTCGGCCCCGTCGTGCTGGCTTTGGGAGAGGAACGCGGACACTTTTTACCCGCTCCCACTGCCCAAAGCGTGCCCTTTTTTGAGGCCCTAGGTTTTGTCCGTACAGGCCGCGAAAGTTCGGATATGGCCTGTGATCTGCGTTTGCCGCTGCCTGCGGCGGTCATTCCCGCCGGAATGCGCCTGACCAACGCTGCCGAAGAGGGAACAGTGCCCCCACTACTGGCCTTTGCCGAGGCCACCTTCGGCCCCCGCTGGACCCATGACGCCTCTGCTGTCATCGCCCGCGACCCCTCTCAGGTGCTGGTGCTGATGAACGGCCCACAGGTGGCCGGATTCGCCCTGACAGGCGTGGAAACCGACGCCGCCGTGTTGCCATCCTTCTTTTTTCCAGAGGCCCTGCGCCACGCCGTGGGTGTCAGCGGGCTGGTGGGCGGCCTCGGCCCCATCGGGATTGCCCCGGAATTGCGCGGGGGCGGCGTCGGCAGCGCGTTCATGGTGGCCGCCATGACCCACCTGCAAAATCGGGGGGCACAGGCGATGGCAATCGACTGGACGAACGTGGCTCCCTTCTACGAAAGGCTGGGATTCAGAGAGTTCGTGCGCTACTTCCACATGCGCGGCTGAGGGGCGGGAACGTCCAGAGGGCGACGTACCTTCTTCGGTACTCGCCCTCCTGCGTCACTTCTCAGGTCTGTTCGCCTGCTCTCTGTCCCCGAAACCAGTGACCCCGGCTCTATCGTTCCCAGGGCCACGCGCCCGGTGCTACAGCTATGCCCACGGTTCTTGGCCCCGTGTGGATATTGAGCACCGGATTCACGCCCGCAAAGCCCGCCCACACCACCGGATGCCGCGCCTGCACCGCCTTCAGCAGGGCGTCCGCATCGGCCCGCTCGCTGCCGTACAGCAGGCCCAACCGCAGCGGCGTTCCCTCGCCGTAACGGGTGGTGATCTGCGTGGCGATCGCTTCTATGGCCGAGCGGTAAGAGCGCACGCGGGCCAGATTGGTATACGCGCCCGTGGCCTTGTCCACCGTAATCACAGGCTTGAGGTTCAGCAGGCCGCCCACCGTGGCCTGCACCCGCCCAATTCGCCCGCCACGCCGCAGGTATTCCAGCGTCTCAATCGTGAAATACAGTTCGGTCTCCTGCTCGACGGCCTTCATCCAGGCGATGGCGGTCTGGATGTTCTCGCCGCGCTGGGCAGCAGTCACAGCGGCGTGAACCTGAAAAGCCTGCGCTGCGCTGAGTGTCCGTGAATCGTGCAGCGTGACCTTCACGCCGTCCGTCACCTGGGTGGCCTGCTCGGCGGCGTTGCGGCTGCCGCTGAGGCCCGCGCTGATGGTCACGGCCAGGACTTCCGGCGTACCCGCTGCCCGGTAGGCGTCGGCCCAGTCCTGCGGCGTGGGCTGGCTGCTGGTCGGATGTTCGGGGTTGGTCGCCAACTCGCGCAGCAGGTCTTCGCGGCTGATCTCATGCGTGCGCCTGCTGACGCTGCCGAAATTCACGCTGAACGGCGCGATGGGCACCTTGTTGTTCAGCTCTGCGTAGGCGTCCAGCCCGCCATCGGTCACGACTCCGAACTGTGCGGCTTTGGTCTGTGTCTGCTCAGTCATTACTCGATCACCACCTTATTCATTTGCTCGATGAGTTTGAGGGCCGCCGTATGGTCCACGTCGCTGCCGATCACGTTAGCCGCCGCTCGCATCATGGCCGCCGTCTGCGCCAACACCGGGGCGCTGCTGTGCGTGCTATTCACCATATCCAGCGCAATGCCCGCATCTTTGGCAAGCAGGCCCAGCCCGAAAGTGGCCGGAAATTCCCGCGTCAGCACCCGCGCCGGAATCAGGTTCTGGCTGGCATTGCTGCGCCCGCTGCTGGCATTGATCACGTCCAGCGCCGCACCCAGATTCACGCCGCTGCGCCCCAGCACGGCCAGGCCCTCACCCGTGGCCCACAGCGTGACCGCCAACAGCGCATTGTTGATGGCCTTCACCGCGAAGCCCGCGCCTGTGTCGCCCACCCGAATCACCCGCCCGGCGAGGGTGTCCAGCAGGGAACGCACCCGCTCCAGATCAGCTTCCGCGCCGCCGACCATCACCGTCAGTTGGCCTGACTCTGCGCCGCCCGTGCCGCCGCTGACGGGGGCATCCAGAAAAGCCACGCCGCGCCCCGCCAATTCTGCCGCCTGCCGGGGTGCGGCGTCGGGGTGCCCGCTGGTACAGTCCACCCACACCGCGCCGCGTTTCAGGGCGGGCAGGGCGGCCAGCACCTCATCCAGATCGGCACTGGTGGGCAGGCAGGAAAACAGCACGTCGGCTTCGGCCAGTTGGTCTAAGGTGGCAATTTCGCTGCCATATGTTTGGGCGTGTGCTTCGGCCCGCGCCGCTGTGCGGTTCCACACCAACGAACGCCCGCCTGTGGCCTGTGCATGCCGGGTCAGGTGTGCAGCCATCGGCGTGCCCATCGCGCCGAGGCCCAAGAAAGCAGTAGTGAGAGTCATAGATTCTGGCAGACTAGCGGCTCTGTCGTCTGCTGTCCGCCTTTCTGGACTGGGTTCAATGTTTGAGATTGGGGAGTGGACTCTGGGGTAGAGGGATGATGGAGAGACAAAAGGGGGAGGCTCTGAAGTGCTGGAGCGGATTTACCGTCTGAGAGAGACTTTTGTGGCTTCCTAAAGATTTCAGGAGACGAACGGAATCCGTCCTTTCCTTTTCCTTTAAGTCAAGATTTAAGTCAGGATTGAATCCTGTTGGGTTCGGGATTCAACCCGGACTTGCAGCAGCACTCAGTTTCTTCGCAGCTTCAGGTGATGCGGCTCTCAGAGGCCCTCCACTTTGCTCAGGCTCAGGCCACCTTCGGCGGTGCCGAAGCGTTCGCGCAGAAATCGGCCCTGGGTCAGCAGGCGGTCTGCCGCGGCGTGGTCGTGGCGCAGGGCTTCGCGCACGCCGTCTTCCATCAGCGCGATCTGTTCAGTCAGCAGCGTATCCGGCGACTGTCCCTGGGCCTCCAGCGCCCGCCGCGCTCCGTCCGTGAGGCCGAGGTAGGCCCGCAGGGTGTCGGGGAGATACGATTCCCGCGTTTGCCGGAGCAGATACGCCGTGCGGGTATCTGGATTTCCCTTGCCCTGCTGGGCGTCGGCCACCGTACACAGCAAGGCCCAAGCCCGTGCTCTGGCATCGTCGGGCAGGCGCAGAATCAGTGTTTCTGGCCCTTCGGGGGCCGGGGCTGCGGCGTGAGGCAGGGCCGCCACCGCTTTGGCCGCCGCCGAGGGCAGGGCCTGACCCGCCTTGGCCGCCGCATCTTCCAGACGCCAGGCCCGCCGCTGCGCCTTGGTCGTGTTGTCTACATACGTAATCAGGGCAATGCCCCCAAAGATCACGATCAGAATCAAAACGGCAATCATATGGTCATCCTATCCAATCTCCCATCCTCTCAGCTTCAGGTGGGGCTGCTCAGGGTTTGGCCGTGCTCGCCGCCGTCTGCAGGCTCTTCAAGTCCAGCAAGAAGTTGCCGTCGGCGGGCAGCATCACGGTATTGATGCCCGGAGCCAGTTTCTCGGCCACCGTCAGTTGAATGAGCTGCGGATTTTCGCGCAGGGCACGCCCCCGCAGCGTCAGGGCTTCGGCGTCGCCGCGTGCTTTGGCAATGGCGGATTTGGCCGCGCCCTCGGCCACCACGACCTCACGCTGGGCACTGATGGTGGCCTGCTGCAAGCGGTTGCGCTCCACGGCCACCTGCTGTTCGGCGGCCTGCTTTTGCTCGATGGCCTTGGCGATGCTGTCGGGAATCCGCAGTTCGCGCAGCAATACGGCGTCCAGCAGCAGGTTATTTTTGGTAAACACCTCGCGCAGGGCACCCGTGATGCTGGCTTCGACCTGTTGCCGCTTGGTGCTGATGATGTCGGCGGCGCTGAACTGCCCGATCGCGTCGCGCACCTTGGAGCGAATCTGCGGGCTGATCACGGTCTGAACGTAATTCCGCCCCAACTCTTTATGTAAGATGGCCGCTTTGGTGCGGTCTATGCGGAACTGCACCGTCACGTCTGCCGTGATGTCCAGCCCTTCCTGACTGCGGGCGCGAATGGCCCCGTCCTCGCCGCCGGTTTCTTCGGTATGGGCCAGCGTAATTTCTTGCAGTTTGGCGTCATACAGATTGACCTGATCCACGAACGGCGTCACAAAATGCACGCCTTCCTGAAGAGAACTGGGTTTGACGCCGCTGAGGGCACTGAACACCACGCCCACGTAGCCTGCCGGAACGACCTTGATGCTCTGGCCGATCAGCAGGGCTGCGGCCACCACACCGCCAATCGTCCACAGCAGGCGGCTTGAAGGGGGCCTGCGTGGGATGGGCGGATCATTGCTGATCTTCGGAAAGGACCGGGTGCGCTTGGTGTCGCTGCTTGCCTCATTGTCAGCCGTATCGCCCGGCGTGGTGTTGTCGGTCATATTCCTGTGTACGCGGCCCGGCGGGGCAGAGTTGCCGGGGTTGGCCTAACCCTCCACTTCCTCGCCCTGCACATAGACCCACGCCCCGCCCACCTGCTCGAAGTGGCTGCGCTCGCGGAAGCTGTAGCGTTCGCCGCCCGGCAACTTCAGCGAGGCCGTGAAGTCCACTGTGTCGCCCGCTGCTGCATGCACGCGCAGGCCCACGTAGCGCGTGCCGTCGTTCAGATCGAGGTGGCTGGGACGGGTGCTGGCGTGCCAGGTTTTTAATACGAACGGCACGTTGCCCAGCGCGTAGGCCGTATACCGCGCCCGCATCAGCGTTTCGGGGGTGGCGGGGGGCCGGGTGCCGTCGTGGGCAGGCCCGCAGCACGCGCCGTAGCTGCGGCCCGACCCGCACGGACAGGACTTGAACGGCGGATAGGCGAGCGGCATAGCGTCAAGGTAGTGCAAGTGCGGCAGGAGGGTACGGGGGCGGTGTCGACGGGTGTGGTCGGAAACACCGCCAAAGTGAGTCACCCGGCGAGCATAATGAACCCCGATGACCGCGCCGGACGTAATCACTTCCCTTCAAAATACCCTTGTCAAGCGGTTGGTTCGCCTCCGTACCCGCCGGGAGCGCGAGTTGGACGGCGTCGTGGTCTTGGAGGGAGCCAGAGAAACCACGCGGGCGCTGGCCTCGGGCGTGCATCCCAGCCTGATCGTGACCTGTCCGGCCCTGTACAGCCCCGAAGCCCTGGCGGTGGCGCACACCCTGCCCGGCGAGCGGGTAGAACTGTCCCGCGCCGCCTTTGAAAAAGTCAGTGGCCGCGAGAATCCAGACGGCCTGATGATGCTTGCGCCCACGCCCACACCGGTCCTGCCTGACCCACCCGAACACGCGGTCGTCATCGTGCTGCACGGTCTGGAGAAGCCCGGCAACGTGGGCGCGATCCTCCGCAGCGCCGATGCAGCGGGGGCACACGCGGTGCTGGTGCTGGGGCGCGGCGCAGACCCGTATGGCCCCAACGTGATCCGCGCCTCTCAGGGCAGTGTCTTTCGCGTGCCCACCGCAGTCCTGAGCGAAGAAGAAGCCTGGGACTGGCTGCTTGCCTACGGGTTTACCACCGTCGCCTGCACGCCCGACGCGCCCCAGGCCTACTGGGACGCCCCCCTGACTGGACGCGTGGCCCTTCTGATGGGCACCGAGCATGAAGGCCTGCCTGCCAGTTGGCGCAGCGCCCAGAGTCCGTCCAGCCTCAGCGTGGGGATTCCCATGCACGCCGCGCCGGGCGGAGCCGATAGCCTGAACGTGTCCATCGCCGCTGCACTGGTCCTGTTCGAATGTGTGCGCCAGCGCCGCAGCATTTCGTCCCAGGCTTCATCCTCACCGTCTCCTTCAGAGGTATTGCCATGACCCACCCGACCCCTGGCCCTTCGAGTGACCCCTACCGCGACTGGCTGCGGCAACGGCTGGGCCAGGAAATGGGAGTGCGTGAGGCCGAAATGACCATTCAGGGCGCGGTGCAACGCCGGGGCTGGACGGCGGTTCGGGCGCTCGGCCCCCGCGACGTGGTGGCCGTGCTGCAAGACGTGTACCGCGTGATGCGCGATCAGATGGGAGAGGGCCGTGCCGACAAATGGCTGGAGGTGGCCTCCAACGATCTGGCCCGGCTGGCCGAAACGGTTCCTGTGCCGACTGTCACGCCCACCTTTATCGAAAGTGCGCCGCGTGCCCTGCGCTGGGGCCGCCGCGCCCATGACCTCGCCCTGCTTCTGGCCCGTTCTCACGCCGAAATTGCCCTGCGGAGCCTGGGTGCGATCCGGTCTAATCCAGATCTGTCGGCCCTGGAAACAGCCGCCGAATGGGACGTACAGGCCACCCAGGCCGAGGTGCGCCGCTGGGAAACCGAAGACATGCTGACCAACTTGCGGGCTGACCATGCGCGAATAGAGGTGGCCGATCAGGTGGCTGCCGCCCGTGCTCAGGCCGAACTGCTGTTTTTGCGCCTCTCGGAACTGGAGGCGGGCAAGGGGCGTGAGCAGGCCACGCCCGCGCAACTGGCCCACAGCCGCCTGATGCTGACCCAGACCACCTCGTTCCTTGATGCGTTTGCCCCGCTGGTGGCCGAAGAAGACGCCGATACGCCCCTGACCATGCTGGACATGAACCTCGATAACGCCCGGTTCTCTCTGGGTGTGCCGCTGCATCCCAATGTGCTCCGCGCCCGCTACAGCCTGAATTACGCCCAGTGGCAGGCCGGAGAACAGGCCAACCAGGCCGCCGCCGTTGCCGATGCCCGCCGCCATCTGGCCCAGGCCGAAGCCGAGGCAGGCGCACAACTCCACACCACTCTGGAGGCCGCCCGCGCACATCAATCGGCCCTGCGCCAGTTGGCCCACACGGTGGAATCCCTGGAAACCCGCGCCGTCCATCTCAATGCCAGTGGCGGCGATCCACTGAGCCTGGCCCGCGTGCGCTTTGAATGGCGTCAGGCCCGCGCCGCTGCCCGAGTCCAGAGCCACCGTATGGAAGAAGCGGTGCGCCTGCTCGAAGCGCTGGTCAGCGAACCGGGAGACTTCCGGTGAGTGGGGAAGGCGTTCAGGGGCCAGAGGGGTCCAACCCTGAACGGCAGTAATTCGCGAGCATCATTGCACCTGTAGAGCGCAAGGAGCAGGGCAAAGCGAGTGGCAAAAAAGACGGAAGGAGTGACGGCGTTTGCTGGGCATTCGGCAGTTTCCCGGATGAACGGGAATCAGGGCCAGTCCAGATCAGAACAGGTTCCAGCGCCTGCCCAAGGCTTTTGCTGCTTTGGTTTCTTACAGTCACGGAACAGCCCGCAGAACATGACGAGCAGGGCAACACTCTTGCCTGAGCATTGAGCCGCTCGGCTCCCAGACCGCTCCTCAAGCTCCGCTCAGTTGTCCCAAACCTTAACAACCTGCGCCCGGCCCGCGTGTTAGCCTTCTCGCCATGACCACAATTCAGCCCGGCCAGAGCCTCCCCAAACGTCATGAAGTGCCCCGCGAGCAGACCTGGGACATAGAGGCCATGTACGCCACCCCCCAGGCCTGGGAGGCCGACGCTGCTGCGCTGCCCGCTGATATAGACGCGCTGGGAGGTTACGCGGGCACCCTGGGACAGAGTGCAGGTGCGCTGCTGGCCTACCTGAAGGCCGAATCGGAACTGGAACTGCGTCTGACCCGTTTTTTTTCCTATGCCAGCATGAACGCCAGCGTGGACGGACGTGACGCGGAAGCTGCCGCCCGCCGTGACCGCGCCAGTGGCATTGCCGCCCGCTACGGAAGCGTCACAGCTTTTGCCCGCCCGGAACTGTTGGCGCTGGATGAGGCGATGTTGACCACCTGGATGACGCAGCCTGAACTGGAACCCTTCCGCATTCGCCTTCAGCGGATTTTGCGCCAACAACCCCATGTGCGGAGTGCCGAGGTCGAAGAACTCCTGGGGGCAGTGCAGGCTCCTTTCGCCTCCGAACGTGGCATTCACCCGGCGCTGGTAAACATGGATCTGCGCTTCGGCACGGCAGGGGGCACGCCCGTGACTCAGGGCAACGTGGACCGCCTGACCAGCGACCCTGACCGCGAGGTGCGCCGTGAGGCGTGGGAAGGCTACGCCGACGCACATCTGGAAGTGCAGCACGCGCAGGCCGCTGCCTACTCGACCAACGTGCGCCAGAACGTGTTCCTGGCCCGCGCCCGCCGCTACCCCGACGCGATCACGGCCACCCTCGCCCCAGACCGCATTCCCACCGATGTGGTCACGACCCTGCTGGACACCTACCGCGCCCATACCCCCACCTGGCACCGCTACTGGAAGGTGCGCCGCGAGTGGCTGAACCTGCCCGAACTGCGCGAATACGATGTCAAAGCCTCCCTGGTGCCGCCTGTACCTGTGGACTACGCGCAGGCCGTGGAATGGCTGGCCGAGGGCATGGCCCCGCTCGGAGCCGACTACGTGACCGAGATGCGGGCGGGCCTGACCACCGAGCGCTGGGTGGACTACGCCGAGAACGACGGCAAACGCCAGGGGGCGTATTCCAACGGCGGCGGGCGCGTCAAGCCGTACATCTTCATGACCTGGAACGGCACGCTCGCCAGCTATTCCACCCTCGCCCACGAAATCGGCCACTCCATGCACTCGCTGCTCTCGGCCCGCGAGCATCCCTTCAGCGTGCCGCGCTACACGCTGTTTCATGCCGAGGTCGCCAGCAACTTCAATCAGGCGATGGTGCGCCAATACCTGCTGGAAAAAGCCCGTGCAGCAGGTGATACTCAGATGGAAGTGGCCCTGATCGAGGAAGCCTTGGGCAACTTCCACCGCTACTTTTTCATCATGCCCACGCTGGCTGCCTTTGAACTGGAAGCCTACCGCCGTGTCGAAGCAGGCGGCAGCCTCAGCGCCCCCGATCTGAACACCCTCACCGCCGACCTGCTGGCCGAGGGCTACGGCGACGGCGTGACGATGGACCGTGACCGCAGCGGCATACTCTGGGCGCAGTTTTCTACGCACCTGTACGCCAACTTTTATGCCTACCAGTACGCCACAGGCATCAGCGCGGCCCACCAGCTTCTCAGCCAGTTCGATACCGACCCCGACGCTGCCCGCGAGCGTTACCTGACCTTCCTCAAATCCGGCGGCAGCCTCGACCCCATCGACGCCCTGAAAGCGGCGGGCGTGGATATGCTCTCGCCAGAGCCGGTGCAGGCCACCTTCCGCACGTTGGCCGGGTACGTGGACAGGTTGGAAGAGTTGCTGGCACAGCGGAAGGGCTGAGCTGATCGAACGCAGCTTAGAGAGCTGTTAGGGGAGACAGAAGGCAACTCCTGTCTCCCAGTTTATTTGCCTTATCCTCACGACTATAGGGGTTGCCTGAAAAAGCTGTGAGGCTGAGGGACTGACAAAACAGATGAGAATGCCCCCGTCGGGGCATTCTTGAGCTGCGATGACACAAGAACAACGCACCGATGGGGACGCCGTCATTCTATTCAGCCGGGTCTTCGATCTGCTCCGGTCAGCCCCATGGCGGGACCGCCGACACGCTCTGACGATGGCTTGGATGGTCGTGGGCCTCTTGATGTCGCAGGTTCCACACCCTGCGGCGTGGTGCTCTTTTCGTTGTTTCACGCGCTCGATACGCTCAGA